>NZ_JBFUEQ010000004.1:0-566309 GCF_056403835.1 Mesorhizobium sp. P2_E6
GGAGAACGCCGCGATCCGCTCAGCCTGCAAACGATCATATTCGGCGGCGAAATTGCGATAGACCTTGGAGTGGCGAGGCATGTGCCCACGGTTCTGGCCGAGAATGTCGTCGGCGAACAGATATTGCGCGTCGCAGCCGGTCCCCGCCCCCATCGACAGCATGATCAGCGACGTCCGCTCCGAGATCGCCTTCGCCACCTCGACCGGCACCACTTCGATCTCCGCGCCGATGGCGCCGGCGGCCTCCAGGTGCTTCACCGCTGCGAAGACCTCCATGGCGGTGTCGGCTGTCTTGCCAACAGCCTTGAAGCCGCCCGTCCAGGTGGCGCGCGATGGAATGAGGCCAACATGGCCGATGACCGGGATGGCGTCGTCGGCCATCCGCTTGATCGTGGCGTAGCCGGCGCTGCAATAGACCGCGTCTGCGCCGGCCTTATAGAGCCGGAAGGCCCAGTGCAGGAAATCGTCCGCCGTGCCGATCTCGAAGAAATTCTCCCCCGGCATGGTGAACAGGCTGGGCGCCGCATCGCGGTATTGCGGGTTGAGCACCAGTTCTGGCGGCACCGAGACGATGTCGACCCCTGCCCGCTCGGCGGCCTCGGCCTCGTCCATCGTCAGCACGCGCAGCATGGTGAGCTGGCGCTTGCCCTTCATGGCGCGCAGGTCCGCCACCGTCGGTCTTTTTCGGCTCATCGAAAGAATTCCCTCTGTTACGTGCTGCGGCAGGTCAGCCGATCTGGATCATCACTTTGCCAGCCTCGACCTTCACCGGATAGGTCGCGAGATCGACGCACACTGGTGCGCCCTTGGCAGCACCAGTCTTGTAGTTGAAGCGGCCATTGTGCTTGGGACATTCGATGATGTCGTCCATCACCAGCCCGTCAGCCAGATGCGCCTTCTCATGCGTGCAGTAGCCGTCGGTGGCGAAGAATTCGTCATCCGGGCTGCGATAGATGGCGAAGGTGCGACCGCCATGGTCGAAGCGGATGACGTCTTCTTCCTCGACATCATCGACGCCGCACGCTTCAACCCAGCCGGCCATCTGGTTCTCCCCTATTCCGCTGCCGCCGGGACGGTCAGCGCATGGAATTCGTCGCGGTACGGCCGTGCCGTCGGCGGCAATTCGCGCTCGAGGAAATAGTCCTCGTACTGGAGCTGTTTGATCAGTACCGGCCAGACCTCGCGATAAGCATGCCACATCGAAGGGTTCGGTTCCGGCAGATCATGCTTGATCAACTCATGCAGCTTCGGCAGCGCATGATAGGGCACCATTGGAAACATGTGATGTTCGACGTGGTAGTTCATGTTCCAATAGATGAAACGGCTGATCGGGTTCATGTAGACGGTGCGCGTGTTCAGCCGATGATCGGTGACATTGTCGGCCAGCCCGATATGCTGAAGCAGGCCGGTCAGCACCATGTGCCAGCTGCCGTAGAGGCGCGGCAGGCCGATCAGCACCAGCGGCAGGAACGACCAGAGGTAGAGCGCCAGCGCGATCGCAGCGAGATAGATAGCGATCTGCCAGCGCGCGGCGATGACCGCCTTGTGCTGCTCCATCTCCGGCACGAAGCTTTTCTCGTCCGGCGAGAGTTTGCCGAACACATTGCGCACCAGCGTCGGCAGCGAATAGCGGAAATCGAGGACGCCGGTGAAGGCAAGTGCGGCGCGCAACAGATCCGGCGGACGCATCACCGCGATCTCGGCGTCGCGGCCAACGATGATCGTGTCGGTGTGATGTCGGGCATGGCTCCAGCGCCAGGTCACCGGATTGCGCATCAGCATGAAGCTCGCGATCTGGTAGACGACGTCGTTCATCCAGCGGGTGCGGAAGGCTGTGCCGTGGCCGCATTCGTGCCAGCGCGAGTCGCTGGAGGAGCCGTAGAGCACACCGTAGACGCAGAAGAACGGCACGCACCACCATGAACTCCAAAACCAGATGCCGCCGGCAGCCGAGCCCAATATGGCGGCGATCCAGATGAGGGTGTCGCGGATCGCCGGCATATCGGAGCGTTGCATCAGCTCCTTCATAGTCTTGCGCGGCACGTCTGTGTGATACCACTCGGCGGAGGCCAGCCCGGTCTCGATCGCGATCCGCGTGCTTTCACCGACCAGGCTGTAGTCGCGCTTTGTCTTGACCGTCGCCATCGTCGCCTCCCGTGCGGTCCTCAAAGGCCGTTGGCGCGGAATTTTCCATCGAGGAATGTCTTGGCGCGTGGCACGTCGTCCTCGGTCAGATGCTCGATGATGACCGGGATGTTCGGGTGCTTTTCGCTGAGCCGCTTGAGATAAAGATCATAATTGAGCGAACCGAGGCCGGGCGCCGGCAATTCGATCTCGCCGACGCCGCGAAAGGTGAGGCCTTCCGAAGCATTGTCATCGCCAATGTCGGCGTGCTTCTCCGACTTGTCGCTGCCGGAGCGCTTGACGTCCTTGGCATGCGCGATCCTGATCTTGTCGGTCAGCGTGTCGAACACCTGGTTCAGCACCTGGTCCATGCGGTCGATATTGTGCGCCTCGAAATAATTGGTCGGATCCATCAGCAGGCCAAGACCAGGATGGTCGACCTGCGCGAACATCTTGACCGTTTCCTCGACTGAGCCGACGACATTGTTGACATAAGTTTCGAGCAGGAAGACCGCGCCATGGTCATAGGCCGTCTGGGCAAGGTCGGAGATCACCTTACGGCATTCCTCGAATCCTTCCTCAGTCTTGTTCCTGGGGTGGTGCACCCAATCGGATTCGGTGTTGTAGGTGCCTGTTTCCGAGATCACGTAAGGCGAGCCGAATTCGCGCGCGTTGCGGATGATCTCCTTGAGATAGCCGACGCGCTTGTCGCGCTCGACCTTGTCCGGGTGGATGATGTTGGTGTAGCCGGAAACGCAGCAGACCGGCAGATTGTGGTCGCGGAACGTATCCCGCACAGTCCTCGCCTTATCTTTGGTGATCTGCCCAGCCGAGAGGTCGATATCCCTGAAATGCAGATCGAGTTGTACCGTGTTGAAATCGAGCGCGCGAATGCGCCGGGCCACCTCTTCGAGGCCATAGGGAAAATAGCCGGTGAAGATACCCGCCTGCATCATGATGTGAACTCCTCCCGGTAAGCGATTCAGCCGCCACGCGATTCGGCGGCCAGATGTTCAGTCGATCGATATCTCGGACAGCTTGACCGTGCGGCCTTGTGCCATGGAGCGGTAGCCGGCTTCGACCAGCGCCATCGTCTTGACGTTATCGGCGACGGACAGCGCCGGTGGCGTGCCCGTCTTCACCGCATGCTGAAGCTGTTCCATAACGCCGATGAATGCGTGCGGGAACCACATCGTGTCCCAGGTGGGCGTCACCCACTCGCCACCGGTCGTCTCGGCCGAGGCATAGGTCAGGGTCGAAGCCACGCCCGTCGGCCAGCCGATGGTGCCCTTGGCGACACCCCTGGTGCCGTCGACGCGCCAGTTGATGTGCTGGTCGTCCTTGTAGCCCTCCTGCCGCGGACCGGACCAGACATCCTCCAGCGACACGGCGAGCACCCCGGACGGGAAGCGCAACGTCGACACGGTGATGCCGTCGGAATGGTCGAATTTCGTGCGCGGATCCTTGCGCGTCAGCGTCGTGATCTCTTGCGGATCGCCGAACAGGAAACGCAGCACGTCGAGATGATGCACGCTCATATTGGCGAGCGTCAGCCGGTCATAGTCGGCAAGAAAAGTCTGCCAGTGCGGGATCGCATGCATGTCGATCTTCGCGAAGACGATGTCGCCCAGCGCGCCACTATCGATGATTTGTTTCAGCACACGCATCGACTGGTCGTAGCGCATGTTCTGGTTGACCGAGAGTATCTTGCCGGACCCGGCCGCTTCGTCGCGCAGCCTGACCGCTTCCTCTACCGACAGCGCCAATGGCTTCTGCGCCAGGATCGCCTGGATGTGCTTCTGCTTCAGCGCATGGCGGATCAGCGCCGGTTGCTGGTCGGGCGGAAAGGCAAGATCGACGATCTCGACCCGGTCGTCCTCGATCAGCTGTTCCGGCGTCTCATGAACGGTTGGGATGCCCCAGCGCCCGGCCACTTTTTCGGCGCTGGCTTTCGTACGCGAAGCAATCGCGACCACTGGGAAGCCGGCTTGTGCATAGGCGGCGAGATGGCATTCGGCCATGATCATGCCGGCACCGACGCAGCCGATCCGGTATTCCCTGGTGCGAATCTTCACATCCGGCTCGAAATCCGTGCCTGCCATCCATTCCTCCCGTGGAGGACAGGATATAACGCGATGGCCTGCGCCTCGGCCAAGGCCGACACCATCATTTCCCATCATGGGGTTGTGACGACCGACGATTCAGACCAGGAATGACGAAGGCCGCGCTGATAAGCGCGCGCCGTCTGTTCGAAGTGGCGACGCGAGGCAGCACTTCCAAGCCACTCAGTCTGGGCGTGTCCCGATGCTGACGATCGCCCGGCCATCCGCGTCGAGGCCGATCGCGATCCGGTCGCCGGAGGCGACACCGGCAATGTCGCACACCACCACCGGCATGCGAATGGTGTAGAGGAATTCGGCGACGATGGCGCCCACCGCCAGGATCGGGTCCGGCCGCTCCAGAAGGATGCCGGAAGGTGCCGTGCCCTTGCGGATCGCCTCGGCCAGAACCGAGGATGAGGAGGACGAGCCACGCCCGCTCGGCATCACCAGGATCTTGCCGGCGATATTCTGGCCGAGACCGGGATGCGAATGGTCAATGATGTCGCCAGTCTCGGCGTCGACGCCGCCCCAGAAGCTGAGCGGCTGCGAAAAAGCCAGCGCCCGGCCCTCGGCCTCACCGGCCAGTTGGAAGGTCCCGAACCGCTCGACCCCGGTGTCAGTCGACCAAATCATGACGCACTCCGCACAACATGCCCGATCGCAGCCGAGCGGATGCAATCCCTCATGTCGGCGAAGGCGACGGACACGCCGATATTGCCCGGCGCGTAATGCGCCCATTTGCCGGAATTGGTCATCACCACGCCGTCCAAGCGCTCGAGGATCGAGGTGACATAAGTGCAGGTGTCGGCGACCGGGATCAAGCCGAACCCCTCCATGCCAGCCAGCGCGCCCTCCTCCTGCAATCGCGTCAGCGTCGCGCGACCGGTGTTGACATAGATCGGGATACGCCTGGCCGGCGCGATCTCGCGCACCATCGGCAACAGACGCATCCATTCGTCATGGGAAAAGTGCGGCGTGCCCAGTGACACGGCCGCCAGCGGCGCACCATCAGGCACGGTCGATAGCCTGGCCAGCGCTTGATCGATGTCGGCGCGGCTGATGCGGATCGAAGCCTCTGGCGCATGGCCTTGGAACGCCTCATCGAGCGTCTTCGCTTCTGGCGTGATGCCGACCGCATGGAACAGCGCCACCGCGCCGGTGGTTGCCGCCGCAGCACCCAGCGCCTTCAGTTGGTCCTCGTCACGCGGTTGTGGCAGGCCGGCGATCACCGGAATCCGATCGCCGCTTGCTTGCCCGATGAACAGCCCGACGCCGACGAACAGGCTGTCGCTCGGCTCCGGCTCAGGAACGGCCAGGTCGAACAGGATGCGGCCGCGCCGGTTCTCGCTCAGATGCAGGCCCCAGGCCGGCGCACGCGCGGTCATGGCGCAGCAGAGGTCGATGAAATCGCCATAACGGTTGGTGCGCGCGCCGATAACCGAATTGGCAAAGACGATGGCATTGGATTCACCCCAGGCGATCTGCTCGCCGAAGCCCGGCCGGAACCGCGTCTGGTAGGGTGCGCAGGTGAACGTCGCCTGGCAGCCGAGTTCGAGATGCGCCTTCATCAGACGCCGCGCCGGCGCTTCCTCCGCCGCCGGCATCTTCACAATGCCGGGATGGATGAGATCGAACGAACCAACATTGAGCGTCGTCGGCACCCGGACACGGCCACCGCCCTCGACCAGCCGTTCGACGAAATCGAGCCCGGCCTTGCCGTGGTAAAGGCAGCCATCGATATGGGCGCCGGCAATATCGAGCAGGCTGCCGGCTCCAACTGCATTGGAAAACGCGACCAGGATTTTCATCGCAGCGGCTGCCGACTGGCCCTGCTCGCCATCGAGCATCGACTGGTCCCGCCCACTCAGTTCCAAGGTCATCGCCACTCCGGACTCTTGCCCGGCTATGCTGTCCCTGATTGCGAACGGTCTGGCAAGACCCGTTGCAGATCTCAGCCCGCAGCGATCAGCACCGTGCTCTCCGGCGACCAGCGCAGCACCACGTCCTGGCCCTCCGACAGCCGCTCGATGCCGGTGTTCTGCACAATGACCTTCAGCGTCTGGCCGGCACGGTCGACGAAGTACGTGCTGTTGTTGCCGGCGAAGATGCGCTTGGAAACCTGGCCCTTGAGCACGTTCGCGTCGGTGGCATTGGAAACCCCGGCATCGGTGGCAATGCGGATGCGTTCAGGCCGCACGGCGCAACTCGCCTTGGCGCCGGCGGCAAGCGTCGCGCCCGCGCCCGCAGCGATCGCCGTGCCGTCCGCCAGGCGGATGCCGTTGCCGGTGCTGTCGCCACGAAAGATGTTGGCGTCGCCGAGGAAAGTGGCGGCGAACTCGCTCTTTGGCCGGTCATAAATTTCCTCCGGCGGCCCTTCTTGCACCAGCCTGCCGTCGCGCAAGATGCCGATGCGGTCGCTCATCGTCAGCGCCTCTTCCTGATCGTGGGTGACGAAGATTGTGGTGATGCCGATCTCTCGCTGGATGCGCTTCAGTTCGATCTGCATGTCGACGCGCAGCGCCTTGTCGAGCGCGCCGAGCGGCTCATCGAGCAGCAGCACCCGCGGCTTGGTGACGATGGCCCGTGCCAGCGCCACCCGCTGGCGCTGACCGCCCGACAGCTGGTGCGGGCGTCGGCCGCCGAGCTTGCCGAGTTGCACAAGATCGAGCGCGGCCTGCACCTCGGCGGCAATCACCGCCTTGGCCTCGCCGCGCACCGACAGGCCGAAGGCGACATTGTCGGCAACGCTCATATTGGGAAACAGCGCATAGTTCTGGAACACCATGCCGATGCGGCGCTTCTCGACCGGCACCCGCTCGACGCTCTCGCCGCCAATGGCAATGCGGCCGGAATCCGGAAAGTCGAACCCCGCGATCTGGCGCAGCAGCGTGGTCTTGCCACTGCCCGACGGCCCAAGCAGCGCATAGAAGCCGCCATCGGCGAAATCGATGGAGACATCGTCCAGCGCCTTGTGCGCGCCGAAGCTGCGCGAGACGTTCGATACCTGTACGCCGGCCATTATTTCTCTCCGCCGAATTTGAAGAAGCGCGCCGTGAGCAGCATCAGTGCCATCGACACGACAATGATGATCGTCGAGACCGCGTTGATCTCGGGCGTGAAGCCCTTGCGGATCGCGGCGTAGATTTCGACCGGCAGCGTCGTCTGCCCCGGCGTCGCCAGGAAATAGGACACCACGAACTGGTCGAACGAGACGGCGAAGGCGAACAGGCCACCGGCAATGACGCCGGGCATGATCCACGGCAACGTAACGCGCGCGGTCACTTGCCACTGGTTGGCGCCGAGAGAGCGCGCCGCCTCCTCCAGTTCCGGCGCAAAGGTCTGCAGACGGGCCGAAACGACGACGATGACATATGGCAGCGCCAGCGCCACATGGCCGAGCAGGATGGCATGCAACCCGCGGCCGATGCCAACGCCGAAGAAGAAGATCAGCATCGCCGTGCCGGTGATCAGCCACGGAATGGCGATCGGCGGAAACAGCAGCGCCTGAAGGAATTTCTTGCCGCGAAATTCGTAACGATAGAGCGCAAGCGACGCCGCCGAGCCAAGTACCGTGCAGATGACGGTGGTGATGACTGCAATCTCGACGCTGTTCCAGGTGGCGGCGATCAGTTGATCGTTCTGCCACAGCGATGCGTACCACTCCGTCGTCCATTCGAACGGCAATTGGTAGAAGGGCGAGACGTTGAACGACATCAGCGCCATGATGATGATCGGCAAATAGAGAAAGGCCAGCAGCAGCCAGATGTAAAGGCGGCCGAGCCATTCGAGGACGCGGGTTGTCGCCATCACGCGGCCCTCTTGAGTACTGGCGAGGCAGCCGCCAGAATTACCAGCACGACGGCCAGCAGGATGAAGGAGAGCGCCGCACCCAGCGGCCAGTTGAACACGGCGACGAACTGGTCCTCGATGACCGTGCCGTAGAAGGTGCCTGTGCGGCCGCCGAGGATGCGTGGCTCCATGAACGAGCCGACAACCGGCACGAAGATGAGTGCTGCGCCGGCCACCAATCCGGGCATCGACAGCGGAATAATCACGCGCTTCAGCACCTGTAGCCGCGAGGCACCGAGCGAGCGCCCGGCCTCGATCAGCGAGTCGTCGATCGCCTGCAGGGTCAGGTAGCAGGTCAACACCATGTAGGGCACATAGGAATGCACCAGCCCGATGATCACGGCCGGATAGGAATACATGAGGTCGATGTTGATTTTGAACGGCAGCACTGCGTTGAGCGCCGTGTCGAGGATGCCGCCTTCGCGCAGAACCATCGCCCAGGAGAAGATGCGCACCAGGCCGTTCGACCAGAACGGCAGGATGACGAGCAGGAAGATCGCCTCGCGGCTGCGGCCCTTCAGCACCTTGGCCAGCACGTAAGCCGCGGGGTAGCCGATGACGATGCACCACAGCGTCACTTCAAGGCCTAGCCGCAGCGAGGCGAGCAGCAGCGTCAGATAGAGGCTCTGCGAGAAGAAGGCGGCATAGTTTCCGAGCGTGAATGCCCACGGCTTCCCAGACAGGGGCAGCTCGGTCATGAACGAGAAGAAGACCATGGCCGAGAGCGGCAGGAAGATCGCCACCGTCAGCCAGAGATAGGCCGGCGCCAGCAGCGGCAATGCCGATCTCAGCCCGCTTCGCGACGCTGTCGCAGCTGCCATGATACCCTCCTCCCCAGGATTGAAAGAACCAGCCGGCGCGAACCGCCGGCTGGCCCGGATGTCGGCCTTATTTCACGTCGACCTTGAGCTGTTGCCACAGCGCCAGATAGGCTTCGCGCTGCGCGTCGGTTATCGGCGCCTGGAACTGGATGCGCTTGGCCACTTCGGGGTCCCCCATCACCTTGCGGTTGAAGGCATCCTCGGGCAGCGCTTCCACCGCCTTCGTGCTAGCCGAGACCGGAGCGCCGACCTTGGTGACCCATTCGACATAGAATTTCGGGTCGATCATGTAGTTGATGAAGGCCTCGGCGCCGGCGACGTTCTTGGCGCCGGCCGGAATGGAAAAGGCATCGAGCCAGGCGACGGCGCCTTCCTGCGGCACGACCAGCGAGACCGGCAGCTTGAAATGCGTCTTGGCGCGGTCGGCAGAACCGCTCCAGTAGGTGCCGATGTCGATCTGGTTGGAGGCGACCATCTGGTTCCAGTCGTTCTCCGAGCTCCAGAAGGTCTTGATCTGCGGCATCAGCGAGGTGAGCTTCGTCTTGACCGCATCCATATCCTTGATGTCGTTGATGTTCTGGCCGGTGGCGATGGCGCCGAACTGCACCGCCTCGACGGCGTCGTCACGAATGACGACGCGGCCCTTGTGGGCGGCATCCCACATCGCGGCGATGCTGGTCGGCGGCTTGTCGAAGGATTTCTCGTTGATGGCGAGCGCTGTCAGTCCCCACACCCATGGCACGCCATAGACCTTGCCGTCATGGACAAGCATCGGCGATCCCGCCTTGTCCTTGCTGATGTCGGCGTAGTTCGGCAACTTGGACGTATCGATCGACTGGATCAGCTTTCCGTCCATCGCCTGGTCGTTGAAGGCGGCATTGATCATGACGACGTCATAGAGGCCGGGATTGGTCCGGATCTTGGTCAGCATTTCCTGTTCGGAATTGAAGAAGTCGTTGATGACCTTGTTGCCGGTGGCCTTTTCGAAAGCCTCGACGGCCCACGGCTCGTCGGTGCCGTAGCCCTTCCAGTTGAGCACATGCACTTCGTCGGCCTTGGCGGCAAACGCAAGTGCGGAGGTAAATACGGCGGTCGCCGTCAAAAGAGCAGTCAAGTCAGGCATGCGCATGGTTGGTTCCTCTCTGTGTTTGCCCGCTTCCCGGGCTTGTCAGGCTTTCTGGCAGTTATGCATTGGCCTTCTGTGTCCGGCCCTGTGCGCCCGACGGGTCGGCGGCATGGCTCAGGAATGTCTGGATCTCGTAATCGGTCGGCGCCGAAGAACCGCCATGGCGGGTCACCGAAACCGCCGCCGCTGCATTGGCATAGCGCGCTGCCTCGAAAGGCGGGATGCCGCGCGACAGCGCGCTGACGAAGGCGCCGATATGTGTGTCGCCGGCGCCGTTGGTGTCGATGGCGGAAACTTTGAAGCCGGCAACGGTCTGCACCGAGCCGTCGGCCCGCCGTACGTGACAGCCCTTGGCCCCGGCGCGGATGACCACGCCGGCTGCTTTCGGGCAATGGACTTCCAGCAACCGCGCGGCAACCGTTTCAACGTCGCCCGGACCGGCAATCTCGGCCGCTTCCGTCGCGTTGCAGCTTAGCCATGTGGTGCGGGCCAGCACCCGTGACAGGATGAGGCGCGGAATGTCCGATATCACCGGCGTCGGATCGAAGACGAAGGGAGTGTCCGCCGGCAGTGTTTCGATCCAGTCGGTGAGCACGTCACGGCTTGCGGGGTAGCTCAGCGTGTAGCCGGAGGTGAACACCCAGTCACCCGGTGTGACCGAGACGGGCGCCATCATGTCGGGGCTGAGCACGCTCTCGGCACCCGGCCACGACACGAAGGTGCGTTCGGCGTCGCTCGAGATCATGGCGACGCAATTGCCGCTATCCATCAAGGGCGATGGCGGCGTCAGCGTCTCGATGCCCTCGTTGGCGAAAGCGGCCCGCAGGAAGTCGCCGTTCGGCCCACTGCCGAGCTGGCCGCCGAACACCACCTTCATGCCGGTACGGCTGGCCGCGACCATCATGTTGAAGCCGCCGCCGGCGACCTGGGCGAAGCTCGATGCGGTCTTCTCCGTGCCGGGCGCCGGCAAGGCATCGATGCGGTAGACATAGTCGACCACGGCACTGCCGATATGGACGAGACGCCCGCTCATGCCGCCGCGTCCTTGCCGGAACCTTTTTTCGCAACCCTTACCGCCATGAGATCGGAGGCAAGGGCGCGAACCTCCGACATGTCGATGCCGACAAGCCTGGCGATATGCTGCTGCGGCAATCGGGAAAAGCCGGCGCAGGCTCCCGCCATGCCGGCCGCGATGGCGCCGATCGTGTCGGTGTCACCGCCGAGATTGGCGCTGATGACGGCCGCCTGCCATGGATCGCCGCCGGCGACTTCCAGCACCGCGAAGGCGGCCGGAACGGATTCCTGGCTGGCGACGCCGGTGCCAACCAGATCGGTGATCAGCCGGATCGCATCCTTCATCACCTTGCCACGCACGATGTCCTGCGCCCAGACGATGCGCGCGGCGATGTCGCCGCCGGTCACCCAATGGCCGAGCGTGGCCCCGCGCCTCGCCGCCGCAACGGCGCTGTCGGATGCGGCGCGCCAGCCACCGCCGGCGACGCCACAGCTGACGGCGGCAGCGACTGCGGCGGCCGAAGCAATGGCGATCGAAGTGTTGTGCGTCGCCTGGCAGGTCTCCGCCACCTTGGCGACCAGCGCGTCGAGCGGCTCCAGCGGCATCATGATGCCGACAGGCGCAATGCGCATCGCCGCACCATTGGTGTCGCCGCCGCGCCCTGCTTCCTCCGCCGGCACGCCATTGTTGATGGCATCGATGGCGCGCTTGGTCGACGGTCCCAGCAGATCGTAGCTGCCGCGCGCTTTGACCTCGCGCTCCCAGTCGAGCAGTGCGTTGACCCAGCGCGCATGGTCGAAACGGTCACCGGACTCCACAAGGATGCGGCCAAGCAGCAGTGCCTGCTCGGTGTCGTCGGTGACGGTGCCGGCCAGCAGCCCTTTCGACACCGGATGGTCGGCAACCGGGGCGACGAAATCGTCGACATGGCCATAAAGCTCGGCGATCCGGGCCGGCGACAGGAGTTGCGTCGGCATGCCTAGCGCATCGCCAATCGCCCCGCCGACAAGTGCGCCCATGGCGCGGTCGATCGCCTTGCTCGCTGCATCCGACATCGCTCAGAACCTCATATGCAGCGCGAAATGCGCCGGGTTGAGCAGGCTGGTGACATACTCGATCGGCCGCTCGTCGGCGGCGCGGGTCAACCGACGGCCGCGCAGGAACGGCGAGCCTTGCGGGCAACCGAGGATGGCGGCATCCTCGGCATTGAGCATCTCGATTTCGACCCATTCCTCACCATGGTCAGGAATGAGCCCCGCGTCGCGCAGCGTCTGGTGCAGCGAACCCTCGCGCAGGCCGCGCAGCGGCACGTCCTCCAGTTCCGGCGACAGCGGCAGCCGGCTGCGTTCGATAGAAATGGCATGGCCGTCGCTGGCGTTGGTGCGAACCCGGTCGACGGCGATGAAAAACGGGCTCTCAATGCCAAGCCAGGCAGCCAGGTCTGCGTCCTCGATCACCTCCAGTCGCAGCGTCCGCGTCTCGGCATTGGCGCCGGCATTGGCCAGCGCCCGCGACCAGCCGACCGCGTCGTCGACCGGCATGCCGTCAAAGGTGACGAACGAGCCGATGCCGACCTTGGTGGTGATCAGCCCGCGGCTGGACAGTTCCTCGAGGCCCTTACGAATCGTGTTGCGGCTGACGGAGAAGCGCTGGACCAGCTCGTTCTCGCTTTGCAGGCGGTCGCCGAAGCCGAGCACGCCGGAGCGGATTTCATGCTCCAGAACAGTGGCGATCTGCTCGGGCTTGCCCGTGCCGGGAGACAGTTGAACCGCGCGCCGCTTCATATGCGTACCTGTCTAGTGAACCTGTATAGTCCTGTTCAATATATGGACGTGGGTACCATGTCAACGGGATGCCGAA
This sequence comes from Mesorhizobium sp. P2_E6, assembly GCF_056403835.1. Lineage (NCBI taxonomy): Bacteria > Pseudomonadati > Pseudomonadota > Alphaproteobacteria > Hyphomicrobiales > Phyllobacteriaceae > Mesorhizobium > Mesorhizobium sp. P2_E6. The sequence continues at coordinate 12,898 of NZ_JBFUEQ010000004.1, forward strand.
GGCAAGCCAAACGGCCAGCGAATGGTGCGGAAGTGTCTGCAAGGCGTCGGCGGGCCGGGCAGCATGAACCCGAAAAGCTGATCGTGATCGCCGAAAACACCGCAATCAATCAAGAGATAGAGCCAAGTCTTGATTCAATTTTGGCCGGACGGCATCGACATCTCACGGGGTTCAACGAGGATATCCGCTTCGATTGCGGCGCTAATGAACGCCGCTCGTGCCGCCGAGGCTTCCTTCCTTCCCGGCCAGGCAGACCTTACGGGCTGCCATGTGCCTTTGCCCCGAGCGCAATCCTCACCGGCTCATCGAAACGCTGGTCCTGCACCACGCCACCTCCCGAAATCGAACGTGCCGACCTAGTTCCTTGTAGTGTGATAGATTTCCTGAGGAAGGTGCAAGATGTCCGATTCCCAAGGCCAGAAAAGTCCCAGACTGATTGTCGTGGTCGCGTTCGACCGCGGCGATGACGGCGAGTTGTTTCCGGCCTTCGGCCCTGCCGACCAGCAGAGCGAGGACCGTGCCATACGCACGGCCAGGGCGCTGGCGGCAAAACATGTCGGCGTCATCGCCTGGAGCCGCGAGGCCGACCCGACACTTGGCGAGTACGGTCCGCCGAACACCCTGTTCGTCAGCGGCGACGTGCCTGACATGGAGTAATCGATCGGCCCCGGCCCCTGGCCCGAACTCGATGTCGGCGGCAAGCCGGTTTCCTAGACCGCCAAGCAAAAGCCCGCCACGGGCGAACCGGAGCGGGCCTTGGAGGAGGACAAGGGGTGGGACCCTTTCCTCTTGTTTCCACGGGGGGTGTGGACCGCGATCACCTTACAAAGTTTTCCAAACAAGCCGGATCACAAGCCGGCTTGCGAAGTTCACATTCCGGTGCGCGCCGAAATCGATGCGGTCACGGGATTGCGATCGGTTCGGCAAGCAAGCGGCTAGATCCGCCCGAGCACGACAAGCACGATGATGATGAGCAGCACGAGCCCCAGACCGCCGCCGCCATAGTAACCGGTGCCATAGAATGGACCGCCACCGAGGCCACTGAAGCCCCCAAGCAGCGCTAAGACAAGAATAATGATTAGTATGGTTCCCAAGCTCATGGTCTTCCCGCTCCCTTTTGTGCGCTTCTGCGCCAGCTGAACACTGCGCCATTCGCGTGTTGCCGAGATGTAAACGCTCTCGACGCAATGGCGTTCCGCCGCCGCAGCGACGACGGACGCCCGGGAACAATCATGCAGGTGTGCGGAAAGCCCGCCGGGATGGCGGGCTTTCCGACCGGACGGACGCCAGGAGAGTGCGGTTAAAGCCTCACGGCCAGTCCGCTCCCGGCGCTCTTGGCGTCAGCGACGTGCGATCAAAAGGCACAGTTGGCGCAGGTCGCGGTCGTAGTCCCCGGAACTGCCGAGGACATCGACGCAGCGCCTCTTCAACCGTGCCACTTGACTGTCCGACATGTCGGCGACGACACCCGGCAGGTTCGGATGTCCCAAAGTACGCGGTGTTCCGAAGTTGCCCAGGTTCCCTGTTGTGCCCGGATTACCGGGATTGCTCGGGTTGATTGAACCAACGCCTCCGCCAACGCCGACGCCGACTCCACCCGTTCCACCAACACTGGCGCCGAGGCCGGCAGTGATGCCGCCAGCCCCGCCGACATCGGCGCCGGCACCGGCATTGATGCCGTTGCTGCCGCCTACGGAAGCACCGAGGCCTGCGTTGACGCCTCCAGTGCCGCCGACCGACGCACCGACGCCGGCATTGACGCCGCCGCTACCGCCCACCGAGGCGCCTGCGCCAAGACCGAGCCCTGCAGTATACGCTGGCAGCGAAAGAACGAAGACTACCGCACCACTTGCCAACACACTGGCGACTGTTTTGATCGAAAAAGTCATAACACTCTCCCTGTTGCCGTTGAGATAAGGCAGTCAGCCAGAGGCCGATTGCGAATTAACCTACGCAGGGAGTGAACTTAAGTTTCACAAAGCGCTTCGCCAGCGCGATTGATGGTGTTAATTTTTGAAATTGTAAAAGTATAAAAATAATAAAATTGACGTACAATCTTCGTGATAACGATGTGAAGCGGATCGTTATGATCGATATGTATTTCGAAGTTTGTTAAGAATCGATTTTTATGGAATTTGTTCGAGGCGGCGCCAGGCCAGAGACCGCATGAACTTTTTGGTCAGGCCGCCGCGATGGGTCCCCGAGCCCGTCAGCGAAAGGTCCGCATCAAAACGCAACGCATTGGCGTCACGGCTGCCCCGATGACGTCAATTTGCGCCAGACAGGAATAGAAGGCGGGTCATGCCAAAACGCTGCCTGCGCGATTGCCGACAAAACGACGACGTTGTGCACGGGCCTTGTTGTCAGACGATCCCGTAGTACAGCCTGTAGCGGACGCGCTTCATATAGTCCCGATATTCCGCCGTGGCGGCAAGCAGCGCCTCTTCGCGCAGGATGCGATGCACCTGGAAGAACGTGATGACGGCGTAGACGGCGAGATTGTAGAAGGAAAAGGCCGACAGCAGGAACAGGACATGGCCGACCAGATAGCCGGCATAGATCGGGTGTCGCACCAGGCGGTAGGCACCCCCGGTCATCACGCCGCGATTGCCCGGCAGAATGGCGAACGAACGCCCCAGCGATGCCTTGCCCCAGATCACGAAACTCAACGCCAGGGCTTGCAGCGGCGCGGCGACATAGACCGGGATGATGGCAACGCCCGGCTCGAAGGTGATGAAGCCGACACCGAAGCTGGCAATCACGGATACGATCACCGTGAGCGGGTTCCAGTCGCGAACCTGCGGCCGCCGCGACAAAAGCAGCCAGGTAAAGGTTAGGATCTCGGACGTCGCCACCAGTGCCACATTGATACGGGTCGGGTCGAGCATGAGGTGGTGTATGCCGCGATAGACAAACAGCCCCGCGAAAGCCAGCGAGCAGAGCCGAAAGAAGCCTTCCCGCAGGTCGACCAGGATTTCCCGCTTTCGGGCTGCGGACAAAATCCCTTCGTCGTTGACGTGCGAAAGGGTTTCAATTTTTGACATGAGCAAGGCCAAGCACCCGGTTATCCCTCGGGGCGACCTTTGCACGCAACCATTGCCGTACGGTTAATCAAGAAGATCAGATCGGCAGCAAAGCGCTTATGTGTCTCCGGACGCCAGCGAACGCCTTCAACGATCGTGCGAAACACGAGCAGGATGTCTCCGGCCCCAGGCAAAGATACGCGTCTCTGCTGTCTTCGGCTCCACAGCAAAGCCGCCGAGGCGCTGCGTGCACAATTGGCCGTGCTCAACCATGTCATGTCGCGGGAAACCGGAGCCACCTGTCGCGTGGCGAAACTCTACGCAGCCGCTTTGTCGCTGCAGGGTGAACCCGGGCGGCATAACCACTCTGCTCTACGAGATCGCGAGGAATTAGCTGGAATCTGCCAATGCGTGCGCGTTTGACGGGAAGCTGCCACGCCACGCGAGTCCTTCGAAGTTTCGAGAATCAGATAGGCTCCCTACCCCAGAGTTGAGTTGCTGAAGTACTCCGCGAATTCAGGGCGTTGCGTCAGAACTTTGCCATCGGCATCGCGCAGAATGCCCGCAGCGAAGAGGTAGTCGCCAATCGCGTGCATCTTGGTCGGATCCATCGTGCCGATTGCGCCATTGTCCCCGCGCAAATAGTGGCCATCGATCAGTGCCTTCAGCGAGGCTTCGATCAGCGCCGGATTTGTCAATGTGTCCTTATTGGCGGCGATCAGAAGTGCGGCAGCCGCATCGGGATGGTCGACGGCGAATTGGTAGCCGCGCCGCGTCGCTTGGACGAAGGCGGCCGCAGGTTTGGGGTTTGCCTGGAGATAGGCCTCGCTCGAGGAGATCAGGGTCGTGTGCTCATCAGGCACGCCATAGTCGGCGTAGACGAAGCTGCGCTGCTTGACGCCTTTCAACCCGGCTTCGACACCTTCCCAGGTCGAGACCTCCAGCGTGAAATCGACCGAACCGTTGGCCAGCGCTTCATAGGCTGAAGTGCCGAGTGTCACCGTCTCGAAATTGCCCTTACCGCCATCGTGGCGGATGATGGTGCCGATCAGGGCGTTTTCCCAGGCGCTGCCGAAGCCGCCATAGGTCAGGCCGTCAAGGTTCCTCGGACTTTTTATCTCGCTGCGTGCCGCGTTGAACACCAGCCGGCCGGTTTCGGATTGCACGACGGCATAGACGCCCTTCAGGTCGGCTCCGGCGGTTTTCTGGGTGAACAGGCTGATGGTGCCGTTGATGCCGAAATCGGCGACGCGGTTGGCGACCAGGGTGCCGGCACCGGTATCGCTGTAGGGCAGGATGTCGACCTCGAGCCCGGCTTCGGAATAGAACCCTTTGTCGCGGGCGACGAACAGCCCGATGTGGTTGGTGTTGACCGTCCAGTCGAGGGCGACGGTGACCTTTTGCGCAGCCGATTGTGCTTGGGCATGGCCAGCTCCGGCCACCAGCGGAAGACCGGAGACAAGGGTGAGCAACAAGGCCTGCCGGCGCGTCAAGTCAGTCATGGTCGTGTCCTTTGGATGAGTGCGGGTTGGGCTCGGGGTTGAGCAGGATGTCGAGTATCTCGGCCTCGATTGCGCTTGTCTGCAACGCGTCAGCGCCGCCAAGGCTGCGCGGGCGCGGCAGCGGCACCTTGATTTCGCGGACGATGCTGGCCGGACGCGCCGACAGCACATAGATGCGGTCGGACAGGAAGACGGCTTCGCGCACATCGTGGGTGATCAACAGTGCCGTCCAGCGATGGCGCCGCCACATCTGCTCGAGCCAGCGCTGCATGGCGGTGCGGGTCAGTGCATCGAGCGCGCCGAACGGTTCATCGAGCAAAAGCATGTCGCGCTCCTGCACCACGGTGCGCAACAGCGCCGCGCGCTGGCGCATGCCGCCCGAAAGCTGCGCCGGAAAATGCCGTTCGAAGCCGGCAAGCCCGAACTCGGCAAACAGCGGCGCAACGCGCGCCCGCGCCGCCTTGCGCCTGATGCCTTGCACTTCGAGCCCAAGCGTCGTGTTGTCGAGGATGCGTCGCCACGGCATCAGCGCGTCACGCTGCGGCATAAAGGCGAAATGCCTGCCGTGGTCGTCGAGCGGCGTGCCGTCGAAGAACATCTCGCCCTCGCCGTGCTGCGCGCCGGTCAGAAGCTGGAACAGCGTCGACTTGCCAGCGCCCGACGGCCCGAGCATGGAGACGAATTCACCGGCACCGACGCTGAGCGAAATGTCGGCGAGCACGTCGAGCCGGCCAAATGCCTTGCGCACATGCCGCAGTTCGAGCCGGCTCATCGCCACGGCCCCGTCCCGGCGGGGTGCTGGCCGGCGGCCCGTTCCCAGGGCATGGCAAGGCGCTGCAGGAGCACCGTCAGCCCAAACAGAGTGAGCGTGAGCGCGGCGCTGACACCGACGGCGGCCAGCACCAGATCGGGGCGGAAATTGTTCTTGGCGTTGAGCATGTAGATGCCCAGCCCCTTCGCGGCACCGGCATATTCGGCGAAGATGGCGCCGACCACGGCATAGGTGATGGAGATCCTCAGGCCGGCGAAGAAATAGGGCAGCGCCGAGGGCAGTCGCGCCAACAAGAAGACGCGCCAGCGCCCTGCCCCCATGGCGCGCAGCATCTGCCCGATCTCGGCCTCCGTCGCCTCGTAGCCCTGCACCAGCGCCACCAGCATCGGAAAGAAGGTGACCAGCGCCACCAGCATGATCTTGGGCATCAACCCGAAGCCGAACCACAGCACCACCAGCGGCGCGATCGCCACCAGCGGCAAGGTCTGGCTGACAATGAAGACGGGAAACAGCGCACGCCGCAGCGGCCGGAAGAAGTCGACCAGCATCGACAGCGCAAAGGCCGCGCTGAGCGAAAAGGCAAAGCCGATCAGCGTGGCCCGGATGGTCGGAATGGCATTGTCGACCAGCGCTTCGCGATTGAGCATCGCCTGCTCGAACACACGCGAAGGCGCCGGCAGTGTCGTCGACTTGATGCCGGAATAAGTGGCATAGAGCTCCCAAGCCAGCAGCAGCAACCCGACCGAAATCATGGCCGGTGCTGCCTTGACAAGAAGGCTCGCGATCGGGCTCGAAGCGGCTGATGATGAGACCACGGGCATAACCTTTGACGGGGTCGCGAATGCGGCCGCTCAGCTGGCCGACGGGCTGTTCGCCGAGACCGTGACGTCGAGGGTTACGTGGCCGGCGCCTGGCCCGAAGCGGCAGAAGGCTTCGTCCAGCGCCGAAAAGATCGCGCCGGCATCCCCGCGCAATTTCGTGCAGAAATGCTTCGAGCGCTCATAGACGCCGGACTGCTTGAGAAAATCGATGCAGCCATAGATCTCTTCCATGTGGTCGTCGGTGCCCATCACATAGAGCGAGAACTGCGCTGCCGCCGGCTGGCCGGTCAAAGCCGCGCCACGCACCGCGGCGATTGCCGCATCCTTGCGCGGGCCGAGGGGGCCGACAGGCCCACCAAGCGCATCGGAACGGCAGATCGGATCATCTGGCTCGCCAGGGCAGCCGCGCGAGATGGTGGCTGACAACACGCAATGTTTGCCGCTGCGTGCCGCCGCCACGAACAGGTCTCGCATCGCCGGAAACAGCACTTCGGGCGGCCCGACCAGCAAGGTCGAGATGTCGTCGGTCTCGATCCTGAGCCGATCGCGGTAGGGGTCGAGCCCATCCAGCGCGCCAAGGATGACGCCGACGAAATCGTCGGCCATGGGATATAGGGAAATCTGTGCGCCTGAAAACATCGCCCGCCTCGCTCCGCTGGTATTACCCAGATCAGCTTCTAGGGTCTGTGGGCTTGCCGCCCCCTTCTCAGCCCCGACCGTACGGAGCACCCCTGTGGATGCGCGGGTTAAAGCACCATTCGAGTTGAAGCGAAAGCCGTTTTTTTGGTGTGCTCCTCCAAAAGCATTGCGCCAGGCCTGCGAAACCGGACCGTCGAGCGACAAACTTTCAACCAACAGGCGTTGTCTGGCGCCCAGTATGCGCATGGCGCAGGAAATCGACGAAGGCCCGTACGGTTGGTGCTGTATGACGCTGCTTCTGATAGCAGAGGAACCAACCGGGAAAGGCCGCGCACCAATCATCCAGCAGCGACACCAGCTTGCCGGCATCGATCAACGGGCGCACGAGGTCTTCAGCCCAAAAGGCGATGCCGACGCCCTGCACGGCGGCGGCAATCGCCATGTCGCGGCTGGAGACGACAAGCGGACCATTGACCACGACCGAGAACCATTCGCCGCCTCTGGCGAATTCCCATGCGTAGGGCCCGGCACTGCCCGGCCGGCGCCAATTGATACAGCGGTGCTGGAGCAGATCGGCCGGTGCCGACGGCGATCCGTAACGGGCGATATAGTCCGGCGAGGCCACGGCGAGTTGGCGCTGCGTGCCGCCAAGCGCCACCGCGACCATGTCAGCTTCGAGAAATTCGCCGAGCCTGGCGCTGACATCATAGCCGGCCTCGACAATATCGACGGCGGCATCGTCGATCGTCACATCGAGCACGATGTCCGGCCATACCTCATGAAAACGGCCAAGCAACGGCTCCAGATAGGTGGCGGCGGCAACGCTGGGCATATGGACGCGCAAGACGCCGGCCGGTGTGTCGCGCAAGGCCGTCGCATCGCCGACCGCCGCCTCCATCTCGGCCATAGCCGGCGCGAAGCGCGCATGCAGGCGCGCGCCGGCTTCGGTCAAGGAGAGGCTGCGGGTCGTGCGGTTGAGCAGGCGCAGGCCAAGCCGCGTTTCGAGCTGACGGATCGTCTGGCTGAGCGTCGACGCTGAAATCCGCAGATCCTCAGCGGCACGGGCGAAGCTGCCATGCGCCACGACAGCGGCAAAGGCTTTCAGCTCGGCATAGTCGCTACCTCGCATTATGCCAGATTCTCCAATGAGTATGATGGCATCCTATCGCATTTTCGGTATGGCTTCTGCTGCCTAGCTTGAGGACATGCCTCGAACGGCTGCAATCATCGGCATCGAGCACACCTGAATTTCCCTCTGAGCAGGAGCAACGAACATGCAGAAACTCAACGGAAAAATCGCTTTGGTGACCGGCGCCTCCTCGGGCATTGGCGCGGCAACCGCGCTGGCGCTGGCGGAGCAAGGTGCTGTCGTCGCCATCGCGGCGCGACGTCGGCAGCGTCTCGACGACCTGGCGGCACGCATCCGCGACAACGGCGGCGAGGCCTTGGCCATCGAGACCGACATCACCGACGAGGCGCAGGCCACAGCCATGGTCCGGCGCGTGCTGGAAAGCCATGGCCGGCTGGACCTGCTGTTCAATGTTGCCGGTGTCGGCGTCGCCGCCCCCTTCCAGAACACCACCACCCGCGAATACCGGGAGATGGTCGACCTCAACATTCTGGGTCTGCTCTACACGATCAACGCGGCGCTGCCGTCAATGAAACGGCAGGGATCAGGCCACATCGTCATCGTTTCGTCGGGCACCGGCCGCTACATCCACCCGTCGGTGGTCTATTCCGGCACCAAGCATGCGGCCAGCGCTATCGCCGAATCACTGCGCCGCGAAATCGGCAAGGACGGCATCCGCGTCACGGTGATCGAGCCGGGCGCGGTCAGGACCGAGTTCACCGCCAATATGCGCGACGATGTTCGGCTGGCTGTCGAGCAAAGGTTGGGCGACATGGAGCAACTGGAGAGCGAGGACATCGCCGCCGCCATGCTCTTCGCGGTCTCGCAGCCACCAAGGGTCAACGTCAATATCCTGACCCTCTATCCGACACAGCAGGCTTGATTCGCGACGGCGGCAAGGTGTGGATCGGGGCCTTGGCCCCGATCCTGTAAACCCTACGAAACCGCCTTCTCGCGAACCGGCAGCTTCCAGCCCGGCCTGACGAAGTGGCAGGTGTAACCGTTGGGGTATTTCTCCAGATAGTCCTGATGTTCAGGCTCGGCTTCCCAGAAGGGACCGACCGGTGCGACCTCGGTGACGACCTTGCCCGGCCACAAGCCAGAGGCGTCGACATCGGCGATGGTGTCTTCGGCGATGAGCTTCTGTTCATCGCTCGTGTAATAGATCGCCGAGCGATAGCTCATTCCGACATCGTTGCCCTGCCGGTTACGGGTCGTCGGATCGTGGATCTGGAAAAAGCGCTCCAGCAGCGTGCGATAGCTGATGACGGCCGGATCGAAATTGATCTCGATGGCCTCGGCATGGGTGCCATGGTTGCGGTAGGTGGCATTGGGCACATCGCCACCGCTGTAGCCGACACGGGTGGAGATGACGCCGGGATAGCGCCGTATCAAATCCTGCACGCCCCAGAAACAGCCGCCGGCAAGCACTGCGCGTTCGGTCGAAGTCGCCATATCACGTCTCCTCAAAAAGCAATTCCAGGAAAAATGCGTAGTGGTTTTCCGTCTGGAATTGCGCAAAAAGCAAGTTGGATCTCCCCATAAATGGGCATTGTCTCTTGCTTCGTCCAGCGGACCGCCCGACCTGCTTCAGTTGCCGGGTTGGGCGAGGCTGTCGATCACACTCGGCAGCTGCGGCGCGCCGGGCGGAACGGCGGCAAAGCTGATCGCCATCGGCGGCGCCTTGAGCGACCAGTCGAAGAGAACGGTTTTGACCGGCAGTTTGCCAAGCCACGCCTGCAGATAGGGTGGCACGTCGCGCCCGGGCCAGACCAGGAGTATGCCGTGATCGCGCAGCCGCTGCTTGGTGATCCAGGGGGCGTACTGCATGTTCAGCTCGGTGAAGATCGACGGCTTGTCATAAGCATTGAGGCCCGCCAGCGGCGCAACAATGTTATGGCCGCCGACGATGTCGAGCCGACCGGGCGTCGCCGCGTGCCAGACGGCTTCTGCCTCATCCGAGATCTTCTGCGCCGGCCAGCAGACGGCGTCCATGCGCCCACGCAGATTGCATTTCGTCCAGCGGATGCCCGCATAGGCACCAGATATGCCGATGATGCAGATGAGCGCGCAGATTACCAGCTTTCGCATCTCGACGGCGCCGAGACGGTGGCCCAGGAAGGCGAGCGCCACGACGCCTGCAAGATTGTACATCGGCGCGCCCCAGGCCTCGCCTGTGCCGGTGAACAGGGACGCCACCATGATGAGGATCGCCGGGCCAAGTCCCATCCACAAGAGATAGACGAGCGTACCGCGCCCGACCGGCTCTTGCGGCGGGGGCGAGCGCCGAAGCAGCCCGGATATCGCCAGCACCAGAAAAAAGCCGCAGAGTCCGGCCGCCTGGACGCCGATATAATAAAAGCGGGAGCGATGCGCCATCACCCACTGATCGCGCCAGGCGGCGTAGGTCAGCGGCAGGAAATCGACGCGGTAGAGCTCGATGGCCAGCGGCGCCGCGACAGCGACGAAAACCGCAAGCCCAAGCCATGGCCAAGGCGTGGCGAGCCGGCTGCGTGCCCGCGCGTCGGACAACAGCCAGATCGCGCCAAACAGCAACAGCAGGCCGGTCGAGAACTTGGCGTAGAGCCCGACGCCCGACACCAGTCCGAGCGCCAGCCACCAGATCGGCCCACCGCCGCGGCCCGCACGCCACAACAGCCAGCAGATAGCGGCCCAGAAGGGCATCTGCGCGTAGTCATGATTGAACTGCGGGGTCGGCCAGCCGAAGAAATAGAGCGACGGCATCAACAGCACGGCGGCCAGCGCACGCCTCTGCCCGAGCATGTCGCGGGCCAGCAGATAGACCAGGACGAACGTCGCCGAGATCGTCAACTGCGCCACGAGATATTGCGGCCAGCGGAACGATCCTGTCAGGAGATGGCTGGTCTCGAGCAGCCATGCCGGAAGTTGCGGATGCTTGTAGGTCAACAGCACCCATTCGCGTCCCCACATAAAGCCTTCGACGACATCGTTGGGCGGTGAGACGTTGATAAGCGCCGGTGCCACCGTCCAGCACAGGATCTGCATCAGGCACAAAAGCGCCAGCAGGTGCCATGGATGACGGATCAGACTGGACAAAACCGATGGGGAATCGACGCCGGCGGCGGGCAATCCCGCCGGCACCAAGTGATCCATGGATCCATCTATCCCCACCATGCGGCGCTTAAATCACATAGTCCGGTTTGACGAACAGCCCCAAAAATCGAAGCTTACGAAAAAGTATAGCTGTGTGCCATTGCAGCACCAAGATCGGGCAGGAGCATCGGCGTCCTCTCTCCAGGCAGGACAGCGTTGCACGTCTGACCCTGTCTGAAAAAATCCGGGTCCCGATGCGCCACCACCATGCCGTCATCCACTACCGTGCGCTCGACTTCTGGATGGCGCGTGCGGCCGTCCTCGTCATCATCTGCCTGCAGCTTCTGGTCATCAACAACCTCTCCTTCGGGCCGCGCTGGCTGGCGCCGGCGCTGGAAGCCGCCCTGCTGCTGCCCTTGTCGGTGGCGACGGCCTGGACACAGGTCGCCACAAGAAAGGCGGTCGAGGATCACGAATGGCATGCGATCGGCCAGTTTCGCATCATGATCCGCAGAACGGCCCTGACCATGACCGCCATCATCAGCGTCATGAATTGCGGCTCGCTGGTCCTGCTGGTGCGAGCCTTGCTGGAGGGGCACGCCGGCAACAGCGGCACGACGCTGTTGATCGACGCGCTCAACATCTGGGTGACCAACGTCATCGTCTTTGCCCTGTGGTTCTGGAGCACCGACCGGGGCGGGCCGCCGACCTGCGGCCTCGTCAAGCTCGCGCAGGCTGATTTCCTGTTTGCGCAGATGACGCTGAACGACCGTGATCTCCGCGATTGGCTGCCCGGCTTCGTCGACTATTTCTTCCTCGCCTTCACCAATGCGACAGCCTTCTCTCCGACCGATACGCTGCCACTCAGCCAACGCGCCAAGCTGCTGATGATGGCCGAGGCCATGATCTCGCTGCTGACCATCGCGCTGGTCGCGGCACGCGCCGTCAACATCCTTGCCTGATCGGGCCGAAACGCAAAAAGGCCCGCCACCTTGCGGCAGCGGGCAGGCTTATGGAGTGCTGGGATCAACCAGCGTAGGGTAAACGAGCGGCGGAGGGGTTGGTTGCCGTTTGCGGTTCACTCCTGCACCCCCGGCTTGAACCTGCGAACGACAAACTCGAACAGGATGTCCGAGATCCACATGGCGCAGACGCCGATCAGGAAAGCCGCGGCAAGCGTGGTGGTGTCGTCGGCGGGGTCGGGCATCGGCAGGCCGGCGATCCTGACATAGGACACCACCGGCAGCGTCAAATAGGCCGCGGCAAGCGCGCCGCAGATCGGTGAGGCGACCATTTCGCGCAGCTTGTAGCGATGCCGCGACAGCGCCCGCAGGACGCCACCGGCAAGGCCGGCGGCGACGACCGGTCCCTTGATGCCGAGCAGGTCGAACAGATCGTGCATCACGGCCTCCATCCACAAAGCGCCTGGCCCTTTTCATTGTGAGCCAGGATCGCCGCCACCGACGCGCCGGAAAGGGTCGCCACCTCTGCCTTTGCCGGCCGTATGGGATGCTCGACCGCGCAGAACGACCCGCCAGCACTTGCGCAGCCGGCCAGCAGGAGCGAGAGCACTATGATCTTGACCACTTCGCTAGCCTCCCCCTGTTGTCGGCCGGCGTCCGGCCGGCAACGGCGTCGTCGATCTTCTGGGCTCGGCTGCGCGCCGCGGCGTCGGCGGCATCTTGCCTGGCCTTCTGGCTGGCCTTGCCCTTGGCGTAGGCCGTCCAGAGACCGGCGAGCGCGGCACCCATTGCAAGCAGATACGGCCACAACTGGCCAAGCATGGCGAGCGCTCCCATCTCATTTCTCCTCGACCGGCGGCGGCGGCGCGACCATGCCGAGCGGACCGTCACGCACCGCGTTGATGATGATCTTGGCAAGGGCGATAGCGCCGCTGATCTGAAGCGCGGTGCGATCGGTGACGCCGAACATCGTCCAGTCGAAGCCGACCAGGGCGCCACCGCAGATGATCGCGATCAGCGTGTTGAGCAGATTGTGCAGCGCGTTGGTGTTGAGGAATTTCATCAAAAGAGGCTCCCGAAAATATCGGTGACGTGCTGCCGGAAGGCCGCGAGCGCTCCGGCGATGAGGACAAGGATGCCGGCGGCGGCAGCAGTCTTGACGGCCGGCGGCACGGGCTGGGCCGCCGGCGCCCCGCCAAAGGCCTTTTCGGCGCCGGGCGACGGCGCGGCCGGCACAGGCGCAGGCGCGGTCACAGGTGTCGCCGACATCAGCAAGGCCTGAGCCCGCACCGACGTGACGCGATCGGACCAGCCGCGCCCGAATGTTGCCCATGTCGGCAGCCGTTTGAGAAACGCCAGCCGCGCATCGCATAGCGCGTCGATGGTGACGCCGGCCGGCCTTGCCCTGGCCGCGGCAAGGGTGGCCGGCCCGATCCGGCCATCCTGGGCGACGCCCAGGGCCGCCTGCAGGGTTTTCGCCGCCCTGCCCGGCCCGCTGTTCACGGCGAAATCGAACACGGCATGGTCGACCCCGTCGGGCAATTCGGCGCCGAGCACCGCATCCCAGTAGTAGCGGCGGAAGACGGTAGCGACCTGCTGGTCGCTGATCTTGCGCAGGTCGGCCTTGGTGGCATTCGCCTTCACATAACGGCGGAAGTTGGCGAGCGTGACACCCTTCATGGTGGCGCCGCCGGGGTCGGCCGGATTGTCCGACCACCCACCTTCCGATTTCAAGACGAGCGCAAGCGCCCGCGCAAAGTTGCGGTCCATGGCAGTTCCTTTCCGCCCTCTCCGGGCAGGTTGCTGAGTTTTGGAATTTGGCTATAGTTGGCGCAGGACGAGGGATCTAACTTGCTGAACAACAATGCGCGAATATTCGCGCTCGATGGGCTGCGCGGCATCGCCGCGCTGTCAGTCTTCCTTCAGCATTTCGCGACCGATACACCCTGGCATCCCCTCACCTTTGCCTGGTGCGGCCTCATCGGCGTTGAACTGTTTTTCGTGCTGTCCGGGTTTCTGATGGGCAGGAAGTATTCGACTGCCCCGATTTCAGGCTCGGCGGTGATCGACTTCTGGGTCAAGCGCGCGGCGCGCGTCCTTCCACTGTTCTTGATCTGCGTGACGGCAGCCTATGCCTGGCTTTTGCTGACAGGTCGCGACCAGCCTTTTTACGGGTTGAAATGGGATGGATGGTGGCACCATTACGTTTTCTGGGCCGGCCAATCCGTGTTCTGGACGATCCCGAGAGAGATCCAGTTCTATCTGGTTTTTCCGCTGATCTGGTGGATTTGCCAGCGTCTGGGCAATGCTGCCAACTTCTTGCTGCTCGCGGCGGCGGCCATTCTCCAGGGAGCCGCTATCGGCACGCCCGTTCTCATGCAGGCCGCCCCTTTGTTTCTCGCCGGCGTCGTCGCCGGGCGTATCGAGCTTGAGCCGGACAAGTCGTACGATGTCCCGTTCGTTGCGCTGCTGGTCCTCTACGTCTTGTCCTGGCCTGGAATGATCGATGTCCTGGAATTGCCAAGATCCCTTTTCGGCGGCACGCTGTACCTTGTCTATCTGCCTTCTCTCGTCCTGGTTTCGACAGCCTCCCCGCTTGCCCAGCGCCTGTTGGGGCGGGGCGTGCTGAAGTGGTATGGCGACATCTCCTATTCCCTCTATCTGCTCCACCTGCCCATCCATGTCGCGCTCAAGATGTGGACGCCAATTTCGCTTTTGCCGAAACCCATCTGGTTCGGGCTGACATTGATCGTTGTGACGATCGCCAGCTACTGTTCATTCCGCTACGTCGAGACGCCGCTGCGTAGACGGATATCGCGCCTGGCGCCCAAGCCACCGGCGCCTCAGCAACCGGTTGCCAATGGCGGTGTTAGATCGGGCCAGCCAGCACCGGAGGAAGCCTCGGGGGCGCCGGCGCTCACATAGCGGCGAACGTTGGCGAACATCACACTGGATGGAACAGCTCGGGTTGGGGAAATACCACTCTGAACCCGAAACGCTCGGCGAGTGGTCCAGTCACTCGGCCGGCTGGATTGTCGAAGCTCTGACGCGCATCCGATCAAGGCATTGCAGACCCTGTCCAGCAGCCACCGCTCGACACGCAAACCGGCCCCTGTCCATGGACTGGCTGCCGGCCCTTTCTCCAACGGTGTAGATGATGAAGCCCGAAATAACGAAGAAGATGTCGACGCCGCCAGGCCCGAAATTGTAGATGTAAGGCGTTGTCCAGTGCCCCCGCATCGGCACGAAAGGGGTGAAGCACATGACTGACCAGGACCATCAATGACGCGACGGCGCAGGCCCTGGACGTTCCGATAGTGCATAGCCCCGAAGTCTCCAAAGCCATCCTCTATCGGCGGTTGCCGGGCAATTCCAGCATGGCACCACCGCCCGGTTTCTGACGAAAAACTTCAAACAGCTTGCTGGATTGCCTCAGTCCTGGCCGCCGCGACAGTTAACGGTGCAGCGCTCGGCTTTTTTGGCTCCACGCCTGCCAGCCGAGCCAACCAGCCGGATTTGTTGATGGGGCGCTCGATCAGATAGAAGCTGACGAAGCCAACCCCGAGGGCTACTGGAACTGAGAAAACCCACAACAGCCTTTGGTCATGCATCCCCGCAAAGCCTGGACTTACGAACAAGGCAACCATCACCGCGTATAGCAGTTGGTGCCATAAATAGAGCGAATAGGATGCGTCACCCAAACGGACCCAAGGCTTCGAGAACGTCCAAGCTTGCCTGATTTCCAAAGCAACGCAGCCGTAAACAATGAAGGCGCTGGGTAGACCGATGCACGAGACGCGCCACATAGGCGGCAGACCCCATCCGCCACTATGTCTCAGAACAGTTGCACCAACAGCAAAGCCGGCCACCCCTACAAGCAGAGTGGACACCGCATAGCCGGAGATTTTCCGCTCAGCCATCAAAGCCACAACGATGCCAAAGGAGAACTCCAAGACGATCGGTATCAGATATGTTGGAAACCCTTGAATATTGGCGACCCACACGTAAAAAACAACGGCAAACCAAAGCGCCAAAACAACCAGAATGCGGCGCGGAAACACCAAGATCGCCAGCGCGCACATACTGTAGAAAATCATCTCATATTGCAGTGTCCAAGCCGCCAGGATTCGGTTGTTCGGCGAATTGATGAGCAGCGCCAATTCCCACCATGGTTTCTGAGGCAGCGCGCGTGAGCCAAGATCAACCGTTGTCATCAGGAGCGAGGCAACGCCGAAAGCGACCCAATAGACTGGGTAGATGCGAAACACGCGCTTCACGGCAAACTCTCGGCAAGAGCGCCACCGTCCGCCGATCTCCGCTTTCTTGCCCAGCCTGTCGGCGGCCAAAAAGACCACGAAGCCCGAAATCACAAAGAACAGATCTACGCCACCCGGCCCGACAGCGCTCGGTATTGGTTCCATCCAATGGCCGTAGAAATGAACCCACACCACCATTAGAGCCGCGACGGCCCGAAGACCCTGGATGTTTTTATAGAGCATCGCGGATGGATACCAGCGGAGAGCTGGCGCCGCAACATCCGTGGCCTAGGAGGCGTCGAGCTCGACAGAGCATTGATGGGTAGCAACCGCACCCGTCGTAGAGTTCACCACCCGCACCGACAAGCTGTCACCAGCCGACACCGCCACTATGTTGACCGTATCGGCGGACACAAGCACTGCCGCCGTAGTGGTGCAGGTCAGAAGAGTTCCCACCCCGTTGATGAATAGCGTGTAGGTGTATGTCTGCGACGCGCCCGGAACGAGGTTGGCAAGCGCTCGCAGGTTTTTCACGACCCCTGCGAACGGCACGGTAATCGCCGGGTTGAGAGCCGACGTTACGGAGGCATGCGCCCCAATGTACGATGTTGTATTTGCCGCCACAGTGCCGCCCGCCGAGGTGAGCGCCAAGACGCCCTTGACGACGCTGGTGCGCTTAGGCGTCGACAACCCGAAGCTCGCCCTTGCGCAAGCATGCGCGATCTTGGTGCGGGCGCTACGGGTCTCGTGGATGTTGTCAAAGACGTTGGTGTCAACTCGGTTCTGATCGCCGCTCCAGTTAAGATATCGGGCAATAGTCGGCCCGCAAATCTTGCCGGCGTCCACAAAGGCCACGGGCTTGCCGGCGTCTCGATAGGTAGCAACGACGCGGCGGATGGTCTCGCGATAAATAGGCACGTTGCTGCCGCTGCCAGAGTTCTGGCCGATACCGCCATAGGTCTGCGCCGCCGCCCTTGCGTAGAACTGCGGCGTCAGCAGGACGATTGCCCTCGCACCGGCTGCAAGAGCCCGGTCAAGGAGCAAAGCGAAATCCGACGCAAACGATGAAACAGCAGTTGAGATCTGCGCGTCGTTTGTTCCTAGCCCTATAAAAACATCCGTGTAACCCGATATAGGTTCCGCATTTATGCGCACGAGTTGTTGCGCCAATATCTCCCCAGCAACAGCCAGGTTCTTGGAAAATTCCCATTGGGTACCCATCGAGCCCTGCATGATCCGCGCGACATCACGCGGCCAGCCGATCATAATGTCATCCATCTTGCTATCGCCGATGAACAGCGCGCGGATCGGGCGCGGTGCAAGCCGTGTCGGGCTCCGCGTCTTGACGACGTTCTGAAAATTGGCGACTTCCGAACCGGATGCAGGACGAAGGGCACCGGGTCCGATGAGCAAGGCTGGCGACGCCAACTCACCATCGGCGATGATGACGCCGTTTAGACCAATCTGGTAGCGAGTGGGCGTGATCATATCGACCGTGATCGACGCCTTTGTAAGCTGGTAAGCAGGTTCAACGTCGGTCGGGCCGCCGTCACCGAAGTGCTGGACCGTGGCTTCGGTGAACGTGCTGGCAGCCGTCAATTTCTTATGCGTCATCGCGCCGCCGACAGCAGCATAGATCGCGTGATAGCCACCGTTGTAGTACAGAACGACATAGCCAACGTCGGTCGCGTTGTAGCCGCTGGCCCACGAATATTGACACCCAACCTCTGGAATGAAGCCGGCAAAGATCAGCGTGTTTGTAGGGGCGGCCGACCAGTCAATATTAATCAGGTTTGCCGCTTTCGAGACGCCTGTCGACGAGGCGATCAACGTGTTCCCATTTGGCCACGAAAAGCGGTTCATCGCGGCTGTGGTCATGTCAATGACGGTCGGTTCCTCGTGGGCCACGTTGCCATCCGTAAGCCAGTCGAACTTGTCGACCGGCTCGCCATGAAACCTAAAGGTGCTGTGAAGGGTGGCGCTGAGGAACGTAAGTGCCCCGGTCCCGACCACCGTTACGGCGGGGTCGCCGTTGGCTTTCTGCGTTTGCGTTCGGTCGTTGTAAACGCCAGGTCCGGTGAAGGTGGGATTGCAGGATGCATCGATCAGCAAGCCGGTGAAATCGCTCGTCGTGGCGAAGTAGAAAACGCCCGTAGCTTTGGTGAGCATGACCAGAGTGTCGACGCTACCCAGCGTTACCTTCGCCAATGCCCATGCGGCGTCATTGTCCGTTACGCCATCATCGATAAAGCCGAATTCCGTCGAATAGCGCTCCGTTCCAATATGCCCGAGCGACCACAGCGAAAAGGTGATGGCGCTGGTTCCTATCACCGGCTCGAACGCCAGGAATGAATAGACGAAATCGGCCTGCGAACCTTGCTGGACCCGGACAGAGGTCCCCTTCTGCATAGTCCGCGACGTGCGCGCGTCAGTTGCGCGGTACCATACGCCTTCGCTGGCCGTGTAAATGCCATTGGTTGATTGGTCCGATTGGTTCTTCACCAGCACCCGGTCGCCGACCTCGGTCAGCACGCCGTCGATGGTCTTCAGACCCGACAAGATGATGTTGCCCGTGGTTGCCAGGCGCACGGGTTCTCGTTCGCCGGTCAACAGGCGAACGGCGGCAGTTGCAGGTCGGGCCATAAGGCTTGCTCCATGAAAAAAGCCTCGCGAAAGCGAGGCTGTGAAAGTTGCGGATTGTGTGGCGGTTTAAATGCGGCCTGGCCCTGCTTTGAAACAGCCTGGCCCGGAATTACCGTGACAGTGCACTCAAGTCCGTTCGGCCGTCATTGTGTGCAGGCGGGAAGGCGAGGCAGGCGCCGAAATGAGAATCGTCGGCCGCAGACGCAATTAGCATGCGCTTTATTAGTTCCGGAAAATTTTAACGAATCGTTGACCGCGCTGTCCCAGAATAGGACGGCGCGGTCAACCCCAACCGGACTGCGCCGGCGGCTCCGGCACACAGCGCCCCCCGCACTGTCGGAGCCGCTACTTACACTCCCTAATATACCAGCGATGGTTGAATCAACTGTTACCGCACGTGCTTTCCACGGCCCTTTCCCGATCGTTAAACTTTGATGGAACGCCGGGATTGGCTTGCCACAGCGGTCCCAGAGCCCTTGAACCGGACGCGAGGAATTACGTGGACACTGCGCCCTGCGCAGGGCTGTCGGCCGGCCGGTAGGCGGCGAGGCATGCCTGGATCGGATTGCCGGGCAAACTGGAAAGCCCGCGAAATTCGGAAAACGAGTCAGGCGGCGAAAAGAAAACGTGCACAGTCACCGTATTTGCGCCAACGAATATGGTCTGGTCCCATCTCATCCAAAAGAGGTAGCTTGCAACGCGGTGGCGGACCCGCAATCAGCTTTGGCAAGACACCCGGCGGCACACGGCGGCAAGCACCGGCGCCGAAAGCCACGACCCGCTACGGAATTAGACCTACCTGAAGCGCAAAAGCCAAGGACGGTGCGCAACGCAGTGCCCTTCTGCAGGCGCGAGCGGTGCGACTACGGTGACGGTGCACTTCCATGTTCGTCTGGCTGCCACTGCGGGTAGGTTGAACGTAGAGGGGAGGATGGCGGCGAAAAAGTGGTGCACTGTCAGCGCAATTCCGCGCAATTTGCCGGCTCAGCCCATCCCGCGATGTTCGCACAACTGTCTCTGTCGCTTGCGCGAGGCCGGACCCTGACGCACCTGCCGACGAGCCACCACAGATCACTCTTGAAGCAGCGGCAGAACCTTTTCGTCCAGGAATTTGAGACGCCTACCCAACATTTCCGCGTTGGCGGGATTCGCCGGAACATTGACAGGAATCAGCTTCGCAACGGACTTCCGCTTCCGAGCGGCTTCAACCCATTCTTCCATGGCGCCAATGTATCCATCCAGCGCCTCATACGGAGTTCTGACGTCGTCGCCTGGCATGTAAGCTGGAGGCACATCACCCACGATCACCCATATCCATGCGGGTACATCTGACCTTCCAGGCAAAATCTCGAAGAGAAAAATGTATACTATGCCCTCGGCACCATATCCAAAATACTCCGTCTTGATATTCTTCCCCCACTCAAAAAATTTAATGTATTCACGGGCCTCGCCAAGGGCAGCGTCAAAATTATCGTCCGAGTCCGGATCTTCCGCCGCAAGCGGCAAACGACTGACCTTGCTGAGATCTGGGGCGATTGCATTCATACTCCGTCTCCACCAATCAAGTTCTTCTTGCGCCATCGCCTCTCAGCCCAGCGCGCAAAATCTGCAGCATCTTGATGATGCCTAATATGGTCGTCCCGGAAACGAGGCTTCACATTCAATACGTGATCTCCCCCCACCATCGGCCAGCGGTACCTCATGGGAAACGTCCATAAGACGAAACTAACTCAGCTCCGATTCTTTCGGCTCATCAGGCATCTTGGCACGCTTCCACGGCGAGGTTTTTGTATCGCGCCAAGCATGCCAGCCCAACGGCAAATCCGCCAACTGCGCAACAGTTTGATCAAGCTCTACCACCTCGACCAAGGCCACCAAAATTAGGTCATCTTGATCAATCTCAGCCTCACTTCCATAGAATTGCCACGACTCGTCATCGTCATCATGTGATACATACGCAATCCAACCTGCACTACTGAATACTTTCCGAGTAGATATGACGGCCAAATTTTTTTTGTCTTTGAACTTCCAGCTGCCCATCTCATTACCTATTTGTTTGATTTGTCCAAATTCTCAAACCTGGCGAGAATCTGGAGATTTTTGTAGCTATTTGATCCAGGTGATTTCGTCTTGTCGGCAGGATTAACTGGATCTATGTGATCAATATGCGCTTCATTTTTGGGAGGAGTGACACCTCTCCTACTTTGATTTGGTGCAGTTACCTCTATTCCGCTCTTATCTGATCTTAGATAACCACCGTTGATTTTCATGTTTTCCTTAAATATGGCTATTCTCTGCTTCTTTGTTGGTTTGTTGCCTGGAGCAACGTTGGGAGGATCCTCCAAATGTGCATACGGCCTCCTTATTTCGTCTGCCTTGCCAGTCGAAACCGGAATCTCTTCTGTACTAGTTGTCGAGATAGAGCCCGGCCCATTATCCGGAGCGATATCGGGTTTAGCAATGCTGGAGCGCTCGGCGAGCCTTGCCAACACCTGGCTGCCAATTGCACTAAGCCCTTCGGCAAGGACATTGCCGCTGGCACCCCAAAGCGCGCCATTGGCAATCCCCCGGGGGATACTCCCGCCAGTGTTGTAGGCGGATGCGCCGCCGTAAGCGCCACCCGCCGCGCCCCCAGCGGCGGTTCGCCAATCCCTGCCCAGCCCAGCAAAGCGGTTACGCCCTTCGCCAGGCCATATCCGGTCAAGCCGGCGCCGAGGGCCTCTGCCGCCCAACGGGCTGAGCCGGCCCGGTCCTCGGCATCCTCGGTCCGGGTCTGCTCCTTTTTGAGAAGGTCCTCGTAGCTCCCACCCGACAAAGCGGAATCGAGCCCGGCGGAGATCGCGTCCGCACCGCCGGCGGTCCCGCCCTTAGCGGTGAGGCGACCGACATCCCCGAATGCCAAGCCGAACTGCTGCAACAGCGGCATGGTGCTGTACTGGGCTCGGGCCGGATGTTCGCCGATCCAGGCCAGTCCGTTCTTCAGCTCGGCAAGCTGGGCTTCCAACAACTCTGGCGTGATGTTCGAATCCTGGGCCGCCCTGGCTCGCCATTGGGCTTGCGCCGCCAAGGAAATCTGTTCAGCCACCGCCTTGCGCGCGCCCGGGTCGCGAACCGCCAGGACAATCGCACTCAACTCCGCAAAACGCTTCTCGAACGGAACGCTTGGGTCGATGTATTGCGTGGCTCGTTGGCTCGAAACTGCCCGGGGCAGGGGAAGTTTTCTGTCGAAACCCAACTCTTGCTGCGCAGCGAGGGCCCAAGTCACGGCAGCCTGGAAATCCTCAGGCGTCGAGACCTTGCTCCAGTCGGGGGCCGGCCCCGGGAACATCTGGCTGACGTAGTCGACAGGGTCGTCGCGCCTGGCGCCCAGCACCAATTGCGCCGCGCCAGCCTTAATCTCGTATTGCTCGCGCTGTTCCGGCGAGCCATCAGGACCTGGCTCAAAATCCCGAAGCTCGGCATGGATCGCCTGGTTTGGCGCACGGCGCATTTTGAAGAATGCTTCGGCGAGGCCGGTCGTTAGATTGAAGATTTGGAAACGGGCCGCGCCCTCGCCTGCGCCGTAGATGTTGACGAAATCCTGTGCGGTTGGTTTCTCCTCGGGATATTGACCCGTGCTGGCGATGACCGCCGGCGCATTCTGCTCTGCGAGTTGCACCTTGGCGCGGGCATCGACCAACTGCGCGGCGGTCGCCGTGTTGGCCTGATCGAGTAGCGCGGCAACATCGCCTGGCGCCAAATAGGTAATGGCGTCGAGCGATACGGCGGCTGTCTGGCCATCCGGCGGTGTCGAGCTGGTTGCACCAACGGCCTCGGCGCTGTCGTCCTTGGTCCGGCCTCCAGCCTGCGCCGTGCCTAGCATCTCGGCAGCGCGCTTCGGATCCTGCGCGATCATCGCATGGACCAACGCCTTGGCCGTGTTGCCGCGCCAGGTGGCCTCCGCCGCCTGCCTGATGAGCGGGTTGCCGATCTTGGCGATCAGGTCGAAGCCGCTCTGCCGGATCGCTTCGAAACTTCCGATGTCGTTCGGATTGCTCTTTGCGATCGCGCTGGTCGAGATGTTGTCGACCTCGGTCAACTCGGCCAGCTCATAATCATCACGCCGCCCTTGCTGCCTTGCGGCCATGCGCAGCGAGCCGGGCGCGCGCATCGCCTCCTTCTGGCTGGCGAAAGCGGCGCGCTGGCTTTCGGGCATGGTCGGCAAGGCATCGTCGAACAGCGTGTCGAACAGGCCTGGTTTGACCACGCGGCCGGTGCGCGGATCGACCTGGCCGTACATGGCGTCATGCAGGCCTGCGCCATCGGCCGGCGCATTGGCCGTCACCTCGTCTTCCGCCTGCGCGATGCGGCCGTTGAAGCGGCGGCGCGCGATCTCGGCGTCGAACGCGTCCTGCCGCTCCTTCATCTGCCGGTAGCGCTCGGCGACGGCGGAAAGCTCGTCGCCAAAACCCTGCATCGCCCGGCCGACCTGCGAGCCGTTTGGGTATTGCACCGCATTGCCGGTCTCGAGCCGGCGCTGGGCTATTTGGAGAGGAATGGTCGCCATCAGTAGAGACCCCCGGTGGAAAAGCCGCCCGGTGGCGGCGGGAAGGCGCCCTTGCCGAAGGTCACCGCCCTGGTCGGGTCGTAGAGGCCGGAGAGGCTCGATCCGAGGCTGCGGCCCGCGTTGAAGATCGACGCCGCCACCGCCTGCTTGCCGGAAAAGCGCGAAATGGCCGCCTGCGTACCGAGATTGTTCTGGCGCAGCAGCGAGCTGTACTGGATCGCCTTGAGGTCGAGCTGGCCCTGCCCGGCGTTGGCCGCCAGCACCTCGGCCGGCGAGCCGGCCGTGCCGACGCCGGAAGCGCCGGCCAGGGCCCGCGCCTGCGCCTGCAGGAGATCCTGCTTGTGGCGCTCCTGGCCCTGTTCGAAGGCGGCGCTTTGCGCGTCGGCCCGCGCCTGCTGCTCGTAGGCCCTGGCTTGGGCGTCGGCCATCTGCTTCGACTGCCGGCCCTCGGCCAGCGCGCCGCCGACCGAAAGAGCGGTGCCGAGAAGAGCGAGTGTGCACATGGTTCAGCCTCGTTCGCCCAAGGGTTTGGTTGCGGGAAGGAATTGGCTTTTGACGCCACCGGGACGCCTGACGTCGGGGGGCCTGACTTCGGGACGCTTGACCGGCGCGCCGAGCGCCGGGCGCGGGTCGAGCGCGCCGCCGGGGCTGAGGAAGGTCAGCAGGAGCCTGTCGGCCTGCAGCGCCGGCCGGCTGAGCCGGGCGGGCACAGCGGCACGCGGCCCGGCCATCGCAGTGCGGCGGGTGGTGGTCAGGTTCACCTTCAAATCGGCGACGCCGGCGGCGTCGAACAGCCCGTTGGCGGTGGCGATGGCGCGGGCCAGCGCATCGGCCTCGAACAATTGCTGGCGCAGCTCTTCGACCAGCCGGTGGACGCAGCACCAGCGCTCGCCGAGCAGGGCCGCCCTCGCCTTGATCTCGTCGCCGAGCGCTGCGATTTCGGCGCGGGCTTCGCTCTGCGCGACCTCCGCGCCGCGCTTGCCGGCGGCGTCGATGGTCTTTTCCAAAAGCGCGATTGCCGCGTTGCAGCCGTCGATCGCGGCACGCGCGGCGGCAAGGTCGCCATCGCCGAACACCGCGCGGTCCTCGGCTTGCGCCAGCTCGGCTCTGCGGCGACGCGCGTCGTTGAGGTCGGTGTCAAGCAAGGCGATGACGGCAGCGAATTCGGCAGCCGTCCGCGCCCTGCCGAGTTGCTCGGCATGGGGGGATGTCATTGGTTGGGGGTCCTTTTGGGGGAGTGAGGGGGCGATCCGCGAAGCGGAAAGGATCAACGCCGACGGGACAGCACCCCCGTCTGGCCTGCCGGCCATCTCCCCCGCAAGGAGGGAGATTGGCAGTTCAGACGTTGCCGCTGCGCCTACAACGTTGGCGATTGGCGAAGGCAGGGGTGCCGTCTGATCTCCCCCCTTGCGGGGGAGATGGCCGGCAGGCCAGAGGGGGGTGAGCGGGAATGCAACCTTCGGCTTGCGCCTCGCCGCTAAGGCTCCGCGTCGAACACCGGCGTGAAGGCGCGGATGGTGCAGGGCGTCGGGTTGACGTGGCGGATCCTCACCCTTCCCTGCCCTTCCCAGCTGTCGTCGATCGGCACCTCGACATTGCCGGTGAACAGCGTTGCCCCGCCATCCGGCGCGACGATCGAGGGCATGCGCACCGGCTCCCAGCGGCCGCGCATGAGCGATTGCACTTCGAGCCCGGTGGTGTCGGTCTCGAGCAGCGACAGGATCGCTTTCGCCACCTTCTTGCGGCGGCCGATGATGGAGCCGTCGCGGCCGCCGACATCGAGCTCCAGCGTGTCGGCGCCCGCCGCATAAGGCAGGCCGAGCTGCCATTTGGCCGATGCAGCCGACCCCGCCGGCAAGGTCACGGTGCCACCGCTGCTGACCGTCAGGCCGCGATAGACCTTTGCGCCGGCCAGTACATCGACGGACTGGCCGGCGAGATGTAGCGCGCCGCCCACCGTGGTCACCGCCGCGCCGGAATAGGTCAGGCCGCAATCGACCTCGAAGGCGTCGCCGATCGCGCCATATTCGAAGGGCGCGGTCTTGATCTCGATGAAGCGCCTGGTGGCGCCGCCAATGGTGCGCTTGACGACCAGCCAGAGATCGTCGTTGCCGTTCTGGCCCGGCGTCACCACGGCACTTTCGACAACCGCCCGTCCCAATCCGCCGAAGTCGCCGCCCAGGCGATGCCGGTGCATGCCTCGGACTTCCTGCGATGGCTGATGGGTATAACCGCCAAGCTCGCCATTGCCGAGCGGGAACCACAGCAGGGGATCAGGGTCGGTCTGGAAGGCCAGTTCTACCACGCCAAGCTTCGGGATATGCTCGGAAATCTGGCCGACATCATCGGAGGTGAAACGGCTCTGCGCGGTCTGCGTCAGCTCGGCGATCGATTTGCGCGAGCGTGTGACATAGAGGAACGACTGGCCCGCATCGACCGGACGGATGCGGGCGCAGCCGAAGGTGCGCGAACGCCGGTTCTTGAACGAGGTCGGCGTCAGCGCCTCGTCGATGCCCGAGCCCGACAGGGCCCGCACGCCGCCCGACGTGCCGATCAGCAGCGCGCCGTCGGATTCGGCGATCCAGACGATGTCGTTGGCCTGGCCGCCGCCGGCCTGCACGAACTCCAGCGCGTCGTCGTCCTTCTCGCCCAGCGCGAAATTGTCGAAATCGCCGGTGGCCGAGGCATAGACCGAGAATTTCCGGCTGAACGCCAGGCGTTCCTCATAGAGCGAGCCCGACTGGACATACTTGCCGGGAACGAAGGTACCGAGCCGCCAGCGGGTGATCGGGCCGAGGTCAGGCAGAGCGAAGCCATAAAGCTGGATGGTGACCACGGTGGTGCTGGTGCGGGCGATGATCTTGGCCCAACGCCAGCGCCCGTCCGAGCCGAACAGGCGGACAGCGCGGCCGACATCGCTGGCCTGGAACCCGGTGCCGCCATTGACGCCGACGGTGGAGGAGGCCGTCAGGTTGAACGGCGTCTGGCTGGCGGCGGCGCGATTGAAGGTCAGTTCGGCGAAGTCGACATCGGTGGCGCCGTCGATCGCCTTCCAGGTGAAGCGATGGTATTCAAATCCGGTCTTGTTGACGAACTCGTAGAAGCGGGTTTCGCCGGCGTTCCAGGCGATCTCGCTGGTCCGGGTGTCGAGCGCCACCCAAGTCGTGCCGTTGTTCGACCCTTCGAGCACCCAATTCGTCGGCGTCCTGTCCTGGGTGCCGCCCGAGCGTGCGGTCAGCGTGTAGTTTTCGACGATGACCTGCGCGCCGCCGGCCGTGCGGTAGGTGACGGAACCGGTATCACCGACAGTGCCAACGTGGCTGACGCTGTCCTTGTCGAACACTTTCCACGCGTCCACGGACCCGCCAAAGCCCGACACCGTGCCGCTTGGCGCGACGTTGGATGTCATCGGCGGCGTCAGCGAACCGTAGTCGGACGGGACCAGCGCCGTCGCCGTGGCATTGATCGGGTCATAGGGACCGTCGAGGAACTGGTAGTCGCTCAGGGCCCATGCGGTCTGCGCGGTGCGCGTCAGCACCTTGGTCGGATAGGTCTCATGGGTGATCCACATCTGGTCCGCGGATTGCACGAACTGGAGGTTGAACAGGTCGGCCTCGAGATACGGCGTCACCACCTCGACCGTGCCGACGCGGGCGCCATAGGCGTACACGCGGATGTAGAGGTCGCCGAATTCAAGCGCGTAGGCCTGGTTGGCCGAAAAGATAAAGGGGATCAGCCGCGTCTTCTTCGTCGAAATCTTCACCTCGCCGGCAAAGTAGGTGCCGCCACGCTTGCGGATGCCGCCATGCGGCAGCGTGACGAAGTTCTCGCATTTGGCCAGTGCCGCCCGATAGAAATCGAGCGACGCGCGCGCATGCAGGCGCGGCGAGATCTCGCCGCGGGTGAAGACGTCCTGGACCGGATAGAGCGTCGTCATCAGCGCAAGATCCTGCTGTCGCCGGGCGCGACCCGGTTGTCGCCGCGCTGGTACGCCCAGGACGCGGTGTAGGAGCGGCCGCCGCGCTGGATGGCGCTGGCGTTGAGCGCGGCGTCAAGCGCCCGGTCGTAGGCCGAGCGGGCAATGTCGATCATGCCCGACTTGTGGGTCAGCGGATGCGCCACCTTGATGGCAAGTGCCGCCACCAGCACTTCGGTGAACAGCGCGTCCCAGTCGTTCGGATCGGTGAGGTTGGCGACATAGCGGATCGCCAGCGGCCCGGGCTGGTCGCTGTAGATGAGGTCAGCCTCCTGCCGCCACGAGATTGGCACGCCATCCGGTTCGCCATTGCGGGTCGGCGGCAGCGGCCGCAGGCAGTCGGCCGGCAACTCGTAGGCGAAGTTCAAGCTGGACGCGTCGCCGCCGGTGTCCGAGCCCGCGACCGTGGCGCGCAGGATCGCGAACACCCAGGCATATTTGGTCAGCTCCGCCTCCCGTGTCAGGTCGAAATGCAGGTTGATGAGGCGTGCAGCCTTGACGTCCTGGTCGAGACTGTCGATCGGCGCCTCGTCGAGCACGGCAAGCGCCATGTTGGCGATATCGAGTGGGGTGATGGCCATGGGGTCAGCGCCTCCGTGAAGGATGTTGATCGGGATAGTTCGGGCATGAAAAAAGCCGCTGCGAAGCGGCTTGGGATTTTGTGTCGATGAGAGTTTGGAGCTGGCGGGCTACAGCCTGTCAGATTAGCCACCTGTGCCAAATCGGGCTGGAGAACAACGCCAAGACTACGAGAGCACACCATACCAGCTGCAAGCCGAACAAGAGCAAACACCACCAGGCGAAACGATCGCCCCGGTCGGCCTGTCGCTTGAGAGCGCCATACTTTGCCCAACTCGAGATTGAATAGAGCATCGAGTACAGGGAATTGCCCCTTGGAGGGTCAACCTCGATTTCCTCTCCGAGAAGATGGCCTCCGTACAATTGAAACGGCGCGGACAGGACAAGGCCTATGATGATGGCAGGAAGGAACCAGTTCAAATTAATGTTCTCGCACCGCAGTAGACCGCCATTCTAGCTGCCCTCGGCAAGGAAACAGTTACGTCACCCATGACAATTCGACTATTCGTGCAGGGAGCGGGAGCTCGTCGCCCCCGCCCCTCTTGATCAGGCCTCGGTCGTCTTCAGCGCGATGAACGTCATCGCCTTGACGCTCGACGCGGTGCGGTCCCAGTTGGCCGCCAGCGCGAGTTCCGCATCGGTGGCGAACTCGCCGGCCGAGGCGGCGTCGAGGAAGCGGGTGCCGGGAACATGTGGCACGAAATGCCGGCGGCCGACCATTTCGGTGACGCCGCCGCCATGGCCTTGGCGCGGCTTGCGGTCGAACTCCAGCGGCCCGCCTTCGGTGTTGACCGGCAGCTCGTTCCACAGGATCGCCTTGTCCTTGAACATGAACGCGGTGTAGACGCCCGCCACCACGGGAATGTCGTCGTCGACGACGGCGCGCAGCCCCATGTAGTAGGGGATCAGCGGCCCGCCCTGCTGCGACGACGGCACATAGTCGATGAGGTCGGCGAGCTTCAGCGCCTTCATCTGCTTGGAGTGCATCCAGAGCGTCTTGAACTTGTCCGCGCGGTCGCCCATCAGATAGGCGGCCTCGATGATGTCGGTGTCGACAATGGAGGCGCCGGTGGTGCGCACCAGATCGCTGCCGTCATTGGCGATGTTGTCGGCGACGACGCCTTTCAGGATGCCGAGCAAGGTCAGCTTGTTGGCGCGCTGCCAGTACTCGGTCTGCCGCTTGACGATCAGCTTCTGCGGATCGTCACCCGCCAGGATCGAGGTCAGGTCCGGAACGCCCCACGCCTGGGCACGGACATTGCGGGCGGCGACCTCGCGACGCGAACCGATCTTCTTCATCTCGATCGAATCGGCCGGATCGTCATTGACCGGCTCGGACGGGTCGTTGCCGAGATCCTTCCAGCCGGGCATGTCGACCGAGCGGCCGCCCATCGACAGTTTCGAGGCGATGGCCGGGTCGGAAAACAGGATTCCGGCCTGGTAGATTTCGAGCGACTGGACATGTTCCTCGAACGCATATTGCGCATAGACGGACGGAACGATCGCGTCCGCGATACGGGTGTAGGCATCTGCCATTTTTCTCTTCCTTTTGCGTTGGTTAGCGGTGATCTCTCAAAGTCAGCGAGGATTATTCGGCATCCACCGATCCGGGTTCTCACCGGCTTCGCGGGCCAGCCTCCGGGCACGGGCGGGGTCGCTTTTGACGAGGGCTGAAATCGCCGAAATGTTGCGTTCGCCGGCGGCGTTGCGCTTGAACGGATTGCCTCCGCTGAAAGCAGCACCGCCGTCGATCGTGTCTTCCGTGAACATCGCCTCGCCGATGGCGTGGAACGCCTTGGCGATCTGCGGATCGGTCAAGGCCCCGTCAGGCAGAAGGATGCCCTTCGCCTTGTAGGCGTCGACCAGGCCGAGCTTCTTCATGGCCCGGTTGGCGACCTCGAGCTTCCGGCGAAAGCCGTCGCTGTCGGTCGGCCCCCAATCCCTGACAAGGTCGTCATGGGTGGCCTCGACCGAGCGGGCGAGCGCGATCTCCTGTGCTTTTGCCTGCTCGGCCATGTAACCGACGAACTTGTCGTGATAGGCCTGCGCGGTCTTCGGCGAGGCACCGGCTTCGACCGCCCAGGCCTTGGACGCCTGGGCGAGTTCGTCCGAATAGGCGAAGTTTTCCGGCAACCCTTCCGGGCGTCGGTACTCGACCTTTTCGGACGAGGTGACCGGACGCATCGCCTCGGGCAGCCGGGCATGAAACCGGTCCCAGTCTTCCCGGGATGCGTCGGGCTGGGGAATGCGCAGGCTCTCACCCTGCTGCCGCTCCAGCTCCGCATAGGATGTGAAAACCCGATCGAGGCTTTCAGGCTTGGTCCAACCCTTGGTTTCAGCGAGCTTGCGGTTGCCTTCGGAAAGACCGTCAAACCAACTTTGGACGACAGGCGCGGCGGACCCGTTGTCCGCACCAGCCGGTGATCGTACCGGGTTGCCCGCCGGCTGCGCACGCGCCGCCACGGACCCGGCGTCTGCCAGATCTGTCATGTGATGTTCCTTTGTGAGGGGTTAGAAAAGAGCCGGCGGCAAAGCTGCCAATCTCCCTCCACGAGAGGGGAGATCGGCCGTCATCGCCGCTTACGTCAATCGCCCATGTTTTGGCTCAGGGCGTGTCGAGATTCCGGTCAGGCCGAGCCGAAAATGGTGGGCTTCGAGAACCGGAGCGGAGCGTACGTTTGGGTACGTGAGCACCGGAAGCGCAGAAGACCGCCGTTTGTAGGCCGGCCTCGCCGGAATATCGGCATGCCCTAGGCGTTATCCCCCCAGTTCTCCCACAGCACCGTAATCGTCCCGGTCACCGCGATCGTCCCATCGGCATCGATATCGGTGCCGGTGGGCAAGGCGAAGTTGAGATAGAGATCGACCGGCGTGATGGTGCCATCCAGCGTCGCGGCGACGGCGATGTCGGCGGTCGAGGCGGTGGAGAGTGCCGCACCGGCGCCGTCGAGCGTGCGAGCGGTGGCGGCGAGCACATTGACCATGGTCGAGGCCAGTGTCGCGCTCGATGCCGGCGCCGAGCCGAGCGACCAGGTGAGTGCTGCATTGTCGTTGACGGTCGCCGCGCGCGCCGTCAGCACGGCGAACTGCAATCTTGCCGTGCCACCCTTGATGCGCACCTTGCCGTCGGCGAAGTCGAAGATCTTCTGGCTGGCATAGGCCAGCGCGTCGGTGACCGGCACCGGCATGGCACTGAACGAAAAGACGGTGCGGAAAGCGCCGCCCTGCCCCGATGTGACGGCCTTCAGGCCGGCTTTCGGCGGGGCAAGGCCGGCCTCGCGGGCGGCGGCGCGGACAAGTGTGCGGGGAAGACCTCGGGTCATTGGTATGTCTCCATTGTTTGAGTGAGGAGTGGTGCGCGCAGCGCATGGGAAGCCAATTGCTTGGCTTTCCAAACGACGAACGCCCGGAGCGATAGCGAAGGGCCGGGCGCAGCCAGGCCGAACCGGCAAAGGCTGAATCATTCTGACAAGGATCGGCGCTACCGCCTTGTTCGCATGAGGTGTTTTCGGGCCTCGATCCATCAACGCCCGAGAAACCCTGTCTTATATCGTGAGGCCCGGTGCCCCCGTTCCGCCGCAATGCGGCGGCACGTGGCGAGCCATAGGGATTTCAGGCATTCAAGGGAGACTTCATATGAACTTTCACAAAGCCATCGCCGCCGTGCTGATGACTGCAGCACTTGCAGGCTGCGCACAGACCGAAGGCCAGCAGAGAGCCGGAACCGGCGCGCTGATCGGCGGCGCCGGCGGCGCCCTCGTCGGCCAGGCCATTGGCGGCAACACCAAGAGCACGGTCATCGGCGCGGCCAGCGGCGCCCTGCTCGGCGCGGTCGTCGGCTCGGCCACCACCCCGCAACCGCAACGCCGCGGCGAACAGATGTGCCGCTACCAGGACCGCGACGGCCGCATCTACACCGCCCCCTGCGACGACCGGTATTATAACGGCGACTATTGATCGTTAGCCCCTTCTCCCCGTTCAACGGGGAGAAGGTCCCGGCAGGGGGGTCCGAAGGACGGGCAGCGCCATGTTGCGAAATGCTGGCACCGCCCCTCACCTGCCTGCCGGCATCCTCTCCCCGTGAACGGGGAGAGGGACGCAGCTTGAGCGTCCCTACCTCTCCTCCAACCTTGCCGCCTTCTCCAGCGCCACCAGCTGCGCCTCGTCCAGCGTCAGAAATCCCATGATGTGCTGCACCACCTCGGCGCGTGCATTGCTGAGCGCGCTGTGCAGTTCGAAGCCGTTGGGCGTACGGGTCCGCGCCATCCATTCGCCATAGGACGGGCGCCTGTAGTAGCCGACCGTCGCCGCGAGGTCGGCCAGCACCATCTCGCCGTCGGCGCCGGAAAACACCCTGAGATACGCCTTGGCCAGCGCCTCACGGGCCTTGGTTGGGCCGCCGGCCTGCGCGGAATGGGCGAAGCGTTTGTGGCTCATGCGCCGCCACCCGCCGCGTCCGGACCAGCCGCCGCGCCCGATGTTCCTTGTACGCCTTCACCAGCCGACCCGGCCTGGCCCTGCAGCATGCCTTGCAACCCGTCGAGCAGCCCGCTGTCGCGCGCCTGCACGGCCGCCGGCACGGCATCCTTGGCCGCCTTCCCGGCTGTGGCGATCGCCGCCATGCCGGCCTGGGCCTGGCTTGCCTTGGCGCGGGCATCGCGCAGGCTGTCGACCTCTTGCCTGCGGCGGAAAATGCGCTGCGGGCTGCGGCCGGCGCCCTGCACGATCTTGATCGCCTCGTCGCTGTCGATGTTGTCCATCACGCCGGGATCGAACTGCGCCATCTGCATGGCCGTCGTCACCACCTGGATGGTGTCGCGCGCCTCGGCCGAGCGACGCAGCACGTCGAGCGGGCCGGTAAAGGTCGGCCGCACCGCCTTGCCGGCGAGGCTCGCCGGCGGCAGGAAGCGGCTGTCTTCGTCATAAAGCCCCTTGTCCTCGAGAATGCCGAGCTCGCGGTCGAGATTGGTGGCAAAGCCGGCCTGGATGATCGAGCCGGAGGGCCCGAGCAGCGCGCCCTTTTCTTCTTGCCTGATCAGCGCTTCGGTGGCCGTCATCTGCGGGTTCTGCACCAGTGTCTGGAACAGGTTGACGAACATCATGTCGCGGATCTCGTCGGCGCGGCTCTGCGCATAGTTGAAGGCATAGGTCGGGTTCTGCCCGGTCGAGATCGGCGCGATCAGCGGCCGGCCATTGTCGTCGATCAGGCCGGGATAGTTCTCGCCGGGATTGAGCACCGGCACATAGTCGAGCCGGGCTTTCGAGGCGGTTGCCGGATCGGTGATCTGCTGCAGCGCGCGCAAGCCCGACCGGCGCACGGCGTTTTCCTCACGCACGGTCGTCAGCGCCTCGATGGTCGGCGAGACGCCGTACGGATCGCCCTCGTAGCGGCGCCAGTTGAACGTCGACACCGGGAAGGTGCGGAAGCTGCTTTCCCGCACGATCTCCTCCTCGTCCTCGATGACATGGTAGGAGGCAAACGCCGTGTCGAGATACTGGGTGTGGCCGCCGAGCCGATACATCTTGCGCTCGTCGCGCGGCTGGATGCACTGGACCAGCGAGATCTTGGTCTCGCATTTGGCCGGATCGTCGACCAGCATTTTGATGCGCGCGGGCAGCTTTTCATAGCCGAGCAGCTGCGCCGCCTGCCGCGCAGTGCGCTCGTAGCGGCGGTGAAAGATGTCGACCTGGCCCCAGCGGTTGCGCGAGAGATAGCCCTCGACTACGGGGATCGAGGCATAGCGGATCAGCGTCGAGCCAAACCCTTCCTCCGCATAGAGATAGGCCGGGCCATAGCGCACGACATTGCGCAGGCAGGCCTGTGTCGCCGGCACGAAGTTCGAATTGGCCGAGTAGCGCAACGAGAACAGGAAATCGCGCAGGGATTCCGCCCATTCCATTTCCTCGTCGGTCTCCTCGTCGTTCATTTCGGCGGTCGACAGGCCGTGCCATTTTTCCGACTGCGGAATGATCAGGCTTTCGAGGCCTGCAGCGAGCCGGTTGGCGGCCGAGTTGATGGTGTTGGCGTAGACCCGCGCGCCCCGCCGCTCCTGCCGCTCGGCCTGCGAATCCGCCCCACCGCCACGGCGGCCGCCCCATATGTCGGGCGCATCGGGATCGCAGAACTCAGCCACCTGCTCCCACACCGCCTCATACTGGCTGCGCTCGCTCTCGAGCTCGGACTGGCGGGACAGGATATCGCGGGCACGGGAATCGGTCATGGGATGTCTCACTTGTTTGGCGCAAAGGCCGAAGCTGCCAATCTCCCCCTCGTGGGGGAGATGTCCGGCAGGACAGAGGGGGGCGCTGTCCCGCCGACCTGCAATCATTTTGGTGTTTTGCTTTTAGGAAATCGCAAAGGCTGGCGTTCCTTCACACCCCCCCTCTGCCCTGCCGGGCATCTCCCCCTCGAGGGGGGAGATTGGCAGCTTCGGCACCATGTCATTCTTTTGCGCGGTTCTCAGTCTAAGATTCTTCTCGCGGCGGGTTTTGGAGGAGGTCGATGTGACGACGACAAGCCTTGCCGGCACCCTGAAAAACCGCGGCAAACAGGTGGCCAAACGCCTGCTTGGCTATGATTCCCGCAACTGGCTGCGCATCCGCCAGATCGAGGCGTTCACCGTCTTCCTCGAAGCCGGAAACCGCAAAGCCGCCGACGTGATCGAGATCTCGCCCGGCTGGAACCGCACCTGGCGGGCGATGTGTCCCAACTACCGCTGCGTCGATTTCCCCGCCTTCGACATCTGCAAGGACCGCACCGACGAGCAATATTCGATCGTCATCGCCGACCAGGTGCTGGAACATGTGCGGCGGCCGCTGGCGGCGGTGCAGAACATCCACGCCATGACCCGGTCCGGAGGCTGGGCGATGGTGGCGACACCCTTCCTGTTCCGCGTCCACGCCAGGCCGCACGACTACAACCGGTGGACCCCCGCCGGCCTCAAGCAATTGATGGTCGAAGGAGGTTTTTCCGAAGCCAGCGTCAAGGTCCACGGCTGGGGCAACAAGGCCTGCGCCAGGGCCCACATCGGCGGCCCCGTCCGCGCCTACGGCCTGTGGCGCGATCTCAGCAACGACGAGGAATACCCGCTGATGGTCTGGGCCTTCGCGAAGAAGGGGTGAGCTATAAGCATCGAGGGGCGCGACAGCTCTCGACGGACAGCAGCGGCGAAGCTGCCAATCTCCCCCCTTTGCGGGGGAGATGTCCGGCAGGACAGAGGGGGGTGCTGTCCCTCCCGCCTATCAGCCAAACACAACTCTGCCTTCGACCGACTTTCGTTGAGAGTGAGATATGGGAAGGTTGGCGATCCTTCCCACCCCCCTCTGCCCTGCCGGGCATCTCCCCCGCAAGGGGGGAGATCAGCTGACCCTCACCCCCGCCGTCTCACCAACCGTGCATGCCGGCGCCAATACCACCACGCCAGCACGCGCTTCCTGAAACTGCGCTTCATCGCGGTCATGGTCTAAAGCCCCAGAAGCACGCGGCGCTGGCCGGTGAGGCTTGCCGGTGCGAGGTCGGTCTTGATGGTGCTCAGCGTTCCCTGGCGTTGTTCGAGCTCAGCCCTGAGCGCCGCCTCGCGCGCCTGCACGTCCTTGTCCTCGGCCGTCGGTGTCGGTGGCAGCGGCTTCAGTTCCGGTGGTTTTTGAAACAGGCACATGGTTCCAGCCTTCCCTTGTCCAGTCATAGAGGAAAAAATCTTCGCCGTTCCTGCCGTAACCCGGCAGCAGGCAGCGTTGCGTGGCCCCGAGCCGGCCAAGCCAGCGCAGCGCCAGTTCATTGGCAGCCAGCGCCCGCGCCTCGACCCGCCACGCACCACGCGCAGCCACCTGAGGCCCGAGCACGGTGTGAAAGAACACGGTGATCCCAGGCACGCAGCGCTTCATGCGGCGCGTGCCCCAGCTCCAGGCGATCCACAGCCCGCCGCGCTGTTCGGCGGCGCCAAAGCCGGCCTCCGGATTGCCGTCGAGCTCGGCGACATAGGCGAACCCCTGCAACGCCGTCAGCGCCAGCAATGCCGGCGACCACTGGTCAATCTGGCAGTCGATCTCGGCGCGGTCTTCCGCGCGCAGGTTGGCGGCGATGTAGGAGAGATCGCGCAGCGTGGCGGGGATGATGCGGAGGGTCATGGGCAGGCCAGAGCGATGGGGTGCGCTTCCCGCTTTCGGGCGGAGTCTCGAAGGCCCGCGCACTTGACCGGCCCCGTCGCCAGTGACCTACTTCGGGCATCGAACACGCAGGCTACCGACGACTGGAGGAGACGGGCGAATGGACATTCGATCGACGCTGACGGAGCTATGCGAGGCCTTCAACGCGCACGATCTCGATCGCATCATGGCGTTCTTTGCCGAGGATTGCGTCCTGGAGATGCCGCGGGGGAGCATGCCTTGGGGCACGCGTTGCGAGGGCAAGCGCAACGTACGAGACGCGCTGGCGACACGCTTCGAAGGCTTGCCCGATGTCCATTACGGCAACGGCCAACATTTTGCAGATGCGGCCGCCGATACCGGCATCTCGAAATGGACCCTCACAGGCACCACCCGCGAGGGTGTGAGAAAGGAAGTCCAAGGTTGCGACTTCTATACGTTTCGTGATGGCAAGGTGATCCGCAAGGATTCCTACTGGAAGATCGTGGAGTGACCCACGGGATCAATTCGAGACATCGCAGCTATTCGAAGCGGCGAGAATGATACGGACGGCATGGCGGCCGAAGCCTCGCCACTTCGTCATCCCAGGGCGAAGCAGGAGCGAAGCGACGTCGCGGAGACCCTGGGATCCATGCCGTGACCTCGGCCGACGCATGCAGCGGCGCAGAATTTCTGTGCCGTCGCGACGCTTGGAAGTCGCGGCATGGATCCTCGGGTCAAGCCCGAGGATAACGAAGCACGTGGCACTTCGCCCTCACCTAAATTCCCCCAGCGGATCGCTCTGCCCCGCCTGTCGCCGCGCGCTCCTGAATTCCGCCGGATCGACCACAGCCTCCCGCAGCATCATCACGCCGTAACGAGTCGCCGCCATCAGATCGTCGCGCAGTTTTACAACCTGGCCGTCCCTGCGATGATAAAGCCGAAATTCCTCGAACCAGGGCGCAAGCGTCGAGAACACCTTGAAGCGGCCGGATTGCATGCGGTCGAGCATCTCCATCAGCCCGGCCTCGACCGAGACAGAACCGTCGGGGAATTGCGCGTGGCGGGTCAGCATGTTCAGCCCGTGCGCGGCATATTGCCGGGCAAGCGCTACGCCCGCCCCTTCCAGCGTTTCGCGGCGGCCATCGCGCGGCCACGCAAAGGGCAGCCAGTCGCCCCATGGTTTCAGGGTCAGCGTCTGCATCGCGGGAGTCTGCTGCGAAGCGCGGCAGGCTTTCGCGACATAGACGACGTCGGCCTCGGTATCCCAGGCAAGTTCGACCGCGGCCGACGGATGGTCCCAGCCGAAATCCAGCGCCCCGATGCGCGGCCAGTAGCGCGGCAGCCGGAACGGCGCGCAGGCGATCATTTCCTCAGCCACCGGAAAGATGCGGCCGGAGCCCAGCACCGGAATGCCGCGAGCACGCGCCTCCCGCTCATGCGCCGGATAGGCGGCAACGATCGCCGCGCGCTCTTGGGCTGAATAATGCTCGGCATCGTCGATGGTCATGAAGGTGACGTGGCGGCTCATGGCGAACTCCTTAAGGCGCGATTTTCGGGCTAGGCGCGGCGGTTCTCTCCTTCTCCCCTTGTGGGAGAAGGTGGATCGGCGCGCAGCGCCGAGACGGTTGAGGGGTGCTGGAAGAAATGCCTTCACTGCCCAGCTGGAACACCCCTCATCCGACCGAGCTTCGCTCGGCCACCTTCTCCCACAGGGGGAGAAGGGAAGTCCTGCGTCCTCACCCCTTCCCCATTCCCTCAACCTCTTCCGCCGACAAAAAAAACAGCACCACATCCGACATGCCGAGCAGCGGGGTGAAGGTGACGATGGTGATGCCGCCGGTGGCGTTGGTGCGGGTCAGGCCTTCGGAATAGATGTCGAGCGGCGGTTCCTCGTCGAACCAGACGCCGTGCAGCGTCTCGCCCTGCCATTTCTCGCGGCCCTTTTCGAAGCTCTTGAACGACAGCACCGATTCATCGGCCTGCACGTCACCGCCGCCGCCCCAGCGCACCACGACGCTGTCGAGCGCGCCCGGCGCGCCGCGTCCCATGATGGTGTGCACAATAGCGTCGGCAGGGATCATGCCGGTGCCCCAGGCCGTCTGCTGCTGCGGCGGGCCGACTAGCACGCGCTGCGGGTTGTCGCGCGTACCCTCGCCGGTCACGCCAGCCGCCCACAGCCGGACCGCGCCGGCAAAGACCTTGCCTTGCCACCACGAGGGGTAGCGCCCAGTCAGATGCATGGCCCATTCGGCGCCGCCGGCCCTGGTCTTGCCAAGCTGGTTGCCGGCCATGAACAGCCGTTCGCGGTTCTGCGCGCCCGCGGCATGGAACTCGGCTTGCCTGGCATAGGGCCGGTAGGC
This sequence comes from Mesorhizobium sp. P2_E6, assembly GCF_056403835.1. Taxonomy (NCBI): domain Bacteria; kingdom Pseudomonadati; phylum Pseudomonadota; class Alphaproteobacteria; order Hyphomicrobiales; family Phyllobacteriaceae; genus Mesorhizobium; species Mesorhizobium sp. P2_E6. The sequence goes on from NZ_JBFUEQ010000004.1 coordinate 51,308, forward strand.
GGCAAGCTGGTTAGTGCGGCGCCTGCGGTCCAGTTCCGCCAGCAGCGCCAGATATTCCGTCTTCGCCGCCGAGGTCTTCGAGGAACGGCTTGAGGGCGGCTTCGAGGCCGCGGATACGGCTGCGGATCTCGTCATCGCTTAAGCCGTCCAGTTGGTTGATGGAAACATGCAGACCCTTTGGCAAATCCTTGGGCAGCACCGAAAGCACGATCTTCAGATATTGGTCGGGCTTGTCGGCACGCACCTCGGCAATGACCCCGGCGCCATGCGTCCGGAAATCGGCGCGCACGGCCGCCAGGAAATCATCCCCCAGCGTCCTTTTCCCGCGCTTCGGCCGACGCCTGGCAGCGGGCTTGGTGGCTGGCGTCGCGGTCCGGCGCTTCGGCGCCCGGCGAGCCGGCGGCGGCTTGTCAGCCATGCTCGCCCCCTGTGGTCTTTGCAGCGGCCGTCCTGGATTTCGCCACCGTGGATTTTGATCGAGCGGTTCTTTTTACCCTCGATTTCGCCACTTTGGATTTTGAACGGGCGAGGCGCTTGCGCGGCTTGCCGGCTGCCCGAGCCGGCTTGGCCGGACCAGCCTCCGTCTCTGTCGCGCCGGCTGGTGTTGCCGCTTTGGAGCTCGCCACGCCGGAACCCGCCGCACCAGAGTGGCCGGCAAGGCGCAGCCGCTTCATCAGCCGTGCCGCCCCGATCGCCAGGTCGCTGCCACCCAGCGATCCCAGGCCAAAGCCGAAGCCGCCGGCCGCATCGACCGGACCGCCGCGCACCATGCCGATCAGCACGCCGGGCGCGACCTGTTCGATGAGCCCGAGACGCGGCTGCGGCGCCGCCCCCTCGAACGCGCCAATGGCGCTGACGACCTCGCGGCCGTCATCGTCGGTGATGATGGTGGCGTAGCGGCGCATGGGAGTTCTCGTGGATATTGCGAAGGGTCGTCGGGCAAAGGATGGCGTTCCGTCACGCCCCCCTCTGTCCTGCCAACGTTCAAGTGGTTTTCAAGGGCGCATCGATAGACAGACGCCAGAAACAAAAAACCCGCCTCGGCGGCGGGTCGTTGGCGCAAATCAGCACCATGGACAAATATGTAGCATAGCTGCCCTCACCCAGTCAACGATTTTCTGAGAAAAAATTCCTATAAGCCCTTTTTCGACGCCCGCCAACCAAGCTCCCGCGCATCGCTGAAGGGCAGCCGAAAAACAAAAAACCCACCGGCGCGGCGGGTCTGGAGGTCGTTGGCGCAAATCAACACCATACCCAAATCAATAGCATGCCCTCACCGGACAACCCGATCGGCATGCGAGCGGGCGGCAAGGCCAGACTTTCGTGTCGACTTTTCATAAGCCGACATCTGTGAGACCGTTAGCTGAAGCTCATGGAATGATTCGCGTCGTACGGCCTTGTAGGAGAGGGCGATGGACAGACCAACCATGGCATCCGTCTTCAGGGTGCGGCATGCGCCGGCCACGGTTTCGGGTGTGCGAAGCACCGGTCAGGGACAGGCGGACCCGATCATCCGCGTGCGCTCGCTCGGCGAGGCGATCCGCTTCGTCGCCCACGCCTACCCCCAATACGACATCAGTGCCGTCGCCATCGCCGCGGCAGATCCCTCGATCCCCCGCCTCGGGGGTCTGGACGTGAAAGCGCTGTGGCGCGAATATGGCGAGCGCCTGACGCAGGAATAGGCATTTCCAGGCAGCCAGCTCTGTGATCTTTTGCGACCTCGACTACGCCCTGCCCTCACCGCCGGAGCGGAAACGCCGCTGGCGCGTTTTCGATCATAGCCACGGGAGCAATCGCCATGAACGTCGCCAATCTGCAACTCGAAGGCCTGCTGATGGCCGTCGCGTCGATCAACCACCTCCTGGTCCAAAAGGGGGTGCTGACGGCGGAGGAAATAGACCTGGCCTTGCGCAAGGCCGAGGCCGGCGAAATCAGCCAGGAGCGGTCCGAAGGCATGTCCGCGTCAAGCCGCGACGCCGTCAGCTTTCCGATACGGCTGCTGGAACTGGCCAATCAATGCCAGCCGGAGGCGGACATGCCCTCCTTTTCAAAGCTCGCCCGCATGGTCGGCCAGATCAAGGAGCCCTACAACGACCAGATATGAAGGACGCCAACGCGGGCTTGCCGCTGCGGGATGGTCGCGCGCCTGGGCCTGGCTCCCGGCAAGGCGTAGCGGAGACCACGGGAATGCCTGAACGCGCTCTCTGACCCCTGGTCGCCCTTCGTCATTGTCGTCGTATTGCGCTCAGCCGAGTTCTTGGGCGAGTCCGATGAGCAGCCCTTCAGGCCCGCGGATGTAGCAGAGCCGATACACGTCCTTGTACTGGACCACTTCGCCGACGAGCTGCGCGCCGCGATTGCGGAGCCTTTCAAGCGTCTCGTCGATGTCGTCCACGGTGAACATGACGCGGAGGTAGCCCAGAGCGTTGACCGGGGCGTTGCGGTGATCCGCGACGACAGGTGGCGCGAGGAAGCGGGATAGCTCGAGCCGGCCGTGGCCATCCGGTGTGCGCATCATGGCAATCTCGACGCGCTGATCGCCCAGTCCAGTGACACGTCCGGCCCATTCTCCTTCGATCGTGGCCCGCCCTTCGAGCTCGAGGCCGAGCTCGCGAAAGAAATCAATCGTCTGACCGAGGTCATCGACGACGATCCCTACATTGTCCATCCGTTTGAGCGCCATGTGTCCATCTCCAAGGGTTTCGTCCAGGCCGTAAACTCATAAACTGCTTGCCAGGTGAGCAAATGGTTGATCCGGGGCTAGCGACGGGCTCCTGCGCCTACGCCCGGCCCGGCCATCCTGGATTCAGCGAGAGCACCCTGCCCGGGCCATGCACCGCCGCGAACAGCAGTCCGGCCATGAACGAAAAATGGTCGATGAAGAAGCCGAACTCGGCCTGGTTGCCGGCCCAGTGGCTGGGTCCGTGGAAGGAAAAGCCGAGGAACAGCACATAGGCGGCGGCGACCAGGGCCGCCGGCGTGAAGAAGGCGCCGGTCAGCAAGCACAGCACGAGCGCGGCTTCCAGCAGCGCCGCGCACCAGGCCAGGAACAGCGGAAACGGAAAGCCGGCGGCAGCGATATAGCCGGCGGTGTCGCCCATACCCATGAACTTGAAGGTCACGGCCATCAGGAAGACGCCGGCGAAGATCAGGCGGGCGATGAGAAGTGCCGCGGTCTGCCACGGTGCCTGAATGCTTTGCGACTGAGTGGTTTGCGACTGAATGATTTGCGACGACATGGTCTTTTCTCCAGGATTGCAATGGGCTCCGGCCCAAGGACGGGCGACCGGCGCCAAATCCGACACATCAGCCAGATTTTTTGTGGGAATCCCCGATGCAGGCGCCGTGCCCCGGCGCCAAGACACCTCTAACCCGTTGAATCCACTGTTGCGGCAAAACCGATTTCACTTTGCCGGCTGATGTTATGATGGCGCCGCACTCAAACGGGGAACAGGACATGGCCAAGGCATTGACCATCGCTGCGCCGCAACATCCGGTGACGAGCGCCGCCTATGAACAGGAATGCAGGGAGATGCTCGTCCCGCATCTCGACGCGCTGCTCAACAAGGTCGAGGCCGCCGGCTGGGAGCGCGGACAGGCCGCGTCGGCGCTGATGTATCTCGCCGCCAAGCGCCTCACGCCCGCCTGATGCCATAGCGGCAAGGCCGGCGGCACGGCGATATTGTCGTGGCCTTGGAACTCGCGACGGCCGATCTGTGTTATGTCCTGTTGATCGTGGAATCGGGCGCCGACGGCTGCGCGTTTCCACGGCAACAGAAAGCGAGGCCTGAAATGGCTGACGACAAGTCGAAGACGAAGCAGGACCGCAAGCTGGTTTCGAGCGAGGAGCCTTACGAGGTCGCCGCCTTTGCCCGGAAATACGGCATTCCGCCAAGCGAGGCGCAAACCATCATCAAGCGCTATGGGCCGTCGCGCAAGAAGCTCGACGCCCATATGGCGGCCCGCGGCTAGGTCCAATGGGATCGGGATGGGGCTTTGTCCTGGACGAAACATCTGGGACGATCTCCTGTCCCGCCCGGCCCCGCAGCAGACTGACAAGATGGAGGTCGCATCATGTCCGACACCATACGCAGGACCGGCAGTTGCCTGTGCGGCGGCGTGCAGTTCGAGGTCCACGGCGCGCCGCTCAGAATCGGGCTCTGCCATTGCAAGGACTGCCGCAAGGCCAGCGGCTCGGTCTATTCGGCCTATGCCATCTGGCCGCGCGAGGCCTTCGAGACGACGGGCATCGTCAGTTCCTATGGCACGCGAAGCTTTTGCCCGACTTGCGGCGGTCGTGTTGCCTGGGTCGACGACAACGAGGCCGAGGTGATGATCGGCAGCCTCGACATCGCGCCGACCGATCTCATGCCCGAATACGAGTTGTGGACCAGCCGGCGCGAGACATGGCTGCATGCCTTGCCCGGCACCGAGCAGTTCGAGCATGACCGGCCAACGGCGAACGCCGCTGAATTGCCGCCGCCGAGGCCCTTGTCGGACGCCGTTGCGGGCGACTGAAATTTTGATCTCGAAGGCAGGGAACCCTGCCCTGTTGCCGACGTTAACCGGCGCCTCGTTTTGTGCATGTCGTCCCGAAACCTCCGCGCACTTTCGGACGGCATGCACCAGTCAAGGAGACGACCGTTGAACGACAAGATGTTTCCCCATCCGATCAGACTGAAATTTAGCCCCGGGCGCGAGCGCGTGGTGCGCAGTGCCTGGGAAAGCCTCGAATGCCTCGGCGACTGGCCGGCGGGCCAGGGCCGGCGCTACCGGGCGGCATTGCGCAGCTGCCGCGATGCACTGGATGGCTGGACGCCGCCGGAAAAGGCGATGCGGGCAATGGTCGACGCCGCGCGCGAAGCAAAACTCCTCCATTAGCGGGAAAACAGGAATGGCCGAGCCGATGCTGTCGACACCGATGCGGATCAGGCCGCATGGCTCGGACACGATCCGCGACATCACCACGCTGAAGGATGCCAGCGAAATCCTGATCGACTGGCCGCAGGCCGAGCGCGGCCCGTTCTATCAGGCCGCGCGCGAGCAGGTCGAAGCGGCGCTGGAAAACAAGGCGGGTGCCGCCCAGGCGCACGAAGCTTTCGTTGCCCTGTGCAACCAGGCCGGCGTGCTGGTTCGCTAATCCTTTCGGCTGCCGTGCCTCCTACTGTGCCGGCGGCTGGGCCGGCACTTCGCCCGGCTTGATGACCGGTGTCTTGCCTTCATCGGGGGCCGGCGTGGCCATCCCCTGATCGCCGGTGGCCGGCGGTTTCAGCACCCCGCCGCAGTCATTGAGCGTGTCCGTCAGATTGTCGCTGCCAGGCTGCTGTTTTGCGCCTTGTTCGGTCTGGACCCGGCATTTGTCGGCATGCGACCCAGGGTCCTGCTGCTGGCCCGTTTGCGCCGCTGCCGACAGCGCCAGCAGGATGAATGGCACGATGGCGAGGATTCTCATCTCGGCCTCCTTGTTCCCGTCACGGCCGCTCGCGGCGACCCTTCCCTTCACGGGGACAACGCCTGTCGATGGAAAAGGTTGGCCGTCGGCGAAGCCGGGTTGAGTTCAAGCCGATGCAGCGCCCCAAAGGTTAGGTGAACCGACCGGGCCGGACCCTCACAGGTCGAAAGACGACTCCGCGGCAGCCATTTCGGCGCCGAGCTGCGGAACGACGATCGATTCCACCGGCGCCGTCAGCGACCAGCTGACACGACCCGGGTTGCGCTCCAGGACCGCCGAGCCGTTCAGCGATTGCGGCGCGACCCGCTGCAGGACGACCGTGCCAAAGCCCTTGCGCGTGGCTTCGTCTTGCCGTCCCCCTGGCCGGTCGCCTTCAGGCACCGGCATCGTTTCGTCCCAGACGAGATGGATTTCCCGCTTGCCCGAAGCACCGGCGGCGATCTGCCAGGTGATCTCGAGCCTCCCGGCATCGACCGCCAGCGCGCCATATTTGGAAGAGTTGGTGCCAAGCTCGTGAAATGCCATGCCGAGATTTTGCACGGCGTTCGGCTGCAAGGTCAGCAGCGGTCCCGACAGCGATACCTGTGCCTCGTGGCCGAACGGCTTGAGCTGCTCCTGGATGAGGTCGAAGAGGCTGGCACCCGCCCATTCCGAGTTGACCAGCAGGTCGTGCGACCGCGATAGCGCCATGATGCGGGATCGGATGAGCTCTTCGAACTCGCGCGGATCGGTCGAGCGCTTGCTTGTCTCCCTGACCATCGAGAGGATCACCGCGAACTGGTTCTTGACGCGATGGTTCACCTCCCTCAGTAGCAGCCTGATCCGGCGCTCGCTCTCCTTGGTCGCGGTGATGTCGCGGGCGATCTTCGAGGCGCCGATGATCTCGCCCGTTGCGTTTCTGATCGGCGAGACGGTCAGCGATACGGCAATGAACCCGCCATCCTTGCGGCGCCGGATCGTCTCATAGCTGGCGACGAGTTGGCCATTGCGAACCCGGCTGATGATGTCGACCTCTTCATCCCTGAGGTGATCGGGAATGAGCATCAGCACCGATTTGCCGACAGCCTCCTCGGCGGTGTAACCGAACATGCGCTGCGCCGCCCCATTCCAGCTGGTGATGATGCTGTTCAGATCCTTGCTGATGATGGCGTCGAAGGATGAATCGACGATAGCCGCCAGCCGTGCGTCGGCGGGAGGGTCGAGCGGACCGTTGATGCTTGCCAATTCTGTCATTGCCCACCTTCCCCCGTCACGTCGCCCTCACGGCGTGACAACATTCCACCCCATGCCCAGCAATGCGTGGTGGCGGGTTTGGTTGCAATCGACGCGCGACATTCCTTGGCCGGCGGCGACAGCCACCGAAGTGCGCGGACCAAAAGCTTCGCAATCAGTTCGGTTCGGGGGCGGCGTCGTCCGGGGCGTCAAGCGGAGGATCGGCGTCGGGATCCCGTTGCGGACAATCCTCGTAGCGGTGGTCGCGGCCGCCGCAAAAGGAACAACACATGGCTTCGCGATCCTCGTCTCCGGGTGGCCATTGCGGGGTCTCGTAGGGCTTCCTGCCGTCCATCCCCAGCAATGCGCGACGCGGCATTTGGTTGCGCCGCAAAAAATGGCCAACTGACTGTTGCGGAACCGCTGGAAGGGATGCGAGTTTCGGGTGACACGTTTGCTTGGTACGTGAAACGCTGAGGTACGCCATGCTCACCCGCCGAATTGCTTTGACGACAGCGGCCATGCTGCTTGCCGCAACCAGCCTCGCCGAGGCCCGGCCCGACACCCGCACGATGGGCTGCCAGGAGCTTCAGCAGCTGATCCAGAGCCGCCGCGCCGTGGTGCTGACCACCGGCCCCAACACCTATGACCGCTATGTCAGGCAATTCGGCATCGAATGCGACTGGCCGGAGGTGCCGACGTCGGCTTATGTCCCGACCCGTGACGGCAGTTGCCCGGTCTACCGCTGCGACCAGGCGATCGGCGATCTCCCGGATTGACGGCGACGGCTTGCCGCCAATTGCCGATCGCCAGTTACTCGACTAAGATAGGATCGCGCTGTTGCCGAACCGCTGGCGGGGATGCGAGTTTTGCGTGACACGTTTGCTTGGTACGTGAACCGCTGAGGTAACCACCATGCCCATCCATCGAACTGCCTTGACGACTGTAGCGATGCTGCTTGCCGCGACCGGTCTCACCGAGGCCCGGCCCGACACCCGCACAATGAGCTGCCAACAGCTCCAACAACTGATCCAGAGCCGCCGCGCCGTGGTGCTGACCACCGGCCCCAACACCTATGACCGCTATGTCAGGCAGTTCGGCAACGAATGCGACTGGCCCGACGCTCCGACGTCGGCCTATGTCCCGACCCGTGACGGTCGCTGCCCGGTCCACAGGTGCGCCGAGCCGGTTGGCCGTCTCCCGTGACGGCGACGGCTTTGCCGACCGCCAGTGGCCGATCACAAGAGGATCGCGTTGATCCCGGCGCGCGAACCGGCTAGGGGTGTCGGCGCAGGTTGCATTTTCCCGCTTCGTCTAATGGTAGGACAGCGCCCTTTGAAGGCGTGAATCGTGGTTCGAGCCCATGAGCGGGAACCAAGAAAATCAACGACTTAGACAAAATTCGTGGCGGCGGTACCGATAAGAAACCCAATAAGCAACGCCGCAGGAAGCCGCTTTTGGGATCGCCGGAGCGGTTTTTGATAGCACAAACATGCTTAATGGTCCTGTCTTCGCTAGCGGTCTCTCGCGTCAATGAGGTTTTTGGCATGCTTTCGCAAAACGATCAGGCGTCCGAGAGCGTGCCGTTGAGTTGGGACGTCGTTTTGCGTCACCTTTTCGCGAGCTTTCGGTAGTCCGGCCTTGGCGGCCTTGATGGGCTGAGTAAGTTCGGCCAACAGCGGATTCATCCCTTCCTGGGGTAGGAGCATCTTCTGCTTGGTCTGGCATCTGGATTAGGCCCTATCCACCAGTCGCTCCTTGGTGCGTGGACGGGCTGCCCTTTCACGGCGGTACCAGGGGTTCGATTCCCGTTGGGCGTACCAGACTTTCAATAACTTGAGGTCAATCCGCAATCTGCGGTCCCGACAAGAGACCCGAAAAGCAACCCACAGAATCCATTTTCTGAATGTTACGCAAACGACGGTCTTCGGATCGGTTCCTCTCGTTTTGCGCTAAACGCTGGCGTGGCGCGTCCTTGCGGCCACCACGTACGTAAGCGCCAGCGCCTCCAGCCAGCAAGGGCAACACCGACAATGTAGCCCGGCAGCAGCCGGCGACTGGAAGGGTGCGCTTCGTGGTCCATTAAGCAAGCCCGATGAATCCAAGCGCCGATAGTCGTGGTTTCAGCGCTTTCGTGCTTAGCTACCAAGTTACATTTCGGGAGATGGCCAGCATGCTCGCGATGGTGCAAACGCTGTCCGAAACCAATCTGTTCTTGCTTGCCTTTTCGGCGTTGATCTTCGACATACCGCGCTACACCTTGTCGCTGGTGTCATTGGTTCTGTTCGGAACATGGCGGAAGTCGCAGTACGGCCCAGTGCGCTCCGACCATCCTTCGGTGAGTGTGATAGTGCCGACGTTCAACGGCGGGGCTGGACTGCATCCGACAATCGCCTCGTTGCATCGCCAGACCCAACGGCCGGTCCAAATCATCATCGTCGACGACGGTTCGACAGACGATACGCGCGCGACCGCGGAGCAGGCGCGCGCTCTTGGCCTTGTCGACATGGTGATTTGCCATGGTACTCGCTGCGGTCGAAGCGCGGCGATCAACGCCGCAGCCAGGTTCGCAAGCGCTGACCTACTCATGACCGTTGATGCGGACACGATTTTCGAATCCACCGCGGTCGAGCGGCTCGCCTCGGTGTTCAGCGATCCGCGGGTGGGTGGCGCGAGCTGCAACATTGGGATTGTCAACGAGAGCGAATCGCTTTGGACCGGCCTTCAAAGCATCGAGTACCTGATGTCGATTAGCGCTGGGCGGTCCGTGCTCGACATCGTCGGCGCCATCGCGTGCCTTTCGGGCGCCTGCTCGACCTATCGGCGCGAGGTATTCCTGCGGCAGGGCGGACTCGACGTCGGACCTGGTGAGGATCTGGAATTCACGCTGCGGCTGCGACGGCTGGGTTATGTGGTTCGCTTCGTCCCCAACGCCTGGGCCGGAACGCTCGGTCCGGTCAGTGGCGTCAGCCTGTTGCGCCAACGCGCCCGATGGGATCGTGATGCGCTGCGTGTCCGTCTGATGATGTATCGCGAGCTAGGCTTGTTCCAAGGCCGCGAGCGCCTGAGGGACTCGTTGCAACGGCTGGACTTCATCATATTCGACCTCGTCCCGACCCTGAGCCTTCCGTTCTATCTGGCCTATGTGGTGCTGCTGTTCGGCAGCCAAGCGTTTACGTTCCTCGTCGCAATCTATGTCCTGCTGCTCTGGTTATCATTTTTCAACATGGCGCTCGCCTTGGTTATGTTTAACCGATCGGCCAGTTTTTTTGGGCTGGGCTTGGCGCTGATCTTTCCATTCTACCAAGGTGTCTACCTGAAATGCGCCCGCTTCTTCTCCTATTCGTCGGAGATCATCTTTGCCACATCGCGGCATGACGACTTTGTTCCACCGCGCGTCCGTCGTGCGCTGTTCGGAGGCCCCGTTTGAAGGAGGGTGTCATGAACATAACGATCAACCGCCTCGATCCCAATGTGCCTGACCCGATCGAGAGCCGCCGGCGCGCGGCCGGGCGCCTTGTGCGGTTCGCATATGGCGCTACCGTATTTGGCATCCTTGCGTTCTTCGTCGTCTATTTCGGCGCGCCCTTGGTGTTGCTGAGCGGACCCGGCACCGTAACAGCTCCCCGCTATGTGGTCTCACTGCCCCATATCGTACAGATCAAGACCATGAACGTGGTGCCCGGAGCTACGGTCAAGGCCGGTCAAGTGATAGGTACGGTCAACTCGCCACAGGTCGACAGCGTCATCGCAACCTACATGAACGCTCTGGCGGACATCGCGGTTCGCCGAGCCGAGCTACGGGTCAAACTCCGGGTGGCACAGGAATCGCTGGCGTCCTCGCGCTCCTATCTACGGCTCACCGAGGAAACCATCGCACACATCGAGGAGATGTCGTCCGCCAGCCTCAGTTATCGCGTCGACATGTACCGCGAGCGAGCGCAAGCCCTCAGGACCGTGGTTTCGCAAGAAGCGGAAATCGCCGAGGCCACTGTTCAGCTTACCGACCTAGACAAATTCAACCAGAAGATTCGCGGTCACATGGATGCCATCGAGGGCAGTTTCGCAGGCGGCGAAGTCCTGGCGCCGGTCGCGGGGGTGGTCTCAACCAATGTCGCGTATGCCGGCCAGTCCCTGGTGGCGGGCGCGCCGATCGCCGAGATCCTCGATCCGACGGACATCTTCGTCGACTGGTACGTTCCCAACGAGCGTCTGGCCAATCCCACGATAGACGATCAGGTCCAGGTGTTGTTCGGCAACCGTCGAATTCCTGGGACGATAATCGACATTCTGCCGGTCTCGGATATTTACGCTGGCCGGCAGCCGCAGTTCGGCGGCGACCGACAGGCTACCCAGATTGCGAGAGTCCGCTTCAACAATGGCGTGACCCCGCCGCCGCTCAGCTCAACGGTTTACGTTCACATGTATTACACCCACTTCACCGCCCGAATCGCTAAGTGGTTGATCCAGATGCTGCGACTCGACTGAACGGCAACACCTGATGCAAATTGAAACCGACCAGTCGCAGTGCCCCGCTTGTGGTGGCGCCCTCAAGCTGTTCCCGGTGTTCCATCATATGATGTGCGCGTATGTTGGCCCGGAATACGATTTTGTGCCATCAGCCGGTGGCTACGGCTGCCCAAAATGCCGACGCCTCATCCTATCGGGCGATTATGCCTGCGAGATTGTCGGAACAAGCGCGCTATGCAGCCGGTGCCACAAAGAGATGGTCGTGTCTTCGGCGGGCAAGGCTCCGCTGTGACGCATGAGGCCCCTCCGAATCTGCAAGAGCCTTAAGTATCGCATCCGCATAGGATACCCTCGCCGAACATCGGGGGACTGGGGAAGCCCAGGCTGACGCGATAGCGGTGGATCATCGGTCCTGTTGTGAAAGCCATTGTGATCGACCTGTTGGTGGTCCTCGGTTGACGGCAAGGCCCTAACCTACGCGGTCACACCATGCGAGAACGGACCGTCTTACCCTACCTGAAGGCGGGGCGGACTTTCGAGCCCGTCTCTGGCCGGCGCCTGTTACCCCAAAGCCCCCCGCCCAATAGGCGTCGGCCAACTTCCATCAGAGATGATCCTAGCTGCTCTCGAAAGTCGGTTTCCAGTCGCGGTTCCGTGCCTGCTGCTGGCCGGCGTAGTCGGGAATGCACGTGAAGAACACCGGGCTGCGGCCGCGACCCTCTGCCTTGCAATCCGAGCAGCCAAAGCGCCCGACCAGATCCCAATGCATTGACCCATGATCAGGCCCGAGCCTGTCGATCAGCAACTGGATATCGAGCTTTGTCGACTTGCAGCACATCGGGTGACCGCAATTGACGTACATCGTTTCGCGAGCGGCCAGAGTGTCGGCGAGCGACGCACCGCTAGGGGAAAAGGCCCGCCACCGGATAACGATGGCGGGAGCTTGTGTGGCTGCTCGGGGAGTGACTGCCGAGCAGAATCAGAACTTCCACTTTCTGCAACGGGTTCCAGCCTCGCGCACAAAAAAGCCCGCCACCACGAGGCAGCGGGCTAGGGTCTTATGGAGTGCTGGGATCAACCAGCATCGGATCAACGAGCGGCGGTGGGGTTGGTTGCGAACTACAAACGAGGGATGACGCTCAGCAAACGAGGGATGACGCTCAGCGCGGCGGCGATAAGCGAAGGCCGCCGCCCTGCGCGGTGTCCGATTTTCAAGGGGCCGGTATTGGGGTAAATTGCCCTAGGCTCATGCCGCTCACGCCGGGAGCATTATTATGCCTTGGGATAAAAATAGGGCTATTTCCTTTGCGCGAGGACATGCTGGTGCTGGCGGAAGTCATGGCAAAGGTCATTGTGCAAGATCTGTAAGGGAGGCAATTGAAAGCGGCGGCATAACGTTGGTTCCAACTGGTGACGCGAAAGATTACGGACGGAATCTAACAAACGCTGGATTTGTTGAGACAAATACAACCATGCCAATTGCTGGAGACGTTGTAGTTATACAGGGAATAGATGGGCATCTTTCCGGACACATGGCTATCTATGACGGTAGAATATGGGTTTCCGATTTCATACAAAATGAAAGCCTTTACCCAAATCGGGCTTATCGCCAAATAAAGCCTAAATATAAAATCTACCGTCACCCCTGAGAGCACGCCGATGGCGTGGTTTGAAGTGCCGCGAATGAGAGGCCTCAGTCTTCAGCCGCGGGCCTGAACTTCCGGACGATCATCTCGAACAGGATGTCCGAAATCCACATGGCTGAAACGCCAATGAGAAATGCCGCTGCCTAGACCGCCAAAGCACTCCGCGCGGCCTAGCGCCTATGGAAGCAGCTCGGAGCGTGGAACGCCTCGATCATAGCCGGTATCGCTTTCCTGATCGTGTTTGCGCTGGTCAAGGTGGCGCTGCCCGACATCAACGAGGTGCCGGAGAAGTTCTCGGCCGTGCTGTTGTGGCAGTTCCGCGTCGCGTCGATGGGGATCCAGCTCATCCTGTGGACGGTGATCGGGCTCTTGTTCGGCGTCGTGGCTGAGCGGAAACTCGCGGCCGCCAGCCAAGCCCGCCTCGCGCGCGCTTGAAATCCCATGCGGTGGCCGCCAAGGTTTCGTGCCCTGGCGGCCATTTTCTTTTTGGCCGTTTAGCCTTGGCTTTTGCCTATCGCAACCGCCGAGGCGCATAGCGAGTTTAGCGATTCGCAACCGGCAAGTCGGGGCACACGGATCTTCGAAACGTGCGCGGCCGGCTTATCTATAAGGCGTTCGGGCCGCATGACCGGCACGACACCGCCACTATCCACTCGCCCGTAGCCAACCCTTGTCGAACACCTTTTTAGCACGATGACGGTCGACATGTGGCTCGATCAGCTTCTTGTACGCATAACTGACCTGTTGGTATTCGTCTGCGCAATCCTCGGCTCGTTCCTTCGGCAAGTATCCCTTATCGACGATGTAGCCGAACTGCTCCTTGTCGGCACCATAGGCTAAGCACAACTCGTTGTAGAAGCGTTGCGCTGGCGTGCCATGTACGTCCGCAAATTTCGCCATTTGAGGTGGAGCTGTCGCGGCCTCCGCCTCGGTCTTATACGCGTAGGCGGTGCCCCCGACGATCCTGCGTGCCTCGTCCTTATGGAGTTCCAGCGTGATGTAGGCAGACACCTGATCAGCGGCGTCTTCCTCGCGTCCAAACACCGGCACCCGCAGCATCTCGAATAGGGCGTGGCCAAATTCATGGAAACAGGTATCCAACAAGGGACCCGTGACGGCGTCGTCCGGCGTGACGCCGGCCAACGTGGTGTTTGCGGGCATGGTTTTCCGGAGTTGCTCAATGTACTCGTAGCAAATCGTTATCACGTTGTCTTCATACCAGGCATTGGCGTCACCGTCGCATCCCTCCACCTTTACCAGCAAAGGGCGCGGCAGTCGGAACGGACTGAGAAATTGCTGCAACCTCTCCAGAAACCTGACTTCCTTCAGTTGTTCGTAGATCGGCTGATGCGCTGAATTCTTGGGAAGCACATAGCTCACGGTCACCCGGTTGGCTTGAGCGGCAAGTGCTGTCGTCAAGGTGTCCGGCGCGACTACCGCCCAGGTGATAAGCAACAGCAAGATCACTCTCATCACGTTCTCCTCTATGCCATCGCGGCATTGTCTGACGTCTGCGCAGTGGCAGCCCTGCCCTTGTGTCTGGACAACCTCTGCCGTGCCTGCCTGATGCAGTCGCGGCCGACAAATGCTGTCGTTTTCTCACACCCACGCACAATCTGTTACTGATCAGATGACGCGCTAATCATCGCGCTGATCCTGGACGAGGGAAAGTAGGTCACTGTTAAGAGCGGCCGAATGGGCAGAGATTTATTCTCGAATGTCAGCTTGCTGGCGTCAGCGGCGGCCTTCGGGGGAAATCATGCAGGACGCGACCGAACCAGTCGAGCCTCGGACCATAAGAGGGTCACGCGCCAAGAGCCTTTTCTATCTCCTCGGAGGCATCGCCTTCGTTTGGATGGGAGTTCATATGGTCCGCGACTTCGCCGGTCAATCTGGCCTGGTCGCGGTCAAGTACGAAGTTGTGGGATGGGTTGCCATAGTCTTCTTCGGACTGGCTGCGCTGGGCGGCGCATTATCGTTCATCCGCCCGCGTGCTTTGATCCTTGACGGGAGTGGCTTTGCGATCGGCGGCGGCTTTGTTCGATCTCCGTTGAAGATTGCATGGCGGGACATTCAAGGCTTTCACGTCCGGGAGCAGAACCGCTACAAGTCGATCGGCTTTCGCTTCGAACTTGGCGCCAAGTCGCCGTTGAACCGGAGGCCTGGGATGGAGCTTGGCCTGTCCGGTTCGGGATGGCCGCTATCGACTGAGAAGATGGTCGAAGTCCTTAACACCTATCGGCAGCAGGCACTGAGCAACGAAGCCGACCCGGTGAGCGCGGTGGCCGGGGCTCACTCTGCCATTCTTTCAACGGCCGGAAATTTGCCTTCAGATCGGCCAGCGGGAATGCCTCTCGGGAAGGCCCCCGGACACGTCATTATTTCCTTCAAGCAAGCGATCATCCTGGGGGCGCTTGTCGCATTTGCTGTAGGGTGTCTGCAGTATGCGCTTGCCCCGTGGCCGAACCCGATCGGCACGCTCGCCCTCGACGCACAAATAGGGGCCATAGCGTCGGCAATCGCCTACCGGCTTGTGTTCGGCTGGCGAGTACGCTAGCGCCGCGATTGCGGCCAGGTGACCAGGGCCCCTACCAGCGCGTGCCCTCTGTCCGCTCGCCTACGCCGGGCGAAGGAAAATGCACAAGACGCTGAAGATGACGCCAGCAATGGCCGCTGGCGTTTCCGCTACACTCTGGTCAATTGACGATATTTGCGAGAAGATGAATGCAGTTGCGCCGAAGCTGGGGCTGCGGCCCTTACAAGCGAAAGCCGTCGCCTGATGCCGATAAAAGGTAGCACCGGGAGGGCCGCGTGAAACGCGCGTTTCTATTTGGGCTCGCGGCCCAGCTAATCTTCATTAGCGCGATCTTTCTACTTTTTGGTGACCTAATGCTGCCAATGACGCGGTCTCCGGTCATTGGCATTCTCGCATTGGGTTTGGGCGTCGCGAGCGCATTTTTCGCTTGGAAGGCGACCCTTCATTCGTCCTGGCTGGTCAAGATCGGGATGTGGATTGCCGGCTTCGTTGCTATCTACGTGGTAATCCCCCTCATCGAAGTCCTCGGCGTGCTGATCATTCCGGTTATTTCAGACTGAGCCACTCCTCCATTAGCGGTAGCTTGTTTTTCGCCTGAACTGGAGTCATCATGCAGGGTGGTTTCAAGGGGTGAAATGTCATGGAATTCGCCAGTTGCTATGACCAGAGCGGGATCGTTCTTGCGTTCCTAAACGTCACTGCGGTGTTCACAATTCTGGCCGCCTTTGCCGGTGCACGGTTGATTGCAATGTCGGGCGGGACGCCTCCCGAACAGATTCAGACCGCGTAAAAATCGCAAGCTCTCAAGGGAACTTGGGCAAGGCCCACCATCATCCGGCGCCAATCAGGCTGACCGTTGGCGAAAGCACCTCACGAAGCGATGGCATGAAGCGCTGGCAGTGGGCTGGCGAAAGGCGAGGCGATGAAGCGCGTTTGCCTGGCAGAGCTATTGGCAGCAACGGCCGCTCTGTCTGCACACGCCGATGGCGAGCGCTGGGGCATGATGCCGTCGTGCGATTCGGCCATCAGGATGATGTCGGCACTCAGGACCGCTTCGGCAGTCAGGACAGTCAGGTCTGTTCGCCTATTTGACGGCTATCGGCTCCTGCATGCCGAAGAAGATTTCGCCGCCCGTGAAGCAAGGATTGAGTACGCGACGCGGGACGACCACGGCACATTTGTCCATCATTCGGCCCGGTGCCTCTTTTGGCATCACCGCATGAGTGGGATGAGCATCGACGGAGATGTCGAGGGACAGATCATCGTGGACTGAGCCGTTCACGGCGGGTTGGATTTGTCGGAGTGGCTCGCGTCCAGGTTTGCTTGCAGGCTCCATCTTGCAGGCTCCAAGGGGGCACCGAGCCAGGCAGACGCCATCAAAAACAACGAGAGGCAGGCGCGACGGCGGCCTGTATCATTTTAATACAATCCCCAATTTGTAGACTCGCGCGGTGCACCGGCATTTAGCTAGTCCTGCGCGGGCCAAGGGGAAAAACGCCCGCTGCACGGGAGGAAGCAATGTCTGTGCAAAAGGACGATTATCGAACGAACAGGGCCGACTATGCGATTGCCGCGAAGCATGGCGCGGAAGGCGATCGCGATGAGCTGCTGGCAAGAAAAAAGACAACCTTGTGGCTGAGAGACAGGCGATCCGCCAGATTGACCGCAAACCCGTCGGAAAGCAGGCCAGGGCCGAAGGCTAGACCGCGCGGCTAGTGCATGTGCCCAAAAGTGGCCCGGTTTTGGGATAAACGAAATGCACAACACAGAGACCCAAACGCGTCGCCTGAATACGTTCAAATGCGACGCGCTTTGGCTGGCGATCGCGGCATCTAAACAAGGCTCGCGCCGCCGCTGACTGGTTATGTCAGGCATTTTGACGCTGCATTTACCATCTCAGGTCCACGGACCATGGTCCAGCTTGCGACAGTGCGGTAACAGGCGCACTCTTCGAAATGAACCCGACGACAAGGGCCTGTGATCGCAACTCTTTCGCGGCCAGGCCCTTTGTCTTATTAAGACCAATGCATTGCCTGACAACGATGTCGTGGGAGCACCGATTTGTTCGTTGATTACTATGAACTTTTGGAAATCAGTCCGAACGCCAACTCGGAAACGATAGAACGGATATTTCGTTATTTTGCCATGCGCTACCATCCCGACAACCGGGATACCGGGGACGAATCTCGCTTTAGTGAAATCATAGATGCCCACAATACGCTCAAAGATCCGGTCAAGCGCGCGCAGTACGACATCGAGTATAAAGAGCATTTGAACATTCGCCGCGGGTTGAGCGAGGAAGCCAGCAACACCAAAGGCATAGAACGGGATGCCGTCATTCAGGCCAAAGTGCTCTCGCTCCTCTATGTCAAGCGCCGACAAGACGTCAACAATCCCGGCATTGGCGATACAGAACTCGAACGCCTGGCCGACTGCCCGCGTGAACATCTGGAATTTCATCTTTGGTATCTGAAAGCCAAAGGCTGGATAGGAAGGATAGAGAACGGGACGTTCGCGATCACCGTGGAAGGCATCGATCGCACCCATACCGAACATCGTCGTGATCCCACTACCAGACTACTGGACCATACGAACTGAAGTGGCTGCTCGCCCTGGCTGCTGTACCACGCTGCCGAAGTGCCTCCGCGCATCCGGCGCTTCTCCGAGGCCGCGGGCAACATCACAAAAGCTCGCCCGAGTAGGCAACGCAAATCGGTTTTTTAGCGACCGCGAAACCAAGCTCGCACTTCCGCGTTGAAGCTCATCCAACATGGAGCTCGACGAATGGATTCGGCAACTGCGGCAGTAATGCTTTTGCTTTCGTGCAGCCCGGGGAGAGAAGCTTCCGTGTGCAAACCCATCGATACGGCGTCGACGATGTACACATCGCTTGACCAGTGCCGGGCTTCCCTGTCGCGGAGGCTGGCAAGCTCTCCCAACGGCGCAATCGTCGGAAGGTGCAAGTCGATCGACCCCAACGTCACCGCATCCCTGCCTGCGCAATATACGACGGTCGTGGTCAAGCGAGGAATTGGGCAAGGCACCGTGACCAGCTATCTCGTGCCACGCGAGACGAAATGAAAAGAGGCGGTGCCGGAAGCGCGTGGCCGCTTGGCCACCCTGAAGATAATCCAGCAAAGGCAAAACCGGGCGACCTGCATCATCGATAATAAAGCAACTCGCCGGGGCAGCCCCAACGCCCTCCCCAGCGAGCCAGTTGCTCCGCGTAGAACGAGAAATGGAGCAACTGGAGCCCTATACGAACCCAGGCTCCAATAAGTTTCACCTCCAGCCATCCTGAAACCATTTTGTCGAACTTGCGTTGACGACCGGGGGCCGTCAGACCCAGGAGATATCCCATGACCGTCAACTGCCGCATCTCGATCGACAACCGGCCGGAAGCCACCGATGCCGTCTTCCAAGCGGTTCCCCGGATCGGCGAAAGCGTTTCGCTGTCGATCAACGGAAATGCGCAGGACCTGCGGGTATCGCGTGTGGTGCATGTGACGAATGGCACGCTGGAAGGTGCGGCGATCGTCGTCGAAGTGACGACCAGCATCCTGTAGGGGTCGAGAGCAGTCGGGTCCCGGCCTGTCAGCCGGCGCCCGCTGCCGTTTGCGACCAGCTGACCAGCTCAGTTGCGACCTACTCCTTGTCGCCCTCGGCAATCCCATTGCCGTCGGTGGGCAGGATTCCAAAATCCTGCGACTTCACCCCCTGCTCCGCCGTCAGGAACCCGTCCGAGGCCAGACCGCGCCGCAGCAGTTCCCTGACCGCAGCCGAGCGGCTCGGCATGCGCTTGTCATATCGCCAGTTCTCCAGCGCGGCCAGTTCGTCAGCCGTCAGCATGATCTGCAGTCGTTCGGGGCGTTCCAGTTCAGCCATGGCGCTTCCTCGCTCAAGACTAAGAATACGTTGAGTTAGTATCTGTCTCACTCAGCTTATAATTATGATAGGCCGCATTATGCGTCAAGACCCTGCGATGGGTGAACGACGTATCCCACACATGATAAGCATCAAACGCGGGCTGCGCATTTGTGTAACTATGCTAACCAACTGATTTAATTGAATATTTTATAGATTTCACTTGCCAGAAGCTCATGCCCGGCGCATGATGGAATCTGAACAGAAAACCGGTCCCTCTGGGAGGTTTCGATGCGGTATGATTACTCGGCGCGCCTACGCGATGACGTCAATTCAGCGGTCCTGACGACATTCAGAAAGGCGGGCATCGTCAACATCTCGATGGTTGCGGAGCAGGTCAGGGTCAGGAATCTGGCCGAGAATGTCGCCCTCGAGGACATTGAACACCTGGTCCTGCAGGCGGCACAACTCATTGGCGCGGCGATCGAATTCGACGGCCTTGCCGGTTTGCTCGTGGATGGCCTTGCCGATGAAGATGGCGAGCGCATTTCCCCGATTGACCTGCCTCATCTGGCCTCGATCCAATAGGCAGCCAAAACGGCGGGCTGCCTGTAAGCGCTGCGCCATTCGACCAGACGCAGAACGCTGCCGGCCTGCACCATGCCTTGCGACGCTGTGCACCTGAGTCGGCTTTCAGTCGAAACGGCTGCGACATTAACCACGTTGCCATCAGCATGGACCCCAAAGCGGGTGTTGAACGTTTCCCATTATGGAAAATCAACAACACCGATTCTATTGCCACATCGAGACAGACGGAACCTGGGCGGTTTGGGATCGTATTGCCAATGCGCCGGCGAGCTTGGGAGGGCGGGACCTGATTGGTTGCACATCCCAGCGTGCCAACGCCGCGGAAGGCGTGCTGACGCGGATCTATGACAACGGATTGGATGCGGTTGCCGCTCGCATATCAGGGATAACGCATTCTCGTCAGGGATAGCGCAGTCTCGACCCAACCAGCCTAGCCACCCGCGGGCCGCACGCCCAGGGATCCTGGTTCAATAAATCTGCACGCCAAGCCGCTCGTTGCGTCTCCACCGCACCACGGCGCGATAGTTGGCGTCGTCCGCAGGCACGTGCAGGACGAACCGGTCGGGGATTGTTACGCCTGGGTCCACCCGCAACTCCGCGCCGTGAACGTGCTGATTCCTGACCGAGCAACTGATCTTGGCATCGTCCGTGATAATGATCGCATCCTTCAGAACAATCCCCCGTGCATCAGCGCGTCGTTCTACTGGCGGATCCGTGGGGCTCATCGTTCATTCCTCCTGGAACCCTGCAAGGCGGCGTGCCGCAGATCTTCCTTGTCACGCAATGGGGATTATGCCGGCCCAATTGTTCGGGCCGCTTCTTCTTCGAGCTTCACAAGCTTTGCCCGGATCTCTTCCGGTTCGGCATGCTCCAACCCGACAACGTCGTTTCGGGTTTCGTCAAGGGCAATGATGATCTCATTGAGTTTGGCGTGGATGGCGGCGGTGTCGCGATAGCCCTGTATGAGGACGACACCGGTGATCACGATGGCCGCAACCGACAGCGCATAGGTAACCGCATTTGTCAGCCCGAAAGGCACCAGCGCAGTGCAAAGTACCATGGCTATGAGCATCACATAGAAACCCGGGGGCCGGGAAAGAAAGTCGGCCGCGACGAACAGGAAGCGGTTCATGCTAACCGTCCCCGTTCCCGACTTGCCAAGCCTCGAGATCGCGTCGGCAGCCTGCCATATTGTCCATCATAGCCTGGCCAAGGCGAAGACAGCGATCAGCGCGGTGACCGCCACGCAGACAGGCACTGCCAGGAGCATGCCCGCCTCCAAAAACCGGGTCTCTTTGTCCGTGAACATTAGTGATTCCTCATATGACTGCAACGGAGAAATTCATGGAGCCCGCTTCCCGAAATAGATCGCGAAGCGGGCTCGCCTGCTGCGGCAGGTCTACTCGATGATCTGCACGACCTTGCGGGTATCAGGATCCACGAGAACGGCGTGGTCGCCGACGACCGTGTACTTGTATTTGACGTCGGGCACCTCGATGGCGTGAAGCTCCACCGTGTCCGGAAGCGCCGTGCCGACGTTGAGTTCGACACCCAGCAGGCTGACGGATGCGAGCTTCTGCTTGTGGATGTATTCGCGAACCACCGTCTGCTGTTCCGGCTTGAGAATTACGACGTTTTCCGCGAAGGCAGTACCAATCCCAGCGACCAGCGCGAGGCCTGCGACTGCACTGACAAGATATTTCTTCATGACAAAATCTTTCCTTCTTGCGCCAATTTGGCAGCCAGGTTTGACTGCCAATCACGAGTCAGCAACGAGCCCCACAGCATTGCGTTCCGCCGCTCAGGCTAAGGTCCGGGGGTGGTACGACTGAAGTCTTAGCGGGCAACCTATGCCTGGCCGATACGTTAGAACCGCGCGAGAATCGGGGCCCCGAGCACGAGCCCTTTTCCTCGGCATCAACCGAGAGTCCACCATTCCCCCACACAGCGGGGTACCACCTCTAGCTTCCCCGCAGCGGCGGCGCGGCGTTTCCCACAGCGAGGCGAACAGTGACCTGTATCCAGAGACCGAGCACTCATGATGACGACACCCGACCAGCAAATGACAACCATGCTCGTGTCCCGGAGGTGCTTTCCGTACTTGATCTCATCCCCTCTCCCGACGACCACGAGATTGCTGATATTGTCAGGCGCACGGAGCGCCTTGCGATGGCGTTGGTCATCGGAATGGCGATTTGCTTGATCTCCGCACCGGCAGTCTATCTTACCCTGGCCTACTACTCTCACTGACACATAAGGGCTGAGACTTGAGGGTTCGCTCGCCGCACAGGTGCGGCGAGCAAACCCTATCAGCGCAGGAAGGGACGTGGCTGCGCCGATCGGAAAAGTTCGAGGTCGTTCCTTGGAGGTCGGTCAGCCGAAGGTAATTCCAATCACCATAAAAGTGATGGCAACCGCGAAGATCGGTGCGAGCAACCAGCGTGCCTGGCCAACACTCCTATCCATAGCTTCCTCCAGCAAATCTGCAGCGGACAACGACCGTGAGAGCCGACTGTTCCCGGCGGCGCCACCGGCAAGACCATTGCGGTTTGTGATCGGACTTAGGTCGCATGCGCCGCTCGACCCAAGCCCAACCCGGGAACATTTGCGGGCGGAACAAGTCGCGCCATCGGAAATTATCCCGTCGCCCAACCCGAGGAGGACGTTGTGAAAGGTCTGCGCAGTCTCCTTGCCGAACTGTCTTTGAGCTGGCTCAGGCGCCGCAAGGCGCAAGCGCCGCAAACCGCCAACCTTAAGACCGCGACCCCCAAGACCTTGAACACGGTCAAAGCCGCGCCCCGCAAAGCTGTACACAAGACAAGGCAGCGTCCGGCCCACAAGCCCAAGCCACTGTCTTCCCGCGACGTGGCCTCGAACATGTGAAGACAGCGCGGCCGAAAGGCTGTGGGAATTGAGCGAGCGGCCGCTATAGTCTGGTGATCCCCCCACCGGAGAACGCCAGCCATGACCCTGAAAACCCACAAGCTCGGCAGCCAAGGGCTGCAGGTCTCGGCCATCGGCCTTGGCTGCATGGGCATGAGCCAGTCCTACGGTCCGGCCGACGAGGCCGAATCCATCGCCACCCTGCACCGCGCCATCGAACTCGGCTGCACCTTCCTCGACACCGCCGAGGTCTATGGCCCTCATACCAACGAGGCCCTGCTCGGCCGGGCGCTGAAGGGCAAGCGCGACCAGGTGACCATCGCCACCAAATTCGGCTTCCGCATCGAAAACGGCAAGCAGCTCGACGGAACCGACAGCCGGCCCGAGCATATCCGCGCGGCTGTGGAAGGCTCGCTCGGCCGGCTCGCCACCGACCATATCGACCTGCTCTACCAGCACCGCGTCGACCCGGCGGTGCCGATCGAGGATGTCGCCGGCGCGGTCGGCGAATTGGTCGCCCAAGGCAAGGTGCGGTTCTTCGGCCTATCCGAGGCGGGTGCGGCCAACATCCGCCGCGCGCATGCCGTTTATCCGGTGTCGGCGGTGCAGAGCGAGTATTCGCTGTGGGAGCGCAATCTGGAGCCGCAGATCATCCCGCTGCTCGGCGAACTCGGCATCGGCCTGGTGCCGTTCTCGCCGCTCGGCCGCGGTTTCCTCACCGGCGAGGTTAGCCGAGCGGAAAACTATCCCGAGGGCGATTACCGCCGCAACGACCCGCGCTACCAGGGCGAGAACTACGACGCCAATGTCGAGGCGGCGGCCAAAGTGCGCGACATCGCGGCGGCCAAAGGCGTCAAGCCCGGCCAGGTCGCGCTGGCCTGGCTGCTGCACAAGGGCACCGGTTTTGGCATCGACATCGTGCCGATCCCCGGCACCAAGCGGAGAAAATACCTGGAGGAGAATATCGCCGCCGTCGCAATCAAGCTCGATGCCGCCGAGATGGCCGCCCTCGACGAAGCGCTGGCGCCGGGCAAAATCTCCGGCCCGCGCTACGGCCAGCGCGGGTTGGCGATGGTCGACCGGTAGGGGTCTGGGCATAGCCGGCGGAAATCTGAGCCATTCCAATAACCCAGAAATACCAACCGGGAGCGCGAGGATTTAAGCGCAGCGCCTCTGCGCACGCTTTCGACTGGCTTTAGCCCGGTGCTGGGCAGCCACAGGGTGGACATTTCAGCCGACATGGAAAATGATCATGTTGCCCTGCACAACACTGCAGTGCTCTGATCTCGACGAACAAGCCTGAGCGTAGAAGCGGATCAACCGACCTCCGGGTCCAGCGAGCGAGGACGCAAATGGACACCCCTGAGGATGCGCAATGGCATCGCGACGCGGGCGGGCAACCCCGTCGATCGGCCGGCTGGCTTGCCCGCGCCGCCGTGTCGGCGGCATTCCTGCTCGGCATGGCTTTCAGCAGCACTGCGTTTGCGCAGGACCAGCCGCTACCCGTGGTGACGGCGGCCAAGCCGGTGGTCCGTGAAATCGTCGAAGACGACGAGTTCGTCGGGCGATTCGAAGCCGTCGACCAAGTCGCCATCCGCTCGCGCGTCAGCGGTTATCTGGACAAGGTCAGCTTCCAGGACGGCGCACTGGTCAACAAGGGCGACCTGCTCTTCACCATCGACCAGCGTCCGTACCAGGCGGCTTATGATGCCGCCAAATCGCAAGTGGACGTCGCCAAGAGTCTGCTCGAATTCTCCAAGATGCAGCTGGATCGCGCCGACGAACTCGCCAAGACCGGCAATATCTCAACCTCGACCGTCGACGACCGCCGGCGGGAATACCTTTCGGCGCAGGCGCAGATGCAGGGCGCGACGGCTGCGCTGAGGACGGCCAGCCTGAACATGGAATTCACCGAGATCAAGGCGCCCTTGTCCGGCCGCATCGACCGCCGGCTGGTGTCGGTCGGCAACCTCGTGCAGCCGGATTCCACCTTGCTGACGACCATCGTTACGCGCGATCCGATCGACTTCTATTTCGACGTCGATGAGCGCCTGTATTTCAGCTACGCCCGCGACGCGAAGGAGCGCGGCGGCAGCATGCAGGAAGGCGACAGCGGGCTCGAGGTGGTGGTTCGCGTCGCCGACCGCGCGGAGGCGGTATTCAAAGGCAAGCTCGATTTTGCCGAGAACCGGATCGACAACGCGACCGGCACCATGCGGGTGCGTGCAACGTTTCCCAACGCCGACGGCATTCTCCAGCCAGGCATGTTCGGGCGCATCAACGTGCCGGGGTCGCTGCCGCATAGCGGCGTGCTGGTGCCCGACGAGGCGATCGGCGCCGATCAGGATCGCCGCATCGTGTTCCTGGTGGATGAGGCCGGGATGGTGACGGCGAAGCCCGTGCGCACCGGCCCGCTTCTCGACGGCTACCGGGTGATCCGCCAGGGCCTGACCGGCGACGAGACGATCATCGTCAACGGGCTGATGCACGCCAGGCCCGGCACCAAGGTGAAGGTCGAGATGGTGACGTTGCCGCCCAAGGCCGAGACCGCCGGGTTGCAGCAATGAGGTTCGCACATTTCTTCGTCGACCGTCCGATCTTCGCATCGGTCGTTTCGATCGTCCTGCTGATCCTCGGCGGGATTGCTTATACCCAGCTGCCGGTCGCCCAATATCCCGAGATCGCGCCGCCGACCATCGTCGTTCGCGCGCAGTATCCGGGCGCCGACGCCGAGACGATCGCAGCGACGGTGGCAACGCCGATCGAGCAGGAGATCAACGGCGTCGAGGGCATGCTCTACATGTCGTCCTATTCGTCGGGCGACGGGGCAATGGCGCTGACCATCACCTTCAAGCTGGGCACCGATCTCGACCAGGCGCAGGTGCTGGTGCAGAACCGCGTGTCGATCGCCCAGCCGCGCCTGCCCGAAGAAGTCCGCCGCCTCGGCATCACCACCACCAAGAGCTCGCCCGACCTGATGATGGTCGTGCACATGCTGTCGCCCGACAATACCTACGACCAGCTCTACGTCTCGAACTACGCCCGCTCGCAGGTCCGCGATATACTGCTCAGACTTGACGGCGTCGGCGACCTCACCATCTTCGGCGAACGCGAATATTCGCTGCGCATCTGGCTCGATCCGGAAAAACTGTCCGCCCTGGGGATGACCTCGGGCGATGTGGTGCAGGCGCTGCGCGACCAGAACGTCCAGGTGTCGGGCGGCTCGATCGGTGCGCCGCCGACCAACACCGGCACGGCGTTCCAGTACACGGTCACCACGCAAGGCCGCTTCAACGACGCACGCGACTTCCGATACGTGATCGTCAAATCGGCCGACGACGGCCGCCTGATCTCGCTACAGGACGTGGCGCGCATCGAGCTCGGCGCCAAGGATTACGTCACCAACTCCTATCTCAACGGCAAACCGGCGGTGGCGCTCGCCATCTTCCAGCGGCCGGGCACCAATGCCCTCGCCGCAGCCGCGCAGATCCAGGACAAGATGAAGGAGCTTTCCCGCGACTTCCCCAAGGGGTTGAGCTACGACATCGTCTACAATCCGACCGAGTTCGTCGCCGAGTCGATCCAGGAGGTCTACAAGACGATCCTCGAGGCGATGGTGCTTGTCATCATCGTCATCATCGTCTTCCTGCAATCGTGGCGCATGGCGATCGTGCCGATCGTGGCGATCCCCGTGTCGCTGATCGGCACGCTGGCGGTGCTCTACGCCGCCGGCTTCTCGCTCAACATGCTGACGCTGTTCGGCCTCGTTCTGGCGATCGGCATCGTCGTCGACGATGCGATCGTCGTGGTCGAGAACGTCGAGCGCAATATCGCCAAAGGGCTGGCGCCCAATCCTGCGTCGCACCTGACCATGGACGAAGTCGGAACGGCGGTCATCGCGATCTCGCTGGTGCTGATAGCCGTGTTCGTGCCGACAGCCTTCATCCCCGGCATTTCTGGGCAGTTCTACCTGCAGTTTGCGATCACCATCGCGGTGTCGACGGCGATCTCGGCATTCAATTCGCTGACGCTTTCGCCGGCGCTGGCCGCACTGCTGTTCAAGCCGCACCACGCCGCGGCGGCGCCGCCGCGCTTTTTCCTGGCACGGTTCGCACGGGCGCTCGCCGACGGCTTCAATCGCGGCTTCGACAGGGTCGCCCATTGGTATTCGAGCATCATCCGCGTTCTGGTCGGCTCGTGGATAACGATCGCCGCCATGCTGGGCGTTTTCGCTGCCCTCATCTGCGCCACGGTCTACATGGTGCAGGCGGTGCCGCGCGGTTTCATTCCGACGCTCGACCAGGGCTATGCGATCGTCGTCGTCCAACTGCCGGACGGCGCCTCTCTGTCGAGGACCGATGCGGTCATTAAGCAGGCGTCGCAGATCATCCAGAAAACGCCAGGCGTCGACTACGCAGTCGCCTTCGCCGGCTTCTCCGGCGCGACCTTCACCAACGCCAGCAATGCGGGCGTGATCTTCGCCAGGTTCAAGCCGTTTGACGAGCGACTGAAAGCCGGCCAGTCGGCGACCAAGGTCATCGGCAATCTGTTCGGCAGCCTGCAAACCATCAAGGAAGCCTTCATCATCGCACTGCCGCCGCCGCCGATCCGCGGCGTCGGCAATGCTGGCGGCTTCAAGCTGCTGATCCAGGAGCGCAACAGCGCCGACATGCGGCAGGTCCTGGCGCTTGCCAACGACATCGCCGGCCAGGCCAACAAGACGCCGGGGCTGACAGGCGTGTTCACGACGTTCTCCGCGTCGAGCCCGCAATTCTTCCTGGCGATCGATCGCGACAAGGCGCGCATCCTGAACGTGCCGATCCCCAACATCTTCGAGACGCTGTCGATCAATTTGGGCACCGCCTACGTCAACGACTTCAACGCTTTCGGGCGCGTCTACCAGGTGCGGGCGCAGGCCGACCAGGCGTTCCGCCTCGATCGCGCCGACATCTTGAAACTGAAGGTGCGCTCGGCGACCGGCGCGCTGGTTCCGCTCGGCACGTTGATCGAGATCCGCGACGTCACCGGCCCGGCGCTGGTCCAGCGCTACAACATGTACGTCTCGGTGCCGCTGCAGGGCAACGCCGCGCCCGGCGTTTCCACGGGCGACGCGCTGGCATTGATGGAAGGGATCACGGCAAAGACGCTGCCGGCCGGTACCTCCTATGAATGGACCGAGCTCGCCTATCAGGAGCGCAACACCGGCAATGCCGCTGTCTATATCTTCGGACTGTCGGTGCTGTTCGTGTTCCTGGCGCTGGCGGCGCAATATGAAAGCTGGGTGCTGCCGTTCGCCATTGTGTTGGTGGTGCCGCTCGGCGTGCTCGCGGCGTTGATCGGCGTGTCTTTCCGAGGCCTGGACAACAACATCCTCGTGCAGATCGGCCTCATCGTGCTGATCGGGCTTGCCGCCAAGAACGCGATCCTGATCGTCGAATTCGCGCGGCAGGCGGAGGAACGCGGCCTGTCGGCCGCCGAGGCTGCCGTCGAAGCCTGCCGGCTCAGGCTGCGGCCGATCCTGATGACCGCCTTCTCGTTCATCCTCGGCGTCGTGCCGCTGATGATCGCAACAGGCCCGGGCGCGGAAATGCGCCAGTCGCTCGGCACCGCGGTGTTCTCCGGCATGCTCGGCGTCACCTTCGTCGGCCTGTTCCTGACGCCGGTGTTCTACGTCACGCTCAGGTCGCTGTTTTCACGGCGCAAGCCCCGTGCCGAGGCCGCGCCTTCGGGGCCGGCAGAGGCGCCATCGGAGACGGCCGCCAAGTAGGTTACGAATTCGTCGCGCCGGGCGCGGCTTTATCGGCGCGGCGCAGCAACGATCCCGGTAGCGACGCGCAGTATTGACCTTAACCTGGGAGGAGTAGGGAGATCTTCACGCGCGGCGCGAAAAAACAACGCAAATACAGCTGATTGGTTACGACGTAGGTATTCTCGCAGATATGGTATTGGTCGTCCGGGGATTCCTGCACGCGGTCCCGTGGGATGATGAAGTTATGCGGCAAGTAAATGTAACCGCCGTCGCCCCTCATCCGCACCGAAGAACGAGGTATGGCGCGGCAATCAGAACCACCGCAACACTTGAATTTCGTCTGCGGATCGAACTTGTTTTCGTACCAATCATGGGCGCTGGCGACTGTTGCGGCGGCGATACACACCGCCGTGACGATGAACCTTCGCATGGCCTTCCTCAACTATCTGGCAGGCGCTGCTCCTTCGAGCGTCCATGTATATTAGCGTTCCTTTAGAAATGCCATTGACCCTCGGCTGACTGGCGCAAGTCGGCCCCATGGCCGACTTTCCCGCACCCAATATTCCTGCAAAGGATGATCTTGCTTTTGAGGGCAACCACCGCCCGCAACACAAAGGCTTCAACGGTTTTATGCGGCCAATCGGACGTCTGCCGGGCCGCATCCGGTCAGCCGTCACTCCGGCAACCCCGCGAACCGCATCTGCTTGATCCAGCGGTCGAGGCTTCCGGGTGCGGTCCAAATCTTGTCCCACTCCCTGCGTTCTTTACTGATGGATTCACTGGGAGTGTTTTTGAGGAAAACCGTAAGCGCTTCCTTTGCCTCTCGTTTGTTTCCTAGACAAGCCTGGATCCCCGCAAGCATGCGCTGTGCGCCGCTCGGGATTCTGGACATTTTCCGCATCGCCGCCAGCGCTGCCCGACAATCATTCTTTTCCCAAAGCGCCCAGCCCATCTGCCAGTGGAACCAGTCAGGGTGGAAGGGATCGATGCCCTTGGCCTGCTCGATCCGATCGATCGCTTCGTCGGCGCGGCCAACATACAACAGCACGTTCGTACTCATGACGAGGATATGCGAGTCGCTGGGGTTCAAGGCGATCGCCTGATCGTACTGGGCAAGGGCCTGCTCGACCTCTCCTGCTTCGGTTTGGATGCTGGCGAGGACCTCATGCGCTCCAGCGTCATTAGGAGCGAGCAGGATGGCCTTGTCGGCGTTTTCGGCAGCGAGTTTCAACGCCTCGTCCCGGTTGTGTTCCTGCGCGTGCCACCCGAATACCGCGTCATTGCGATAGGACCAGGCCAGCCCGATATAGCCGAACTGGGAGTTCGGATCCGCTCCGATCGCCTTGAGGCTGAACTGCCTTAACTGACCGTTCCCCTCGGCTGAGATATCCTCTCCGATCTTGGCCCTCCCCATCAGGTAGTAGCGGAGCGCGCTGACCTGCGCGGCGCCGCTCCTTGGCAGCGGGCGCTCGATGCTCTGCCCGACCCGATCCGCAAGGGTTCGGATGATCTCCTCCTGGACGACGAAAAGATCGCCAATCTCCCGGTTGTAGGTGTTGGCCCACACATGCGATCCATCATGCGCATTCAGCAACTGCGCGGTCACTTTCAGCCGGTCTCCAATCTTCTGCTGGCTGCCTTCGAGCAGGTAGTCGACGCCGAGTTCATCTCCGATCTGTCTAATGTCAACCGCCCGGCCGCGGTACTTGAAGCTCGAGTTCCGGGCGATGACGGCATAGGTCTTGCTCCGCGCAAGCTCGGTGATGATCCCCTCGGCAACGGCATCACTGAGATATCCCTTGTCCCCGCCAGCACTGAAGTCGTCGAAGGCAAGGATTGCAATCCTCGGCATGTCGCTCGAACGAACTGGGGCGGCTCGCCATGTTTCCGCGCCGTAGTATGCGCCGATCGCTGCCGCGACGAGCACGATCGCAGCAAGAATGAGCCCGCGTTGCGAAAACCGTGTCTTGGCTCGTTCCACGCCGGCCGCGGCGTTTGCGTCCGCCGCCTCGGATGGATCGGCATTCAGTCGGTAGCCTCTCTTGGGCAAGGTTTCCACGATCGCATGCGCGTCGTCCCCCAATGCGCGGCGAATATCGGCAATGCATTGGGTCAGGCTGTCATCGGTCACGAAGGTATCGGGCCAGACCGCGCGCATCAGCGCGTCCTTGGACACGATCTCGCCCGGTCGCGCCGCGAGCACGCAGAGCACCTCGGTGGACTGGCTGCGAAGGTCGACCGCTTTACCTTCGGCGGTTCGGAGTTGTTTGCTTTTCGTCAGCGAGAAAAATCCGCCGAATGTGATCGTTTCAGCAGGTTTCGGGTCAATTTCAGGAGCCTTTCGGGACATTTCACCCTCTTGGCGCGCTTCCTAGCTTATCCCTTTCGGCCTTCGCTTCCAAGTGATCCCACCAGTGCCGGATTGGACGGGAGGAGGACATGAAACGCGCCAAGCTCATCATCGCTCTCGCTCTTCTCGTGACAGCGCCAACGGCTGCGAAAGCGGATTCCCGCATCGCGAAACTCTGCGGCTCTGACCATGTCATCGAGGCGGCCTCCGACGACGTCCGTCCCAACCCCGGCGGTTACTATGCCGCCAGCCTTAGGTCGATGGACGACTGCATGTTCACCGCCTTCGCTGTTACAATTCTTCTGACCGACCAGGGGGAGCTAATCAGGATCCCCAAAGTGAAACCCATGACTTCCATGGCCGAGTGCAGAGCTTGGACCCATCAACAGGAGTTCATGCGCGTACTCCCCGGCTATCTCGCCAGCTTCCATTACTGCGACTACGCATCGGAGGCATCAAAACCGTGACCTTGCAGGTTCCTGGCTGTTCACGCTTGGACCGAAGGATGACACGAACGCGACCAAGGTCGTCGAGATCGGACCCCGTCCCGCCGGTCAGGGCGAGCGCGTATTTGCTGCGCGTAAATCGGGTCGGTGCGCCAAGTGCCAAGACGCCCCTAGCTCGCGGTTGCTGCCTGAACCTTTTTGGGCGCGGCCCGCTGCCGGCGCATACGGCGTTTGGTGACGAACTTGAGGGCAACCGGCGGCTCGTTTGACAGCGCGCCGACCACGGCGTCGACCATGCCATGGGCGACGAAATCCGCGTTCATGTCCTGGGCCAGCCT
Organism: Mesorhizobium sp. P2_E6; assembly: GCF_056403835.1. NCBI lineage: Bacteria > Pseudomonadati > Pseudomonadota > Alphaproteobacteria > Hyphomicrobiales > Phyllobacteriaceae > Mesorhizobium > Mesorhizobium sp. P2_E6. The sequence goes on from NZ_JBFUEQ010000004.1 coordinate 82,842, forward strand.
GGCGGTCGCCTCCTTGTCGTCATTGCCGGTTTCCGACCAGAACACGATGCCCACCCGCAGCGCCGCCTTCGCACGCTTCAGCCGGCGAACCAGGAAACGCGCGTGCTTGACGGAATCCCGGTTCAGGAAGCTGATCACGACGGTGTCGATGGCATCGAGCTCGAGGCGGCGGATGCTCGCCGGTTCCATCTCGGCGAAGCCCGCTTTCGATGCTGTCGCGCCCTGCACTTCCAGCACCTGTGCCAGCATCGCGGCCGCGGCATCGTCGAGCTCGCCACGCCCACCGGCACAAAGCACCGACATGTCAGTGCCATCGGGCAGGTCGGCCTCGTCCACGCCGGCGCCATCGCCATTATCGCCGGGCTCCCCGGCCTCGGCCGGGTCATCCTCCTCAACCGCTTCCTGTTGCGCCTCATCGTCGAGGTTGGCCACCAGCGTCAGGGCACTGTCCGCCACCTTCCGTCTTTGCAGGTCGCCCATGACGCCGCGCACACGGTCGCGCTCGCCCAGCAGAAGTGCCGGAATCGCCACCTTGTCGTAGAATTCGAACAGATATTTCTCTTCCAGCATCTCCTCGGCGTGGTCGGTGGCTTCCTCCGGATCGCCAGCCAGCAGCCGCTGGTAGAGGCGCGCATGGGGCTCGAGCACGGGCTCGTTGCCGAACAGCACGTCGAGGAACTCGAACTGCGGCACGTGTCTGCCCAGCACCACCAGGCAGACGGTGAGCGGCGTCGACAGGACCAGCCCGAGCGGCCCCCAGAGCCACGTCCAGAAGATGGCCGCCACGATGATCGCCAGCGATGACAGCCCCGTTCGCGAGCCGTAAAGCCAGGGTTCGACGACGTTGCCGGTGACCAGTTCCATCACCACGAACAGGGCGGCCGTCCACAGGACGAGCGACCAGCCGGGTGCCACGGCCAGCGCCAGGAACAGCGGCAGCAGCATGCCGATGGCCGGGCCGATATAGGGAACGAAACGCAGCGCCAGCGCCAGCAGCCCCCACAGCAGTGCATTGGGAATGCCGAGGAACCACAGTCCGAGCGCAATCGGTATGGCGTAGACGATGTTGACGATCAACTGCATGAGCAGATAGCGGCCCACCCGCTTGGCAGCATCCTGCAGCGCCTCGGTGGTGCGGTGAAGGTCGCCATAGCCGACAAGCCGGATGAAGCGGTCGCGCAGATCCTCCCGTTCGAGCAGCATGAAAATAACCACGACGATGATCAGTCCGGCCGATCCGAGCGGGCTGATCAGCGGACCGACGATGCTCTGCAGGACTTCGAGCGGCTTTTGGCGCGCGACGATCTCGACGGGCACCGGCTCGCGCGCCGGCTTGTCGGGAGTGGCCGCCGGCGGCGAAGCGTCCTGCCTGTCTATCTCCTGTCCGACACGCTCGACCACGTCGCTCAACCTGGCAATGATGCCTCCCCCGACGCCGGTTTCCTTGAGTGAACGGATCTTGGTCAGGATGTTGATCTGGTAGGTCGGGATGTTCTGTGCCAGTTCGCTGACCTGCGAGGCGACAATGAAGCTGAACAGGGCGAGTGCCGCGAAAGCGCTGAGAACGCTGACGATGACAGCCGCGATCCTGGGGATGCCGACGCGTTTCAGCGCCGCGACCAGCGGCGCGAGCGCGAAAGTCAGCAACAGCGCGATGGCGATCGGCAGGAAAACCTCGCGCCCGAAATACAGTGCCGCCACCGTCGTGACGGTGGTCGCCACATTGGGCAATGAGGTTCGCGGGTGGGGCGCGGCGGCCGAAAGAATGTCCTCCAACCCATGCGCTGGAGACGCCATGCCGTTTCGACGATTGGTCGCCACTTGGTCTCTCCCCTGCCAACGGTCATGATCGGGCATATTGAGCCGGCGTGCAACTTTCGCCGGTGACGAACTGCTCGTCACCGGCTGCAGGTCGATGATCGGGATGGCGCGAGATGGCCGCGCGACGAAGCAATGGCGCCGGGAAATCTCCGGCCAGCGCTATCCCGGCCGCGCCTTGGCGATGGTAGACGTTGGGCCAGAAAGAGAAATTCATGTCCCTCGGTAAATCAACGGCACCGAGACCTGTATTCCCCAAGTCTCATCGCAGCGTCCCTTGTCGCAGGGAGGCTTCTGTGTACTTCTCGAAAAAATCCTGGAGAAGACCCTATATGAGACTTGCGGTGTTAGTCGCGTTGGCCACGGCAGCAACTGGATGTGTGAGCTCTCCTGTCGAATATGGAGCGTCGCTTTCAACGCAAGACCCGAAGTGGGTATCGCCGGAATGTCAACAGGCCCGTGTCGACGCTTCGAACTATGATGCGCGCGAAAAGGAGCATCCCGGTTGGGGGACTGGTGTGTTCCTTGGCCCCTACGGACTGGGGCTCGCAGCAGCCATCAAGGAGCACGAGCAAAAGGAGCGAAAGATCTTCGCCCGCGAAATCCATTTGCAGTGCTCAAGTTTGCCGCTGCCGAAGGAACTCGAGGGCGAGCCGAGCCCCCCGGCCACGACAAAGTATCCATAAGCCAAAAGTTGGGCGACAATCCTCACGCTACAGTGATTGGCGGCGATGCAACCTCACGCCGTCAGAAGCGTTTACGACTGCAACGCAGTCGAGGTTCCAATGCAAACCGCATGGTTCTCCAAACCCGTGGTGGTTTCGGTCGGCGTCACCGGGTCCACCCGCAACCTGTCCAACACCGAGCAGGCCATCGAATTGCTCACGACACATTGGCGCGATGCCGGCAGCCTGAAACATCAGTCCGCGCTACGCGCCTGCCGCCGGGCAACGAGCGGCGAGGTGTCCCCCGATATCGCCAGGGAGGCGTTTGTCGAGGCCGCACGCGAGGCGCATATCCTGGTCGAGTAAGCCGGGTCGGGTAAGCTGGTTGCATTCACGGACAATAGCGGCCGTTCACAATTTCGTGATCGAAGGAACCGTTTGAAACGGAAGGCGTTTTTTTTCAGACGTCTTTTTGTCAGGCAACCTTAGGAGGCGTTTATGCGTAACATGAACCTCGTCACACTCGCCCTGATCATCCTTGGCGGTCTCAACTTCCTGTCCATGGGTGTAACGGGCTATGACGTAATCGGCACTGTCCTCGGGGGCGCCATGCTGGCCCGCCTAGCCTATCTGATCATCGGCCTTGCGGCCATATGGCAGCTCATGCCAGGCTTCCAGAGCTTTACGGTTGGCGAAGTCGATGCCGAAAGGCATCTCCATCATCATCCGTGACCGGTAAGATGCGGGGCGGCGGAAAACCCGCCGCCTCACATCCCGTAAAGGCCAATCAGGCCGCCGGCATCAACATTCCCCCAGGAGGCTTTAGACTGTTCGCGCGCCATGCCTGGCCAGCGCGTGATCGATCAGCACGTCGATGGTGTGGCTGTAGCCTATGCCTGATGCCGCCAGCGCCTTGGCATACATCGAGATGTCGGTGAAGCCGGGAATGGTGTTGACCTCGTTGACGAGCAGCGAACCGTCGGCGCGCAGGAAGAAATCGACGCGCGCCATGGCTTCGCAGCCGAGCGCCTGGAAGGCGCGCCGTGCCATGTCGCGTGCCATGTCGGCAACCGCGGCCGGGACATCGGCGGGCACCTTGACCACCGCGCCGTCGGCATCGAGATATTTGGCCTCATAGGTGTAGAAGCCGTGCTTACCGGCCGGAATGATCTCGCCGGGCAGCGACACCGTCAGCGTGCCGTCGGCCCGCTGCAGGACCGAGCACTCGATCTCACGTCCCTCGACAAATTCTTCCACCAAAACCTTGTTATCATGGTGGAAAGCCGCCTCGACGGCGTCGGCGAAACTGGCGCCGTCGCCAGCCTTGCTCACCCCGAAGGACGAGCCCTGGCGCGCCGGCTTGACGAAGACCGGCAGACCCAGCCTTGCCCTAACGTCGTCGAAGGACACAGGCTCGCCACCCAGCAAGGTGGCGGAGCGGGCGACGGCAAGGCCGGCTTCGCGCATCAGCCGCTTGGCGACATCCTTGTCCATTGCGGCGGCCGAGGCGAGGATGCCACAACCGACATAGGCGACATCGGCGACTTCCGCATAGCCCTGCACCGAACCGTCCTCGCCGAACGGCCCGTGCAGCACGGGAAAGACGACATCGACGGGGTCGGGCTGCGTTCCATCCCGCGACACGGCGACCAGCCTGCCCTTGCCGCCGGGCAGCAGCGCGACCTCCGCGCCGTCCTCGGACACCGGAGCGCCTGCCGCATCGCCGACGGACGAAGCTTGCAGCAGCCATCTGCCGTCCCTGGAAATGGCGATCGGCACGATCTCGTAGCGCGTCCGGTCGATTGCCTTCAGCACATTGGCGGCCGAAAGGCGCGACACGTCATGTTCGGCCGAACGCCCGCCATAGAGGATGGCCACCCTTGTCTTGCCCGTCATCGAAATCCCTCAACTGTCAAAAAATCAAATGGCAACCGCAATGCCGCGATTGGCGAAGAAGCGGTCGAAATCGACCGGTGCCAACACTGCGTTCTCCTGTGTGGCGCTGGTATGGCCGGACGGATTGTGAAAGCGGAAACCCTGGTCCGACGCCGCGGTGACCAGCACCAGATGGCCTCCCTTCGCCGGCGGCTCGCGCTCGGGCCAGCGGATCCAGCTGCTGACCGAAGCGATGAAGAACCGCGACCGCGCCAGGATCGCCGGAATGTCCGATGTCGCGACACTGGTTATCACTTCGGCCCGCAGGCCGAAGGTCTCCCGCACGAAGCTGACGAAGGGTGCATAGATCAGCCCCTTGATCGAGCCCTCGTTGACGACATAGCCGCCATAGGCGGTGCAACGCCTGGCGAGCTCGATCGTCGGCACGATCTCGCCGCGCGTCGCCAGGATCATCTTCAGGCACGCCATGCCGCAGATATTGGCTGCCCAGACCGCGTATTCGTCAGAAGTCTCAGCCCCCGAATTTTGCCACAGCGGATCGAGCCGCAGCGCGACGTCAGCACCCTCGGCGAGCACCTCCATGGTCATGTCCGGCGTTTCCCACTGGCTGAAAAACGGCACGGTTTCAGACAGTGGGCTCATGCGCTTCCTCGATCAGATTCGGATTCTCGTAAACGAGATACACGGCGATTGGAAAGCCACCCAGAGACCGTTGCGAAATTCGCCCTGGCGGTGGAGGTTTCGAGAACCGGAGCGGCGCGGACATTTGGGTCTGTGAGCACCGGAAGCGCAGAAAACGCAGTTAGATGGCCGCCGGAGTAGAATTTCCCAATGGTCTCTCAGAAGGTGATCGTCACGGACGCGGCGCTGCGCTTTGCCGGGCCGTGATGCACCGCCTCGATGTTGTTGCCGTCCGGATCGAGCAGGAAGGCGGCGTAATAGCCGGGATGATAGGGCCGCTCGCCCGGCGCGCCATTGTCCGTGCCGCCGGCTGCGAGCCCGGCCTTGTAGAATGCATCGACCATGGCGTGGTCCCTTGCCTGGAAAGCAAGATGATGACGGCCGGTGAGCTTTCCCTGCGCCGCCCGGCTGTCGGCACTGGAGACGAACAGTTCGTCGGCCCAGAAATAGTCGTCGCCGACACCGCCGATCGAAACATCGAGCACCTGCAGGACCGCCTCGTAGAAACGCCGGCTGGCGGCGAGGTCCCTCACCACCAACTGGATATGATCGATAAGCCGGCCGCGATGCAGTTCCATGAATATTCCTCCTTGTGAGCTTGCGAACTTAGGTCCGCACAGGGCGGCGTCAACACAGGTGCCTGCCGACCGCCAGGTCCCACCACACGTCCGGCCATGGAGCCCTCGGTCGATCCTTCAAACGGAAAAGCCCGCCGGGAGGGGGATCCGACGGGCCTTTGGAAAGCTGGTACCGTGCTTTCAGATGTCTGACGGGGGGTCAGACACGGTGACAACTTTTGTGTGCCTCAGAGGTTCCACTCAAACAAAAAGATTGCCAACGGGTCGTCGAATTCACGCAAATTCAAGCGGTGGAGGCGAATTCTTTTCGCAAAACCCCTCTCCGCCGGAACTTTCCCCGCCAAGGCAAGTTTTGAGGCGCGGCTGGGAGGAATCAAATTGGACAGTTTTCAGAGGCTTGAGGCGCTGGTCGACAGCGCCGGCGTCGACGATGTCGAAGAAGCAAACGCCTTGCTGCATCGCTTCAAGGGCAGATCGCAGAAGATCGCGACGGCTATCGACGAATTCATGCTGGATTTCATGACACTGGTCTTCGTCGTCGAAACCGGCGAGGAAGAGTTCGAAAAGCCAATCCGCAAGCTGGCTCGCAGCCGGCTTTCGAAGCTCAATCACATGGTGAACGTGGCGGCATAGGTGCGCCCGGCGCGGGCTTCACCCCTTCAGGATGGCCGCCAGCCGCGGTATGCCCTCGCTCACCGCGCGCCGGTCGGCGAGCGTGAAGGAGAGCCGCAGCGTATTGCGCCCGGTTGCGTCGGCAAAGAACGCGCTGCCGGGCACGAAGGCGACGCGCGCCTCCTTCACCGCTCGCGCCAGAAGTGCCGTGGCGTCGGCGCCCTCTGGCAGCGTAGCCCAGACGAACATGCCGCCTTCCGGGCGGCTCCAGCTCACGCCTTCAGGCATGTTGGCTTCAAGTGCTGCGAGCAGGCCGTCGCGGCGCTCGCGGTAGGCGCCGATGAGCTTTTCCACCTGGCCGTCGAATACGGCTTCGGCGACGCGGTGCATCACCACCTGGTTGATCGATGGGCTGTGCAAGTCGGAGGCCTGTTTCATCAGCACCAGCTTCTCGACGATATGGCGCGGCGCGCAGACCCAGCCGACACGCATGCCTGGCGAGAGGATCTTCGAGAACGAGCCGCAATAGAGCGTGCGCGCCTTGTCGATAGAGCCGGAGCGAGCACAGTCGAGCGCCAGGATCGGCGGCACGCCCTCGCCGTCATAGCGCAGCGCGCGATAGGCGGCGTCCTCGATGACGGCGATGTCGAGTTCGCCGGCGAGGTCGAGCACCGCCTCGCGCTGCTGGCGGTTCAAGGTTTGGCCGGTCGGGTTGGCGAAATCCGGCACCAGATAGGCGAACTTGACCTTGCCGCCATTCGCGGCGGCGGCCGCGTGATAGGCCGCCGGCGTCATGTTGCCGCCTTCGACCGTCAGCCGGTCGTAGCGCGGCTCGTAGGCGTTGAACGCCTGCAGCGCGCCGAGATAGGTCGGCCATGTCACCAGTGCGGTATCGCCCGGCGACAGGAACAGTTTGCCGAGATAATCGAGCGCCTGCTGCGAGCCGGAGGTGATGAAGATGTTGGCCTCGTCGCAGGCGACGCCGAGTTTGCCCATCTGCCCGGCCAGCCAGCGCCGCAACGGCAGATAGCCTTCCGAAACCTGGTACTGCAGCGCCGCGCCCGCCTCGCCGCCGCCGAGCACCGAGGCATAGGCGTCGCGGATCGCCTCGGCCGGAAACAGCGCCGGATCGGGAATGCCGCCGGCAAACGAGATGATGTCGGGCTGGTCGAGCAGCTTCAGGAGTTCGCGGATTTCGGACGCCTTCATGCGCGACGAGCGCGAAGCCAGCAGATTCATCAAGGTCAAGGCGCGCCTCCCGCGACAATTTTGATATAGGTCAACCTGGCTGACCTATATCAGCTCTCCCCGGCAATTTGAATAGAGCCTGACAGCCTTCCGCTATACGCCAGTTGCCGCCGGCCCGGAACCACGCCGGGCATCACAAGGTCTTCTTGTAGCCGAGATGGCTGCCGGTGAAGCCGAGATCCTCATAGAAGCGGTGCGCGTCCGCGCGCGACCTGTCGGTGGTGAGCTGGACCAGGCTGCAGCCGCGCGCCCGGCATTCTCCGATCGCCCATTCGATCATCTGCCTGCCGATGCCGCCCGAGCGCCGATGGCTGGCGATGCGGACCGCCTCGATCTGCCCGCGCCAGGCGCCCTTGCGCGAGAGGCCGGCAAGGAAGGTGATCTGCAAGGTGCCGATCACCTCGCCGCCGTCCACGGCCACCGCCAGCAGCTGGTTGGGATCGACGTCGATGGCATTGAAGGCATCGACATAACCGCGCGCCAGCGGCAGCGAGGCGTCCTCACGGCCGGCGCCCAGCGGATCGTCGGCCAGCATGGCGACGATATCAGGCAGGTCGAAAGCTTGCGCTCGGCGGAATTCGATCATGGTTGCAATACTTACCGCAGGCGATTGCGCGCCTGCATCAGGGCGAAGCCCAGCAGGTTCTCGCCGCGCCACAAAAGCGGATTGGCTGCTTTCTCGTCATCGGCGGCAAGCCCAATGCCCCACACCCGGTCCATGGGGCTCGCTTCAACCAGGATCTGCTCACCGGTCGACAGCAAATATTCGCGCAGGGCCGCATTCTGCCGGAATTTCTCAAAGCTCCCCTCGCCCACAATGCGCCGCTTCTCCGCGTCCCATCTGCCTTCGTCGAAGCCGCGCACCTGGCGACCGAGCTGCTTCGCCTGCTTCGGGCTTCCCGCGCGCACGATCTGCGCCGCCGTCTCGTCATCGCCGAACAGCCTCGCCTTCTCGGCCATCATCCAATGTTCAGCTGTCGGATAGCTGCGTCCAGCCACCGTGAACGAGGCATGCCACCACTGGCTGAAGCAGGACGCGCTGATGCGGCCGTCCCTGGACGGCTGATGGCCCCAGAAGAACAGGAACTTGAGCCGGGACTTGGAACGGAAGGCTTCCTCGAGCCGGGAGCGATCGTAAATCATGGCATGAAAGAACAGAGCCAGAGGCCGGCTTGTCAATACCGATCGCATCGGTGCGAATTGCACGCCGTTGGACAACGGCCAGGGCTGGCGCCGCCCCTCATCTGCCTGCCGGCATCTTCTCCCCGTATAGTGACGGGGAGAAGGACGCCGTCACCAATGATTTCGCCAATCGCCAGCGTTGCAGAAAAAGCGCCGGCGTTGAAGCTGCCCCTTTCTCCCCGTCACTATACGGGGAGAAATGTCCGGCAGGACAATGAGGGGCAGGGCCAGCGTTTGAGGTTCAGCGACCAGGCTCCACGAACCCGGCAGGCAAATCAATCCGCATCCCCAGCCTTAGCCTTGCCGCACTGCGCCAGCACCTTGCCGATTGCCGCGCTCGAGCCCTTCAGCGGGAAACTGGTCTGGCCGTATTTTGCCGCGCTCACCAGCACATCGCCTTTCCCACGCAGCAGATCCAGCAGCGGGTCGGCTTTGGCCAGGTTCACCACGAAGTAGTTGTACATGGCTTCGAGCTGCAGCGTCTTCGTCACCGTCTTGCCGTCGGCCTTGAAGTCGAACGCGCCGCTGATGCCCGGCTCCAGTTGCTGGCCGGTGGCGCCGAGGTCGTAGCTCAGCACCGGCGTGTCGAAACAGGCCAGCATCAGATGCGCACCGCCTTTCGGCCCGCCGCAGACCGAGGCGGTCAGCACGCTGCCGCCCTCGTCCTCCTCCATCTCAGCGCTCCAGCCGCCGCAGGACGCGGCCAACGCCGGCTGTACGGCCTGCAACACCGCCACCATACCCGCGACGATCAGATATCTCATGACTTCCCCCTCAGGCATTTGCGGCCTCACCCATCGGCATTCTATAGGAAAAGCGGTTCCGTGGCATAGCCCGTCGCGGCGTGCCATCCTGATTGTGCGGAGAGCGGTGTTGAGAGCCTGTGTTCGTCTGTGCCTGTCGCTGGCCGCCCTGTTGGGCTTGCCGCTCGCCGCCCATGCCGACTGGAAGCCGGTCGAGAAGGTCGAAACCTACGCTATATCAGGCCAGTCCGGGCCGGAGCTCTACCGCTCGATCGGCGACAACGGACCGAAGGTCGGCATTGCCCGCGCCATCGCCCACACCAATTTCAAGCTGACCTGGACCAGGGACTATCAGGCGCGAGCGGGAGCCTGCGTGCTGGTCTCGGCACGGCCGAAGCTCATCATCACCTACACCTTGCCCAGCCCCTCCTCGCCACTGCCGCCAGCAATCCAGAAGAATTGGGAGGTTTTCATTGCCGGCGTCAGCGCCCATGAGAAGGTCCACGGCGCAACCATTGTCGACATGGTGCGCAAGATCGAAGCGGCGACCGTCGGCCTCAGCGTCGCCGACGACCCCAAATGCAGCAAGATCCGCGCCGAGATGACGAAGCGCCTGTCCGGACTGTCTCAGGCACAGCGGCAGGCGAGCCGCGATTTCGACCGCATCGAACTCGGCCAGGGCGGCAATCTGCAAAAACTCATCCTTGCCCTGGTCAATGGCGGCTGACGCTAGCCTCGAGCCTCCGAAACCAGACCGTCGAGAAGCGCAGCACCTTCCGGCCAGTCGCCCAGGCCACTCTGCGCATTGATGTGGCCGAACGGGCCGATGACGGCCATGCCGCTGCCCCACTGCTTCGCCCTCGCCTCGGCATAGTCCGGCGTGCCATAGGGATCGTTGGTGCTGGTCACCACAAGCGAGGCAAAGCGCAGCCGGCCCTCGGGAATTTTGGCAAAGGCCATGCCGTAGGCCGGGAACACGGCCGCCGTCGGATCGGGAACACCGACCAGCAAGGCCGCCTGGACCGGGCGCCGCGAGATCTTCTGCCAATGCGCGATCAGCAGGCAGGACAGGCTGTGCGCGACCAGCACCGGCGGCTCCGGCGCCTCGATCACGGCAGCCTCGAGCGCCGCCAGCCAGTCGGTGAAATCCGGCAGGTCCCAGCTCGAGGGCTGGAACCGCCGCATCGCCGGATTGGCGCTTTCCCAGCGCGATTGCCAGTGGGCTGGACCCGAACCGCCGCTGCCGGGCAGGATGATGAAATGCGTCATGTCGCCTTGCTCCTATCTCTTGAAGGAGCATGGTGGTGTCTTGCCAGGGCCCCGGGAATGGGAAATCATCGGAAGACTCTCTGTATTTCCGATGGATTCAAGGTGGCCATGAAAAACAACGAAGAGCGCGCGCCACTCGACCCGACCGACATCGCCATTGTCGAAGCCATGCAGGAAAACGGCCGCATCGGCATGTCCGAGCTTGGCCGCCGGGTCGGCCTGTCGCAGCCGGCGACCTCCGAGCGGGTGAAACGGTTGGAGGAGCGCGGCGTCATTGCCGGCTACACCGCGGTGATCGATCCCGCCGCACTTGGCCTCGGCATGATGGCGATCATCCGGGTGCGCACCACGCATGAGCACATCCGGCCCTGCCTCAAGCAGTTCGCCGAAATGCCGCAGATCACCGAGGTGCACCGGCTGACCGGCGAAGATTGCTTCATCCTGAAAGTGGTCGTCCCCTCGCCGGCGCAGCTTGAAACCATCGTCGACGCGGTGGCCCGCCACGGCGCGGTCACCACGGCGCTGGTGCTGCGCAGCGAGGCGCCGAAGCGGATAGGCCGCGACCTGATCCGGAGATCAGGCGGCTAGAGCACTGTGGGCTCGCCGCACCGAGGTCCTGAGCTGCCCTAGCGGCTGAGATCGAGCGCCGCGCTCAAATCGCCCATCGGCGGCTGGTCGTTGTTGCGCAGCGCCTTGTCGCGGGCGACGATGCCGGGCAGCACCGGCAAATCGTAACGCGCGGTGATGAAGCGCAGGATCGACGTCGTGTCGTATTGGGTGTGGTCGACAGTACCCATCTTCGCATAGGGCGAGATGATGAAGGCGGGGATGCGGTTGCCCGGCCCCCAACGGTCGGCCTTCGGCGGCGCGACATGGTCCCAGAAACCGCCATTCTCGTCATAGGTGACGACCACCAGCATGTGGCTCCATTGCGGGCTTTTCTCCAGGTGCGAGACGACGTCGGCGAGATGCTGGTCGCCGCTCGCCACATCGGCGTAGCCGCCATGCTCGTTGAGGTTGCCTTGCGGCTTGTAGAAACTCACCGCCGGCAGCTTACCGTCATCGATCGCCTTGATGAATTCGGTCCCGTCGAGGCCGCCATCCCTGAGATGTTCGGCCCGCGCGGCCGTGCCGGGCGCGTATGCCGCGAAATAGTTGAATGGCTGGTGGTGGAACTGGAAGTTCGGCACAGGCGTCGCGTTCTTGCCGTCGAGCGTTGCCTGCCAGGCGCCGGAATACCAGGCCCAGCTGACGCCCTTCAGCGACAACAGATCGCCGATGGTGATGTCGTGCTGCGGCGGCAGCGTGGTCGGCTGCGCCGGATCGGCAAGTGCCTTGTCGCCGCCTTCGGCCGGTTTGTTCGCGCTCGGCTGATAGGGCGGCTGCATTGTGTTGACGGCGTGGAAGTCTGGCGTGATGGCGCCGTCATTGACGAATTTCGGCGCCCCGCCGAGGGCAGAGGCCGGCGAGTTGTCGGCAACCTTCAGCGTCGTGCCATCGGCTTCGACCACGGCGATTTGCCCCTTCACCGGACTGGTGTCGGCATTTGGATAGACCGGAACGCAGGCGCAGGCGAGCATGATATGGTTGAGGAAGGAGCCACCGAAGGCGCCCTGGAAGAAATTGTCGGCCAAAACGTATTTCTTCGCCACCGCCCACATCGGCAGCACCGAGCCGTCATAATGACCCATCACCAGGCCGCCGGAATCGGCCCAGGCGACGAACTTGTCGTTCTTCCCGCCGTCGATCTGCATCTGCTCCTGATAGAAGCGGTGCCAGAGGTCGCGGGTGATGACGGAGGTCTTTTCGTTGAAGCCGCTGGCGTCGTCGATGGCGAAGCTGGCATTGCTGAGATGGGCCGTCTGCGCCTCGGTCACCGGCGGCGTCACGCCCTTGGCGGTCAGACCACCCCAAGCCGGCGGCAGTTCGCTCAGCGGCTTGCCGTCGCGGTCGAGCTGGCGCACCTGGCCGGCCGAAAGGTTGGCCAGGCCGTTGGCGCCGGGGAAGCCGCCATAGAGATTATCGAAGCTGCGGTTTTCGGCATAGATGACGACGACGGTGTCGATCTTGTCGAAGCCGGGAGGGGCTGCGTTGGCTGTAGCCGGAATCGAGGCCAGCGCCGTGCCGGCCAGGCAAAGCGAGGTGAAAAGCGTGAACCGCGTCATGGGAGGTCCTCATGGCTAGGGTGATGGCTAGAGGGCAGTGCATGGCTGGGGGCGACGAGCCATGGCTTCGGACGCTAGGTCGATGCTTTGTCACCTTTGTGACATTTATCGCCCATCCGAACACGGTTGCGTGAGCGGGTGGACCGGTCATCAATCCGTTGCAGTGCGGACCTAATTGCGGAACAAATCGGACTGAACCTTATGACCGCAAGACGATGGAAAGGCTTGATGATCGCGACCGCCGCGGCATCGATGTTTGGCCTCGCCACCATCCTGCCCGGCAACGCCGTCAGCGCCGGTAGCGGCAGTGTCCATCCCGGACCGATGTCGCGCGCGGATGCCTTCGCGCGGGCGCAGGCGCTGACAGCGCTTGGCCGAAAGATGTTCTTCGACCCGTCGCTGTCGGCTTCAGGCAAACAATCCTGCTCGTCCTGCCATGATCCGCACCATGCCTTCGGTCCGGCCTCGGCGGCACCGGTCGAGATGGGCGGTCCGAAGCTGGACCAGCCCGGACTGCGCGCCGTGCCGTCACTTCGCTACCTTCAGGCGGTGCCAGCCTTCACGGAGCATTTCTACGATTCCGAGGATGAAGGCGACGAAAGCGTCGACAACGGCCCAACCGGCGGCCTGACCTGGGACGGCCGCGCCGACCGCGGCCGCGACCAGGCCAAGATCCCGCTGCTGTCGCCATTCGAGATGGCCAACAAGGATGCCGCTGCCGTCACCGCCGGATTGCGCAAGACCGCCTATGCCGATGAATTCAAGGCCGCCTTCGGCGACACCGTTTTCGACCACCCGGACGACGCCTTCGACGCCGCCGCCGAGGCGCTCGGCACTTTCGAGCAGAGCGCCGCCGATTTCTATCCCTATTCCAGCCGCTACGACGCCTTCCTCGCCGGCAAGGCGACGCTGTCGGCGCAGGAATTGCGCGGGCGCGCGCTGTTCGAGGACGAAACCAAGGGCAATTGCGCCAGTTGCCACCTGAGCGAACCCGCCAATGACGGCGAGCCGCCGCAATTCACCGATTTCGGCCTGATCGCCGTCGCCGTGCCGCGCAACCCGGCCATCCCGGCCAATGCCGACCCCGCCTATTTCGATCTCGGCCTGTGCGGGCCGCTCAGGACCGACTTCCATGGCCGGGCTGAGTATTGCGGCCTGTTTCGCACGCCGACGCTGCGCAACGTCGCGCTGCGCAAAAGCTTCTTCCACAACGGCTACTTCCACACGCTGCGCGACGCGGTTGCCTTCTATGCCAGCCGCGACAGCGATCCCGGCCATTGGTATCCCAAGAACGCCGACGGCACGATCCGGCAAAATGACGATTTGCCAAAGGCTTACTGGGCCAACCTCAACCATGACCCGCCCTTCGGCAAGAAGCCCGGCGACAAACCGGCACTGACCGACCCCGAAATCGACGACATCGTCGCCTTCCTGCAAACGCTGACCGATGCCGATCAGCAGGCCGGGGCGGTACCGGCGAACTGATTGCCTGGACCTTGCGCATGCCCAATCCCGCTTTCTCGCACCCGCAAAACAGGTTTATGGATCTTGCCGGATTTGGTGTGTGGCGGCGCTGGGGCCGCAAGGAAGGGCATTGGTTATTGGCGCTTACTCATTAGCGCTTCCTAAACTGCTCTGGGGTATCCCTTACCAATTGATGGTGGGACGCCGATGAACGCATTCTGGCGAGCAGTCGGATTTGTTGTGATCCTTGTGACCGGCGCAGCGATGCTGGCGGCCTTGCATATCGACGCCCAGCGGAACTTCGCGCTTGCCAAGGAACGCTACATCGAGAACTCCCAGGCGGCAGCCAGGACAACCGCCAAGACGGTCGAAGACGCCTTGCGGGCCGTCTACGAGAATGTGCGAACGCTGAGCTACCTGCCAAGCGTCCGAAACCTCGACCGGCATGGCACCAACCTCGGCGACGAGGGCCGCGCGACAATCCAGCAGATCTACAACAATCTCGCCAACAACGTCTCCATTTCCGAGGTCTACTTCCTGCCGCTGGATTTCGACCCCGACCGCTTCGATGCCGTGACCGGAAAGCTCGAGGAGCCGATCCTCCAGTTCGACCAGCTGATCGTGAATGCCAGGGCGCGGTCCGACGCTGCAGCCGCAAAGTCCGCAAAGCTTGACGAGAACGCGCTGACCCGGCCCGCCGAAGAAGTCGAGACCTATGAGTACCAGGAACTGGCCAAACAGCTCGCCTGGCTGAAGGCGAACTATCCGAATTCGAGCGCCATTGACGGGCTGAATGTGCCGATCATCGGCACCAAGGAGCTCATCACCTGCGACAACACAGATTTCATCCACACCGGCAATGACGCGGATCGCTCCGGTTTCATCCTTTCGGTCCCGGTCTTCGGCCAGGATGGCAGCCTGCGCGGCTCCGTCTCGGCAATCATGCTCACCTCGGCGCTTAGGAAACTGTTGCCGAGCAGCGACTATGTCATCGTCAATTCAGGCTACGGATTTGAATCCGACCAGCACAAGATGTCGACGGCCCTGGCGGCGGATTCCCGTGCCTTCACGGCGGCCGACCCCAATCTGATCTATTCCGAAGTCATCCCGCTCTCGCTCAACGATCCCAGAAGCGCCTGGCGTCTCTGGGCCGGTTTCCCCAACAGCAGATACGACAGCAACATGGACGCCCTGTCGGTGCGACAATTCGAACTGGCTGGTTATGCGGCGGTCGCGGTGGTCACGCTGCTGGCGCTGGCCTGCTGGTATGCGATCGGACGCACGATGATGATGCAGACCAATGCCGCCGAGACTTTGGAGCGGCGGGTCGAGGAACGCACCGCCGAGATCCAGCACCTTGCCACGCATGACATTCTCACCGGCCTGCCCAACCGGGGCCTCCTGGCCGACACGATGGACGAGGCACTGAGAAGCCTCAGGGACGGCGAGAAGCTGGCCGTCCATTGCGTCGATCTCGACCGTTTCAAACCGGTCAATGACACCCTCGGCCATCCGATCGGCGATGAGGTTCTCGGTGCGGTGGCGAGGCGCCTGAAGCAGCAGGCGGGTGAAACCGCCATGGTCGCGCGAACCGGGGGAGACGAGTTCGTCATCCTCCAGCTCCTGATCGATGGCGACGACGAGGCGGGTGTGCTGGCGAGCCGGGTCATTCATGCCCTGGCCGGCGAATTCTTGATACAGGGCCACAAGATCAACATCGGCAGCAGCATCGGCATCGCTGTCTTCCCGGACGACGGACAAAGTTCGGAAATCCTCATCCGCAATGCCGACCTGGCCTTGTACAAAGCCAAGATGGAAGGCCGTGGGACCTGCAGGTCGTTCGAGCCGGGAATGGACGCAAGACTGCAGGAGCGGCGCCAACTCGAATCCGAACTGGCTCTCGGCGTCACAAACGAGCAGTTCGTCGTGTACTATCAACCGCTGCACGACGCCAAGACCTCGAAACTCACCGGCTTCGAAGCCCTGGTGCGATGGAACCATCCGCGCCTCGGCCTGCTGCCGCCGGCGGAATTCATCCCGATGGCCGAGGAGACGGGCGTCATCGACACGCTTGGCGAGTGGATCATGCAGCGGGCTTGCGCCGACGCCGCCAAATGGCCCCTGCCCGTCAAGGTCGCGGTCAATCTCTCGCCCGCCCAGTTCAAACAGCAGGGGCTGCCGCTTCAGGTTGCCGCGGCGCTCGCGGCTTCGAACCTGCTGCCGTCACGGCTCGAGCTGGAGATCACCGAATCGGTGCTGCTGGCGCACAATGAAAACACCATAAACACGCTGTACAGCCTGCGCGACCTCGGCATCAGCATCGCCATGGACGATTTCGGCACCGGCTATTCCTCGCTGAGCTATCTCAGGTCGTTCCCGTTCAACCGCATCAAGATCGATCGCAGCTTCGTCAGCCTGATGTGCGAGAGCGGCGAAAGCCGGGCAATCGTCAAGGCCGTAGCCGAACTCGGCGCAACGCTTGGCATGACCACGACCGCGGAAGGCGTCGAGACCGAGGACCAGTTCAGGCTGGTCAGGGAGAATGGCTGCACGGATGTCCAGGGCTGGCTCTTTGGCCGTCCAATGCCGGCAGCCGAGCTTCATACGCTTTTCGAACAGCCCGAACTGCAAGATGCCTTGACCGCATAACCAGCACCAACGGGGCAAGTACGTGAGCACGGGAAGCGCAGAAAACCAGCGTTTGCAGGCCGGCATCACTTGGATATTAACAAACCCTATTGCGTGTCGGCATTCGCCTTCAGCTCCGACCGCTTCTCGTCCGACACCACGGCGAGGTCGAGCACCTTTTGCAGGCCGGCGGCGTGGCGGAAGCTGGGCTCGCCCTGCACCCCGCTGGTGACGGCGTCGACAAAACGCTGGTAGTTGGTTGGCACCGAGCCGGCGTCGAGCTCTTCCCATTTGGCGTTCTCGACATTGTCGCCGACGCAGGCCTTGAGCAGCGAGCCGTCGAGATTGTGCACCACCTCGATGCCGCCCTTGTCGCCATAGATGCGCAGGCGCAGTTCGTTGAGATGGCCGGTCGCCCAGCGGCTGGCATGCACCACGCCGAAGGCGCCGTTGGAAAAATCCAGCGTCATGGCGAAGCTGTCATTGGCGTCGAGTTCGTAGTCGCCGATGCGATTGCCGGGCGCCTTGTCGAAGGCGCGCAGCCGGCAGAAGACATGGTCGATGTCGAGAGCGGCACCATAGCTGGCGAAATCGAGGATGTGGATGCCGACATCACCGAGCACGCCATTCGAGCCATGGCCTCGCGACAGTCGCCAGAGCCATTTCGGATCGGTGTGCCAGTCGCCCCAGAATTTCGACACCAGCCAGCTTTGCAGATAGGACGCTTCGACATGTCTGACCGTGCCGATTTCGCCCGCTTGCACCATCTGGCGGGCCTTCTGCAGCGCCGCGACATTGCGATAGGTGAGGTTCACCATGTTGACGATGCCGGCAGCCTCGGCGGCATCGGCCATCTCGGTGGCCTTGCCGAAGTTCTCGGCCAGCGGTTTCTCGCACAGCACCGGCTTGCCGGCGGCGATCAGCGCCATGGTGGTGGGATGATGGATGCGGTCCGGCGTGACATTGGCCACCGCATCGAAGCCGCCCCATTTCAGCGCCTCCTCCAGTGAGGTGAAGCGGTTGGGGATGTTGAAGCCGTCGGCGAATTCGCCGACGCGCGCCGCATCGACATCGACGGCACCAACGATGTCGACGCCCTCGATGGCGCCGAACCGCCTTGCATGTTCCTGCGCCATCCAGCCGGTGCCGAGTATCAAAAGCCGCATTTCTTGCTCCTTGGAATATTCAGAATCCGTCGTCTCAGAGGCGCTGCCAGATCGCCTTCAGCGGCGAACGCATGGCTTGCTCGATCGCCCGCAACTGCTCGCTGGCCAAGGAGGTCACTCCCGGATTGACGACCGTCAACGCGCAGACACCGAACGCCGCCGGCCAGACGTAGCGCAGATCGTTCAGCGACGCAGGCTTCTGGCAGCACGGCGTGGTGACGGACAGGTCGGCGAAGCCTGCCGCCAAGGCCTGGTCCATGGCACCGCCCCACCATTCCTCGATGTCGCCGCCGCAGAACGGGCAATGGACGCTTTCCGTATTTGCTCCGGCGTCGAAAAACGTCACCCCCTCTTCGGATTCGACGGCGACATGCTCAGCCTGCGGGAACAGTCCGCGCGCAACATTCACGGCCGCGGTGGCAGCCGGCTCGTCGGGGTGCCAGTGCGGATCATGAGGCACAAGGCGCAGATAGGTGTCGGACATTGTGCTCCTCCCGGTCGGCGCCTCAGATAGCGCGGATGATGCCGCCGTCGACGCGGATGTTCTGGCCGGTGATGTAGCCGGCGCCGTCGGACGCGAGGAAGGCGATCGTCGCGGCGACCTCTTCCGAGGTGCCGTAGCGCTGCATCGGCACGCTGTCGCGGCGCTCCTCGGTGGCCGGCAGGCTGTCGATCCAGCCGGGCAGCACGTTGTTCATGCGCACATTGTCTGGTGCATAGGTGTTGGCGAAGATCTTGGTGTAGGCGGCAAGCCCTGCGCGGAACACCGCCGAGGTCGGGAACATCGGGCTCGGCTCGACCACCCAGGCGGTCGAGATGTTGATGATGGCGCCGCCCTTCTGCTTGACCATCTGCGGTGCCACGATGCGCACCGGCCGGATGACGTTGAGCAGATACACATCCATGCCGGTGTGCCACTGCTCGTCCGTGATCTCGAGGATCGGCGCGCGCGGCCCGTGACCGCCGCTGTTGACCAGCACGTCGATGCGGCCATAGCGCTCCAGCGTCAGGTCGACGAGGCGTTGCAGATCGTCATTCGATTGGTTGGAGCCGGTGACGCCGAGCCCGCCAAGCTCCTTGGCCAGCGCTTCGCCCTTGCCGGACGAGGACAGGATCGCGACGTTGAAGCCATCCGCCGCCAGGCGCTTCGCCGCCGCCGCACCCATGCCGCTGCCGCCAGCCACAACGACAGCTGTTTTTTCTGAACTCATCTGATTTTCCTTCTTGGGTTGGCGGGCGCGAGGCCTTCGCAGTTGGCGGTGTATAGCCGGTTTCGTCAGCCAGTTCGAACCAGAAAGCCTGAACCAGCATGCAGAAAAACTCTCCCATGCCGCTGCGAGTTCAGACAGGCAGCAGGGCGTCGGGCTTCACATTGGCGATCGAGGCATAAGTGTGCGTTTCCCGGACGCCGGGCAGCGGCAGGATGACCCGCTGCAGGAAATCCTGGAACACCGTCATGTCGGCGATGCGCGCCTTGACCAGATAGTCGAAACCGCCGACCACCATGTGGCATTCGATGATCTCGGGCGCCTGCAACACCGCCTCGGCGAAGCGGTCGAAGACTTGCGGCGCTGTGTGGTCGAGCCGCACCTCGATGAACACGAGTTGTGCCTGCCCGATCCTGGCGGGATCGAGAATGGCACGCACCGCGCGGATGAACCCTTCGGCGAACAGCCGCTTGACGCGCTGCGCCGCCCCTGTCGGCGACAGGCCGACCCGCCGCGCCAGATCGAGCGTCGTGCGGCGGCCATCCTCCTGCAACAAGCGCAGCAGCGAGCGGTCGATACGGTCGAGATCGTCCATTTCAGGATTCACACATTTGAGCCAGGACTAGCGTGATAACCACGCCAAAATCGCAAAAACAGCATATTTCATCACGCCGCCAGATCGCAATACCGTTGCCGTGCACTCCAACCGACAACGAAAGCGTATCCCATGACAACTGCCCTATCGATCTCCCGCAGCGCCCAGGCCAAGGGCGATACACCAGTGCTCTTCTTGAGCGAAGCCGAGGTGAAAACCTGCATCGACCTTCGCCAGCTTCTCGAGGCGCTGGCCGGCGGCTTCAAGGCGCTGTCCGATGGCAAGGTCGTCAATCCGGCGCGGCCGCAGCTCGATATTCCCGATGCAGGTTATTCGCTGGCGATGCCGGCCTGGACGGCGGGCATGCATCTGACGGTGAAGATCGTCAACGTCTTCGAAGGCAACATTGCCAAAGGCATCCCCAGCCACCTCGCCACCATCCATCTGTTCGACCCGCAGACCGGCATGCCGGTCTGCGTCATGGACGGCACCTACATCACCGCGGTGCGTACCTCCGGCTCGGCTGTGCTGTCGGTTCGTGAACTCGCCCGGCGCGACGCCAAGGTGGCGACGGTGGTGGGCGCCGGCGTGCAGGCCGGCCAGCACTTGCACCTTCTGCCGCTGGTGCGCGACTTCGCCGAGATCCGCGTCGTCTCGAAGGAATTCGCGGATGCGCAGGCGCTTGCCGCGCAGCATCCGGGCGTCGTCGCCGTCAGCGATCTTGAAGCTGCGGTATGCTCGTCGGATGTCGTCTGCCTGGCGACGCATTCCTACGCACCGGTGATCTCGGCCGACTGGGTGCGGCCGGGCACCCATGTCTCGTCGGTGGGCGTCGCACCGCCCGGTGGCGAACTACCGGTCGACCTCATCAGGCGGGCAAGCCTGTTCGTCGAGACAAGCGAAGCCTTCGCCCCGACCCCGGTCGGCTCCTGCGAACTCGCCGGTCTCGATCCGCAAACCGGAACCGAACTCGGCGAAATGCTGCTCGGTCTACGGCCGGGACGCGTCAGCGCCGAGCAGGTCACCGTCTACAAGGCGATGGGCGTTGCCATGGAAGACATGGTGGCGGCCGACCTTGCCTATCGCGAAGCGGTTCGGCGGGGATTGGGGCGGGCTGTTACGTTGTAGCGGGCTGGCCGGGCTCACCGTTAAAGTCGGCGCTGCCCCTCATAGCCCGTACGATGGGCAGGCCGGTTGAATATCAACGCGCCTTGGGCAAGCCGGGCAGCATCTGGCTCAGCACGCGATCGCCAAGGAAGACGTGATGGAAGATGGCCGCGGCGGCGTGCAGGCCGGCGAGCCAGAGGATGATATCGCCAAGCGTGCCGTGGATGTCCGCCAGCGATCCGCCCGCACCCCACGGGCCGAAAAACGGACCGATGGCGCCGAGGCCGTAGACCGTCACCGGGTGGCCGCCGAACCATGCTCCGAGCATGGCGGTCGCTGGAACCGCGAACAGAAGCGCATAGAGCGCCCAGTGCGTCACCTTGGAGGCGACGTCCATCCATGCCGGCATCGGCGGTGCGTCCGGAACGCTGTCGAACAGGCGCCAGACCAGACGAGCGACCAGCAGCCAGAAAACGGCGAAACCGAGCGTCTCGTGAAGCAACAGGGTCGAGGCGCGGGCCTCGGAATAGACCCGTGCCGGCGGGCCGCCTTCGGAGACCAGGAAGGCGATGAGCACAAGCAGTGCCGTCAGCCAGTGAAATGCCTGGGCAAGGCTTCCGTAGCGGGTTGTCGTACCGGACAGCGACATGCAAAAGCTCCGTTGGACACAATTGTCGTCAAGTGAACATCCGAGTTTGCCGTTCATGTGGCGGCGACCTCGCGATGGCAAGGGCCACGCGGGCGACGGCAAGGGGCCGCGCTCGCGACGGCAAGGTGCCGCGCCGAGGTGGAACGCTCCGCCGGGATATGAGACGCTGACCGCCAAGCCTGACCAGGAGATGCAACGATGAAACCCACACTGCCGCTGCTGTTGAGCCTCAATGGCGGCTATGTCGACACAGCCGGGTTCCTGGCCCTGCAGGGCCTGTTCACCGCGCATGTGACGGGAAATTTCGTCACCCTGGGCGCCTCCCTGGTGCTCGGCATCTCGGGCGTGCTGGCAAAGCTTTTGGCGTTGCCGGTGTTCTGCATCGTCGTCATCCTGACCCGGCTGGCCGGCGAGCGCTTGCGCAGGCGGGGACGGCCGGCGCTCGGTGTGCTGCTGGCGGCCAAGCTGGCGCTGCTGATCGCGGGTGCTGCGCTGGCGATCCGCTTTGGCCCCTTCGCCAGCGGTGACGGTGCGGCTGCCATCGTCACCGGCATGGTGCTGGTCGCCGCCATGGCGATCCAGAACGCGGTGCACCGCGTCCATCTCGCGGCCGCACCGCCATCGACGCTGATGACCGGCACCACCACCCAGATCATGATCGACGTCAGCGATCTTCTGGGCGGCGTGAAGCCAGAGGCCCGCCCTGCCCTCATCGCCCGCCTGCGGCGCATGTCAGTGGCGGTCGCCGTGTTTGCCGCGGGCTGCGCTGCCGCGGCACTCGGCTTTGCCTTCGCCAATGTCTGGTGCTTCGTCGTGCCGCCAGTGATTGCGCTCTTTGCCCTGCTGCCGCAGCTTGCGGCGCCGGACGAGGAAACCAGCTAGCCCCCTTCATCCGTCCAGATCAGGCGCAGCAGGCGCAGCAGCGTAGCCCGCTCCTTCTTCGTCAGCCGATGCAGGAACCGGTCCTCGTGCCGGCGAACCCGCCGCCGCCATCCGGGCATGGCCTCCCTGGCGGCCGGCGTCAGGGCGAGCATCTGCACGCGCTTGTCGCCGGCATGGTCGTCACGCTCGACCAGCCCACGCTCTTCCAGTTCGGCAAGCAGCGGTGCCATGTTGGCGCTCTTCATGCCGAGCAGGCGGCAGAGCTCGGCGGCGCGGATGCCGGGCTTCTCGTCGATCAGCGCCAGCATGCCATAGGTGACCGGGCGCAGAGCCGCATCGGCCAGTTCCACCGCGAAATCGTTGAGCGCAACGGCCGAGGCGCGTTTGAGATTGTAGCCGATCTGCGCATCGAGCGCGTCTTTAGGTGTCGCGCTTGGCGCGCCGCGACTGGTGCGAGCCTCGTCCATGCTGCAACCGATCGCCGCGATCAAGGTCCTTGTCAAGCGAAAAATACTATGCGACATAGCAAATATAATCGCTATGCTGCATAGCAATTGTCACCAATGCAGCAGTGAAACGGGAGGACCCGACCATGACCGAAGAGACCGTTGCCTTCGACGTCGAGAACGGCATCGCCTGGGTGCGCTTCAACCGTCCGGACAAACGCAATTGCATGAACCCGGCGCTCAACCGGCGAATGATGGAGGTTCTCGACGAGTTGGAATTCCGCGACGATGTCGGCGTGCTGGTGCTGTCGGGCGAAGGCAGCGCCTGGTCGGCGGGCATGGACCTCAAGGAGTATTTCCGCGAGACCGAAGCCAAGGGCCTTGGTGCCATCCGCAAGGCGCAGTCCGAAGCCTATGGTTGGTGGCGGCGGCTGCGCTGGTACGGCAAGCCGACCATCGCCATGGTCAATGGCTGGTGCTTCGGCGGCGGCTATGGCCCGCTCTTCGCTTGCGATCTCGCCTTCGCAGCCGACGAAGCGCAGTTCGCCCTGTCCGAGATCAACTGGGGCATCCTGCCCGGCGGCGGCGCCACCAAGGTGGTGGTCGACCTCCTGTCGATGCGCGACGCCATGTACCACGCGCTGACCGGCGAACTCATCGACGGCAGGAAGGCCGCCGCCTGGAAGCTGGTCAATGAAAGCCTGCCGCTGGCGGATCTGAAGGCGCGTGTCACCGAGGTCGCCACCCTCTTGCTGAAGAAGAACCCGATTGCCCTGAAGGCGACCAAGGACGCCATCCGCCGCGTCGCCGAGATGACCTACGACAATGCCGAGGACTATCTCGTGCGGGCGCAGGAGGCGGCCAATTCCCACGACAATGAGGGCCGCAAGGAAGGCATCCGCCAGTTCATCGACGAAAAGAGCTACAAGCCGGGTCTCGGCGCCTACGACAAGGCAAGGTGATCCGCAAAGCACAGGCAATCCTGGGGAGGAGACGCAGATGCCGGCCTGGACGACATCAGACCCCGTGGCTCTGCACGCCAGGGCGCAGCCGGATCGTCTCGCTTGTGTCGACCTGGCCACCGGCCGGCGCTGGACCTATTTCGCGCTGGACGAAACCGTCCAACGTGCAGTCGGCGTTCTCGAAGGCGGCCATGGCATCGCGGCTGGGCAACGGATCGCGACGATAGCCCGCAACTGCGCCGATCTCTTGATCCTGCAGCAGGCCGCGATGCGGCTCGGCGCCATCTTCGTGCCGCTCAACTGGCGGCTTGCCAGCGCCGAGCAGAAGACGATCCTCCAGGATTGCGAACCGGTGTTTCTGTTGCATGACTCGGCCCTCGATATGACGCTGCCCAAAGGCTGCAGGCCGGTCGAAGTCGCTGCCTTCGCGGCGGCGGTCGAGGCGCATCCGCCGGCAGCGCGCCGCCCGTTGCCGGCGGACGATACGCCGTCGATCATCCTCTACACATCCGGCACGTCGGGCCGGCCGAAAGGGGTTATTGTCACCGAGCGCAACGCCTTGGCCACCGCGATCAATTTCGGCGTGCTGGGGCGGGTCGGCAACGCCAGCATCTTCCTCTGCGACGCGCCGATGTTCCATGTCATCGGCCTCATCACCAACCTGCGGCCACCTCTGCTTCAGGGTGGCACGGTGCTGATCTCGCCCGGCTTCGATGCCGGCCTCACCAACCGTCGCCTTGCCGATCCCGCGCTTGGCGTCACCCACTATTTCTGTGTGCCGCAGATGGCCAGAATGCTGCGCGACCATCCGGATTTTGCGCCCGCGAACTGGACTTCGCTCACCGCCATCTTCACCGGCGGAGCGCCAAACCCCGCCGCCGATATCAACTGGTGGCTGGCGCAAGGTGTGTGCATGGTAGACGGCTTCGGCATGACGGAAGCCGGCACCGTGCTTGGCATGCCGGTCGAGACCGACCGGATCGCCCGCAAGGCGGGTTCGGCGGGTCTTGCGGCGCCGGCGATCTGCCTGCGCATCGTCGACGACGATGGCCGCGACGTCGCCGCCGGCGAACCTGGCGAGATCTGGCTGTCCGGCCCCGGCATCACATCGGGCTACTGGAACCGGCCGGAAGAGACGGCGCGCGCCTTCTCCGCCGATGGCTGGTTCCGCACCGGCGACATCGCGCGGCAGGACGGCGAAGGCTTCGTCACCCTCGTCGACCGCCGCAAGGACATGTTCATTTCCGGCGGCGAGAACGTCTTTCCGGTCGAAGTCGAGATGGCGCTGCTCGATCATCCCGATATTGCCGAAGCGGCCGTGATCGGCGTCGCCGACCAGCGTTGGGGCGAAGTCGGGCGCGCCTTCGTGGTGGTCAAACCCGGTCGCGTTGTCGACCCGGCCGATCTGGCAAGCCACTGCGGCGCCCGTATCGCCCGCTACAAGGTGCCGAAGGAGTTCTTGCTCACCGATACGCTGCCGCGCACCGCATCCGGCAAGATCCAGAAACACATTTTACGCGGCTGGACATCACCGACCAGCGGGCAAGCCTGAGGCTCGACCGTTTAGCCCGCAGGCGCGGACCGAAAAGTCGCCACGGCCGCCGCAACGATTTCCGCATTGTCCCTGGCCACGCTGCCATCGGCGAGCGTCTTGCCGTCCTCCAGACCGACCCGCGTCGACCAGCGCTTGCGATGCGCAAGCGCGACGAACGGCCAGACCGTGGCGTCGACGCCGTGCAGCAGGATCGGCCGCCGCACCCCGCCCCGCTCGAGCACGGTGGCGATGCCATGGGCCTCGTCCAGTGCAGCCGGCAGGTCCTGGATGTCGATCTCGATCAGGATGCGCAGCACGCGGCCGTGGTCGGCAAGACCGACGAAACGTTCGGCATCGGCTGTTGTGGCAAGCCCCGCTTCGATGCCGACGCCGCGCTGGCGCAGCAGCTCCATCACCCCAGGCGCATCAGCCTCCGACAAATTGACCGACGCATAGTCGGGCAGTTCCTGCCAAGCGCCGATCGCGGCGCGGGTCCGCTCGACATCGTTCTCGATCCAGGCGCCGGTCGACACGCCAATCAGCGTGCCCGGGCAGGCCCGGCGCACCGCCAGCACAGTGGCATTGACCGCCGCCAGGCTTTCGCGTTCGTCAATGCGCGGATGGATGTGCAATTCGGCCGCACCGGCGGCGACACAGGCCACCGCGTCGCTCGCCATCGCCTGTGCATCGAGCGGCAGCCTGGGGTGGAAATCACGTGGGCGCGCGCCGTTGATGCAGGCCTGGACGATCATCGATCTCACCTCGGACAGGGGAGGTCGCAGTCTAGCCGCGCAGCAAGACGCGGCAAAGAGCTGGAGACTTCGCTCCTGACAGCGCGCGCAACATTCGCGGCATTTGAATAAAAGCCGCCTGTGGATATTTACCCCGCATTCCGCCAGGCCCGCCAAGATAGATTGGGGCGGGATCATGGAGAGACCATTGACCAGTGATTTTTCAGCGGCCCGCATCCACCTCGAACGCGCCTATCACTATCTGCAAGGCAGTGACGAGACGAGCCGCATGGCATGTGAGGCCCTCGATCTGTTGATCGAAACGGTGGCAGAGGCACAGCACAGGCCATCCGAGGCTGGAGTGCTGGAATTTCCGCAATCGACGGCGCGGCGAACCGCTTAAGATGTTTTGAGACTCAGGCCGGCTGGCCCGGCCTGAATCTCAACACACCTGAACCTCAATATACCTGGATATCAATATACTTGGATCACGATGCCTTTCGGGCCGCCACCACCCTGGTCGCGCGCGAAACGATCGCCTCCAGCGGTTCGGGCCGGTGCAGCAAGAACCCCTGGCCGAAGGCGACGCCCATATCGCTCAGCATCGTCAACGTGTCCTGCCGTTCGATCTTCTCGCCCACCACAGCGCAGCCCAGGCTGCGGGCAATGCTGGTGATAGCCAGCACGATCTCGCGGTCGAAGCGGCTTTGCGTGATGTGCTCGATGAAGGAACCGTCGATCTTGATCGTGTCGACGGGGAAACGCCTGAGATATTCGAACGAACTCATGCCGGCGCCGAAATCGTCGAGGCTGACCCGGCAGTGCCGCTCACGCGCCTTGCGCACGAATTGTTCTGCGGCGTCGAAATTCGTGACCGCGGCGGTCTCGGTAATCTCGAAGCCGATGCCCGAATGCGGCGCCCCGGTCTCCTCGATGACGCTGTCGACAAACGCCCACAATTGCG
Organism: Mesorhizobium sp. P2_E6; assembly: GCF_056403835.1. Taxonomy (NCBI): domain Bacteria; kingdom Pseudomonadati; phylum Pseudomonadota; class Alphaproteobacteria; order Hyphomicrobiales; family Phyllobacteriaceae; genus Mesorhizobium; species Mesorhizobium sp. P2_E6. The sequence continues at coordinate 110,035 of NZ_JBFUEQ010000004.1, forward strand.
GATCGCTCAACGTCTGCGCCGACAGGTTGAAGCCGAGCGTCAGCGCGCCCGAGCGCAACGCCGCGCCGTGCCGCGACAGCGCGGTGCGGATGATCCAGCGGTCGAGCCTGGAAGCGATGCCGAACCGCTCGGCCACCGGAATGAACTCGCCGGGCGACACCAGGCGGCCATTGCGTGCGGTGAGCCTCGCCAGCACTTCGACATGGCGGCTCTCTTCCCAGGGCCTGCCCAGCAGATGGATTTCCTGGCCGAACAGTTTCAGCCGTCCGTCTTCCATGGCATCGACGGTGTCGGCGGCGATGCGCGCCGCATTCAGCCCGCCCGACCCCGATGCCGTCTTGACGGAGAACACAGCGAAACGGTTTCGCCCGGCAGCCTTGGCCGCGTAGCAGGCATCGTCGGCGCAGGCCAGCGCGTCGGCCACCGTGGTGCTAGCATCATCGACAAAGGCGATACCGATCGAGGCCGCCAGCTTGCGCGTCGATGCGGCCGGGCCGAGATCGGCTTCGCGCACCGCGCCAAGCACGGCGGTGGCGATCCGCTCGGCCTGCACGGCATCGCAATGCGGCACCACCAGCGCGAATTCGTCGCCGCCCAGCCGCGCCGCATGCGCCGATGGCGGCAGACAAGCACGGATGCCGGCGGCAACGCTCTTCAGCGCCAGGTCGCCGGCGGCGTGGCCGGCAAAATCGTTGAGCGCCTTGAAGTAGTCGAGATCGACATAGAACACGGCGAGCGGCGCACCTGCCGCGATATGGTCGGCAAGCAGCCGGTCGAAGGCGGAGCGGTTCCACAGGCCGGTCAGAGCGTCATGGCGGGCCGCGTAGGCGAGCTCCTGCTCGCGCAGCTTTTCCTCGGTGATGTCGCGCACCGTGCCGAGGATCTGGCCGGCAGCACCCGCGGCGGCGACGAAGCGGACCAGCGATTCGATGTGGCGGATCTCGCCGTCGCGCCTGATGATACGGTATTGATTGGCGATGACGGCGTCCGTTCCCATCGGTGCCCGGTGCGCGCGCTCGGTGGCTTCCTTGTCCTCGGGATGCAGATAGCTGTGCCAAAGGTCGGCCGTCACCTCGTCGGTGTCGGCGACGAGGCCGAACATGTCTCTGGTGCGGGTGTCCCAATAGCTCTTGTTGGTGGCGATGTCGTAGTGCCAGATGCCGGTGCCGCTGGCGGCGAGCGCCAGGCGGAAGCGCACATTGACCTTTTCGAGCTCGGCTTCGGCCGCCTTCTGCTTGGTGATGTCGGTCTGCACGCCCATCAGCCGCAGTGGCTTTCCGGAAGCGTCGCGCTCGACGATGCCACCGCGATCGAGCACCCATACCCAGTGGCCGTGCTTGTGCTTCAGCCTGAGTTCGGTCTCGATGGCGTCGGTCTGTCCGGCGATGTGGCGGTCGCCGCTGGCCAGCGCCCGCTCGCGATCGTCGGGATGGGTCAGTTGCAGCCACAGGTCACTGGTGTTGGCAAGTTCGCTTTCATCATAGCCCAGCATCCGCGCCCAGGTCGCTGAATAGAAGCACGCGCCGGTCGCAAGATCCCAGTCCCAGACACCAAGATGGGCGCGTTCCAGGGCCTTGGCCCAGAACGTTCCATTACGAGTTTTCTTGTCCTGACGCGCCATCGTCTGTTTCGCTCATCCCCACCAAGGGGCAATCTGCAGCAAAACCAGAGAAGAAACAGTTACCGAAGGAAGACTGCCCCAGAACGGCGATCCTGCGTTGCCAGCTTGCGTGAGCGTTGCCGGCACGTTCCCGCCTTTCGATTGGCCGGCAAGAACCGGAGTTTTGCCCCCAACGGATCGTCCTAGTGCTTGCCCAGGGTCATCGGCGAAGGCCGGTGATCCCCAAGACAAACAGAAAGAGGACCTCCCAATGACCAAACAGGAAGACAACAAGGCCGTCGTCGTCAGATGGTTCACCGACTTCTGGGGTGAAACCTGCGACCTGTCGGTGGTCGACGACATCGCCGCACCCGACATGCTGCTGAAATACTCGCTGCATGAGCCGCGCCGCGGCCGCGACGACATCAAGGCCTTCATGACCGACTTCCGCGCCGCTTTCCCGGACCTCAATTTCTGGGCCACCGCCGAGCTCATCGCCGAAGGCGACTATGTCGTCGGCCAGTGGGAGGGCGGCGGTACTCATGCCGGCCCGGCGTTCAACGATTTCCTCGTCGGTTCGCTGCCGGCCGCTACCGGCCGCACCATGCGCTTCACCGGCACCACCGTGCTGAAAGTGGTCGACGGCAGGATCGTCGAGGAGATCGGCCTCGACGACGGCGTCGCCGCCCTCACCCAGCTCGGCCTGGTCAAGGCCGCCTGATCGCTGGGCCATCGCCGTCCAGGCGATGGCCCCACGTTCAATCGCGGCCGAAGCCTGATGGAAAGGCCGCCTGCAACGGTCGAAAGCCTCGGATGGCGGCGAATGACGCAGGTGCGTTGCGGCGCAACATCGTTGTCAATGAATCCTTGCCAACAAATTGTGAATTATAACTGTGTGACGAATAAAATTTTACTTGGATACAAGTGTAACCAGTTGGTAATACATCGCCTGCGAAATACTCCATAACAATTTTCTGGGCAGCTGGCGGGATGTCCTCCGATGAATGCGCACACCGGGCAGCGCGGCGGCAATAGCCGCTCGTCCGCCCCTCTTGACCTGGACGTCGCGGCAACCAGGAGCGGTTGGCTGCTGACTGCCCTGTGTCTGACCTATGCCCTGACTGCTCTTTACCTGGAGCCGGATCGCTATCTGCATCTGGCGCATTCCTATGCCAGGCCGTTCGTCTTGTTGTTGCCCACGCTTCTGGCGGCTGGGCTCGGCCTGGCGGCGCTGACATTTGCCAGGCGCAACCCGACCAGGTACATGCTCGACACGCTCAGCCAGAGTTGGCTGGCAGCCACACCTGTCATCGTTTTGTTCTATCTCGGCATCACCGCCTTCACCACCCTGAAGGTCGCCATCCCGGACGTCGTGCCGTTCTACGCCGACCGCGCCCTGGTGGAGCTTGATCTTTGGCTGCATGGCACCGATCCGTGGACTTGGGCGCACAGCGTCGTTCCCGAATCGTTCTCGGCCGTGATTTTCGCCGGCTACGCATATGTTTGGCATGTCCAATGGTTCGGCATTTTGCTGTTCGTCGCCTTCTGGCGCGATCCAGTCAGGCGCTTGCGCTATCTATGGGCGTTCGCGCTGACGACGATCCTGTGCGGCACCGTTCTTGCGACCTTGCTGTCGTCCGCCGGCCCGATATTCCACGACCAGTTCTACGGCGGTGACCGGTTTGCCGGACTGCGAACCGCCCTGACTGAGAACGGCTCCGCCGCACCGGTTTATATCTATGCCAACTATCTGCTTGCAGCCTACAGGAGCGGACGTCCTGAGCTGGGCAGCGGCATCTCAGCCATGCCAAGCATGCATGTCGCCTTCGTTACGCTCAACGCGCTCTTCCTGACCGGTTTCGGTCGTCGCTGGGCCATCGTCGGCTGGTCCTTTGCGGCCTTCATCCTGTTCGGCTCGGTCTATACCGGCTGGCACTATGCCGTGGATGGCTACCTCTCGATCCTTGTCGTCTCCCTGCTCTGGTATGTGACGGGGCGTTTGCTCCTGCCGCAAACGAGCCGGGACATCGCCGAGCTGGGATCGGCGATCCCCGATCCGGTAGCACAATGACCGGGCCTGGCTGACGCCGGACAGCCGCGCCCCACAGGCCTCGGGCGAGTGGCCAGGCGGCATTGGCGCCGCCTGGCCATTGCCGGCTACTGGCTCGGCGCCATCGCGTGTTCGCATGACACTTTCGGGTTCATGTCGGCGAAGGTGCCGGTCGGGTTGCCTTTCCAGGCCCAGACATGCAGTTCGTAGAACGCGCCCAGGCCATAGCGATTGGGCGCGCTGTTGAAATTGAACAGCTGTCCGTCCAGCGACGCCGGCCCTTTCGAGGTGATGTATTCGACGGCCACCAGCCTCAGCGTGCCGTCGGCCATCGGCTCGTACATCACGGCTTCGGGACGGGCGATGTCGATCTTGTCATCCTTCAGATACTGGCCGCTGACGTAGTGGATGCCCATGGCGCCGCCGGTGATGCCGCTGGCGCAGGGAATAGGCGCATAGCCCTCGGCCGTCGCGGCCTTGACGTCGACAAACCGGCTGTTGGCAGCCCGTACCTTGTCGGCCAGCGGATTGGGGCCGGACGCAGCTGCTTCCTGATGGGCCTGCGCGAATGCGGTGCAGACGGCCAGCATGGCCCCCGCCATGAGAAGCCTGTTTCGGAAGTTCGATATCATGTTCATTCCATTCTTCTTGAAAAAGCACAGCTGGCAGGCGGCCGAAAATACGGAGGCCCGACACGCAAGCGCTGTGACTGTTGTTGCTTGGAGATCCAGCAATCGATGCGACGAATGCCGGGAACGGTCATCCCTTCGGCAGATACGGGATCGTTCCGGCCAGATCGGTGTTGTCGATCATCTGGAAACGGCTGTCGCTGCCATCCTGTCGGGCCGAAACGAAGGGCGCATACGCCGGATCGTTGGTGAAGGCACGCGCCGCCGCTTCCGACGGGAACGCCATCAGGGCGATCAGCGTGGTGTCGAGCGGCTTGCCTTCGAGCGTCTTCACATTGCCGCTGCGCGACAGGTATCTGCCGCCATGCTTGTGGACGAGATCGTGCACCGAGGCGGCATAGGACGGCATCCACTGCGGGTCCTTCACCTTGATGTCTGCGATGATGTAAGCGGTCATGGTCGTCTCCTGGTTGTGGCGCAAGGGGTATCCCGTGCACCGGCCAAGAGGTCGCATGGCAGGACGCCGGCCAACCAGTCCGCGATCTGTACTGGGGTGGTACAGTTTCCGTACTGGCCGCTTCCTTCATGAAGGCCTAATATTCAGCTCAGGTTCGAGGGAGAGGCACCAATCATGACCCAGCACGGATACAAGCAGTTCTGTCCGCTATCGATGGCAGCCGAGGTGCTCTGCACCCGCTGGACCATGGTTCTGCTGCGCGAACTTGTGGCAGGCTCGACCCGTTTCAACGACCTGCGCCGCGGCGTGCCGAAAATGTCACCGACCCTTCTGTCGCAACGGCTCAAGGAGCTCGAACTGGCCGGGATCATCGAGCGCAAGGAAGTGCCGGGCGAGAAAGGCATCTTCGAATATCGGCTGACGGAAGCCGGCAGGGATTTGCGCCCAGTCGTCGAGGCGATGGGCTTCTGGGGACAGAAATGGGTCGAGTCCCGGCTGTCGCTGAAAAACCTCGATCCGTCGTTGCTGATGTGGGACATGCGGCGCAACCTGAACCCCTCGCCGCTGCCCGATGGGCGCACGGTGATACAATTTCTGTATCAGGAGCTACCGGCGTCCAAACGGTCGTGGTGGCTGATCGTCGAGAAGCACGGTGAGGTCGATCTGTGCTGGTACGATCCGGGCTTTGACGTCGATCTCTACGTCTCGACCGACTTGCACACGATGACGGCGATCTGGATGGGGTTGATCACGGTCGAGAAGGCCGGGGCAAAGGTCGCGTTGACCGGCGACCAGCACATCGCGAGGAAAATGCAGACCTGGTTGGGTCTCAGCCCATTTGCGATCGAACCCAAGCGGGCGGCGTAGCAACGACGGCTCGGGCGACGGCGGTCGGCGGCGCTTGGCAGTCCGGCGACGGCTCAGGCGCGCTTGCGGCCTCTGGCATTTGCAAGATGGTAGGGCTGCACGAGGACATCGGCGGGAATGTTCCATTCCTTGTTCAGTTTGAAGATCATATCCAGGGTCAAGGCGCGCTTTCTGTTCAGCACCTCAGTCGCCCGAGGCGACGACCCGATCACCTCGGCCAGAGCCTTTCGCGACAGGTTGAACAGTTCCATGTGTGAGTGAATAGCTTCGACGGGATCGGGTGCCTTAATCGGATAGTGCTTATCCTCATAAGCTTCGATCAGAGTTGCGAGAATGTCGAATCGGTCACCATCGAGGGAGCCAACCTCCGGCTCATTCTCGAAATACTTGGTGATTTCGGCGATCGCCCAATCGTAATCGGCTTCGGTCTTAATGGGTCGAATATTTTCCATCACACCTTCTCCGGATCAATCTTGTCATACTCTTTGTGTGTCCCGACGAATTTGATCAGAACGCGGTGAAACTTGTAGGCGACGTGGACAATCAAGCGAAACTTATTGCCGCCGATGTCGAAAATGACGCGATTGTCACCCACGAAGTCGACTGTCGCCCCAAACGCGTCCTTGATGTCAGCCGGGGTCTTCCAATCAGCATTGCCAACAGCCACATACCAAGCTGTCAAAGGAGCTTCGGCCTGGTTGTGTTTGGCCCAAAAGTCCTTCAGGGCTTTCTTGGCAATTATCTGCATGGCCTGATATAGCAAGTTCCCAATTTGGGAACAAGAGGGTTTCCCCAATCAGGAAAGGCAGTTATGAGGCTTGCGCCTCCTGACACTTGGCAGGAAACGGGTGGCGAGGCCGGCTTTTGGCGGCTTCAATGCCGGGCATGTTCATCACCCTGGCCAAGAATCTGAAATCCACGCCGCTGCCGGTTGCCGACGATCCGCGCTGGGCGCGCATCGTTTCGCGTGACAAATCGGCCGACGGAGAATTCTGGTATTCGGTGGCGACGACCGGCGTCTATTGCCGGCCCTCCTGCCCGTCACGACGCGCCAACCCGAAGAACGTGCAATTGCACGACACTATGGACCAGGCGAAGGCGACCGGCTTTCGTCCGTGCCGGCGCTGCAATCCGGATGGCCCGTCGCTGGAGGCCGGGAACGCCGCGATGGTCGCCGACGCCTGCCGCAGGATCGAACGGAGCGAGGAAGAACCGTCGCTCGCCGAACTGGCGGCCGCCGCCGGGCGCAGCGCCGGCTATTTCCACCGCGTCTTCAGGGCCGTCACCGGGCTGACGCCGAAGGACTATGCCGCCGCGCAGCGCGCCGCCCGCATCCGCCAGGGCCTTGAGGACGGCGCCAGCGTGACATCGGCGATCTATGATGCCGGCTTCAATTCGAGCGGACGTTTCTACGAGAAATCGACCGGCATGCTCGGCATGACGCCGACGCGCTATCGCGCCGGCGGCGCGCATGAAGAAATCCGCTTTGCCGTCGGCGAATCCTCGCTCGGCGCCATCCTGGTCGCATCGAGCCAAAAAGGCGTCGCCTCGATCCTGCTCGGCGACGAGCCGGACACGCTGGTGCGCGACCTGCAGGACCGTTTCCCCAGGGCGCGGCTGATCGGCGGCGACCGCGACTATGAGGCTCTGGTCGCCCGCGTCGTCGGTTTCGTCGAAGCGCCGGCGCTTGGCCTCGACCTGCCGCTCGACGTGCGCGGCACCGCGTTCCAGCAGCGCGTCTGGCAGGCCTTGCAGGACATCCCGGTCGGCCACACGGTTTCCTATGCCGAGATCGCGGAGCGCATCGCTGCGCCAAGGGCGGCCCGCGCCATAGCCGCCGCCTGTGCGGCCAACAGCCTTGCCGTCGCCATTCCCTGCCACCGCGTGATCAGGAAAGACGGCGCGCTGTCCGGCTACGCCTGGGGTGCGGAGCGCAAGCGCGCGCTGCTCGACCGGGAGGCGGTGTCCGGCTCATCGGGCGGGGCGAGACCAGACCATCGGTCTTCTCAGACCTAGGAGACGCAATGCGCGCGATGGCCAGGTCTCCCGACACTACCGCTGATGGGAGCAGCCAAACCCGCGACAGTTCACGCGACCGGCGCGCCGATGACGCGAAATCACTGGTGATGACCGTCGTTAGCCAGATGGTCGATAATGGCAAGGTCGAGTGGAACCTGACCGCGACCGGCGAGATCGAGCTGCGGCTCCTGACCGGCGAAGTGTTCCTGCTCGGTGAAATCTCCGTCACCCGTGTCGCATGACAAAATGGGAATGGTTTCAATATCAGCGCTCTACGGCGCCCCCCTCTGTCCTGCCGGACATCTCCCCCACGAGGGGGGAGATCGGCTGTCACCACGACCTTGGCCAATCTCCAGCGTTGCAGGAAGAGAAGCCGGCGGCAGAACTGCCAATCTCCCTCCTTGTGGGAGATGTCCGGCAGGACAGAGGGGGGCGCCGTAGAGCACATACTTTTGCGCTCGCGATTTGAATTTGAAAGCAAGCACCGGAGTGAGGCACGGCCGGCATGCGACTAGGGTTCAGACACGGATAAAGGAGTGAAGGCAATGAACCCCATGCAAACTCGAACGGCAGTACAGACAGCGATAGCACGCAACGCTACCGCTACCCTCGACACCATCGCCTATGCCATTGGCCAGTCCGCGATCGGCAAGATCCTGGCGGCGCGCAGCGATATCGGCGTCTGCGCCATCCTGATCGGCTCGGACACCGACGCGCTCGAGCAGGACCTTGGCAATCGCTTCCCCGGCAAGATGCTGGTCGAAGACGAGACCGCCTTGCGCGACGATCTCACGGCGATAGCGCGCTTCGTCGAAACACCTAGCGCCGGTCTCGACCTGCCGCTCGACATGCGCCATGGCACGCCGTTCCAGCAGAGGGTGTGGGACGTGCTGCGCACCATCCCGTGCGGCGCCACCATCACCTACACCGCCCTTGCCCGCCGCCTTGGTCAGCCGAACGGTGCCCGCGCCGTGGCGACAGCCTGCGCGGCCAACGCCATCGCGATCGGCATTCCCTGCCACCGGGTCGTCCACACCGACGGCACGCTGTCCGGATACCGCTGGGGCATCGAGCGCAAGCGCGTTTTGCTCGACAAGGAGGCAACGCTATGAACGCCCATGCCAAGGTTGCCGCTTCCGTGGTCGAGGCCGCTGAGACGCGTGTCGCCGCGTACGACTGGCCAGCCCTTGCCACCGAGCTCGACGGCTTCGGCTGCGCGGTGATCGAAAAGCTGCTCTCGCCCGAGGAGTGCCGGCGGATCGCCGGCCTCTATCCTCATGAGCAGCACTTCCGCAGCCACATCCACATGGCCAGGCACGGCTTCGGCAAGGGCGAGTACCGTTATTTCCGCTATCCCTTGCCCGACCTCCTGGGCGGCTTGCGCAGCGCGCTCTATCCCAGGCTGGCCGGCGTCGCCAATCAGTGGAACGAGCGCATGGGGCAAGCCATGCGCTATCCAGCGACGCATGCCGAGTTTCTCGAACAGTGCCATGCCGCCGGCCAGACCCGGCCGACGCCGTTGTTGCTGCAGTATGTACCCGGCGACTTCAACTGCCTGCACCAGGACCTCTATGGCGACCTCGCCTTCCCGCTGCAGGTGGCGATCCTGCTTTCCGAACCGGGCGAAGATTTCACCGGCGGCGAGTTCGCGCTGACAGAACAGCGGCCGCGCATGCAGAGCCGTGTCGAAGTGGTGCCCTTGCGCCAGGGCGACGCGGTTGCCTTCGCCGTCCACAACCGGCCGGTGCAGGGAACCAAGGGCAACTACCGCGTCAACTTGCGCCACGGCGTCAGCCGCCTGCGCTCAGGCATGCGCCACACGGTCGGCATTATTTTTCACGACGCCAAGTGAGGCCGACTTCATCCGGCGTCGGCGGATGCCATATCCAGGATCCAGGGACACGCATAGTAGTCGCTGATATGATCGATCACGCCGCCGTCGGCATGGATCCGCACCAGATACGCCAGCCGCCAGACCACGCCATGCAGCCTGTCGACGAGCAGCACGTTTTCCCCTTCGAAGGCGCCTGGCCGTATGCGCCAGGGCAGCTCGCTGCGCTCAAATTCGGCGAAGTAGGGCGAGCTGGAGAGCAAGCCATTGTAGCAGTCCGAAACGCGCAGCCGGGCATCGGCGCTGGTCAGCGCCCGCACCCCGTCCCAGTCTCGTTTGTTGAACAATTCGACATAGCGGTCGAGCAGCCGCGCCAGTTCGGCATCGTGTAGCGGTGCCGCGATCGGCTGCGCCGGCAAGACGGCGAGCTTGGCGCGACCGCGGTTGAGCGCCGACTTGACACCGCCCGATGTCGAGCCGACCAGATCGGCGATCTCCTCAAGCGAATGGTCGAAGACATCCTTGAGCAGCACGCAGGCGCGCTCCTTCGGCGGCAAATGCACGACCAGCCGCTCGATGGCACGGCCGGCGCCGGGACCGGCGGGCTCGACAGGCAGCACGATCTCGTCGCCGGCATAGCCGGCCTCGGCTCGCTGCCGGGCGCGGCGGCTCCTGATGAAGTCGATGCAGCGGTTGTGGGCGATACGGAACAGCCAGGGCCGCAGCGCCTGCGCATCGTCGAGCAATTCGATCTTGCGATAGGCCTCGAACAGCGCCTCCTGCATGATGTCCTCGCCATCGAGGGCCGAACCGGTCATGCGCGCGCAGTACCGGTGCAGCTTGACGCGCAGATGCGAAACCGTCTCCAGGAACTCTTTGTAGCGCTGGTCGAACAGGCCTTCGGGGTCAAGCCGCGGCTGCATCCCTTGTGCCGGTTCGACGGGTTTGCGGATCTGCTGGTTCATCGCGGCATATCGGTCAGCGTCACCACACCATTGCGCAAGTGCTGCACGTCCACAAGCACGAAGCTCGATACGACCAGCCGGCGCATGCTCACGCCGCTCTGTCGCTGGTAGCTGGCAAGCCCAGCCTCGGCCGCACCCAGGTGGCGAGGCGGCCGATCGCATCGTCGGCTTCCGGCGCCTTGCCGGCCATCATCTGGAAGGAATGCAGCATGCCGTCAAAGACGTCGAGCCGCGTCTCGAGGCCGGCCAGCCTGGCGCGCTCGGCGAACATGCGGCTTTCGTCGACCAGCGTCTCGTCCGCGCCGGCTTGCAGGAAGACAGGTGGAAAACCGCTGAGGTCGGCATAGAGCGCACTGACCAGCGGATCGAGCCGATCGCCATCGTCGATGAAGTTCGTCACCAGCCAGTCGACGGCAGCCTTGGCGAAAGCCGGGTCCTTGTCGCGGTTGGTCTCATAGCTGGCGCCAGTCAGCGCCATGTCGAACCAGCCGGAGATGATCAGCGTCGCGGCAGGCAGCGGCCTGCCTTCCGCACGAAGGCACTGCAGCACGCCATAGGTCAGCACCGCGCCGCAGGAATCGCCGGCAAGTGCGATGTGCCTGGTGTCGAAGCCTTGCCGGGTGCGGTCGGTGAGCCAGTTCCAGGCGGTCATCGCCGCATTGAGCTGGGCCGGATGCTTCGCCTGATGCGCCAGCGGATAGCCGTAGAGCAACGCCCGGCAGCCGACGGCCTTGGCCAGATGCCCGACCAGCTTGCGGTGCGTGTAGATCGAGCCGCCGATGAAGCCGCCGCCATGCGCGTAGAACAGCACCCGCTGCTCGTCCGCGCCCTTCGGCACGATCCACATCGCCGGCACGCCACCGGCATCGACCTCGATATAGTCGACGCCGCCGGGTTCGCCGGTCAGCGCCGTCCAATGCGTGTCGTTGTAGTCGATGATCGCTTGCGGACTAGTCAGTTGCCGGCATTGGCAGCCAGCGCCGCATAGTGGTTCCTGTTTGCCTCGCTCTGTATGCTCGCCATTATGGTCTCCCGGGGTTGCGGATCGCGGGCCGCGCGACCTTCGAAGCCTAGGACGAACGGGCGGTCGGAAAGGATACGTGGCCGCGGAAGTTTTTTCGCGCGCGGCTAGTGCTCGCCGCCAAACATTGCAGCATGACGCCGGGCGAATTCGACGAACGGCGTTGCCCGCACGCCGAACATCTCGTGCGTCGCCAGATGCACCCGCGATTTCGGCCGCCGCAGCCGCTCGGCCAGTTGCTCGTCCAGCGCATCCGCGAAGTCGGTTGGAATGCCGCCGGCCACCAGATTGCGGCGCCGCACTTCAGGGCTCACATTGACATAGCGAACCGACTTGCCAATCGCTTGCGATATCCGCGCCGCGACATCGCACATCGTCAGCGCCTCGGGCCCGGTCATGTCGAGGCTCTCGCCCGCATGGCCGCCATCGCGCAGCAGCCGAAAGGCAACCTTGGCGATGTCTTCGACATCGACCGGCGACAACTCGGTGTCGCCGAGTGCGAGGCGGAAAACGCCCTCGGCGGCAATGGTTGGCGCGTCGCGCAGATAGACCTGCATGAACTGGCTGGGGCGCAGATGCGTCCACGCCAAGCCTGCCCCTTCCAGATAGCGCTCGATCTCCTCATGCATCCGCGTGAAGCGGAATTTCGTCGCGTCATAGCCGATGTTGGATTCCGCGCCAGAAAACTTCACCACATGGGCGATACCGGCCTGCTTGCAGGTGTCGATGAAGCGGCACTGCGTTTCCGTCATGTCCTCGGCGGCGGTCGAAATCATCAGCACGCGGTCGATGCCGTCGAGTGCAGCGCCCAGCGTTTCAGGCCGGCGCATATCGCCCTCGACCAGTTGTATCCCGGCAAGGTCGTCGAGCCCCGCCGCCGAGGCACGGGCCGGGTCCCGCACCAGCGCCCTCACCTCATGCTTCTGCCGTGCGAACTCGCGCACGATCGCCTTGCCGTTCAGGCCCGTGGCGCCTGTCACCAGGATCATGGTCTTGTCTCTCCGTTCAGGATTGATGCGCCCGCCCTGCTGGCGACCGCACGTTGAAGACGAAGAGACGCAGGCAAAGGATTCCGCCCAAACATTTTTATCGGCGAGATGCCTCCGCCATGCCTCGGATCATGCCACTGGCGCGTAGCGGTTGACCACCATCCCGCAGGCATAGGCTTTCGAGCCGAGCAGCCGCAGGGTCTCGAAACCGCCCTGGTCGAAGATCCGCCGTCCCGCGCCCAGCACCGCCGGGTTGACGAACAACTGGAACTCGTCGACCAGCCCTGCCGCGATGAGTGAGGAGGCGAAACCGGCGCCGCCGAAGACGGCCATATCGCCGCCCTCGCCCGCCTTCAGCGCCTTGACCTCGCGCGGCAGGTCGCCGCTCGCCACCGTTGTGCGCTCCCACCGCGAGGCTTTGAGCCTGTCGCTCAGCACCACCTTTCGTGCTTCGACGACGCGTTGCGCAAAGGCATAGAACGGATCGTGCGGAAATTTCTTCGCCGCATTGCCCCAATGGGTCAGGTAACCCTCCTCGGCCATCTTGCGGCTGAGCAGGATGGTGTCGACGCCGGCGAAGACGGCGTTGAAGTCCCGCTTCAGCTCGCCGTCCCAGGCGCTGTCGTCGCCCCATTCCCAGAGCTGCCAGTGATGATCCTCGTCGGCGCCGACAAAGCCGTCGACCGACATCTGCATCTGCAGGATCAGTTTTTTCATGGTCATTCTCCGGTTTGTCCCACACTGACGAATGCTTTACTTCTGGAACCATTTGACGCACGGCGGAGAATGATGTCAATAGTAAATTGATTTAAAAATGGAACCATAGACATGTCGACCAAGGGAAAGTCCGGCTGCCCGATCAACCTGTCGCTCGAACTGCTCGGCGACCGCTGGACGCTGCTCATCATCCGCGACCTGATCTTCGCCGGGAAAAAGCATTTTCGGGAATTCCTGCAGTCCGACGAAGGCATCTCCTCGCGCACGCTGGCCGAGCGGCTGCAGACGCTCCAGGAAGAAGGCATCCTCAACCGCAGCGACGACCCGACCCACGGCCTGAAAACGGTCTACAGGCTGACAGAGGCCGGCATCGACCTGCTGCCGGTGCTGGCGACGCTCGGCGCCTGGGGCAGCAAGCACCGCAAGGCCGACGACAAGCTCGCCCGGAACGCCGATAATCTGGCGGCCGGCGGCAAAGCCGCTCTGGACCAGATGACGGTGGCGTTGTGGGCCGAGCATCTGGCGAGCACTTGATCGCCGAAGCTGTGGAGACGCCCGGAGGCCCACGCCAAGGCAGGGCGTTGCTCAGCCGCGCGGCGACAAATGGATAATCATCGGCCCTCATACTCATCGTGAAGACGGACCCAGTCGCCCAAAGTATGTGACGGCCCATTTTCATTGCGACCGACGGGAGTGAGGTCGAGATAGCTATATGTCCCGATCAGGTTCTCACCGCCACGGCCCCGCACCTGGAAAGTGCAATAGATCTTCCCATCCTCATCTTTGTAGAAAACGGTCGAGCCACCGCGATCTCTGCCTGTAATCGCGACCTCCTCAAAATTGAATAGCACCTTGCCCGAGTTGATCTGGTCCTCGGTGAACGATACCTGGAAGTCGAAATTGAAATCACTTCCGAATGACGACACCCAATCAAACTGCCAATTCATCCGCGCCTTGAAGTCCTGTAGCTCGGCGAGAGGAGCACGCGAGCAGACGGCCAGGGAGACGTCGTGATGCATCAGATGCTGGTTGGCGGCGTCGATGTGGTCGCAAAGGAATGAACAGCCGGTGCACCGATAGTCTGCATTGGGCGGAAACATGAAGTGATAAATGATCAGCTGGCTGCGGTTCTTGAAGAGATCGGCCAGCGATTTCCTTCCCTGGGTCGTGTCGAACTCGTAGGGCTTGTCGATCCGAAGCCATGGCAGTGCCCGTCGGTCCGCCGCGAGTTGTTGACGCTGGCGCGTAAACGCCTTTTCTTTCCCGAGATGCGCTTTGTGCGCTTCAAACCAATCCGTGTAAGGCGCGATGATGTGGTCGGTCATGTCGTCCTCCTTCCGCCTCTGGCGTATGCTGACGGTCTCGTTGCCTGTCTTTAAGACGTTGTTGAAAACCGCGATCCGACGTCACCTGTGCAATTTGTGCTGAAGAACGCGGCTGATGGCACCGGACGTCGACATTCAGCTTGACAGTCGTGCGCGCTTTGTTCTCTATATGTTCCAATCTATCAGCAACTGCGGATGTGCGGTCGGGATGGAAACGACAGCCACCATCCTGCATGCCGATCTCGACGCCTTCTATGCTTCGGTCGAGCAGTTGCTCGATCCGTCGCTGCGCGGCAAGCCGATCGCGGTCGGCGGCGGCGTGGTGCTCGCAGCCTCCTATGAAGCCCGCGCCTTTGGCGTGCGCGGCGGCATGCCGGGACGCAAGGCGCGCGAGCTCTGCCCGCATCTGATCTTCGTCGGCGGCAATTTCAGCGACTACCAGCGCCTGGGCGACGCCGCGATCAAGGTGCTCGACGACTTCACGCCCGTGGTCGAGCGCATCTCCATCGACGAGGCCTTTGCCGATGTCGCCGGCTGCACACACCTGTTCGGGTCCCCGCTAGAGATCGCCACGACCATCCGCCGCCGCGTCCGGGCCGAGCTCGGCCTACCGATCTCGATCGGCGTGGCGCGCACCAAGCATCTGGCCAAGATCGCCTCGCAGGTCGCCAAGCCCGACGGGCTGGTGGTGGTCGAACCCGGCACCGAGATCGCCTTCCTGCACGACCTGCCGGTCGGGCTGATGTGGGGCGTCGGCCCGGCGACGAAGGCGCGGCTGGCCGAAATCGGCATCGAGACCATCGGCCAGTTGGCCAGGACACACAGCGGCGCGCTGGCGCGGCTGCTCGGTCCCGCCGCCGGCGAAAAGCTGTCGGCGCTGTCATGGAACCGCGACCCGCGCAAACTGGAGGCGAAGCGCCGGGCGCACTCGGCCGGCGCGCAATCGGCACTTGGGCAAAAGCCTGCCGTGGCGCGGATCATCGTGCCCACTTTGCTGCACCTGGCCGACCGCGTCGCCAGCCGGCTGCGCGCCAAGGCAAGGCCCGGCCGCACGGTGACAGTGCGCGTGCGCTTTGCCGATCTCAGCGCTGTCACGCGCTCGATCACGCTTGACCAGCCGATTGCGGCGACCACGATGCTGGCCGAGATCGCCGGCGACCTGGTGCGCGGCTTGCTCGACGACCACCCGCACGAGAAGACGATCTCGCTGCTGGCGATCTCGGTCTCGCATCTCGAGGAAAGTGCCGAGTTGCAACTCGAACTGCCGCTCGGCCTCGCCGATGAGAAGCGCCGTCCGGGCACCCGAAAAGGCCTGGCACGCTTCGGTGCCGACCGCGCCATCGACAAGATCCGCGAGCGCTTTGGCAAGCAGGCGGTCGGCTACGGCACGGTGGCGCTGGAGGCCGCACGCTCCGTACCCGACGAATTCAGGGAATTGGCGCAGAAGGAGCTCTGAGGGCAGCCGAAGCCAATCGTGCCCTGCATATGACCGCGAGTTGTAACTGGTAGCAGCAAAAGAGTGACTTGATTTCAGGCCCTGGCTATTCGAGTAAGGTATAGCGGCCACAAGCCATGGAATGCGATGTTCACAGCCTTCATCGTTTGCGCGTCAGTCACAGCTCTCAGCGCGGTCGTCAGTCTCGGTTTCTCCTTGGCTGCGGCCATGAACGAAACCGGCAACGCCCGGACAATAGCTTTCTACGGTTGTGCACGCAGCGTGGCCTTGGTGGTCGCAAGCGCCGTGCCGTTTTTTACGGGTTCGACGGAATGGCTTGAAGCCGTCGCCTGGATAATGATCCTTGTGCAGGCTGGGGATGCTATCATAGGCGCCACGATCGATGATCGGATGAAAACCTTCGGCCCGGCCGGCATGTCGCTCGCCAACCTTCTGGCTCTCCTATGGCTCATCCAGTCTGTTCAATGAGACGACGACACACAGCTAAGCGTACGTGTGTTCCTCTGCCGTTCAACGCCATCCTTGTGGCTGCCTGCTTCAGCCTCTGATCGCCTTGCCGGCTTGCTGCAACAGCTCGAACGCCGCGAAACGCTTGGCGTGCCAGCCGGACAGCGAAGCGTTGGGATGATAGACCTCGCCGAGTTCCGACATGCCCGCCATGGCCGTCACCAGGTCCTTGTATGCTCCTGCGGCGACGGCGCCCAACATCGCCGAGCCTAGCAGCACCGGCTCCGGCGAGGTCGACGCCACCACCACCATGCCTGTCGTGTCGGCCAGCAGCTGGCGCACCAGCGGGCTTTGCCCGGCGCCGCCGCTGACGACGATGGTGTCGACAGGAATGCCCTTCTCATGCTCGGCTCGCACGATCTGGCGCGCGCCGTAGCCCAGCCCGCAGACGCCGGCGACATACAGCCCGACCAGGCTGTCGTGGCCGGTGTCGAGATCGAGCCCGGCAATCAGCGCGCGCGCATCTGGGTCGGCGAAAGGTGCGCGGTTGCCGAGGAATTCCGGCACGACATGGATCTCGCCGACCAGCGCCGGCATTGCTGCGGCACCCCCACGGCCTTGCGCCTGCAGCGACAGCCAGGCGCTGAGGCTGAGCCCTTCGGCCTGCGCCCTGGCCGCGGCTTCGCCGGCCGCCGGGTGCATGCGCACAAGATGGTCGATGGCCGCACCTGCCGCCGATTGACCACCCTCGTTCAGCCACAGCCCCGGCACCATGGCCGAGAAATACGGACCCCAGACGCCGTCGACGAAGGCCGGTTTGGCGGTCGACGACAGGGTGCAGGCCGAGGTGCCGAAGACATAGGCCATGCGCGACAGGACACTGCCGAAATCGCCGCGCGCCCCGACCGTGCCGACACCGCCGGCATGCGCATCGATCAGCCCGGCCGCCACCGCGGTGCCGGGGGCGAGGCCAAGGTCGGCCGCCGCCTGCCCGATCAGTCCGCCGCCCAGCGATGCTCCCGCCGGCACGATCTCGGTGCCGATGCGCGCAAACGCCTCGTCGGCCAGCGCGCCGAGGCCGACGTTGCGGAAATATGTCTCATCCCAGCGGCTCTCATGCGCCAGATAAGTCCATTTGCAGGTCACCGTGCAGACCGAGCGGGCAAGGCTGCCAGTCGCCCGCCAGGTCAGGAAATCGGCGAGGTCCAGGAACTGCCAGGCGGCGTTGAAGGTGGCGGGCATGTTTTCCGCAAGCCACAGAAGTTTCGGTGTCTCCATCTCAGGCGAGATGACGCCGCCGACATAGCTCAGCACCGCAGCGCCGCTGCGGTTGATGCGGCGCGTCTGCTCGATCGCGCGGTGATCCATCCAGACGATGATGTTGCGTTCGGGATTGTTGGACGGGCCCACCGGCAACGGCACGCCGCCCTCACCCAGCACCACCAGCGAACATGTGGCGTCGAAACCGATGCCGGCGATCGCCTCGGGCGCTATGCCGGCCTCAGCGACAGCGGCGCGGGTGGCAATGCAGACCGCCCGCCAGATGTCGTTGCTCGACTGCTCGACGATGTCGCCGGCCTCGCGCCAGACCTCGATGTCCTGCTTGGCCGAGGCAAGCAGGTTTCCCGCCTGGTCGAACACCCCTGCCCGCGCGCTGCCGGTGCCGACGTCGATGCCGAGATAATGGGGCATGGGGGGAAACCTTTCGGTTAGGGTAGCGGGGGAGTAAGGGAGTAGGGCAGTAGGGGAATAGGCAGCAGACGAATGGCGACTAGATTTGAGCCCGGACTTTGGATCGCACGACAGCATACTGCCCTAGTGCCCTAGTGCCCTACTCCCGTACTCCCCTATTCCCCTACTCCCTTAAAGATCATTGCTCTGCGGCAGGATCACCAGATCCCGGATCGTCACGTTGCGCGGCCGGGTCAGCATGAACATCACTGCCTCGGCGACCTCGCGCGGCTGCATCAGGCCGCCGGCGGCGAGCTCTTCCTCGAGCTTGGCTTTCGGCCAGTCGTCGACCAGCGCGGTCACCACCGGGCCAGGTGCCACCGCGCCGACGCGCAGGCCGTGCTTGGCAACCTGCCGGCGCACCGTGTGGACGAAGGCCTGCACGGCATGCTTTGAGGCCGTGTAGATCGGCTCCCAGACCACCGGAACCAGCCCGGCGATCGAACTGGTGACGATGATGTCGCCGGTCTTGCGCTCGACCATATGCGGCAGCACCGCGTGGATGGAGCGGAACACGGCGTTGATGTTGAGGTTCAGCATGCGGTCCCAGGTGTCGGGATCGCCGGTCAGCACCTCGCCGCCCACATAGGCGCCGGCATTAGCATGGAAGATGTCGAGCTGCCCGGCCTTTTCCAGGATCTGCGGCATCATGGTGGCGACGCTTGATGGCTGCATCAGGTCGATCACCAGCGGGATCGCCTTGGGGCCGAGTTCGGCGCACAGGCTGTTCAGCGTCGCCTCGGCGCGGTCGACCAGCACGACGCTGGCGCCCGCCGCCAGCATGTATCTTGCGCATTCGAGGCCGATCCCCGACGCCGCCCCGGTGACGGCCGCAACTTTTCCGGACAGTTGAGTCATATCTCTCTTCCTGTTGATGGGTTCAGGCCCGGCCATGGGAAACACGCGAACGGCGGGCCAGCGAGTCGACGATGACTGCTATGGCAAGCACGGCGCCTGTGATCATGTACCGAAGCGACGAGGACAGATCGAGCAGCGTCAAGCCGCTGGCGATCGACTGGATGACGATGATGCCGAGCAGTGCCGAATAGGCGCTGCCGCGGCCCCCGAACAGGCTGGTGCCGCCGATGACGGCCGCCGCGATGGCGTTGAGATTGACGTCGCCGGTGCCGGCCTGCTGGCTGGCCGACGCAAGCCGGGCCGCCGACAGCACGCCGCCGAAAGCGGCCAGCATCGAGCACAGCACGAAGGCGCTGGAATAGATCAGCCGCACATTGATGCCGGCGCGCCGCGCCGCCTCGCGGTTGCCGCCGACCGCTGACATCGAGCGGCCCCATTTCGTCCGCGTCAGCGCGTAGTGCATGGCAATGACCAGGCCGACGAACAGGCCGAACATCCACGGAATGCCGCGCGCCTGGTTGAGATAGAAGACGATGAGTTCGAGCACGATCGTGATCGCCACCGCCCGCGTGACGATGCCGCCGGTCGAGGGTGCCGACAGGTTGGCGGCGCGCCGGCGCGCAACGGTGCGCAGGCCGGTGATCAGCATGACGATGCCAGGCACCGCCGCCAGCCCGAACGACACGAATTTCGGCATCACCAGAAGCTGGCCGAAATTAACCAGGTTCGAGCCGTAAGGCAGGTTGATCGAGCCGGTGGAGCCAAGGATGTAGAGCTGCAGGCCGAGCACCGCGAGCAGTCCTGCGAGCGTCGAGACGAAGCTCGGCATGCCGAGCCGGTTGAACAGCAGCGCGTAAAGCGCGCCGATGAAGCCGCCGACGGCGACCGCGGCGAGGATGGCGAGCGCCACCGGCCAGCCCTGGTTGACCCAAAGCGTGCCAACCAGCGCCGAGGCAAAGCCGCTGATCGAGCCGACCGACAGGTCGATCTCGCCGACCATCAAAACGCAGACGATGCCGAGCGCGATGACTCCGACTGTGGAGGAATCGAACAGCAGATTGACCAGGTTGCTGCTCGACAGGAAGATCGGATTGATGCTGGCGAACACCGTCCAGATGATGACCAGCCCGACGATGACCGGCAGCGAGCCGAGATCGCCCGAGCGCACGCGGTCGACGAAGGCGCGGATGCTGCCGCTCAAGCCCGCCTCGTGCTTGACGCGCACGTCGGCGCGGTCGAGCTGCGGCGGAGCTGCCTGTTCCACTTGACGGCTCATGGGCGTGGCTCCTGGGTATGATCCTGTCGGGCTTGCCGGCGTTCGGCCCGTCGCGACACCGAATTGTTCGACGCGCCGGTGATGGCGCTGACCAGCTCCTGGTTCGAGGCGTCGGGGGTGAAGATGCCGTTGTTGCGGCCAAGCCGCAGCACCACGATGCGGTCGGCGACCGCGCGCACGTCTTCCATGTTGTGGCTGATGATGACGACGCCGAGGCCGCGGTCGCGCACCCGCTCGATCAGGTTGAGCACTTCGGCAGTCTGTGCGACACCAAGCGCCGCCGTCGGCTCGTCGAGCAGGATGAGCTTGGGTTCGAGCAGCAGCGAGCGGGCGATCGCCACCGTCTGGCGCTGGCCGCCCGACAGCGACGCAACGACTTCGCGCACACTGGGGATGCGCGCCGACAGCTCATTGAGCAGCGTCCAGGCGCGCACTTCCATCGCCACCTCGTCCAGCCGCAGCGGGTTGAGCTCGCGGCCGAGGAAGATGTTGGCGACGATGTCGAGGTTCTCGCACAGCGCCAGGTCCTGGAACACGGTGGCGATGCCGAGCGTGAGCGCCGCACTCGGGTCGGCCAGCGTCACCTGCCTGCCGAGATAGCTGATGGTGCCCGAGCTTGGCTGATGCACGCCGGCCAGGATCTTGACCAGCGTCGACTTGCCGGCGCCGTTGTCGCCAACCAGCGCCACCACCTCGCCGGCATGGACATCGAGATCGATGTCGGTGAGCGCCGAGACGGCGCCGAAATTCTTCGAAATGCCGCGCAGGCTGAGCACCAGCTCGCCTGTCGGAACCGGTTCGTCCGGGGTATCGATCATGCCTGGAATACCTTTCAAGAAAGGACCGGTTCAAAAAGCGGGTAGGCGCTGCCTGGCCGCCGCCGGAGCCTGTTCCACCCCGATGCATTCGGGGTGGGGCTCCAGCCTATTGTTCGGCCAGGCAGCGGAACGGGGCAAGGGTCGCGGTCAGTTCCCGATGCCCAGCTTCTTGCAACCCTCCGCGTAGCGATCGACGCAGAGTTCGGCCGCGGTGTTGATCTTCTTGTCGATGATCTCGGCCTTCAGGTTTTCCTGCGTCACCACCGCCGGCGTGAACAGCTGCGACGGCGTATCGTACAGCGTCATCTCGGCCTTCGGCGTCTCGCCCGAAAGCAGCTTGATGGCGACGTTGGCAGCAGCCGCCGCCACGATCTCGCTCGGCTTGGAGATGGTGTTGTACTGGTCGCCGGCGATGATCAGCTGCAAGGCGGCGATCGTCGCGTCGTTGCCGGTCACCGGCGGCACCGGATCGACGCCGGCTGCCTTGAAGGCCGCGATGGCGCCACCACCGGTGCCGTCATTGGCGGCCACGACGCCGAGGATCTTGGGCCCGAAGCGGGTGATCTGGCCGCCGGCCCATTGCTGCGCCTTCGGCGGCGCCCATTCCGGCGTGTCGTATTCGGCCAGGATCTGGTAGCCGCTGTTGTCGAGGCCTTCATGGATGCCCTTCTTGATCAGCCCAGCCGCCGCGTCGGTCGGCGAGCCGTTGATCTGCAAAACGCCACCGGTGGCCGGATCGACCTTGAGCGCCTTCAGATGCGCGACCAGCGAGTCGGCGATCGCCTTGCCGATGCCTTCATTGTTGAACGAGACATAGAAGTCGGCCGGTGCGGTCGGGATAGGCCGGTCATAGGCGATGACCTTGATGCCCTGGCTCTGCGCCAGCTTGACTAGGGAGGCGGCGGCGGTCGAGTCCACGGGATCGAGCACGATCGCCTTGGCGCCCTGCGAGATCACCGAGTTGAACTGCTGCTGCTGGCGCGAAGCGTCGGCATCGGCGTTCTGGTAGAGCACCTTGCAGCCCGGGCACAGCTTCTTCATCTCGGCGGCAAAGCCGGGATAGTCATGCTGTTCGTAGCGGGTCGAGGCCTGGTCGGGCATCAGGAAGGCGACGGTGGCGTCGGTGACCTCGGCCGCCCTTGCGATCGCGGCGGTGCCGGCCAGCAGCGACAGCGCAATTGCTGCCATGCCGGCGGACTTCAATGAAGATGAAAATCGGGTCATTCGGTCTTCTCCGTTTCTGGATATGGTTGTAAGAAGGTCGTTGACTGCTATGTTGTGAAGACACGCCTCCGCCCTCGCCCCAACTGCAATTGGGAACCAGGGCCCGGCACCGGCCTCTTGGCCGCGCCGACATCCTCCGCTGGCGAAGGATTTCTAGGACAAGCGCTCTCCATCGCGGACCGCGTTATGCGGGCCACGTTGTCAGGCGAAAAATGTGGTTCCTCCCTTGGGTCCTCCCTGGCTCCTCCGTTAAGCGGCTTTTCCCGCGTTGATGTTGTCGGCCAGCAGGCGCCTGAAACGCGAGGGCGGCATGCCCTTCTCCGCCAAGAACTGCCGGTTGAAATTGGACAGATTGTTGAAGCCGACCTCGTAGCAGATGTCGGTGATCGAGGCTTGCTCGTCGCTCATCAGGATCTGGCAGGCGAGGTTGATGCGCAGCCGCTTGACATATTGCACCAGCGACATGCCGGTGTGGCGGCGAAACGAGCGTGAGAAGGCGCCGGTCGACTGGCCGGCGATGGCCGCCAGATCCGTCTCGTCAAACAGCTGCGTCAGGTTTTCACGGATATAAGCCAACGCCTTGTTCATGCCGGCGGTCATGTAGCCCGAGGGATCCGGCCGGTAGCTGGCGCTGGCGAGCAGCTGGAACTCCTGGGCCCGGCTGAGCAGGCCCGATATCATCATGAACAGCTCGATGCGGCGCACGCCTTGCGCCTGCATCATCTCTTCCATCAGCGGCGCCAGCTCCTTGCTGGTGCGGCTGGAAAACAGCACGCCGCGCCGCGACGCCTCGAGCAGTGGCCCGAGCCCCGCCAGTTCCGGCAGCACATGCATGGCATCACCAATGAAGCTTTCCGAAAACTGGATGATGCGGCCGCGCAGCGGAACGGAGCTGTCCCTCGGGATATCGCTCACCCAATTGTGCGGCAGGTTGGGTCCGGTCAGCACCAGATTGCCTGGCTCGAACTCGCCGATGAAGTCGCCGACGAAATAGCGGCCGTTGGTGAAGATCACCTGATGCAGTTCATATTCGGGATGGAAATGCCAACGCACCGTGTGGAAGGGGTAGCCATGCGACCACGCCTTGAAGGACTCACCGCGTCGTATCTGGACAACTTCCAGGTCCGGTTCCATGTCCGTCTCCTCCGGGCCAGCACGGATCGTTGCCGCGTTCGACCCACATTCCCTAACCGGCCGAATTGGTTTCGGCTCTGCATTTCGAGACCACGCTACCGGCTCATGACAGCAGGCGCCACCACGATTCAGGGCAGTGGATGATACTTTTTTAACCGGGAAAGGGACACGGAAAGGCAATATTCGGGCAGGATGGGATCAGAACCGCTGACCGCAACGCGCCTGGTTCGGGCCGAGGGCAACTGCCCCTGTTGAACCTGCCCTCCCAGCCCATCCGCCTCGGATCAAACCACTCAAGCTGGGTCAAAGTCGCCCTCGTGCGCGACCGCCGTAAGCGGAAACCTCCTCAGTCCGTCGCCGACATGACGACGAAGTCCTGGCCGGAGCGGCTATCGGGATGCAGCGGCGCGTCGGTGAGCACCATCACCATGCCCGGATGCATCCTCGCCTGCATGGCGTCGAGGAAGCTCTTTTGCGTGCTGAGCCGCTTGAGCATGTCTTGCTCATTATTGAAGAACGAGCCGGAACTGGCGCTGCGGCTGATGTCGACCCATTGCCAGTCATTGGCGGCTCCCGCCACCTGCAAGGTCAGCACATGGCTGCCAAGCCCGCCGGAGCCGGTGATGGTCAATGGCGCCTGCGCGACGACCACGCCGTTCTCGATCAGCATGATCTGCTTGTCGCCCGACGAGGCGATGATCGAGGTGACCGGGAAGTCCTCCGGCTCGACCCAGTCGGCGGCGCGCTTGTGGCCGTCCTTGGAAGCGACGACGTTCTGGAACTGCCCGGCCGCGTAGCCACCCAGCACCATTCCGGGATTGGTCAGTTCGGCCGGGTCACCGCGCGCGCCCGAAATGATGACCGGCGTGCCGATATGGGTGATGCCGAACAGATTGCTGGAAAAGGCGAGCGGCAGCCGCACGCAGCCATGCGAGGCGGGATAGCCCGGCAGATTGCCGGCATGCAGCGCGATACCCGACCATGTCAGCCGGTTCATGTTCGGCATCGGCGCATCATTGTAGGTGCTCGACTTGTGGTCCTTGTCCTTTTGGAGAATGACGAAGATGCCGGTCGGCGTCTCATGTCCGGGCTTGCCGGACGAACAGGTCGAGACTGCTATGCGCACGCCGTTGCGATAAACATGCACACGTTGCTGCGGCAAGGAGACGATGATGGCGACCGGCCCCTTCTTCTGGCGTTCCGGATGCCAGGTGAACTCGCCGGGCTTGAGATCCTTGATGTCCTCAAGCGTCTCGGCGGCGAAGCTTCGTACCGCCGGCAACAACGCCAGCACGCCGGCGCCAAGCACCAAATGCCGTCTGTCGAGACCCATGCCGCCCCCCTCGTCATGACCAGCCGTCAGTCTAGAGGCTTTCCGGCCCGGATAGAAGCGGTCATGTTTGGGCGGATCGGGTCGCGCCTCGCTCTCACCCGAACCGGGCTTGCGTCCACGCTCCACCAGCCGCATTCGACTCCACCGCCGCCGCGACGAACTTCACGCCGCGCGCGCCGTCGACGACGTCAGGCACTTGCGCCGCTCGGGCCGGATCGACCGCCGCGCCCGAGCGATGCGCGCGAATGATATCGGCGGCGTCGCGGTAGAAATTGGCGAAGGCCTCGATGTAACCTTCAGGATGCGCCGCCGGCATGCGCGACACCCGCCGGCTCTCTTGCGTTGAGCCATGGCCGCCGCGCACCAGCGTGCGGCTTTCCTCGCCGTAGATGGAGAAGCGCAGTTCCTCAGGCCGCGCGCCCGACCATTCCAGCCCGGCTCTGTCGCCATAGATGCGCACGGACAAATCATTGTAGTGGCCGGGCGATGTCTGGCTGGCCAGGATTGTGCCGCGCGCTCCGCCGGTCCAGCGCACCAGCACATGCGCATTGTCGTCGAGCCGGCGCCCCGGCACCGCGGTGAACAGGTCGGCCGAAACCGCCTCGGCCTCACAGCCCGAGATGTAGCTTGCCAGATTGAAGGCATGCACGCCGATATCGGCCAGCACCGCCGACTGCCCAGCGCGCGCCGGGTCGGTGCGCCACTCCGCCTGCTTCTGGCCTTCGGCGTCGATCGGCCTGGTCAGCCAGTCCTGTATGTAGGCGCCATGCACCGACACGATGCGCCCGAGTTCGCCCGCCGCCACCATCTCGCGCGCCTGGCGGACCATGGCGTAGCCGGTGTTGTTAAGAGTGACGACGAAGCGGCGTTTCTTCGACCGCGCGAGCGCCACCAGCGCTTCGGCGTCGGCCAGCGTCGTCGACAGCGGCTTGTCGCAGATCACGTCGATGCCGGCTTCGAGGAAGGCTGTCGCGATTGGTGCATGCAGATGGTTTGGCGTGACGATGACGACGGCCTCGATGCCGTCCGGTCGCGCGGCTTCGGCCTGCGCCATCACGCGATAATCGGCATAGCTGCGCTCCGGCGCCATACCGATCTCGGCGGCCGATGCGGCGGCGTTCTCCGGGTCGGAGGACAGCGCGCCGGCGACCAGAACGATCTGGTCGTCGAGGCGCATGGCCAGCCGGTGCACGGCGCCGATGAAGGCATTGCGGCCGCCGCCAACCATGCCGACCCGCAAGCGTTGGCGTGTCGAGCCGTCCGATGTTGCATAGACCATGATTTTTCAAACTCCTCCGGACAGGCGATTTCTGGGGGGTGCAAGCCGATAACACCGCCAGCGCTTTCGAACACGATTTCCAATTTCCATATTGTAAAACGATCGTGCCGCGCTAGCCTGAAATCATGAGTGGGGCAGGCAAAACATCGGGACGGTCCGTTGCAGACGAGGCGGCGACCCGCAAACGCGGACGCTCGCTGGCGGCACTCGGTTACATCCAGCCGCAGACCTATGAGGAGTTGCGCGCGGTGCTGTCGTCCGGCACCGTGCATTTCCCCAAGCGGCTGCGTCAGGTCGCCATCTTCCTGTGGCAACATCCGAGCGACGTCGCGCTCGGCACCATCGCGCAGGTGGCGGCACAGGCCGGCGTGCAGCCCTCGACGCTGGTACGCTTCGCCCAGATCTTCGGCTATGCCGGCTTTTCCGATTTCCAGGGCCTGTTCAAGGACCATATCAAGGGGTCGTGGCCGGACGGACGCGGCGAGCAGCGGAGCGAACCCAACGCCGACCTGCATTTCCTGCACGGCATGGTCGGCGCCTCACAGGCCTCGCTTGGCCGCGTCGAGAGCGATTTCGACATCGAGAGTTTCGAGAAGATGGTGACGCTGCTGGCGGCCGCCGACCTGATCTATGTCATCGGCTCCAAGCGCGCCTTCCCCGTCACCACCTATCTGTCGCTGACGCTCTCGCAGCAGGGCGTGCGCAACGTGCTGGTCGACAATGTCGGCTCCACCGCGCTCGACCAGGTCGGCTGCATCGGCAGGCAGGACGCCGTTCTGGCGGTGTCCTTCAGCCCCTACAATTCGATCACACCCGACCTCGTCGCCGTGGCGCATGAGCGCAACGCCGGCATCGTCACCATCACCGACAGCACCTTCAGCCCGCTGATCCGGCTGTCGGACACCTGGCTGGAGGTGGTCGAATCCGACTTTGCCGGCTTCCGCTCGCTGGCGGCGTCGCTGGCCGTCGGCATGGCGCTGGTCCACGCAGTCGTCGCGCGCCGCGGCCAATGAGGCGCTGCTGGCACAATTGACTGCCGGGAATTGACGTTCCATATTTCGAAAAATAGAAACTTTGTTCCGGGAGGAGGAATGGAGCTTCAGATCAAAGGCAAGGTGGTGCTGGTCACCGGCGCGACGCAAGGCATTGGCCGAGCGATTGCCGAAACGCTTGCGCGTTCGGGCGCCGGTGGTCTGCTGGTCACCGGTCGCGAGAAGGCGCGCGGCGATGCCGTGGCAGCCGAGCTTTCGCGGCTCGGCACGCCCACTGTTTTCGTCGCCGCCGACCTCTCCGACCCCGAAGCCCCTGCCCTGCTGGCGCAAGCCTGCATCGATCGCTTCGACCGCATCGATGGCCTTGTCAACGCCGCCGGCCTGACCGACCGCGCGTCCTTCCTCGATGCCGACCTCGATGACTGGGCAGCGCTGTTCGCCGTCAATGCGCGCGCACCATTCTTCCTCATGCAGGCGGCGATTGCCGATATGAAGAAGCGCGGCCAGGGCGGCGCCATCGTCAACATCCTGTCGATCAATGCCCATTGCGGCTCGCCGGAGCTCGCGGTGTACTCGGCCACCAAGGGCGCGCTGGCGACGCTGACCAAGAATGCCGCCAACGCCCATCGCTTCGACCGCATCCGCGTCAACGGCATCAATGTCGGCTGGACCGACACACCGGCCGAACGCACCATGCAGGCCGAGACGCTCGGCAATGGTCCGGGCTGGCTCGACGCCGCCAAGGCCTCGCAGCCTTTCGGCCGCCTGTTCTCGACAAGCGATGTGGCGAACCTCGCCGTCTTCCTGCTTTCCGACGCGGCCGGACCGATGACCGGCACGCTGGTCGACCAGGAACAGTGGGTGATCAGGGCGAACCGGTGAGCGTCGCCCCCTCCCCCGAGACACTTGGGCCGGCGCTGCTCGCCCGGTTGCCTGCCGCCGTCCAGAAACCGGCCTATGACCGCGCGGCGCTCGCGCCCGGCATGGCGCACCTCGGCGTCGGCGCCTTCCACCGCTGCCACCAGGCCGAATACACCGACGATCTGCTGGCCAGCCATTTCGACCGCTGGGGCGTCGTCGGCATCAACATCCGGCCACCCAGCCTTGACGACACACTTGGCCGGCAAGGCTGTCTCTACACGCGGTTGATCCGCGAGAACGGCAATGTCGAGGCGCGCGTCATCGGCAGCATCATAGAGGTAGTCGACAGCCAGGCGAGTGCCGCACCCGCGCTCGATGTGCTGTCCTCCTCCGACATCGAGCTGGTGACGACGACGGTGACCGAGAAAGGTTATTGCCACATCCCGTCCAGCGGCGAACTCGATCTCGACCATCCCGACATCGTCCACGACCTCGCCAACCCCGAGAAGCCACGCAGTGTGCCCGGCCTGTTGGCGCGGGCGCTGGAATTGCGCCGGGCGACACATGGCCGGCCGCTGACGCTGCTCTCCTGCGACAACATCCCGGCCAATGGCACTATCCTGGCCAATGTCGTGCAGGCTTTTGCCGAACGGCGCGGCAACGGCCTTGCCGACTGGATCTCGGCCAACGCCGCCTTCCCGTCGGCCATGGTCGACCGCATCGCGCCGGCGGTCACGCAAGCCGACCTCGACGGCGTCGAGCAGCGTTTCGGCTACCGAGATGCGGCGGTCGTCGTCGGCGAGCCGTTCCGGCAGTGGGTGATCGAGCAGAAATTCGCCGGCCGCGTGCCGCGCTGGGATCGGGTCGGCGCCAGCTTCGTCGACGACGTCACGCCGTTCGAACATCTCAAGATGCGGGTGCTCAACGGCGCCCAGACGACGCTTGCCACGCTCGGCGTGCTGGCCGGCCTCGAACACACATTCGATGCCATCGCCGACCCGCTGCTGTTGGCCTTTGTGCAACGCATGCTTGTCGAAGAGACGCTGCCGACGCTGCTGCCGGTGCCGGGCATGGAACCGCTGGCCTATGTCGCGCAGAGCCTCGGCCGGCTGCGCAACATCGCGATCCGCCACCGCAACCACCAGATTGCCACCGACGGTTCGCAAAAGATCGTCCAGCGCCTGCTCAACCCGATCCGCGACCGCCTGAGCCAGGGCCAAAGCATCGCGCTGCTGGCGCTCCCGGTCGCCGGCTGGATGGCCTACCTGATCCAGGCCTCGGCACGGTTCGGCAAACGCTGGCCGGTGTCGGACCCCTATGCCGGCAAGGTCGCCGACATATCGGACGCAACCGGCCGCGATCCACAGGCACTGGTGGCCGGCATCCTTGCCATCGAGACGATTTTCGAGCCCGGCCTTGCCGCGAACGATGTGTTCCGCAGGTCCGTCACATCAACGCTCGGCGAGCTGCTGTCGGACGATCCGATGGCCGCCGTCAGGCACAGTCTGGAACAGGGCGAGGCGGTACGGTTGAAGCGGCCCGCACAATCGGCATAGTGGAAGTCGGTCATGAAGCCACGACGAGAGCAATTCCAGGAAAAGTGTGAAACGGCTTTCCGCCCGGAATTGCGGCAAAAACAAAGGGATAGAACGGTTCCTCGTTCCGTGAAACGATGGACTGTTCAGGGGAGGCATGATGAAACTTGGACTACTCACCGCACCTTTCGCGGAGACGCCGCTTGGCGAGGTCGCCGGCTGGGCAAGCTCCGCCGGCTTCGAGGCGCTGGAAATCGCCTGCTGGCCGAAATCGTCGGGCGCCAGCCGCCGCTATGCCGGCACCAGCCACATCGACGCCGCCTCGACTTCCGCCGCGCAGGCCAGGGAGATCGTCGCCTTGCTGGCGGAGAAGAACCTCTCGGTCTCCGGCCTCGGCTACTATCCCAACCCGCTGCACCCCGACGCCGCACACCGCGAGGCTGTCATCGGCCATCTGAAGAAGGTGATCGTGCTGGCCGCCAATATGGGCGTAACTGTCGTCAACACTTTTTGCGGTGGCGATGCCGCCAAGACCGTCGACGTCAACTGGCAGGAGGCGCTCAAGGTCTGGCCCGAAATCGTCGCCCATGCGCGCGGCCATGGCGTCAAGCTCGCCTTCGAGAACTGCCCGATGATCTTCAGCTATGACGAGTGGCCGGGCGGGCACAACATCGCCTATTCGCCGCAGGTCTGGCGCCGCATCCTGGAAGCCTGGGGCGGCGATGTCGGCATGAATTTCGACCCTTCGCACCTGGTCTGGCAGATGATCGACCAGGCCCGCTTCATCCGGGAATTCGGCCCCTACATGCTGCATGCCCACGCCAAGGACCTGATGATTGATCATGATGGACTCTACGAGCGCGGAATCCTCTCGGCTGGCATAGGCTGGCAGGTGCCGCGCATGCCGGGGCTCGGCGATGTCGACTGGAGCGGCTTCTTCTCCGGCCTCTACCGGGCCGGCTATGACGGACCCATCATCATCGAACACGAGGACAGGCGATTTGAAGGCAGCGACGATCAGGTGAAGCGGGGCTTTCTGCTTGCCCGCGACGTGCTGCGTCCGTTCGTGAAATGACGGCGCAAATGCATGTCGCCCAAAGCGCGGAGGAGCGATTTTGGGACAATGACATGCATGGAACAAGCACAAGAACTTAAGGCGCGCCGCGTGAATCTCTTTCTGCGCGACGCGGTTTAACGGCTTGGAACTGAACTGAAAAACAATGTGGAGGAAGTCTGAAATGAAGAAATATCTGACCATGGTCCCGCTACTTGCCGGCGCGGCCTTCCTGGCCTCGGTGGGCGCCTCGTCCGCCGCTGGCAAATACACCATAGGCATCTCCAACACCGTGCAGGGCAATGGCTGGCGCGAGGAGATGGTGTGCGCCATGAAGGCGCAGGCGCTGGCCTCCGGCGAGGTGGCCAAGCTCAACATCGCCCACCGCAACACCGATGCGGCCGGCCAGCTCGAAGACATCCGCAACCTGATCAGCGCCAAGGTCGACGCCATTGTCGTCAACCCGGCCGATCCGGCCGGCATCAAGGCGGGCCTCGAGGAAGCCACCAAGGCCGGCATCGTCGTCGTTGCCGTCGACCAGGCGGTCACCGAACCGTCTGCCTACATCATCTCCAACAACCAGGAGCAGTACGCCTATCTCGGCGCCAAATGGCTGTTCGGACAGATGGGCGGCAAGGGCGAAGTGTTCTACATGCGCGGTGCCGCCGGCGCGTCCGCCGACAGCGACCGCGACAAGGGCTTCAAGAAGGCGCTGGCCGAATTCCCAGACGTGAAGGTCGCACAGGAAGTCTTCACCGGCTGGCAGCAGGACCAGGCCAAGCAGCAGATCCTTTCTTTCCTCTCGACGGGAACGCCGATCAACGGCATCTGGACCTCCGGCATCGACAACGTCATCGTCGACGCGCTGGTCGAGTCGCAGGCGCCGCTGGTGCCGATCGTCGGTGCCGACAATGCCGGCTTCGTCGGCCAGTTGAGCTCGGTGAAGGGTCTCGTCGGCGCCGCAGTCACCAACCCCGGTTCGATCGGCGGCGCTGGCGTGACGCTGGCGCTGCAGATCCTCGACGGCAAGAAGCCGGCACAACAGACCGTGCTTGTCGAACCGCAGCTGTGGGAGAACGCCACCGACGAAGGCAAGGCCAAGCTGAAGGCCGCCGCCGACCCGTCGCTGAGCCCCGAATGGCCGGTCTCGATCTCGATCCCCGACTGGACCACCTACACCAAGGACCAGATCGTCGCCTGCAAAGGCCCGGGCGAGTAAGTCTGGGCTTTCGCTAACGGCCGTCGGTCGGCGCCGCCCCTCACCTGCCTGCCGGCATCCTCTCCCCGTATAGAGACGGGGAGAGGAACGTCGTCGTCCGGCAGGACAGTGAGGGGCGGCGCTGACATTCGCAGTGATCCGAGCACGCAACCCGAGAACCGCACGATTTGACCAGCAACCCGCTCCTCGACGCCACCGGCGTCGCCAAGAATTACGGCGCCGTTGCCGCGCTGC
Organism: Mesorhizobium sp. P2_E6; assembly: GCF_056403835.1. Taxonomy (NCBI): domain Bacteria; kingdom Pseudomonadati; phylum Pseudomonadota; class Alphaproteobacteria; order Hyphomicrobiales; family Phyllobacteriaceae; genus Mesorhizobium; species Mesorhizobium sp. P2_E6. The sequence continues at coordinate 141,956 of NZ_JBFUEQ010000004.1, forward strand.
GCAACGCATCGCTTTCGGTGCTGCCGGGCGAGGTGCACGCGCTGATGGGCGCCAACGGCGCCGGCAAGTCGACGCTGGTGAAGATCCTGACCGGCGCTATTCGTGCCAATGCCGGGCGTATCCTGATCCGTGGCGAGGCCCGCGACATACGCTCGCCCGCCGCCGCCCGCCGCGCCGGCCTTTTACCCGTCTACCAGGAACCGTCGCTGATCCCCGATCTCGACGTGCTGTCCAATCTCAGGCTGACCGGCACGCCGGTCGAGCCGTTCCGCGCCTGGGTGCGCGAACTCGGCATTCCCGATCTCGATATCCGCGACACCGCCCGCGACATTCCGCTGGCCGTACTGCGCGTGCTCGACCTGGCGCGTGCGCTCGCCGTCGAGCCCGACGTGCTGCTGCTCGACGAGATGACGGCGGCGCTGCCCGCCAACCTTGCCGAAAAGGTGCTGGAAGTGGTGCGCCGCCAGGGGGACAGCGGCCGCGCGGTGATCTTCATCTCGCATCGCTTCGTCGAGATCTCGGCGCTGTGCGACCGCGCCACCGTACTGCGCGACGGCGAGACCGTCGGCGTCGTCGACATCGTGCCCGGCGTCGAGGAAAAGATCGTCGAGCTGATGCTCGGCACACGCATCGTCAAGACCCATGTCGCCGCCCGCAGCGCTGCCCAAAAGGCTGCGCCCGCCCCTGCCCGCCCGCGGCTGGCGGTGCGCAATCTGCGCGTCGGAACCAAGCTCAACGATGTCTCCTTCGATCTCGCCGATGGCGAGGTCGCCGGCGTCGTCGCCCTTGAGGGCCAGGGCCAGGACGAGCTGTTCGCCGCTCTTGCTGGCTCGATCCGGCCATCGGGCGGCGCAATAGAGGTCGACGGCCAGCCGGCGAAATTCTCCCACCCGATCGACGCCATCCGCGCCGGCCTCGCCTATGTGCCAGGCGACCGCGCCGAGGCGCTGGCCATGCAGCGCTCGGTGCGCGAGAACATCGCGCTGCCCTTCAGTGCCGCCTTGCGCAACTGGGGGCCGATTGCCATGCGCCAGGAGCGCGCCAAGGTGGTCAGCGCCATCGAGCGGCTGCAGATCGACACCCGCGCGCAAGGGGAAGTGCAGCGCCTGTCCGGTGGCAACCAGCAGAAGGTGACCATCGCCCGCTGGATCGCCGCCGACACACGGACCCTGCTGTGCTTCGACCCGACGCGCGGCATCGATGTCGGCACCAAGCAGGAGATCTACAAACTGCTGCGCGAGGTCGCCGGCAACGGCAAGTCGGTGCTGTTTTACACCTCCGAACTGGAGGAGGTGCAGCGTGTCTGCGACCGCGTCATCGTGATCTTCGGCGGTCGCGTCGTCGACATCTTCCCGGTCGAGGAGGCCGACGAGCCGGCGCTGATGCGCGCCGCCTACGGCCTGCCGCGCGGCGCCAAGGCCGACATCGGCATTTTGGCAGATCCCCACGCTTCTTCGCCTGAGAACGCGAGTTCCTCGGATTCAAACACGCCGGGGCCGACGCCATGAGCCATTTCCTGCGCCGCCAGGGCTGGGTCGCCGGCCTGTTCGTCCTCTTCGTCGTCCTGTTCATCATCACAAAACTGATCCAGCCGGCCTATGGCAGCGGCGATTTCGGCTCGCTCGTGCGCGCCGTGCTGCCTTACGCCTTCGCGGTCGCCGCGCAGACCGTCGTCGTCATCGCCGGCGGCATCGACCTGTCGGTCGCCGCCATGATGGCGCTGACCAGCGTCACCGCCGCCTCGATGATGTCAGGCGCCAGCGAAGAATATGCGCTGTTCGTGGTGCCCTTCGTGCTCGCCATGGGGTTCGTGCTCGGCGCCATCAACGGAACGCTGATCGTCGTCACCCGCGTGCCCGACATCGTCGTCACACTCGCCACTCTGTTCGTCCTGCAAGGCGCTGCCCTTTTGGTGCTCGACGCACCGGGCGGTGCCGCGGCCGAATGGCTGAAGGCGCTGATCTCGGGCACGGTGCCGATCCCCGGCCTGCCCGACGACATCGATGCCTGGCTGCCCAAGGCTTTGCTGCTGCTCATCGTCTGCCTGTGCATCATCTGGATACCGCTCAGGCGCTCCCGCCTCGGCCTCTCCATCTACGCCATCGGCTCGAGCGAGCTGGCAGCGTTCCGCAGTGGCGTGCCGGTGGCGCGCACCCGCATCATCGCCTATGCGCTGTCGGGCCTGTTCGCCGCTTTTGGCGGGCTGGCTCTGACCATGAGCACCGGCATCGGCGCGCCCATTCCTGGCCCCTACCTGCTCGCCAGCGTCGCGGCGGTCGTGCTGGGCGGCGTCGCACTCGGCGGCGGCAGAGGCGGCCTGCTCGGCCCCATCGTCGCAGTCTTCGTGCTGCGGCTGGTGCGCACCGATTTGACGCTGCTTGCCATCGACCCCAACGTCACCGCCATCATCGAAGGCGCCATCATGGTCGCCGTGGTGATGTTCGGGGCCTTCATCACCATGCGGAGCCAGCAATGATGAGTGGGCATGAAATGGGGCGCCGCGGAGCACTATCCTCTGCCGTCAACCGAACCAACATCGGGCGAAACCAATCGCGAGCACGAGCGTCATGAGCACAACCGCGATCTCTCCCCAACCTGTCCCCTTCGGCCGCCGCGTAAAGCGCTTTATGGCCGACCGGCCGCTGATCCCGCTGATCATCTTGCTCGTCATCCTGGTGGTGATCCTGCAGATCCTGCGCCCCGGCATCGTCAACGAGCGCTGGATCGCCAACACCATCAAATTCGCCATTCCCTTGGCGATCCTCGCCGGCTGCCAGACCATGACCATGCTGACCGGCGGCATCGACCTGTCGATCGGCACGGTGGCGACGATGAGCGCCTTCATCATGGCCACGCAAATCGTCAACCAGGACCCGGCGGTGGCCTTCGCACTGGCGATGATGCCGGCGGTGCTGATCGGACTGGTCAACGGCATCGGCGTCGGCGTCTTCCGCGTCCATCCGCTGATCATGACGCTGGGCACCAGCCTGATCGGCACCGGCTGCCTGCAGGTCTACCAGCGCACGGTTATCGCGTCGGGCGCCAAGATCCCCGACTTCCTCGCCTGGCTCGGCACCGGCCTGACTTACGGCATTCCCAACGCGCTGCTGCTGTTCGTGCCGCTGGCCGCACTCATCGTCTTCACGCTCAGCCGCACCGGCTTCGGCCGCCTGCTCTACGCCGTCGGCGACAATGAGCGCGCGACCCGCCTCTCCGGCGTGCGATACTGGCAGGTCATCACCGCGCTCTATGTCATCTCCAGCGTGCTCGCCGGCATCACCGGCCTGCTCTACATCGGCCTGATCAAGGCCCCTTCCCTGTCGCTCGCCGAACCGCTGGTGCTGCCTTCGGTGGCGGCAGCCGTGATCGGCGGCACCTCGATCTTCGGCGGCCGCGGCGGTTACACCGGCACCATCATCGGCGCCCTGATCCTCACAGTGCTGACCACGCTGCTGACCATCCTGCAAATGCCGGAAGGGGCCAGACGGATCTTGTTCGGCCTGATCGTGCTGTTCGTGACGGCGGCGTATCTGCGGATTGTGGAGGAAAGGTAGGGGGGCGGCCGCGGAACCGAATGTCCGCGTCACGCCGCGTTTCCGCCACAGAGGCAAGAGGCAGCTTTGCGCCGACAATGGTCGCTGTCCCCGGCATTCTCGAACAGCCATTCTCCGTCTCGAAAGAAGGCCTCCCTTTTAGCTTTGGGCCCGCATCGCAAGCCGATGGTCGCAGTATACAGCCGGATCTGAGGCAATATGTGCGTCGACAGGTTAGCGAGCTGCGATGGATCGAAAGACTCTTGGAAGCTTATTTGCGTTCCAGCAGCTATAGCCGACTTTGTCTCACTCCCCTGGCAAGTAGGTTTCGTCCAACGGGCGATTGGACTGGTCGCCCTTGGCCGCCACTACAAAGAAATACAGGAGTGACGCCAATCGGAACTCGTGCAGTTGTTGCTAGTCCACGAGGTTAAAAAAGGACGCACGGATCGGCTTAAGCTAGGAAGATTCCAGCTTGCAGCCTAGCTAATTTACTGACATATTTATCTGTTTCCGAGTTTTGCACTGTGGCAATTGGGGCAAAAAGATGGCCAAGGAATCTGCGAATGCCGCTTCTCCAGCAGTTAAAGCGGACGTAAATCTGATGGGTAATGCAGAGGGTAACGGGCTGAACTTCATGGCGGCCCAGGCTCGCGAGGGCGGAGGCTCCGGCGACGCTGTAGGTGTCGACAAGATACGCGATCTGCTGTTCGGCAACCAGATGCAGGACTATGACCGCCGGTTTTCCAAGCTTGAAGAACGGTTCTTGCAGCGCTTCAAGGATGTCGAATCCGAGGCCAAGCGCAATCTCGAAATGTACGAGTCAAATGCAAAGAAGCAGGTCGAATCGCTTGCCGCGCAATTGCGGAACGAAAAAGACGCACGAGCCGAGGCCGACAAGGAGATTGACCGGAATCTTCGCGAGCAAAATCAGGCACTTGAAAAGCAGGTGCGCGCGTTGTCGGATCAATTGAGCGAGCTTGAGCGCGATGTTGCGGATCGGATGAATCGAAATGATCATTCGCTGCGTGAGGATATCAAGCAAAAGAATGAAACCGTTCAGATGATCATGGAGAAAATGTTCTCCGATCTCAGCAACGTCAAGACCGACCGAAATCTTTTGGCTGGCCTGTTTGTCGAGGTTGCAAAATGTCTGAATCAGGATCCCGTCGGTAACAAGAACAACTCGGAACGCAGCTGGAAAGTGAGTTGATCGGAATTTGACGTCAACCGTCGACCCAGTCAACCTTCCTCAAAGTACAGCCTCGAACGATACCGAGATTGATCGCGAGGCTCTGGCTAGGCTGTTGGTCGAAATTGCCCGGAACGTCGATCCGGACAATCATGCGCATTTCGACGTTCCAGCCGCCGACCATCGCATGGACACACTTCGCGAGCTGCTGGTCGGCCGCGAAATTTCTGAGCTTTCACGCGTTACGCACCTGCTCGACGAACCCGAGCAGCTTGCGGCCGCAGTGGGGGACGTTCTCCCCAGCGCAGCCGCATCGGCGTCTCATGCGCAACTCGGCGAGGCCTTTGCGCCAGTTGTCGAGCGGGCCGTGCGACGGTCCATCCAGAAGAACCCGCGCACGCTGACGGATATATTATACCCGGTGTTTCTGCCGGCTATTCGCAAGTCGATCGGCGAAAAGATCGACCAGACCTTTCAGTCGCTGAACGAATCTTTAAGGCATATATTTACCTGGCATGGACTTAAGTGGAGATTTGAAGCTTGGAGGACAGGAACGAGCTTCTCAGAAGTTGTCCTTAAGCATTCCCTCTCCTATCAAGTAGAGCATGTCTTTCTCATTAACCGCAATTCCGGGCTATTGATTACACATGTAGCCGCCGAAAATGCAACGAGCGAAGACCCTCAACTAATTTCTTCGATGCTTAGTGCAATTCAAGATTTTGTGAAGGACTCATTCAACGAGAAAGAACAGAGCGGACTGGACACTATCCGTTTCGGGGAGCTTCGTCTTTGGTCGGAAGTTGGACCGTTTGCGACCTTGGTTGCGGTGATCCGCGGAAATCCGCCAGAGGAATTACATGAAATAATTCGCGACGTACTGCTTCGCATCCACGATGAGAGCTCAGAAGCTCTAGAGCAGTTTGACGGCGACAGTTCGCAGTTGGCCGGCGTAGAGGCGCAGCTACAGACCTGTGTTGAACTGAAGCACGAGGATTCAAACGAGGGATTTCCGTGGCTGGTGGTGGCTGCAGTCCTGCTGGTTTTGGTACCCGCAGGCGGTTGGTTCTTTCTTTCCTGGCAAGCCGGGCAGCGCTGGCAGGCCTATGTGTCGCGACTGGAGACCCAGCCGGGCATCATCGTTGCGGAACACCAGATGCGCGGCGGCCAATTCTATATCGCCGGCCTGAGAGACCCGCTTGCCGCCGACCCGCAGTCGCTGTTGTCCGGAACGCAGGTAGATCCCGCCCGGGTTCATTCGCAGTGGCAATTCTATCAGAGCCTTGAGCCGGAGTTCGTGTTGAAGCGCCTGACGGCGTCGCTGGCTCCGCCGGATTCGATACGGCTTTCGATCGTCAACGGTCGCATCGTTGCCGAGGGTGAGGCTCCCGACACGTGGATCGACCGGGCGCGTGCCACCGCCCAACAACTTTCGGCAGGCGGGCCGGTCTTCGATATCTCCAAGGTTCGTGATGTTAGCCCCGAAGCACGCGCAGCGGAGCGCTGGCAGGCCTATGTGTCGCGACTGGGGGCCCAACCGGGCATCATCGTTGCAGATCAGAAGATACGCGATGGCCAATTCTATATTGCCGGCCTCAGAGACCCACTTGCCGCCGACCCGCAGTCGCTGCTGTCCGGAACGCAGGTAGATCCCGCCCGGGTTCATTCGCAGTGGCAATTCTATCAGAGCCTTGAGCCGGAGTTCGTGTTGAAGCGCCTGACGGCGTCGCTGGCTCCGCCGGATTCGATACGGCTTTCGATCGTCAATGATCGCATCGTTGCCGAGGGTGAAGCTCCCGACACGTGGATCAACCGGGCGCAGGCCGCGGCCCAGCAGCTTTCGGCAGGCGGGCCGGTCTTCGATATCTCCAGAGTCCGCGATGTAAGCCCCGAAGCACGCGAGGCGGAGCGCTGGCAGGCCTATGTGTCGCGACTGGGGACCCAGCCGGGCATCATCGTTGCAGATCAAAAGATACGCGATGGCCAATTCTATATTGCCGGCCTGAGAGACCCGCTTGCCGCCGACCCGCAGTCGCTGCTGTCCGGAACGCAGGTCGATCCCGCCCGGGTTCATTCGCAGTGGCAATTCTATCAGAGCCTTGAGCCGGAGTTCGTGTTGAAGCGGCTGACAGCGTCGCTGTATCCGCCGGATACAGTACGACTTTCAATCGTCAATGATCGCATCGTTGCCGAGGGTGAGGCTCCCGACACCTGGATAGACAAGGCGCGCGCAGCAGCCCGACAGCTTTCGGCAGGCGGACCGGAATTCGACATCTCCAAGGTTCGTGATGTGAGCCCCGACGCACGAGCGGCAGAGCACTGGCAATATTATGTGTCGCGACTTGAGGCTCAACCGGGAATCATCGTCGCCCAACAAACAGCGAGGGGTGGACATTTCTACATTTCCGGCCTGAGAGACCCGCTTGCCGCCGACCCGCAAGCTCTGCTGTCCGGAACGGAGGTTGATCCTGCCCGCGTTCATTCACAGTGGCAATTCTATCAGAGCCTTGATCCGAAGTTCGTGGTGAAGCGGCTGACGGCGTCGCTGACCCCGCCGAAATCGGTTCAGGTTTCGATCGTCCAAGGTCGCATCGTTGTCGTGGGTGAGGCTCCTGCCGCCTGGATCACTCGGGCGCAGGCCGCCTCCGAGCAACTTTCGGCGGACGGAGTGGTTCTGGATGTCTCGCAGCTGCGTGAGCTAAACCTTGCAGAACTTAATTATTTGAGAGAAGCCATCCAGACGACCGATATTTTCTTCTCGTCCGGCAAAGTTGTGCCGGGACCAGAGCAGGTGCCGGTTCTCGACAGGTTGGCGGATCAAATCAAGGAATTCGCCCAGAATGCCCGCAAGTCAGGCGTAACAGCGCGGTTCATGTTAACCGGGCATTCGGACGCCACTGGCCGTGAGACGGCCAACGCGTCGATCAGCGCCGCCCGCGCCGAGACAGTTCGCGCGCTTCTCAACAAGCGCGGCGTCCCTCCGGAACTGCTGCTGGTTCGGGGCGCGGGAACTTTTGAGCCGTTGGTGCCTGAAAATATTCAAACTGGCAGCTCCACCAATCGCCGGGTTTCGGTTACGGTAAACCTGGACTAGGGCGGGGCCCACGATGCTGCAAAAAAAGATCTGCATGTTGGGCGGGTTCGCTGTCGGAAAGACGAGCCTGGTGCGCAGGTTCGTGCAAAGCATCTTTTCGGAAACTTACTTGACCACGGTGGGAGTGAAAATCGACAAGAAGAGTGTCGTACTCGCGGACAAAACCGTGGATCTGATTTTGTGGGATTTGGCCGGCGAAGACGATATCGGCTCATTCCGCGTCAGCTATGTGCGAGGTGCGACCGGGCTCGTGCTTGTCGTCGATGGAACCCGCGCCGCCACTCTTGCCGTGGCGCTCACGCTGCGCGAGCGGGTCGAGGCCGAATTCGGGCCCATGCCGTTCGTGTTGCTGTTCAACAAATCCGATCTGGCCGATCGGTGGGCAATACCGGATAGTGAGATTGACGGACTGAGGCAACTTGGATGGCAAATCTATCTGACAAGCGCGCTTTCGGGTGAATGTGTCGATGACGCATTTCGTCAGCTTGCTTCGATGGTCACCGAATAGACCATGCATGGATTGCCAAGAGAAGTCAGAAGCTGGATTTTCAACTTCTTCTATCGTGAGCACTCTGTCGCGTATCTGAAAATTGACGCAGAGCTTTGCATAGTTGCGAAGGGCGGCAATCTTAAACATTACGAACTCTCATCACTTCGCATTGGTAAGCCTGTTGCCGATCAGCTTGCATTCATGGAAGGCTTGCTGCCTTGCCCGGAGCTTCCATTTCATATGGCCATGATCGAACTGCCCGGCGGGCGTGTCGCGGACCTTCATCTTTTTGCTGACGATGACTGCGTGTGGCTGCTCTTTCTTGACGCCACTGCCGAACGCGACAACAGGCAGCGGCTTCAACAGAAGGCTTATGAAATGACGCTCCTGCAAGAGAGGGAGCGTCAACTCAACGAGAAATTACGATCGACGAACGAGGCGTTGAGGGAGAGCCAGGAGGGATTGTCGCGTGAATACCAGCGCGCCGAAACCCTGCTCCTCAACATTCTTCCGGCGTCGATCGCGGAGCGGCTAAAGGCGCACGAACAGATTGCGGACAACCACGCAGAGGTGAGTGTGCTTTTTGCCGACATCGTCGGTTTTACGGAAAGAGCGCGCAGCGTCGGAGCCGTGACGACGCTCGCTATCTTGAATTACTTCTTCAAGGTGGCGGATCAGCTCTCGGAAAGATATGGCTGCGAAAAGATCAAGACAATCGGCGATTGTGTGATGGTGGTCGCCGGCCTGCCCGCCGCGCGATCCGATCATGCGGAAGCCCTTGCGCACTATGCACTTGAACTGCGCGAGGCGGGTCGGCGCGAACGCTTCGCAGGAGAACCGCTAAGACTGAGAATTGGAATTCACTCAGGACCGATCGTCGCCGGCGTCATCGGCAAAAAGCGGTTTGCCTATGACCTGTGGGGCGACACCGTCAATCTCGCCTCACGGATTCAAACGTCCGCCGAGCCCGATGAAATCCGTATTTCGGATGCAACTCACACACTGCTTGGACCAGATTTCGCTTGCGACCCACTCGAGGAAACGGAATTGCGTGGCACAGGTCGTGTGCGCATGTGGCGGCTGCGGGCCTGATTTGCCACTTGGCTGTGCCAACCCTGCAGCGCATTTCATTTCAAGCCAGCGAATGTCATCTTTCGCCAAGCCAACCAAGCAAGACACGTTCCGTGAACCACAAGAATGACAGTCGCGGCCGCCTTTCTTTGCAAGCTTAAGTCGGGTTGCCGTCAACTAGAACGGGGCCGCTCCCATATCTGAGATCGATAAGGTAGACTGCAGCATCGGAAGACGGCGATGCACCATTCGTTTGGACAATTCGAACTTGATGAAGCTGCCCGCAAACTGTCCCTGGAGGGCGTTGGGCAGAAAATCCAGCCGCTTGTCTTTGACTTGCTCGTGTATCTGGTTCGCAACGCAGGCAGAGTTGTACCCAAAGAGGAGTTGATGGACGCTCTTTGGCCGGATGTCATTGTGACTGAAGCGTCGCTTCAGCGGGTGGTTAGCCTTACACGCAAGGCGCTTGCAGCAGGCGGATTGCAGGACGCAATACACAGCTACGTCCGCCACGGCTATCGCTTCGCAATCGATGAGCCAGGACTGGGCTACGTGCGGCCTGCCACGTTCGCGGGGGATGACAACCTTGCGCAGGCCCGCAGGCTAGCGGCGGCACGCGATTGGAGTGCGGCTGCAAAGCTCTTCGCAGGTCTTGCGGATATCGAGGCTCTCTCTCCGGCCGATATCGATCTTTGGGCTTTGGTCGTTGAATGCGGAGGGCGGCCGACCGAGGCGATCCCTATGCTGACCCGCGCCGTTGCTGCTCATATCGAGGCTGGGGATTCAGCGCGCGCCGCCAGATCCGCCGTGACACTTGCCAAGATCCAAGCCGAACGGGGAGCGGCTGCCGTTGCGGAGGGATGGCTGGAACGTGCTGCTTCGCTTCTTTCTCAGTCCAAGGACGCGAGCACGGAATCGTATCTGCTATGGATGAAGTCGCGTCTTGCATCCTCAGGCGGCCGCCCTGAGGAAGCGCTTCAGTTGGCTTCGGCCGCCCACTCGATAGCTGAACATTGCGATGACCCAGGCCTGCGAGCCCTGACCCTGACCTACAAGGGATTTTACAATCTGGCGCTTGGGAAGATCGAGGAGGGCAACGAGCAGCAAAACCATGCGGCGGCGATCGCGTTGTCGAGCCAGGTGGACCCGATCACCGGTAGCTTGGTCTATTGCAACATCCTCTGGAGCTGCAGGACCTTTGCCGATTGGTCGCGTGCTCGCCAGTGGAGTGAGGGTTTTGAAAGCTGGTGTACCGCAAGCTTTGCCCAAACATCAGGGGCCTGTGACCTTCATCGTGCCGAAGTGGTTGCGGCGCAACAGATTTTGCCTGAGGCCCTGGCTTGCATAAATGAGGCGCTTCCCAAACTTTCTGCAGAGGAATCGTGGTCGCTTGGCGAGGGCTTTCGGGTCCGTGGCGATATCTTCGCCATGATCGGCGATCTCGCGTCGGCGCGAGCTGACTACGATCAGGCCTATGCACTCGGCTGGGACGCGGAACCGGGCAATGCCTTGCTGTTGTTCGAAACCGGCGACTTGGAAGGTGCGCTCGCTGCAATTGACCGTGTCTTACAAGGGGTGTCATGGTTCCATCTTCAGCGGCGCGGAAACTTGTTGGTCAATGCAGCCTGCATTGCAGCACGCGGCGGACGCTCGAACCAAGCCTCAATCTATCTGACCGAAATCGATGCACAACCACAACGCTGGCGACAACCGGCGACACAGGCGTTGATAGCCGAAACAAAGGCTGCACTCTGCAAGCCAGACGACCCGAACAAAAATCGCCTTCTGCTGTTGGCCCGGCAACTTTGGACAAGCGCCGGTGTCGATTATCATGCGGCGAGGATCCGCCTGCAGTTGGCAAGAGCTCTGCTCGGCTCGGGCGACGTCAGCGGCGCGAAAGTAGAGATCACGGCGGCAGAAAGATCGGCTCGTCACCTGGGATCGCAGCGCCTGGACCAAGAAGCCGCACTGCTTCGCCACAGCCTTTTGCCCGATAGCCAATCGCTCATCGATGGCCCCAGGCAAGAGCTCATCACCTGAACGCCGCTCGCTTGCCTGCCGCGATGAGCTACGGATCAGCTCTTGCCGCCGAGCCAGGGCGAAGATCAGCCAAAGATAAGCTCGAGATAAGGACGGTCAGTCCCCTCAGTAGGTAATTTTTCCCCGTCATGCAGACACGCATGGCACCAGCGGCGCCGACAATGGGTCGGCGCGATAGCGAAAGGGAAAAATCGTGAACCTCTATGTCATCCGTCGCCCTAGCGCATGGGCATCTCTGCAGGAACTCGAAGCCGCCGGCGCGAAATCAGCGAAGGTCGCGAAGGAACAGATGCCGGGCCAAGTCCGCTGGATCCGCAGTTACGTGGTGAATGAACCCGATGGGCGCATCGGCACCTTCTGCATCTACGAGGCGAACGACGGCGAGGCCATCCGGGATCACGCCAAGCGCGTCGGCATGCCGGGAGAGGAATTCTACCCGGTGGCCGACACCGTCATCCTTCAAAACGATCCGATTTCAACAGCAGCCGCCTGACGAAGTCCAGTTGCTGCCTCACGTCTTCAGCGTGGGGCAGCATCACGCAACCAACAGGCAATGAACAGACGGCGCTTGGAGGCGGCATGCCCGCATACCAGCGCCGCGAATCCTACCGAATGGAGAAAACAATGTTTCACTACCTCAAGCATGTTTCGATTGGGCTGAAGGCTCGCAGAACCGAGAGGGCTTTACGCGCTCTGCCAGACCATATCCTGAAGGACATAGGCCTTCGACGCGATGCAATCTCGTATGCCGTTCGAGAGCATCTGAAGCACGATCGTATTTGATCGTTCGCAACTAGATGGAATTGGAAAATGGAAATTCTTATAAACATGGCGAACATCATGTATGTGGTCGCTTACTTCACGCTGGATATTTTGCGGCTGCGGATGCTGACGACTGCAGCAGCAATCTGTCTCGCCGTGTACTTCTACAGCCAGCCGGCGCCGCTCATGAACGTGGTCGGCTGGAATGTCTTCTTTGTGCTTCTGAACCTCATCCAGATCGGCCGCATCTTGACGTCTCGCTACGTTAAGGTGCGGTCATACTCTCGCGGGGAAAATGCCGGCGGGCGCATGCGAAATGGCGGATTTTGAACAACATTGGCGCTCGAAACCGAGACATCAGGTATGAGGCGCATGGTTCCGAAAAGGTGCGGCCAGCGGCTGCTGGCGACTGTCGGCACTGGCGCAAATTCGCGGCAGGCCGGAAACCTGAGGCTGCCGCCTCACACCGCCAGGCGCCCCTGCTCCGCCTCCTCGGCATTGGGGTCGCCCGGGGCCGTCGCCCAGGCGAGTTCGACCAGCGTCACGGTGCGCCGGCCTACCCCGTCGAGCTGGCAGACAATGAGGCCTTGCTCCTCGATGTAGGTGAGGAGACGCCGGGCACGGCGCAGCGAGTGGGAGCCATAGGCGCGGGCGATCGCAGCGTCGCTCGGGCAAGGCCAGCCCTCCTTCGCCGCCCTGGCGATCATCATGAACACGCCCTGCATATCGTCGGGCAGCAGCGAGGCGCGGACCGAGACGTCCTGCCAGGCGTCATCCCCTGCTGCCATGTCGGAGCCGAGCCCGGCGCGGGCGCGCGTCAGCATGCGGCGGAACTCCGGCAGATCGGGCACCACCGAGGCAAGGCCCTCGATGCGGCAGCGCACCACGAACTCTTGATAAAGCACGCCGATGACACGGAAGCCCGCGTCGGGCTGCGCCAGGATGGCGCGCAGCACACGGTCCACACGCTCGCGGCGCTCGGCCAGGTCCTCCGCGCTGATTTGCGGCTCCACCGGCTCGGGGCGGATTTCGAGTGCCGCCGACTTCGCCGCCATTAGTTGATCGAGCAGGTCCGGCGAAGACCGGCGTTGCGGCCGCACGGTCTCGGGCGGCGGCGCTGCCAGGATGATGGCGCGTGCGTCCTCCAGCGCTGCTTCCGGCAGCGGCATCAGCCGCGGCGTGCCGTTGCGCGGACTGGTGTCGGTCGGGCCGATGCGCAGGCCGAGCGGCCGGCGTGACAACGCTGGACCGAGCGCCATGAACTGGCCGCGTTCCAGGTCGCGAAACGCCTCCGCCTGGCGCCGCTCCATGCCCAAAAGGTCGGCGGCGCGCGCCATGTCGATATCGAGGAAGGTGCGGCCCATGAGGAAATTGGACGCCTCGGCAGCGACGTTCTTGGCGAGCTTGGCCAGCCGCTGGGTGGCGATGATGCCGGCAAGCCCGCGTTTGCGGCCACGGCACATCAAATTGGTCATCGCGCCAAGCGAGAGTTTGCGCGCCTCGTCCGAAACCTCGCCGGCCACTGCCGGTGCGAACAGCTGCGCTTCGTCCACCACCACCAGCATCGGATACCAGTGGTCGCGGGCGACCTCGAACAGCCCGCCGAGGAAGGCGGCGGCCCGCCGCATCTGATTCTCGGCGTCGAGCCCCTCGAGATTGAGCACAGTGGAGACGCGGTGGATGCGCGCCCGCTCGCCGGCGCTCTGCAAGCCGCGCTCGGTATGCTCCTCGGCATCGATCACCAGATGGCCGAAACGGTCGCCCAGCGACACGAAGTCGCCCTCGGGGTCGATGATGGTCTGCTGCACCCAGGGGGCGCTCTGCTCCAGCAGCCGCCGCAACAGATGCGACTTGCCGGAGCCCGAATTGCCCTGCACCAAAAGGCGCGTCGCCAGCAGCTCCTCGAGATCGAGCGTCGCCGCGGCGCCTGCGGTCGTGTGTCCCATCTCGATCGCAACGGTCATCTCGACTCAGGCGCTCCTTTCGCAGACGGGCTTATCAACCCGATCACAGCCCGTCGAGCGCGCATGGCCGCCCGCGCCGTGTTGCGCACAGGCCAAGGACCGTCTCCGGATCATCCACAACAAGGGAGCCCTGTGGATAGTAACCAGCTGTTCACCATGTGACGGCGTTCCGATTGAAGCCGCGCCGCATCCGCTTAGCCTGACCTTGCATCGCGTCCCCAACGTGGTGCGTCCCAACCGCCCCCTGGCGACCGACGTTTTCAAGTTCCCTCTCGCAGTATATGTCGGTCGCCAACCTCGCCTGATCCCGCCAAGTTCCGACATCGTCGAGACTCGCCCGCTGGCGCAAACTTTGGGTTGACCGCCCCGGAGCGCGAGGCGACACTTCGCCGACGCTGGAAATGCGAGGAGGAAAAGCGATGGACGAGCCCGAACGGTGGCGCCACATGTCGACAGCGCCGAGGGATGGCAGCCGCATCCTGGTCACGGTTCGCCCGTCCGAACAGGGGCCGGCGGAAGTCGACCTCGCCTATTGGTCGCGCGCCGACCAGTTCGCCAGCGAAGGCTGGCGCGCGTCGGACTCCTCGCCGGGACGCGTCGTCGAATACGCCGAACCGGAACTGAAATGCTGGATGCCGCTGCCGACAGCCAATCTCAGCCGCGCCTCCATGCCGGCCCCCTGGGAGGGTGACGACGCACAGCAGCTCGACGGCTCGGGGATTTGAGGCGCGAAGCCTCAGGCCATCAAGCGAAGTCTTGCAGATTGGTTTCCCGGAGCTTGGCGCCCGCCAGCAGGGCTTCGAGCACCTGCTTCTTGAGATTGAGGCACTGCGATCGGGCAAGCTTGACGATGCCGGAAACGTCGCTCACCTCGCAGGCATGAACCAGGTCTTTCTGCTGACCGATGATCAGCTGCGTGAAGTCGCGCGACCTGAATCCGAGGTGGAGAGCCCTCTCCGACTGGTCGAGTATCTGGCCCAGCAACTGCGCCAGGCGTGAATTTCCGGACAGCTCCGCCAAGGCAAGACGAAAGGCACGATCCGCCGCCAGGAATGCAACGTGGCTGCGCAGCGTCTCCGGCTTCAGCACCTTCCTGGCTGCCTGCCTGACATCTTCGAGCCCGCGCTCTGTGAGCCCCGACGCACCCACCCTGAACACTTCCGGCTCGATCAGACCGCGGACATCGAAGATCTCGGTGACATCGCGCAGCGTCAGTGGCGTGATGACATAGCCACGTCGCGGCTCGCTCCTGACCAGCCCCTCCTGCATCAGCCGGGTCAGCGCCGCGCGGATCGTCGCCTTTCTGATCAGGTATCGATCGCCAATCTGCTTTTCCGTCAGCGTTTCACCGGGGCGAAGCACGCAGGCGACGATGTCGCTCTTCATCTGCTCGTACGCCTGCTCGCTGCGCAGCAGATCGGCGGTCGACGGGGCCGCGGCCGTGCCAGTGGACAGTGCCGGTTTCGTCGATGCGGCAGTCAAATCACGAGGAGTCATGCTTGTTCCGTTCTGGCGATCCGGTTGACGCCGCCATCGACTTTAAGTAGCCTTGAGCATCTCAGAATGATCATCTGGTCACCTCAAAAGGGATAACTGGCAATGGCTGTTCCGGTTGGCTCGCCTCTCTACGCGGTTGTCGATGATATCGTCAACGCTGCCGGAAGTCCCGATCCCCTCGCACGAATAAGGGCGGTGTTGGGCGACCATACGAACTGATCGGCATCTACAGGGGTGGCGAGACGAACTTCATCTATCCCGATGCCGCCAGCAAGCTCGATGCCCCGCGACGGCAGGACTCCACAGCGCCCGTCGTGCTGCACCTGCCCCGGCATACAGTGCATTCGGTCGCCAACACCGGCAGCGCACGGTCCGGCGCGCTTCATGTCTATCTTGGCGATCTCCCGGCGACCCACCGACAACTTTGGGATCTGCAAAGCAATCAAGCCGAGCCGTTTGACAACGATCGCTATCTGGCCGGCGCTCAGCCCATCGAGCGATCTTGAGGCAGGCGCCGTTCTCCCACAAACAAGGGGAGAAGGGAGAGCCTTCCCCTCAGAACAGGAACGACGCCGTAGCGGGGTTTGGGCCGGTGCGGCCGTTTGGCGAATCCATGCCCCGGATCGCCTGCAGGTCCTGCGCATCCAGCTCGAAATCGAAGACATCGAAATTGGCGGCGATGCGATCCCTGCGGATCGACTTTGGAATGACGATCAGCCCTTCCTGAAGGTGCCAGCGGATAATCGTCTGCGCCGCGGACTTGCCATGCTTGTCGGCAATGCCCGCGATGGTCGGGTCGTTCAGCAGCCGACCGCTGCCCAGCGGGCTCCAGCTTTCGATGCGGATGTCGTGGCTGGCATGAAAGTCCCTGATAGCGCGCTGCTGGAACTGGGGATGCAGCTCGACCTGGTTGACCACTGGCGTCACGCCGGTCTCGCCGATGATCCGCTCAAGATGGTCCTGGTTGAAATTCGAAACGCCGATCGACTTGATGCGGCCGGCCTGCCTGAGTTCGACCAGCGTCTTCCACGCCTCGACATATTTGTCCTGGCTAGGCACCGGCCAGTGGATCAGGAACAGGTCGAGTTGCTCTATGCCGAGCTTCTCCATCGTCTCGTCGAAGGCGCGCAGCGCCGCATCGCGCTGGTGTGCGCCGTTGCGCAGCTTGGAGGTGATGAACAGCTCGCCTCTCGGCACGTCGGAGCTGCGGATCGCCTCTCCAACCCCATCCTCGTTCCGATAGCCCTCGGCGGTGTCGATCAGACGATAGCCGGCCTCGATCCCCCAACCCACCACCCGGGCGGTGATATCCTGGTCGACTTGCCACACGCCAAGTCCGAGCTGGGGAATGGCGGAGCCGTCGTTCGACGGTATCTGTTCAGGCATGGCAGGTCCTTTGCAAAAGATGATCCGGGCGGTCCGCCCGGCGCATGCCCTATCTAGGTTCGACGGGGAGCAACGACCAGTCGACAGCGGTCGAATTTGCCGGGTGCGAGCTCATCTCGGCCGGCGCACCGCCCGCACCACCCCGGCGGATACGCTGCCGCAGAACAGGCGTTCGCCGCCATCGGATTCCAGTCCCGAGACGCCCATGCCGGCCGGCATGTCGAGCTTCTCCAGAACCTTGCCGGTTTGCGGGTCGACGCGGCGCAGGTCGCTCTGCTCGCCCTCCCAGGTGGCGTGCCACAGCTCGCCGTCAACCCAGGTCACCCCGGTGACGAAGCGGTTGGATTCGATGGTGCGCAGGATTGCCCCGGTTTCGGGGTCGATCTGGTGAATCTTGCGCTCCCGGTACTGGCCCACCCAGAGCGTTCCTTCCGCCCAGGTGAGCCCGGAGTCGCGCCCGCCGCCGGGCGCCGGAATGGAGGCCAGCACCTTGCCGGTGTCGGGGTCGATCTTCTGGATGCGATCCCCGGCAAGCTGGAAGAAATGCCGGCCGTCATAGGCGGTGCCTGCGTGCGCGGCGACATCGATCGAGCGCAGCGCCTGCCCGCTTTCCGGATCGAAGGCGTTCAGTTTCTCACCGGAGGCAAACCAGACGTTGCGCCCGTCGAAGCTTACCCCGTGCACGGTGTCGACGCCCGGAAAGGGTCCGTATTCGCGCAGGATTTCGGCCGCTGAATGTTTCATGTCTTTGTCCTCACTGAGATGATCGAGCATTTTCGGGGATCATGCTCTAACCGTTTGGCAGCGGGGCCGGGAGTAACAAGGTCGTCGTGAAACCGGCCACAGGCGGCGTCATCCAGCGGCGCGCCCGGCCATGCCCGAACGACTGCACCTTGCCGGCCTCGCCAAGCTGCTCCAGCGCCCGCTGCACGCTGCGCTGGCCGGTGCCAAGCGCCAGCGCCAGCGCCGAACTCGCCCAGGATTCACCATCGGCAAGCAAGGCCAGCACCGCGGCGTGCCGCTCCTCGATCGGCCGCGCCAGCACCACCACTTCGAGCGCATGGCGCGGCGCCAGCGCAAAGCCTTGGCTCGTGGCATTGATGTCGGCAAGCGTGCGCAGTTCGGCGCGCAACCGGCCGATCTCGACCCGCAATCGGGCCCGATGCGATTCATCGGCGTGCCTGCCGCCAAACGCCTGTGCGATAAGCGTCGCCCGCGACACATCCGCCGGCCATGCTTCGGCCAGCGTGCGCGCCAGTGCAAACAAAACCGGCCGCGTTGCCAGCGAGACCATGGTTTCCTGCTGGCGCACGAGATAGCGCAAGGCATCGACGACCAACGCCGGCGACGCGTGCAGCGCCTCGACCTCTTCGAGTAGCAGCGGGCGCTGCTGGCCGCGCGCGATCAGCCGCGCCGCCGGCGCGCCCAGCGCCAGGAATGCGTTGTCGACCTCGGCTATCAGCCCCGGAATGCCGGCCCGGCGGGCGGCGTGTCGCGCCCACTCCAACGCGGTACGCGCGGCCCTTGTCTTGAGGCGCCGCATGGCGATGCCGGCGACCGCCAGTTCGTGCGCGGCTCTCGAGGCTGGCGGGAGCGGCGCCGGATCGAGCCCGGCCAGCACGTCTTCAGCCTCATCGAGGCGGCCAATCAACAGCAGGCGCCGCACCTTGAGGTGGCTGGCATGCGCGGCGTTCAGCCGGTCGCCATGCTTTTCCAGCGTCGCCCGCGCAGCATCCAGCGCCTTGGCTGGCCAGCCGAGGTCCCGCGAGACCAGTGCGATCTCCGCCTCGGCGACGACGCATCTGGCGCGCGCCACCGCCTCCTTCGGACCGAAGGCGCGCGCGGCCCGCCGCAATAGCGCCTTGGCGCGGTCGAGGTCGCCGAGCTGCGCCATCGCGATGCCGCGCAACGCCAGCGCCGGCGCGTCCTCGCGCAGGGCGACGCGGTCCAGCGCCCCGAGTGGATCGCCCGCGGCCAGCGCCAATGCCGCTGCCGTGATCAGCGAGTCCATTCAAATCCCGTCACACTTGTAACTCCCACCCCTGCACTGCCCGCCCTAACTTAAGTCATGACCGCCAACCAGCAAGCCGTATCGGCAACAGGCGGCACACCAGGGAAAACAGCAATGACTTGGATGATGACCTAGCCATCAGGACAGGCGGAAGGCGCCGTGGCCGCCGTTGACGCCAATATCGGCACTCGTAGCCTGAGCATCTCAGGTATCGATATTAAGCATCTCGTAAAGGACAATTGACAATGCCTGACTCCGACGATCTGCCTCTCCTCGCGACGAACGACACGGTCGAGCGCGCCGGGCGCCACCCCTGCTGCGGCGGGCCTGCCCATTCAAATCCCGTCACACTTGTAACTCCCACCGGGGCGCTTCATCGCCCTACCCTGCCTCACGATCCGCAAGCAACAACGCGCCGCGCTGGCGCCACAGACTGACAAAGGAGACGAGCAATGACCAAGCACACCGCAATGAAGACCCCACCAATCGTTTCACAGCAGGCGTGGGAAGCCGCGCGCGAAGAACTGCTGGTGAAGGAGAAGGCCACACTGCGCGCCAAGGACGCGCTGGCCGCCGAGCGCCGGCGCATGCCGTGGATGGAAGTGGACAAGGCCTATGTGTTCGAGGGGCCGAACGGCAAAGCGAGCCTGCTCGATTTGTTCGAAGGCCGCCGCCAGTTGATCGTCTACCGCGCCTTCTTCGAGCCAGGGGTTCATGGCTGGCCCGATCACGCTTGCCGCGGCTGTTCGCTCGGCGCCGACCAGGTCGGCCATCTCGCCCACCTCAACGCCCGCAACACCACGCTTGCCTATGCCTCGCGCGCACCGCAGGCCGACATTGCGCGGCTGAAGAAGCGGATGGGCTGGGAGATGCCTTGGTACACCATCACCGATAGCTTCGACAAAGACTTCGGCGTCGACGAATGGCACGGCCACAACGTCTTCATCCATGACGGCGACCGGGTATTCCGCACTTATTTCATCAACAGCCGCGGGGACGAGGCGATGGGCACCGTGTGGAGCTACCTCGACGCAACGCCGCTCGGCCGCCAGGAGATCTGGGAAGACTCGCCCGAAGGCTATCCGCAGACCCCGCTCTACGGCTGGTGGAACTGGCACGACAATTACGATGCCGCGCCCGACCAGAAATGGGCAGAAGTGTCGGCTGCCGGCGAAGCGGCGTTCAGGGACAAGGACGGCCAGTAAGGATCTGCTGAGAGTGTCCGGCCGCCATCCAGCTTGGGTTCCTCGCCCCCGCCAAAGGCGGGGGAGAGGTGGCCGCGAAGCGGCCGGAGAGGGGGCTTTCGTAGGACGCGGCCCCCTCTCCGTCTCGGCTTCGCCGAGCCACCTCTCCCCCACTCTCGTGGGGGCGAGGAACCCAAGTCCTGGCGAGCAGGTCGCACGCACCAAGGCATAACCATCAAGGGAAAAGGACCATGAGCGATATCCATACCGGTGCCAGCGGCGCGATCCCTGCTGAAGACACAAGCCCGACCACCCCTGGCCTCGCCGACTGGCTGTGCCTCGCCGCGGCACCGACCTTCGCCCTGATGGCGCTGTTCAGCTGCATTCAGGGTGGCGATGCGGCCATGCTGTGCATGGGCGCCAATACCTCGCCGTTCACCGGAATGGCCGCGATGTATCTCCTGATGAGTGCCTTCCATCTGACGCCCTGGCTGAGGGTGATGTCTGGCCGGCCGGTCCGGCAATGAAACTGGTCAGGCTGAGAGCGCCGGGTGGCTTGGGCAACCTCGAACTGGTGGAGGAAGACCGTCCCCAGCCAGGATCGGGCGAAGTGCTGGTCAGAATCCGGGCCTGCTCGTTGAACCTGCGTGACGATTTCGTCGTTCAAGGCAAGATGCCGCTCGCCGACGGCCGCGTTCCGCTGTCCGATGGCGCGGGCGAGGTGATCGAAGTCGGCGACGATGTCGATGCGTTCAAAGCTGGAGACAGCGTCGTCAGCACCTTCTACCCATCGTGGCTGGGCGGTGACATGACGCCTGCGACCAGGCGCGACATACCGGGAGAAAGTTTCGACGGCTTTGCAAGCGAATATGTGTGCATGCCGGCACACGCCTTCACCAAGGCCCCGGTGGGCTACACGCATGTGGAGGCGGCAACGCTCACCTGCACCGGCGTCACCGCCTGGCGCGGCCTGGTTGTGTGCGGCAAGGTGAAACCCGGCGACACCGTGCTGGTCCTCGGCACAGGCAGCGTATCGCTGTTCGCGTTGCAATTTGCCAAAGCCGCCGGCGCCAGGGTTATCGCCACGTCTTCCGACGAGCAGAAGCTGGAAAGGCTCGGGCGCCTCGGCGCCGACGCCGTCATCAACTACAAGGCCGTGCCGGACTGGGGCCAAAAGGCCTGGGATTTGACGGACGGCCGCGGCGTCGATCACGTGATCGAGGTCGGCGGCCCCGCAACGCTCACGCAGTCGATAGCGGCCTGCCGGACGGGCGGGCACATCGCCCTGATCGGCGTCCTCACCGGCTTTGCGGCGCAAGTGTCGATCCCGGCCCTGTTTTCGAACCAGCTCCGCATCAGCGGGATCTCGATCGGCAGCAGGGCGGACCAGGAGGATATGATCCGGGCCATAGAGGTCAACCGTCTGAAGCCCATCATCGACCGCAGTTTGGCGCTTGAGGACATCGCTGGTGCCTTCACGCACTACGAATCCCAACGGCATTTCGGCAAGGTCTGCCTCGAACTTTGAGCGCCCCGAAAGCGGCATCACCGCACATCCATCAGCAACAGCTAATTGACAGCCCGGAGGAAACGGCGCTGACTGGCTGAACAGGTGGATCGCACAACAGGCGGGCGATATCGACCGCCGGCGTCGCCTTGGGGAGGATGCCATGCCAACCGTAATTGGCCATCACAACATCACGAAGGACAGCAAGCACTGGCTCAGTTCACCCAAGCGCAAGGAGCTTTTCGGCGCCCTTGGGATCACCAACATCCGCACGTTCGTCGATCCGCAGAATCCGAAACGAGTGGCCCTGATGATGGACGTCCCGGACATGGATGCCCTTGCGACAATGATGCAGAGCCAGAAAGCCGCTGACGCGATGGTCTACGATGGCGTGGTACCGGAATCGCTGGTGATCCTGGTCGAAGCCAAGGGTTAATGCGCGTCGCCTGAATCCGTTTCAACGCGACGCGCTTTAATGCAAGTGCCTGAGCTTGTCGGGGTTGCGCACCACATAGATTGCCGCGATCTTACCGTCCTCGATGTCGAGTGCGGTCGTCTGCAGTTCGCCATCGGCTTCCAGCGTGATGAAGCCGGGCAGTCCGTTGACGAAACCGACACGAACAAGCGTCGAGCCGTTCTTCTGCAGCCATTCCGCCACACGCGCGTATTGCTGCATCACGGCATCGAACCCCAGGACCACTTCCGTGGCTGCCGGGCGCTTCCCGCCGCCATCGGCATGGGCGCTGACATCGGCCGACAGCATCGCGCCAAGCGCCTTCATGTCGCCGCTGCGCGAGGCGGCGAAGAAGGCCTCGGCGAGCTCGAGGCCGCGTTGCTTTTCCACCTTGAAACGCGGTCTCGCCTGGCGGACATGGGCGCGCGCGCGGGCAGCAAGCTGGCGGCAGGCAGCGGGTTCGCGCTGGATGGCGGCCGCGACCTCCTCAAATCCCAGCCCGAACACATCGTGCAGCAGAAAGGCCGCCCGTTCGAGCGGCGAAAGACGTTCCAGCACCAGCATCATTGGCAGGGTGACGTCATCCACTTCGTCCTCATCCACGACGGGATCGGGAAGCCAGGGACCGACATAGGTCTCGCGCTGGCGGCGCGCGGATTTGAGCTGGTCGAGACAAAGCCGCGTGACGGTGCGGCGCAGGAATGCCGCGGGCTCACGCACCTCGCCGCGGTCGGCCCTCATCCAGCGGATGAACGCCTCCTGCACGACATCCTCGGCATCCGCCACGGACCCAAGCATGCGGTAGGCGACGCGCATCAGCGTCGGACGCAGCGGATCGAAGGCCGCCGCCGCGTGCTCGGTCCCTGCGCCTGTCATCAGGCGGCTGCCGCCTTGGCCGCGGATCTTATCGCCGCCGGATCGGCCCAGCCACCGAACCCAACCGCAAGGCGGTTGTAGCCGTTGATCACATTGATCATCAAGGTGAGCTTGACCTGCTCTTCCGGCGTGAATTCGGCCTCAAGGGCCTCATAGGCGCTTTCGTGCGTATGACCTTCGCAAATCCGCGTCAGCGCCTCGGTCCAGCCGAGCGCGGCGCGTTCGCGGTCGGTGTAGCAAGGCGCCTCGCGCCACGCCGACAGCAGGTAGATGCGCTGCTCGGTTTCGCCGTCCTCGCGTGCAAACACCGTGTGCATGTTGAGGCAATTGGCGCAGCCATTGATCTGGGATGCACGGATCTTCACAAGCTCGGCCAGGCTGGGCTCGAGGCTGGAGGAAATGGCGAAGGATGCGCGCTGCCATTCCTTCATCAGCGAGGGGGCAGCGGCGAAGAGATCAAGTTTTGCGGTCATGATTGGCTTCCTTCTGTTGGTGCCGACCTCATGACGAGTCAGGATCCGCCAGTGTGACATTCACGCCAGGTTTTTATCGCCAGCCAGCGCAAGAGATCGCCCCTGCAACTGGTATCGGCCGTCGGCGACGCTTGCCTAGGTCGCGATATCGTTGACTGGCAGCAATGGCTTGGGGAGGTCAACCTCACCAAGCCCGGTGCGCAGTTCGATCTCGATGTCGCGACAGATTTGCGAGATCGGAACATCGTTGGCGTTGCCCTCGAAAGGGTTGGCACTGCTCTCGCCGACCTGGTCGAGAGACATGTATGCCCACCCCAGGAGTGTGCTGAACGGGATCGTGAGCCAGATCGCGATCGGGCCGAGTGCGCCACCCAATTTGCCCATGTCGGCAAAGACTGGAACGACGCCAAATGGCAGCAAGGTGCAAAAGATCATGACGAACAAGGAACTGACGATGGCGTATTGCCGGGGATATGGATTGTTCTTGATGCGGTCGCAGCGCGCCTGCTGATCATGGAAGTCGCGGATCAGCTTGATGAGTTCGACATAGACCTGCGGAGGGATTTTGGCCTCCTTGAACAACGCATTGACCTGGACCGATTGCATTTCAAGCAGGATTAGCGCTGGACGAGGCGACTTCAGGACGTCGTCGGCTTGTTCGCCCAGCAGCGGACGCAGTTCGTCGGCGATCGAGCCCGCATCCTCCTGGATTTTGTAACGCCGCCGGAATTCGACATTGGCCGCCCGCCCCATGGATTCCCACGGCATCGGCCGCCGCAGGGCGAACCGGAGGGCCGTCAACCAGGCGAGATGGCGGTAGATGAGTTGCCTGGCTGTCGGCACATCGTTGAAGTCCCTGCAGAAATTGGACCACAACCGGCTGCTGGCTGTAATTTGCGCAAAGGCTTGCAGCGCTTCACTGCTGCGGGTGAAAACCTGCGAATTCTTGAACCCGGCAACGAGTGACACGGTGGTGCCGAGCACGAGCACGACGGACCATGGCACCGAAAACCCGGCGATGCCCGGCAGACGGTAGGCCGCCACGGCCAGTGCGCTCACCACCACCATGTAGATGACACTGCCCCGCGACCAGAGAGCGAAATCTACCACCTTGTAGGAACGGCCTACATACATCGGGTGCCCTCGAAAGCGTGGACGACAGGCGAATCAAGCCATCACGCCTAGCATACCGTTTGCTCACCATGAATGGCCGTCTTGGCATGAAGCCGACTGTTGCGAGACCGATTTCCCAAAGCGCGTCGCGTCCAATCTTACCAAAAACATGGGCACGGGGTCGCCCCCGTGCCCATGGCTTTTCACCTATCTCAATTGCACTTCGGCTTGGCGCTGTTACAGGCATCGACCAGTTCGGCCGGCGGATCCTTGTGGAACACGGTCTTGAAGGACTCCAGCACGTTGGACTGCACGACCGGCAAGGACTGGACGCCGACCCAGGCGGGCGTGGGTTCACCGATCAGCGCCTTCATCATCGCCAGCGCTTCGGCGACGCCCTGATCATAGGGGCGCTGCGAACCGGTTGCCTTCAGCGGCCCACCCTTGGCGATTTCGATCGCCGACTGCAGGCCGAGATCGACAGTGGTGATCGGAATGTCGATGCCTTGCGCGCGCATCGACGACAGAGTGTCGAGCGCCGGCTGATCCCACACCGCAAACAGGCCCTTCACATCGGGATTGCCGGTGAGGAAGTCGCCGGCGATCTGCGACACCTTGGAGGGATCAGTGAAATCGACCTGCTTCATGACGATGTCGGGCCGGTTCTTCTTCATCCACTCGCCGACGCCCTTGGTGCGCTCGTTGGTGCTGAAATAGTCGACGCCGAAATTCACCAGGCCGATCGTGCCGCCCTTCGGCATGCAGGAAGACAGGATCTGCGCCGCGATCTGGCCGTTGCCCTGGCTGTCGGCCGAGATCATCGAGGCAAAATCCTTTGGAGATTCGAGGCCAACCGGGATGCTGTCCATGAACACCAGCTTGATGCCGGCCTCGCCCACCTTCTTGTAGGTCGGCGCCGTCGCGGTGAAGTCGACCGGGATGGAAATGATGCCGTCGGGATGCTGCTGGATGGTGTTCTCGATATCGGCGATCTGCTTGTCGACTTGATATTCGGCCGACGCGACACCGGTCACGGTCACGCCATACTTGGCCAGCGTTTCGCTGATGCCTTGCACCTGCAGTTGCGACCAGTCGAGGTTCACCGTCTGCATGGAAATGCCGACCTTGAACTTGCCGGCCTTGACCTTGGCGGCTTCGTCGTCGCTCAACTTCAACTCGTCGGGCGAGGCTGCCTTTTCACCGTGCGGGCCCTGGCCAACAATGCCCTTGGGACCGAGCGTGGCCATGTCGACGCCGGTAACGCAGGTTTCCGGCGTTTGCGCCGAGCTTAGGGATGTTGAGAGCGCGAACGCGCTGGCGGCGATGCTCAATCCTAGGAAAAGCGAGTGGATTCGTGCCGAGTGCTTCATGACTTTCCTCCGTTGATCGTTGACGTCTCTGGTGCCGTTTGGAGCCGGCAATTTTCTGCTGAAATCCGCGGGCGCGCGCCTTACCTCCTCGTGAAGGCGACCGCGGCGACGATGATTGCTCCCTTGATGACGAGTTGCAGCGACGAGCTGACGCCAAGCAGCACCAGCCCATTGTTGAGCGTGCCGATGATCAGGCTGCCGAGCAGCGTGCCCAGCACGAAACCGCGACCGCCGAACAGGCTGCAGCCGCCGAGGATCACCGAGGCGATGACATCGAGCTCCATGCCTTGCACGACATCGGGCCGTGCCGCGTGCGAACGCGCCGACAGGATCAGCGATGCCAGCCCGGCGAGCGTCCCGGTCAGCACGAAGGCCAACGTGGTGACCTTCTTGATATGGACGCCGGAATAGAGTGCGGCCGTCGGGTTGCCGCCCGCCGCATAGACGCGCCGCCCGTAGACGCTGTAGTGGAGCAGCAGGATGCCTGCGATCGTGACGCCAAGCGTCCACAGGATCGGCGCCGGGATGCCCAGCACCGAGCCTTCGCCGAAGATCGCGAAATAATAATCGTTGGTGATGATGACCGGCTTGGTGTTGGTGACCATCAGCGCCAGACCGCGCGCGCCGCTCAACGTGCCCAGCGTCACCAGGAAGGACGGGATTTCGAGGCGGGTGGTCAAGACGCCGTTGATCAGCCCGATCAGCGCCCCGGTGCCCAATCCCGCCAGCGCGCCGACGACCCAGTTGTTGGCGACGAAAGCCATGGCCAGCGACGCACTCATGCCCGAAAGCGCCAGCGTCGAGGCGACGGACAGGTCGATCTGCCTGGAGATGATGACGAACGTCATGCCGACGGCAATGATCGAGACCAGTGTCGTCTGGCGGCCGATGTTGAGAAAATTGTCGATCGACAGGAACCAGGGCGACGCCAGGCTGAAGACGATCAGCATGACGGCGAAGGCGACGTAAAGCATATAGGGGCGTTCGCCCTGAAGCAGATGCTGCAGCGCCGAGCGACCGCCTGGCTGGTTGGCGGCTGCCCCCCTTGCCACTGGTGGACTTGCCGGGCTTTGGGTGTCGGTCATGCCGCGTGCTCTTGCGATGGCTGCGAAAGTTGAATGAGGTGATGGAGATCCTCGGCGCTGCCGAATTCCTGTCTCAAAATCGTCTTGGTGATCCGGCCATCGACGACGATCGAGACGCGGTCGCAGAGCTGAAGCAGTTCGGAAAGATCCGAAGACACCAGCAGCACACCGCTTCCCGCCGCCGCTGCGGCGCGAATGACGCCGTAAATCTCCTCGCGCGCACCGACATCGACACCAACCGTCGGCTCGTCGAGCAACAGCACGCGCGGCCGCGGCTCGTTCCATTTGCCGAACACGACCTTCTGCTGGTTGCCCCCGGACAGGTTCTTCACCGTGGTCGATGCGCCTGGCGCCTTGACGGCCAGCCGATGCATGGCGGCGTCGGCGTGCTCGCTCGCCGAGCGGCGCTGCAGCCAGCCCAGGCGCGAGAAATACGGCAACCGTGGCAGGGTCAGGTTGCGCTCGATCGAATGTTCGAGGACCAGGCCCTGGACGTGCCGGTCCTCCGGCACCAGCGCTATGCCTCGCCGTATCGCCTCGGCCGGATCGGTTCCGTTCAGCGAAACGCCCTCGAGGCTGGCATCGCCCGACTGGACGGGCAGCAGCCCGAAGATCGTCTGCAGGATTTCGGTGCGTCCGCTACCGATCAGGCCGGCAAGGCCGTGGATTTCGCCGCTGCGCAGTTCGAGATTGGCCCGGTCCAGCCTGTCATTGCTGACGCCCCTCAATTCGAGCACGGGCTTTTCAGGGGAACCAGGGCGGGCAGAGGACATCACGCTTTGCCCCGCTGCCGTGGTGCCCGCCTTCAGAACGGCGTGATCCGGCCCGACGATCGCGCCGACCAATTGCCTCATACTGGTCTGTGACGTGATAAATGTTCCGGCGTTCTGCCCGTCGCGGAATACGGTCACCCGGTTCGAAATCCGGAAGACCTCATTGAGGCGATGCGTGACGTAGATCACCCCGACGCCCCGCGCGGCAACAGCACGGATCGCCTCGAACAGGATCTTCTCTTCATCGTCGGTCAGCGCCGAGGTCGGCTCGTCGAGGATGAGCAGGCGAACGTCGCCCATCAGCGCCTTGGCGATCTCGGTCATCTGGCGATAGGCAAAGGGCAGCGACCCGACCATGGCACGGGCATCGAGCGGGATGTTCTGTGACTTGAGGAAGGCTTCGGCCTGCGCCACCAGCTGGCGTTTTTTCAGGAAGCCGAAGCGGGTCTTCGCCTCTCGTCCCAGCATCAGATTGTCGGCAACCGAAAGCGATTCGACCAGGCTCAGATCCTGGTAGACCACCGCCACGCCGGCATCACGCGACTGGGCGGGCGAAGCGAACGAGACAGGCTCGCCATTGATCGCGATCGAGCCGCCATCATGCACATGCACGCCGCTTAGAATCTTGATCAGCGTCGATTTGCCGGCCCCGTTTTCACCAAGCAGGGCGTGCACTTCACCGGATTTGATTTCGAGACTGACGCCGCGCAGCGCATTGACACCGCCGAACCGCTTGCTGACGCCCTCGACGCGCAGCAAGGGAGTCCCGGACGATGGCGAAATCGAACCCTGTTCGATCATGACGCCTGCATTTCCTTCCGTTGACGCGTCCCCTACCCCGATCCAGATTGTCTTTTGGGACTTCTCTTACTTTTTTTGTGACTTTTCCATCAGGCCGGCGAAATGTCAAACGGAGTCAGGCGGCAGTTGGAATGATTCCGGCCCTACCTCCCCATGTTCGGTAATGACGGCGTCGAAACCGTCCATTGGCGCGAAGAAGGCGCGCTTGAGCTTGCCGATCTTGCTGCTGTCGACGACAAGGTAGTTTTCGCGCGCCAGGCCCATCACCTTCTGCTTCACCACCGCCTCGTGGAAATGCTCGCAGGTGGCGCCGCGTTTGGCATCGACACCGGCGGCCGACAGAAAAGCTGCGTTGATGCCGACGCTCTTCAAAATGTCGAAGTCATGCGTGCCCGAGAAAGACGCCGACGCGGGATGATAGACGCCCCCCAGCATGATGAGCGTGACATTGGCCTTGCGGGTCAGGCGCTCCGCGACATTCATGGCGTAACATATTGCCGTTATTCGATAATCATCTGGAATGAGATCGATCAGATGGATCAGCGTCGTGCCGCAATCGATGAAGATTGTCTCGTCGGGCCGAATTTTCCGCACCGCGTGCAGGCAGGCTTCGCGCTTCGCCGCCGCATGGCTATCGGCCGCGGTCGCCAGTTCGTAAGGAGCGTCAGTATCGATCTCGGCCGCCGCCAATATGTGCCCACCGAGAAAGGCGATCTGCCCCGGATTGGTGGCGATGTCACGCCGCACGGTCATCTCCGAGACGCCCAGCAGCGTTGCTGCTTCGCTCAGATGGATAACCCGCCGTTCCGACAGCAGATGGATCAGCCGGGCTGTCCTTTGCGCTTTGCGAGCAGTCATGCGTTGGGCCTGTCGGTCACCTGAAATGTGAGGAATTTAACAACCGCTCTCACTCAGTTGCAAGCGCGGTGTGCGAATCCGCGCAATGCAAGAGCGGTCTTATCAGGTGCGATGCGAAAGATAGTCGCGAATACGAAGCAGCCGACGTTGAATTTCCGGAGTGTCGAACAGAAACTGGCCACCACCGGGCCTGTAGCTCGCAAGCTTTACAACGGCACTTTGAACAAGCTCGTCGTCCGGATAGGCCTCGTCGAGCAGCACTTCCAGGCTGTTGGCGGCGGCCAGGCTGGTGTCTTCTCCGCTGACGAACCTTGTCAGCACCAAGATGAGGCTATCCACGGAGTCACCCCTTCCCCGCCCCGAACCGCAGACCGTCCATCAGCAGCGAGACCAGCCGGCGTGAACGGTCGCGCCATTGCGGGGTGTCTGGTGCCGAGTAGATGCCCGACAGTGCGTGTAGCACGTCGGAAGCGTCGACATCGCCGCGAATGGTGCCCTCGGCCACCGCCGCCTCGACCAGTTGCCGCAAGGCCTGCGAGACGCGGCCTGACGTGTCGGAAAACAGCGTCGAATTGGTGGTCAGCAGGATGCGCAGGCTGGTCGCCAGGCCACGCTTGGTGGCGATATAGTCGACGAAGCGCTGCATCCACTGCTCCAGCGCGACATCGGACGGATGTTTTCCGGCGAGTTCGCCGGCAGCCGCGCACAGCGCCTCTGCCTCGCGCCGGTAGACCACTTCGACCAGATGCTCGCGGGTCGGAAAATGCCGGTAGAGTGTGCCTATGCCGACGCCGGCACGGCGCGCGATCTCTTCCAGCGAGGCGTCGATGCCACGCTCGGCAAAGACGGCGGCCGCCACCTCGACCAGCCTGTCACGGTTGCGCTGCGCGTCGGCGCGCAGCGGCTTGGCCTCTTCGACCTTCTCTTCAGCGATGGCGGACGGCTCGGCGGCCAATTTTTTCTCCACGGTGTGGCGGGGGCTTGAACCCGGCCGGGTCAGCCCCCACGTAATAAACGGAGGCGCCTCCGTTTTAGTGGAGCACCTTTATCATATAATAAGGCGAACCGGTATGTCACGTGCTGAAAGTAGCCTCCCCGCCCGCTGGAGGTCGGTGAAGACCTATGAGTGCTATCTCCCCCATGCGGGGAGACTACCCAACCTGACCGCAAGGTAACCTTGCTCTTCCCCAGCAAGGCACCAGATGATTCCCATTCGCGTCAAGCAATTGGAGCCAGACGCCCATGACCAGCCTTCCCCTCGCTCTCACCATCAACGGACACCGATACGAACTGGAGGTCGATCCACGTGTCACACTGCTTGACCTGCTGCGCGAGCGGCTTGAGCTCGCCGGCACCAAGAAGGGCTGCGACCGCGGCCAGTGCGGCGCTTGCACGGTACTGGTCGATGGCAAGCGCATCAACTCCTGCCTGGCGCTGGCTGTCAGCCATGACGGCGCCAAGGTCTTGACCATCGAGGGTGTCTCCCACGGTGAAGACCTGCATCCGGTGCAGGCCGCCTTCATCGCCCATGACGGCTTCCAATGCGGTTTCTGCACGCCGGGTCAAATCATGAGCACGCTCGGCCTGATCGCCGAGGCACAGGCCGGCGACGATCCCGAGCGCATCCGCGAGGGCATGAGCGGCAATCTCTGCCGTTGCGCTGCCTATGGCGGCATCGTCGAGGCGGTCCTGGAAGCCCAGGAGCAGCTTGCCAAAGCCGACCGGAGGACCGCTGCGTGAAGAACTTCGATTATATCAGGCCCACCACCATTCCCGACGCCATTGCGGCGGCGGCCGAGCCGGGTTCGGCCTATCTCGCCGGCGGCACCAACCTGCTCGACCTGATGAAGGGCGGCGTCACCAGCCCCGAGCGTATCGTCGACATCTCGCGCCTGCCGGAGCTCAACCGCATTGAGCGGCTGGCCGATGGCGGCCTGCGCATCGGCGCGCTGGTGCGCAATGCTGATCTCGCTCATGATCCAGAGTTCGCCAGATCCTATCCGGCGGTGGCGGAGGCCTTGCTGTCGGGCGCCTCGGCTCAGCTTCGCAATGCCGCCACCGTCGGCGGCAATCTGCTGCAGCGCACGCGCTGCAGCTATTTCTACGACACCGCCAGCGCCTGCAACAAGCGCGAGCCGGGCGCGGGCTGCGACGCGCTGGGTGGCGAGAACCGGCTGCATGCCGTGCTCGGCTGGAGCGACGCCTGCATAGCCACGCATCCGTCGGACTTCTGCGTGCCGCTGGTGGCGCTCGACGCCGTGGTCGAGATCGAGGGCAAAAAGGGCCGGCGCCATGTGACGCTGGAGGAATTCCACCGGCTTCCTGGCGAGACGCCGCAGCGGGAGAATGGACTGGAGCCCGGCGACCTGATCGTTGGGGTGCGCCTGCCGGCGGAGGCTGCCTCCTTCTCCGCCAATGCCCGCTATCTCAAGGTACGCGAACGCACCTCCTATGCCTTCGCTGTTGTCTCGGCCGCCGCTGCCCTTGTCGTCGAAGGCGGCAAGATCCGCCAGGCGCGGCTGGCGCTGGGCGGGGTAGCGGCCAAGCCATGGCGGGCGCGTTCGGCGGAAGCGGTCCTGCTTGGCGCCGATGCCGACGAGACGAGCTTCGTCCGTGCGGCGGACGCCGCATTGGCCGATGCCAGTCCCTCCGGCAACAATGCGTTCAAGATCGAACTCGCACGCCGCATAGTAGTCAGGGCGCTGATGTCTGCCCTAGCGGGAACGCCTGGGCGGCTGCCAGCCCTCCCTGCCTCCCCATTTTCTTCCATTCCCGGAGTGCGCCATGACGCTTGAACTCGGCCTCAATCAACAACCCGCCCATCTCCGGCAGGGCTCCAGCATCGGCCAACCGCTGACCCGCCGCGATGGTTTTCTCAAGGTCACCGGTACCGCCCGTTACGCCGCCGACAATCATCCGCCCGGCATGCTCTACGCAGTACTGGCCGTCAGCGGCATCGCACGCGGCCGCGTTGCTTCACTGGATGTCAGGGCGGCCAAGGCGCACGGGGGCGTGGTCGAGGTGATGACGCCCGAGAACCGGCCACCGCTCGCCACCGATCCGGATGCCAAGAACAATCCCTTCATGTTCCGGCTCGACCTGTTGCAGAACGATCGTATCCGCTACCCGAACCAGACCATCGCCGTGGTGATCGCCGAGACGCTGGAGGCGGCGACCGAAGGGGCGGCACTGCTGTCGCCGCGCTATGAAGCGCAGCCGGCGCGCGTTGGCCTCGACGGCGCCGAAAGCTTTGTGCCGGGCGGTGTCGGCATCGGCAGTCCTGCGGTGCACCACAAGGGCGATGTCGAGGCCGGTCTCAAGTCGGCAGCGACGCGGATCGAGGCGACCTACGAGACGCCGGCCCAATACCACAACGCCATGGAGCCGCATGCGATCGTCGCCGCCTGGGATGGCGACAGCCTGTCGATCGACACGCCGAGCCAGGGCCTTGCCATGGCACAGGGCCGCATCGCTGGCCTGTTCGGCATCGCGCCGCAAAATATCCACATCTGCAGCCCTTTCCTGGGTGGCGGCTTCGGTTCCAAGGGCATGATCTCCGGGCCGCAGGTGCTCGGCATTCTGGCGGCGCGTCTCGTCGGTCGTCCCGTCAAGCTGGTGCTGCGGCGCGAGCAGATGTACGGGCCCGTCGGCCATCGCGCGCCAACGCGCCAGACCTTGCGCATGGGCATGGACAGCGAAGGCCAGCTGACAGCGATCGACCATCACGCCAAGACCGCATCGAGCACGTTCGACGATTTCTTCGAACCGGCCGCCGATGCCTCGCACACGCTCTATGCCAGCCCGGCCATCGCCACTTCGCACGAGGCGGTGCGGCTGGACACGGGCACGCCGCTGTTCATGCGCGCCCCGGGTGAAGCCACCGGCTCGATCGCGCTGGAGAGCGCCATCGATGAGGCAGCCGCGGCCTGCGGCATGGACCCGCTGGAGTTTCGGCTGCGCAATTATGCCGAGGTCGAGCCGATGACTGGCAAGCCGTTTTCGTCCAAGGCGCTGCGCGAATGCTACACGCAGGCATCGGAGCGCTTCGGTTGGCAGCGCCGTCCGCTCCAGCCGCGCCAGATGCCGGACAAGGATGGCTTTCTGACCGGCTGGGGCATGGGCACGGCAACCTTTCCGGCGATCATGTTCCAGGCTGAGGCGCGTGCCGTGCTGAGGGCCGACGGCAGCGGCCTGATGGAGACCGGCGCGCAGGACATGGGGCAAGGCGCCTGGACCGCCTTCGCCCAGATCGCCGCCGACGGGCTGGGGCTCGACATCGACCAGGTCGATTTCAGGGCCGGCAGCTCCGACCTACCCAACGCAGGCATTGCCGGCGGCTCCGGCCATACGGCGACAGCCGGCATGGCGATCCACAATGCCGGAGCCGCCGTCATCGCCAGGCTCGCCGATCTCGCCACCGGCCATGAAGCCTCGCCGTTGTTCGGCGCCGGCAACGAGGGCGTCCTGGCGCGTGGCGGCCGCCTCTACCGGCGCGACGACGAAAATCGCAGTGAAAGCTATGGCGAGATCCTGGCCCGCGCCGGGCTCGCCGAGATCGATGGCTGTGGCACGGGAACCCCGGACCCGGCCTCGCGGGAGGCCTATGCCATGCACGCGCATGGCGCTGTGTTCGCCGAAGTGAAGGTCGATCCCGATTTCGGCCAGATCCGCGTCACCCGACTGGTCGGTGCCTTTGCCGCCGGGCGGGTCATCAATCCGCGGCTGGTGCGCAGCCAGTATTATGGCGGCATGATCTGGGGCGTCTCCTTCGCCCTGCATGAAGAGGCCGTCACCGACCGGCGCTCGGGCCGTATCCAGAATGCCAACCTCGCCGAATACCATGTCCCGGTGAATGCCGACGTGCCGTCGGTCGAGGCGCTGCTGGTCCACGAGGACGACCCTTACGTCAACGCGCTCGGCATCAAGGGCGTTGGCGAAATCGGCATCACCGGCACGGCTGGCGCCGTTGCCAATGCGGTCTGGCATGCAACTGGCGTGCGCCCCCGGCGCTTTCCAATCCGGATCGAGGACCTGCTGGGATGACGAGTGATCCGTAAAACGGACAGGAAGCCAGTTGCCTGGCTTTCCAACGACGAATGCCCGGACCGAAAGCGAAGGGACGGACAGGTGGGAGAGACGGGCAAGCCTGCCGGCTCTCCTCGCCCGCCCAACATCAGCTCAATCGACCTCGCGTCAAGCAACTGGAGCCAGACGCCCATGACCAAAACAACAATTCCCGTCCATCTCGACATCAACGGCCATCGCCACACCCTGCAGCTCGAGCCGCGCGTCACGCTGCTCGACGCCTTGCGCGACCGGCTCGGCCTGACCGGCACCAAGAAGGGCTGCGACCACGGCCAGTGCGGCGCCTGCACCGTTCATGTCGACGGCGAGCGCGTGCTGGCCTGCCTGACGCTGGCCGCGCAGGCCGAGGGCCGCACCGTCACCACCATCGAGGGGCTTGCACGGGAGGGTGAACTGCATCCCGTGCAGGCTGCCTTCCTCGAGCAGGATGCCTTCCAGTGCGGCTATTGCACGCCCGGCCAGATCATGTCGGCGGTCGCCTGCATCCGCGAGGGCCATGCCGGCTCGGATGAAGAAATCCGCGAATACATGGCCGGCAATCTCTGCCGCTGCGGCGCCTATCCACACATTGTCGCCGCTGTCCGCCAGGCAGCCGTGGAGGTCCAGTCATGAGAGATTTTTCCTATCTGCGTGCCGGCTCGCTCGAGGCGGCACGCCAGGCAGCCGCCCTGCCCGGCGCCATGCTGCTCGCCGGCGGCACCACGCTCATCGATCTCGCCAAATGCGGTGTCGCCGAGCCCGACAGCCTGGTCGACATCACCCATCTCAAAGGGCTGGACAAGATCGAAGTGAGCGCAAGCGGCGCCACCATCGGTGCACTGGCCAAAATGGGTCATGTCGCCGACCATGCCGACATTAAGCGCCACTTCCCCGCCGTCTCCGAAGCCCTGTGGCAGGCGGCTTCGGCGCAGATCCGCAACATGGCGACAATCGGTGGCAATCTGATGCAGCGCACGCGTTGCCCCTATTTCCGAGATCCCTCGAATTTCCCTGCCTGCAACAAGCGGGAACCCGGCAGCGGCTGTTCGGCTATCGGCGGAGTCACGCGGGGACACGCCGTACTCGGCACCAGCGAAGCCTGCATCGCCATGTATCCAGGTGACCTCGCCACCGCGCTGGTCGCCTTCGACGCGATCGTCCATCTCGGCGAGCGTCGGGTTTCGGTGGACGATTTCTTTCTGTTGCCCGGCGCCACGCCCGACAGGGAACACGCGATCGAACGGGGCGAGATGATCACCGCGATCGATATCCCCGACTCCGCAGCGGCCCGGCGTTCGACCTATCTGAAGATCCGCGACCGCCAATCCTATGAATTCGCCGCGGCAAGTGCTGCCGTCGGCATCGAGTTCGAGGCTGACGGGCGCACCATCCGGGATTTGCGTGTGGCGCTGGGCGGCGTCGCGACCAAACCGTGGCGGGCGCGGGCCGTGGAAGAGGCGCTGAAAGGCAAGGTGCTGGAGCCGGACGCCGTCCGCGCCGCCAGCCTGCTCGCCGTCGAAGGCGCCGTCGACAATGGCGCCAACCACTACAAGATCGAACTGGCGCCGCGCGTCGTCGCCCGCGCCATCCTGAAAATGGGAGAAACCGCATGACCGTTCACAACATGAGACATGGTGATGCGTCCGATGGCGGCGCCGACGCCGTTGGCGGCCGGCTGTCGCGCGTCGACGGCCCGGCCAAGATCACCGGCTCCGCGAAATATGCCGTCGAACAGCAGCTCGAAGGCCTCGCCTACGCCGTGCTGGTCGAAAGCACGATTGCATCAGGCAAGGTGCGCTCAATCGATACCGCCGAGGCCGAGGCAGCGCCCGGCGTGCTCAAGGTATTGACGCCGGACACCATCATCAGCCTCAGGACTGCCTCTGACTGGTTCGGTACACCGCCGCCCGACAAGCCCTATTGCCCGTTGGCGCGCGACATCACCTTCTCAGGCCAGCATGTCGCGGCAGTCGTCGCGGAAACTTTCGAGCAGGCAGTTGCGGCCGCGGCACTGGTCAAGGTCAG
Organism: Mesorhizobium sp. P2_E6; assembly: GCF_056403835.1. Lineage (NCBI taxonomy): Bacteria > Pseudomonadati > Pseudomonadota > Alphaproteobacteria > Hyphomicrobiales > Phyllobacteriaceae > Mesorhizobium > Mesorhizobium sp. P2_E6. The sequence continues at coordinate 178,576 of NZ_JBFUEQ010000004.1, forward strand.
CTATGACGAGACCCCATCCATCGTCGACCTCAGCGACGCCAAGGCCGGTGACGGCATCCCGATCGACGCCATGACCAAGGAATGGGGCGACGCTCAGGCCGCTTTCGCCTCGGCTCCGGTCCGCATCTGCGCCGCCTACAACACGCCGCGCGAATACCAGGCGCCGATGGAGCCTCATGGCCTGATCGCCCAGTGGGAAGGCGACAAGCTCACCGTATGGGAGCCGAGCCAGTGGCTGGACGGCATGGCGCGCACCTATGCCGAATGGTTCGACGTGCCGTTCGAGAATGTGCGGCTCGTCTCGCCCTATATCGGTGGCGGCTTCGGCTCCAAGGCGCTGGCGCTCAGCCATGGCGCGGTGGCGGCAAGTGCCGCCAAGATGCTCGGCCGGCCGGTGAGGCTGGTGATGACGCGGCCGCAGACATTCACCGGCTACGGCGGGCGCGCGGCGACACGCCAGACGGTGACGATCGGCGCAGATACGGGAGGAATAATCCAGTCGATCGTGCATCGTGGCATCAACGAGACGTCGATGGACGGCATGTGGGTCGAGCCGCTCGGATCGGTCACCTCGATCATGTACGCGACGCCGAATTCCTCCTCGAAGCAGAATGTCGTGCGGGTGAATTCGGTGGTGCCGGGCGCCATGCGCGCGCCGGGCGAAAACCCCTCGGCCTTCGGCATTGAGAGCGCCATCGACGAACTCGCTTATGAGGTCGGCATCGATCCGCTGGAGATCCGCCTGAGAAACTATGCCGAGCAGGACCCACACGCCAAAAAAGCCTGGTCTACCAGGCAGTTGCGCGAGGCTTTTGCTGCGGGCTCAGAACGCTTTGGCTGGGCAAGGCGGACACCACAGCCGCGCTCGATGCGCGACGGCAACCAGCTGATCGGCTGGGGTGTCGCCGCCGGCACATATCCGGTGCGGCGCGCCTATGGCGAGGCGATCGTGCGCATTCTCGCCAATGGCTCGGTCGAGGTCGAAAGCTCCTCGATCGACATGGGCCAGGGCACCTACACGATCCTGGCGCAGACCGCCGCCGAGACGGTCGGCGTGCCGGCCGACAATGTCGTCGTGAAGCTGGGCGACTCGCGCTTCCCCCGCGCCGGCGTCGCCGGCGGATCGCGGTTGGCCGGCGTGATGACCGGCGCCGTCTACAAGGCGGCGACCTCGGCGCTCGATCAGCTGGTGGGGCTGGCGATCAGCGATCCGCGCTCGCCATTCCACGCGCTGCAGGCCAACACGCTGGTGGTCGCCAACGGCCGTATCTCATCGCCGCGCGGCGACGGCCCTGATCTCTCCATCGCCGAACTGCTCGGCAGCGTCGGCCGCGACCACATCGAGGCCACCGGCGACACCATGCCGGCCAATTCGACGGCGCAGGATCGCTACAAGAACTACACCACCATCGCCATGGCGCTGCCGCATACGGAGGGCGACTATTCCCGCCACAGCTGGTGCGCGCATTTCATCGAGGTGCGTGTCGACGAGGATTTCGGCACGGTGCGCGTGTCGCGCGTGGTATCGGCGCTGGATTCGGGCCGGCTCTACAACCCCAAACTCGCCGAAAGCCAATGGAAGGGCGGCATCATCATGGGCATCGGCCAGGCGCTGCTCGAGGAAGGCATCGTCGACCGCCGCCATGGCCGCATCGTCAACAACAACCTTGCCGACTATCTGGTGCCGACCAACGCCGACATTCCAGACATCGAAGTGATCTCGGTCGGCATTCCCGACCTGCACTCCTCGGTGCTCGGCGGCAAGGGTGTCGGCGAGCTCGCCATCGTCGGCGTGGCACCCGCGATCGCCAACGCGGTCTTCCACGCCACTGGAAAACGCGTGCGCGACCTGCCGATCACGCTGGAGAAGCTGATTTAGGGGGCGACGGCGACGAAGCTGCGATCTCCCCCCTTGCGGGGAAGATGGTCGGCAGGCCAGAGGGGGGGTACTGTCCCGCCGGCATCTCAACCCAATCACAATCGCGCCGTCCAGTGATTTCCGGTTGAAGGTGGTAACCGCGAAGTTTGGCGATCCTTCCCACCCCCTCTGCCCGGCCGGGCATCGCCCCTGTAGGGGAGAGAGTGGCAGCTCCGCCATCTTCGCCGATCACCACTCCAACCCGAACACCAGTTTGCCGAAGTGCAGGCCGCCGGCGGCCATGTGGGCGTAGGCTTCGGCCGCTTGGTTGGGCGAAAACATCTTGTCGACGACTGGCTCGATTCCAGCTGCACCGATGGCGCGGGCGGCGTCGTGAAGGTCGGACACAGATCCGGTGTTGTTGCCGACCACCCTCAGCGCCTTGATGATGATCGGCAGCAGATTGACCGTAGCCTCGGCGCCGGTGACGAAGCCGATGGTGAACAGTGTGCCACCGGGCGCGGTGGCGTTGATGGCGCGGGTGAAGGTGGCGGTGCCGCCGGTCTCGACGACGAGGTCGGCGCCGAGGCCTCCGGTCAGCTCCAGCACCTTGCCGTCCCAGTCGGGCATCGCGCGGTAGTTGATGAGATGATCGGCGCCGAGTGCTTTCGCCCGCTCCAGCTTCTCGTCCGACGACGAGGTGATGATGACCGTGGCGCCGGCGGCTTTCGCCAGCTGCAAGGTGAAGATCGAGACCCCGCCGGTGCCGAGCAGCACGACGACCGAGCCCGGCCCGACATCGGCGGCGCGGATGGCGTTCCAGGCAGTGGTGCCGGCGATTGGCAGCGTCGAGGCCGCCTCGAAGGAGAGATGCGCCGGCACCGGCACGACCGAATTGGCCGGCAGCGCGACATATTCGGCCAGCGACCCCGGCAGCGAGATGCCGCGCATCTGAGTCATCTCGTAAGGGCGCGGCCGGCCACCGATCCAGCGCGGCTTGGCGTGGGCGATGACGCGATCGCCGACGGCCAGTCTCGAAACCCCCTCGCCAAGCGCGACAATCTCGCCGGCGCCGTCGGCGACGGGGATGAGCGGAAAGCTCGGTCCGGGATAATTGCCGCTCGCCACCGCGACATCGACGAAATTGAGGCTCGCCGCACGCTGGCGGATCAGCACCTCGCCGCGCTGCGGTTCGGGGGTGGCCAGGGTGGCGGCTCGGAAGGCGTCCAGCCTGGGTTGGCTCAGTTCGATGGCTTTCATGGTTTCACTCCGGTGCGTCGATTGATGGGTTGAGTGAACCTAGCTGCTGCGTTATCTCTGGATAATCATTGGCTTTTGCATTTGAGTACTGCAAATCATGCAGCAATCCCAAGAACCAGTGGCCCTTGCCGAAATGGCGGCCTTCGCGGCCATCGCCGAAGCGCGCTCTTTCACCAGGGCGGCGGCGCGTGTCGGGCGTGACGCGACCATCCTGTCGCGGCGGCTGCAATCACTGGAGGAGCGGCTGGGTGTCAGGCTGCTCCATCGCACGACGCGCAGCGTGTCGCTGACCGAAGCGGGTGCCGAATTCCTGGTGCGCGTGCGCGCCATCCTCGCCGCTGTCGACGAGGCCGAGGCCGCCGCGTCGGCACATGCAGGCGGCCGCCCGCGCGGCCTGCTCAGGCTGGCGCTGCCCGGCACGTTCGGGCGCATGTGGATCGGGACGCTGCTGCCTCAATTCCTTGCCGAATTTCCCGATGTCCGCATCGAGGCGGAATTCTCCAACCGCTTCGTCGATCTGGTCGCCGAGAATTTCGACGTCGCCGTGCGGCTCGGCGCGCTGGAGGATTCGCGCCTGGTGGCGCGCAAGGTGGCGACGCGGCGCCGGCTGCTCTGCGCCGCCCCCTCGTATCTCGCCCGAAGGGGCAGGCCGGAGACACCGCAGGCGCTGCTCGAACATTCCTGTCTCGGCTTCAGCGGCTTCCAGACCTTTCCGGCCTGGGAAATGACCGACCGCGAGGGCCGGCACGTGCGCGTCGAGGTTTCCGGGCCGTTGGTCTCCGACGATGCCGAGGTGCTGGTCCAGGCCGCCGTGCAAGGCGTCGGCCTGATGATGAGCACCGACTGGCTGGTCGGCCGCGAGCTCGCCGACGGCCGGCTGGTGCCGATCCTGGAGGACTGGACGCTGGCCGACGAGGGCGCGGTCTATGTCGTCACGCCGTCAGCCAAGGGACAAGCCGCCAAGACCCGCGCCTTCACCGACTGGATCGGCAAGCGCTTCGCGCCGGATCCGCCCTGGCTGCGGTGAGGCCGCCGGTCTCCCACAAAAGGGGAAGATCACACGCTCCTCCCTACTTCCCCTGCTGCTTCATGAACTGGCTGAGCAGATCGACCGGCAGCGGGAACACAACCGTGGACGAGCGCTCGCCGGCGATGTCGTGCAGGGCCTCGAAATAGCGCAGTTGCATGGCTTGCGGCTCGGCGGCCAGCATCTTGCCCGCCTCGACCAGCTTGGCCGCCGCCTGCTGCTCGCCATCGGCGTTGATCACCTTGGCGCGGCGCAGCCGCTCTGCCTCGGCCTGCTTGGCGATGGCGCGGATCATGCTCTCGTTCAGGTCGACATGCTTGATCTCGACATTGGAGACCTTGATGCCCCAGGCGTCGGTGCGCTGGTCGAGGATCTCCTGGATATCGCTGTTGAGCTTGTCGCGCTCGGCCAGCATTTCGTCGAGCTCGTGCTTGCCGAGCACCGAGCGCAGCGTGGTCTGCGCCAATTGATTGGTGGCGGCCATGAAGTCCTCGACCTGGATGATCGCCCGTTCGGCGTCGACGATGCGGAAATAGAGCACCGCGTTGACCTTCACAGAGACGTTATCGCGCGAAATCACGTCCTGCGGCGGCACATCCTGCACCACCACCCGCAGATCGACCTTGACCATCTGCTGGATGAAGGGGACGAGGATGATGAGACCGGGACCCTTGACCCCGGTGAAGCGGCCGAGCGTGAAGACCACGCCGCGCTGATATTCCCTGAGGATGCGAATGGCCGCGGACAGGAACATGACCACGACCAGCGCAAGCAACAGATAGGCCACGTAACCGATGCTCATTTTCTCGCTCCATTACTTCCGGCGTCGCGCCGCTGCACGGTCAGTACGAGGCCGCTGACATCGGTGACCTCGACGCTGTCGCCGGGTGCGATGGGTTCGTCGGCCTTCGCCCGCCAGCGCTCGCCCTGGGCCAGTACATGGCCCTCGCCGCCCTCCCAGTCGAGAATCTGGGCCGGCAGTCCGCGCATGGCCTCACCGCCGACACGGGGCAGGCTCTTGCGCGCCGCCCAGACATAGGTGCCCGTCAGCAGCGCCAGCCCAAGCGTCAGCGCGGCAGCGGGACCGATGACGGCCCATGACACGGCGAAGCCCGGACCTTGGGTCTTGAGCAGCACGGTGGCGCCAAGCAGAAAGGCGGCCACGCCGCCGAGTCCAAGCACCACGGTGGGGTTGAAGGCCTCGACGACGAGGAAGGCGACGCCGAGCAGCATCAGGGCGAGGCCGGCATAATTGATCGGCAGGAGATTGAGTGCATAGAGCCCAAGCACGAGGCAGATGGTCCCGATGACGCCGGGCGCCACCGCGCCGGGGCTGGTGAACTCAAAGATGATGGCGTAGACGCCGACCAGCATCAGGATGATGGCGACGTTCGGATCGGTGATGACGGAGAGAAGCTGGATGAACCAGCCGGGTTCCAGCGTCTCGACCCGCAGCCCCTTGGTCGCCAGAACCACTTTCCTGCCCGCTACATCGACGGTCCGCCCATCGGCCAGTTGCAACAACTCGGTGGTGTCGTGGGCGACGAAGTCGATGACATGTTCCTGCAGCGCCGCGCTCGCCGAAAGGCTCGCAGCTTCGCGCACGGCTTTCTCGCCCCAATCGCCATTGCGCCCGCGCAGTTCCGCCAGCGAGCGGATAAGGGCGACGGCATCATTGGTCACCTTGGCCATCATCGCGTCGCCTGCCGGCCGCCCGGTGGCGTCCTTCTGGTCGCCTTTGTCGTTCTGGTCGCTATTGTCCTTGTCGCCGCCCGGAAGCGACGGCAGCCCGCCCATCTCGACCGGCGTCGCGGCGCCCAGATTGGTGCCGGGCGCCATCGCCGCGACGTGGGTGGCATAGAGGATATAGGTGCCGGCGCTGGCGGCATGGCCACCGGCCGGCGCGACATAGCCGATGACGGGCACCGGTGAAGCGAGGATATCGGCGATCATCTCGCGCATCGAGGTGACGAGCCCGCCGGGTGTATCGATCTGAAGGATGAGGACTTCGGCGCCCCGCTTGGCGGCTACATCAAGCGCTTCCTCGAGTTGCCTGGTGCTTGCCGGCCCGATGGCGCCGTCGATTGCGACGCTCAGCGCAACCTTCTCGCTCCCGGCCGAAGAGAAGGGAGAAAAGACAGCTGCGGCGACGAAGGCCGCGGCAAAAAGGGCCACCCGCGCGAAGGTCACGCTCAAAGCTCCGTGGATTCAATATGGGTTGTATTTTGCGAAGTCCAAGAGGAGAGCGACGTCGGCGAATGCGAACGCGGCTGAGCGCACAATCTCCCTTGTGGGGAGCTATTCCGGCGACGGAACCGGCGGCCGCGACGTCAGCGCGGTGCCGAAGGCGGCGGCAATCACCGCGGCGATGCCGGCCAGTTGCGGCGCCGTCAGGCTTTCGTGCAGGAACAGGAAGCCGGCCAGCGCGCCCAGCCCGGGCTCGAGGCAGGTCAGCGTGCCGTAGATGCGGGCCGGCATCCTGGTCAGCGCCACCATCTCCAGCCAGAAGGGCAGCGCACTGGAGAACAGCCCGACGAGCAGCGCGCTGGTCAGGATTGACGGTTCGAGCAGCGCGGTTCCCGCCTGTGCCACGCCGAAGGGCAGCACCAGCACGGCTGCGATCGCCATGCCATAGGCTGTGGTGCGCGAGCCGAGTTCAGCACCCGCCTTCTGGGCGAGCACGATGTAGAGCGCCCAGAAGCCGCCGGCCGCCAGCGCCAGCATCACCCCGGTCGGATCAAGCGGTTGCAGCGAATGGACGAAAGGCGACAACAGCAAGATGCCGGCCACCGCTAGCCCGATCCAGGCAAAGTCGCTGGCACGCCGCGAGGTCAACGTCGCCACCAGCAGCGGGCCGGAGAACTCCAGCGCCACCGCTATGCCGAGCGGAATGGTGGCGAGCGCGGCGTAAAACAGAAGGTTGAGCGCGCACAGCGTCACGCCATAAGCGATCAGCCATGGCATGGTGGCGCGCGACGGTCGCATCTGCCACGGCCGCAGCACGGCGATCAGCATCAGCGCGCCGACGACCAGCCTGAGCGTCGTCGTGCCCTGCGCGCCGATCAGCGGGAACAGGCCCTTGGCGAAGGTGGCGCCGATCTGGATCGACACCATGGCGCCCATCAGCGCGGCGATCGGCAAGGGCGCCGCTTCGCGATGGGCAACCGGCGTCGATGTCACTTTGGCTCATCCTCCATGCCGCCGGACCAAACCCGCCTGGCGGCATCGCGATAGGCCGAACCGGCCGGCCTGTCGTGAGACAGCGCCGACGTCTTGATGGGGCAAGGCGCCGGCAACCGCCAACCGGTCACTGATGTCGCCAGCCTCGATGCCAGCCGCGGTCGCCGGCGTTGAGGAAGGGCCGGTTGCCCGATGCCGGCCCATGGAACCAGGTGACGCTGTGTTCGCCGCAACGGCGCTTATGGTTTAGGCTCCATCGCTTACATAGGGCTGGTCTTCTAGACATCAGGAGGATTTGATCCGTGCTCGCCCGCGTCGAAGCCGTCGCACCTCTGCCCGAAAATGTGCTCAGCCTGTCGACAGCGCGGCGGGCCTGGAACGGCGTTTCTCTCGACGTCAATGAATGGCGCGGCTCCGGCAGGGTGGCTCACCAGTTTCCCCATCAGACGGAGACCCGCCTGATTGCCCTGCTGGAAGAGGTCGGCAGCCCGTGTGAACCACGGCTGGGCGAGAACCAGCCTTGCCCCGCCGGCTACAGGCCCAGGCACATGGACTTCGCCCCTGCCGGCATGGAGATGTGGGGCTATAGCGCCGACGTCCGCTTCGTTCGAGACGCCACGCTGATGTTCGATTTTGCCGCCATGGACGAAAGGCTGGCTACCCGGTTCGATCGCAAAGCGGTCTCGACGCCGCGGCTGCGTTTTGCCGATGACCGCATCTGGATCCTGGTCAAGCTGCTCGCCGAGGTGGTGAACGACACCGATCCGTCGGCGCAGCTCTACGGCGATGGGCTGACCGTGGCGATCATGGCGCGACTGTTCGTGGATCCGCTGGAGCCCGGCGCCGACGCCAAGGGCCTGGCGCCCTGGCAGCTTCGGCGTGTCATCGACCATCTCGATGCGCACCTGCCCGAGCGTGTCGACCTCGTGCGGCTGGCGGCACTGGCCGGCCTGTCGCAATCGCACTTCAGTCGGGCGTTCAAGGCCTCGACCGGCATGGCGCCGTATCGCTGGCAACTCGACGCCCGCATCCGGCGCGCGCAGGCACTGCTCATCGACAGCCGCGCCACGCTCGACCAGGTGGCCGAGGCCACCGGCTTTGCCGATGCCGTGCATTTTGGACGCACGTTCCGCAAGCTCATCGGCGCGACCCCGGCGACGTGGCGGCGCGACCGCAAAAGCTGATCGCAACGTGACAGCGGCCGATCGCAAGGTGACAGCGGATTGAGGCTGGAAATAGCAGGATCGAACAGTGCGTTGCGCCCCATGATGGAGCAATAGTCCCTCGACCGGGCAGGCGAGACATCGGATTGAGCACTTTGCGACATCCGCCTCCCCGGAACTCCTGATCCGGAAGGTGGAAGATGACCGCAGAACCGATCAACTATGATGCCCTGATGCAGGCTAACCTTGCCCGCGTGTTCGGCGAGCGCGATGCCGTCCGCCGGATGAGCGCCATTGCAATAATCTATGCCGACGACGCGGTGCTATATGAACCGCATGCGGCGGCAACGGGCCATATCGCCATCAATCAGGCGGTGGAAGCGCTGCTGTCGAGCCTGCCGGCAGACTTCGTCTTCACGGCGACCGGCCCTGCCGTCGGTCACCACGGCATCGGGCGGCTGCGCTGGCAATCCGGCCCGCCCAACGGTCCCGTCGCCGTGACCGGCACTGATGTCGCGCATTTCCAGGGCGACCTCATCCATTCCCTTTACGTTTTTCTCGATCCCGCCGGCGCCTGATGCATGTCGCCCAAAAGTGCGCAGCGGTTTGGGACAACGACATGCACAAAAAACAGAAACTTAAAGCGCGTCGACTGAAGCCGTTTCAACACGACGCGCTTTAACCAGTCGCCCGCAGATCCAAGGAGTTTCCCATGCCCAAAACCGGCCTCGAAGCCCTGCTTCGCCCCGAAGACAGCATCCTGGTGCTGATCGACCATCAACCGTATCAGTTCACCAATCTCAACAGCCACGAACCGACGATGGTCGTCAATAACGTCGTTGGCCTGGCCAAGACGGCCAAGGTCTTCAATGTACCGACGATCCTGACGACCGTGCTCGAGGAGCGCGGCGGCTACATCATCAAGGGGCTGCAGGATGTCTTTCCGGAGCAGAAACCGATCGACCGCACCTTTATCAACACCTGGCAAGACCCCAAAGTCACCGACATCGTGAAGAAGAGCGGACGCAAGCAGCTCGTGCTCGCCGCGCTCTACACCGAGATTTGCCTGGCGATGCCGGCGATCCAGGCGCTGGCCGAAGGCTATGACGTGTTCATCGTCACTGATGCTTCAGGCGGCGTCTCGCTGGAGGCGCATGACATGGCCGTGCGCCGCATGGTCGCCGCAGGCGCAGTGCCGATCACCTGGATGGCGGTGCTGGGCGAATGGCAGCGCGACTGGGCCCGCGAAGACACGGCCGCCGGTGTCGCCGGCGTCGTAGCCGAACATGGCGGTGCCAGTGGCGTCGCCTTCGCCTGGGAAATGCAGCTGCTCGCCACCCGCGCCAAAGCCGGCGCCTGAACAGGCCCGCACGTCAAGAGGCCCGTACTTCGAGAGAGGCTAGCCATGTCCGCCGCGCCCATCCGCATCGGCTACTGCCTGTCGCTGACCGGCCCGCTCGCGGGCAACAGCCGGTCGGCGCAGCTCGCGCATGACATCTGGCGGGAAGACACCAACCGACGGGGCGGCTTGCTCGGCCGCCCTGTCGAACTCGTCTGCCACGATGACCATGGTGACGCCTCGCTCGTGCCTGGCCTCTACAAGCGGATGATGGACGACGACAAGGTCGACCTGGTCATCGGCGGCTACGGCACCAACACGGTTTTGCCGGCAATGCCGCTGATCATCGAACGACAGCGCTTCTTCGTCGGCCTGATGGGCCTCGGCGTCAACGCGCTCGCCTATCCCAACTATTTCGCCATGATCCCGACCGGGCCGGATCCGAACGCGGCACTGACCGAAGGCTTTTTCGCGCTCGCCGCGCAGCAGAGGCCTCGGCCCGCGACGGTGGCGCTCTTATCCGCCGACGCGGAATTTTCCAGGAATCCCATTCTCGGCGCCAAGGCAAACGCCGACAAATACGACTTCAGCATCGTTCATGAGGCCACTTATCCGCTGACGACAACCGACTTTAAGCCGGTCCTTGATGCCGTCGCCAAGAGTGGCTGCGACCTCTTGTTTCTGTGTTCATACCTTCAGGATTCGATCGACTTGGTGCGCGCCATCCATGCGCACCGGTTCCGCCCGAAGATGGTTGGCGCCGGCATGATCGGGCCGCAGAACACAGCGGTGAAGACGGCGCTCGGCCTGCTGCTCAATGGCTTCGTCAACTACGAATATTGGGTCCCCGTCTCCAGGATGATGTTCCCCGGCGTTCAGGAGTTTCTGGACACTTACCAGGCGCGAGCCGGCGATGCCGGCGTCGACCTCTTGGGGCACTATATGGCGCCGCTCGCCTTTGCGCAGATGCAGGTGGTTGCCCAGGCAATCGAGGCGACCGGCGGCTTCGACGACACCGCCCTGTCGGCATACACGCGCGAAGCGATCTTCGACACCGTCATGGGCGCCGTCCGGTTCGGGGTGAACGGCGAATGGGCGCGGCCACGCGTCCTGCAGGTTCAGTTCCAAGGCATCTCCGGCCATGAGGCTAGCCAGTTCCGCAACGGATCGAGGCAGATCGTGGTGTCGCCACCAGACTTCGCCTCCGGTGAGCTGATCTTTCCCTATGCGCAAGCCCGCTCTGCAGGGTGAAGGGCTTTGCTTGCGGCTTCCCGTTGGGCTTTGGGAGGAGCGAACCGTGCGGGCAACCCACGAAAAAGCCGGCGATCATGCTGCATCGCGCAAAACCCAATAATTTTAATTCATTCCATGCGTAAAGGGGCCAAATACGTATAGTAAATTATAGATTTTCGAGTTTTGCGCACGTTTTAAGAAAGATCTGAGCTTTTCTCATTCTCCAAGCCGGGGTTTTTTCCAATCAACCGGAGCGGGCAGATCCATACAGCTCAACGACAGGGTTGAAATGCTGGAGGAAATCGCCAAAAAAGGGTGAAATCCGGGCGGCTTTGTCAACCTTTATCGCTTGCTCACACAAGTATTTCGGCTTGGTAAATTTTTTGTGTTGCGCTGCACAATGCGGTAGCCGAACCATCCTCTGGGGGACTCGTTTGACGACTGGACATAGGCCGTGAAGGATTCCCTGGCTTGACCGAATTGAGCTGCCTGTCTGTCGATTTCGAGCCCGGCCAGAGCGGACTCGCAAAGCACGGGTTTGATGGCGCCTGCCCCGTGGCGGGCCTTGTCCGCCTTGGCCTGCAGTTCGAAATGGCCGGCTTGCGGCTTCATCGCGGACATCACGCCGGCGGACGCCGCTGATGGGAAACACCCGCGACATCCAACTGGATGCATTGAGGGCCATCGCCGTAACGATGGTTCTGTACTCCCATTTCTTCGCCGCCGGAGGATCATCCTTCTGGGGCCATATCGGCGTGCGGCTGTTCTTCGTGCTGAGCGGCTTCCTGATCACGCGCCTGCTGCTGGAAGCGCGTTCGGCCGCCGAATTTGAAACCGGCGCCGCGTTGCGAGCCTTCTACATCAGGCGGGCGCTGCGGATATTTCCTCCCTATTTCGCCGTCCTGGGTTTCGTTTGGGTTTTCGACCTGGAACAGGCCAGGCCATCGCTGCTCTGGCATGCGCTCTATCTGTCGAATTTCTGGTATGCGATGCGCAATGACTGGACGCCCTGGGTGCTGTGCCATTTCTGGAGCCTGAGCATCGAGGAGCAGTTCTATGTCGCCTGGCCACTGATCGTCCTGCTGGTTCCGCGCCGGCGCTTCGAGCCGATCTGCATGGGCATCATCCTGCTGTCGCTGGCCTATCGCTTCTACTGGCCGGTCACCGCCACCCCGGCACTGGCACGCGACCTGCTGCCGCCGGCATCCATGGATGCGCTGGCGTCAGGTGCGCTGCTTGCCTGCTGGCGATCCAGAGGTGCTGCCCTGCCGCAATGGATGCGGCTGGGCTGGCCTGCCTTCGCGGCCGCATTCCTGATGATCGAGTGGTTTGTCCCGGCGCCTCCAGATCCGACGCTGGAATGGGCGCGCTGGCTGCTGCTGCAAGTCCTGCCCCTGGTGCCGCTGATGGCCATCGTCGCCGCCTGTTCGAGCGGCCTTGGCGGCACCCTCGGCAAGCTTGCCGAGCTGCCGCCGTTGCTGGCTTTGGGTCGCATCAGCTACGGCGTTTATCTCTATCATCCGATATTGCTGTCGCTCGCAGTCAAGTCGCAGCCGTGGATTCCGCTCAATGTCTCGGAGCAAGGGCCAGGGCGGTTGCTGGTTGCAAGCGCCGCCACGATTGTCGTGGCCTCGATTTCCTGGGTGGTTTTCGAAAGGCCGCTCAACCGCCTGAAGCGCCACTTCCCCTATGTGGCGCGCACCCATGCCGCGCCGGCACGCGCCGGCCATGCCGGCTGGGTCGCGAGGGCGCCCGGCCGATCGCCCGATGGCCCAGCACCATCGCTCGACCTCCAGCGAACGGATGCGACACCATGACCGCCGCGCCGCTCGTCTCGGTCCTGCTGCCGGTCTACAATGCCGGGCCCTATCTCGCCGCCGCGCTGGGAAGCATCCTGCGGCAGGACTACTGTCGCGTGGAGGTCATCGCGATCGATGACGGGTCGACCGACAATTCGCTCGAAATCCTCGAGCGATACCGGCAAGCCGACAGCCGCATCTCGATCATCTCGCGCGAAAACCGCGGCCTCGTGGCGACGCTCAACGAAGGGCTGCAGAATGCCCAGGGCGAGCTGGTCGCACGGATGGACGCGGACGACGTCGCTTACCCCTGGCGCCTGTCGCGCCAGGTGGCGCTGTTCGAGCGGCGGCCCGAACTTGGCTTCTGCGGCGCCGGGGTCGACATGTTGATCCGCGGCCGCATCGCCAGAGGCAAGCCCGATCCAGTGTTCCAGTTCGGCCGCATTCCCATATTGGCGATGTTCTTCACCATCTTCATGCACCCGACGGTCGTCTACAACAGGAAGGTCATCGAAGACGGCGATCTCCACTACGACAAGACCTACAGGCACGCCGAGGATTTCGACCTTTTCAGGCGGTTGGCCGGCCGTTACCCGGCAGCCATGATGCCCGAAAACCTGGTCGTCTACCGCATCCATCAGGCAAGCGTGACCAGCCGGCACAGCAAGGAGATGCGCCGGACGCATTTGCGGATCGTGGCGGAGAATCTCGAGCGCGAGGGCCTCGCGGAAACCACGCGAGACCTGCGCGACATCGGGGATGCGGTCAGCCTCGACACGGTTACCCGTGCGGCCAACTTCATCGTCGCGCTGGAGGAGGAGATCTGCTCGCTGCCGGCCGAGACGCGGCCAAGCTTCGTGGCCGGCGCACTGAACCTGTTCTATTTCCTTTACCAACTCGTCGCCGACGAAAAGCAGCCCTCGCTGACGCATGAATTGCTGACGCGGACCGCGAAATGGAACGTCATCCGGCGTCGCGAGAAATATGCGCTGCGGCCGGGCTCCTGGGCGCCCTGGCTCAGCCTTGCCTCGCTGTCGGCCGGCAGGCAGGCGGACGCCCTGGCATACTTCTTCAAATCCGCGCCCGCCGAGACGGTCCTGGCGCCTTATCAGTTGAGTTAGAGGGGATGACCGTCAAAGCCCACCAACCCCTGCAGCGCGATCGTTCGACAGCGCTCGGCGCCGGCCCGGCCAATTCCCGCCCGGAACGATCGGCGCCAGAAGTCAGCTTCATCATCTGCACGCGCAACCGCGTCGCCGTGCTCGAGGCTTGCATCAAGTCGGTGCAGGCCGCGTGCCGCGCCCATGCCGGCTTCGCCGCCGAGCTGGTGGTCGTCGACAACGGCTCGAGCGACCGCACGGCGGAACGCCTAGCCGGCATCGCGGCCATGTCGGACATTCCATTCACGCCGGTTTACGAGCCCCGCCCCGGATTGGCGACTGCCCGAAACGCCGGGTTGAAGCGCGCGCGGGGCCGTGTGCTGGTCTTTGTCGATGATGATTGCGCGGTCCATTGCGACTACCTGCGCGATCTGGAGCGACACTACGCGTCCGGGGAACAATGGCTCATCCGGGGCGGCCGTGTCGAACTTGGCGATCCCAGGGATTTGCCGTTCACGATCAAGCGCTCGCGGGTACGCGAGCGGCTGACGCCGGACGTCCATCCCGGCGGCTTCGTGCTGGGCTGCAACATGACGATGCACCGCGATGTCGCTGCCCGTGTCGGCTATTTCGACGAACGTTTCGGCGCCGGCGGGCCGTTGCGGTCAGCTGAGGATACCGATTACCTCGTGCGCGCGGTGCTGCTCGGCATCGCGGTCGAATATGTGCCGGACATGACGATCTTCCATCATCACGGCCGGCGGGATCGCAAATCCATCGAAAAGCTCCACCGCGACTACAGCCTGGGAAATGGCGGGCTCTGCCTGAAACATGTTCGCCATGCGCCCTGGCTGCTGCGTCATTTCTACTGGGCCGCTAGAGCCGCTTTCCGGGAATCGGCGGGCGGGCCTGCGTTCGATCGTGAACTCGACCTGTCGCACTGGCCGATCGTCGGCATGAATTTGCTCGGCGCCGCCAGATTCGCGGTTCTCCTGCTGGCGAGACGGGCGCAGGGTGCGCCGGTGCGACAAGATCAACAGGCAAATGCCGAAGCGAGTTGAACCGCTATAATGCCATTGCTACCGCCCAGCCTGCCGATGCTGTTCCGGACGTTCGGAAAGAAGCAACTGCGCCTGCTTCCGGCCGTGGTGGTTCTCGGCCTGGTCGGCGCCGTCCTCGAAGGGTTCGGCATCGGCCTGATCATCCCGTTGCTGGGCATTATCATGGGACACGGGGATGCAGCGGGAATGGGCGGCTTCTCCGCTGTCCTCCAGCATGTCGGATCGGGCCTGAGCGAGCGCGACCGGCTTATCGTCATTTCGATCGCCATCCTCGGCTCAATCGTCCTGAAGAACATTTTCGCCTTCGCCAACACGCTGCTGACGACCTTCATCTATGGCAAGGCAAGTCATTCGATCCGCAGCGCCTTGTCGGAGCGGTTGTTGCGGGTAGGCTACCCATTCTTCCTGCGGCAGAGTCCGGGACGGCTGCTCAACATCATCTCCAACGAATCCTGGCGGGCATCGGATGCGATCCAGATCATGCTGTCGGCCATCGTCAGCGCATCGGCCGCCATCATCCTGCTGGCTTTTCTGCTGCTGCTTTCGTGGCGCATGACGCTGTTGGTCACGCTGGGACTGGCCGTCGTCCAGATCGCGCACGCCATCCTCTCGGCCAATCTGAAAGGTCCCAGCCGCAGCGTCGCCTCGCGCAACTCGCACCTCGCATCGCAGATGCTCCATCTGGTGCATGCCGGACGCCTGATCCGCATCTTCGGGCAGGAGAGCCGGGAGAAAGCGATATTCGATACGGCGTCCGATGCGGTCCGCCGCGCCTCCTTCGTCCTGCTTGTTCGCCAGGGAGCTTTGCCGCCGCTGACGGAGGTTCTCCACGCCGCGCTGTTTCTGGCGGTGGTGATCGGCGCCTGGTTGGCGCAGGTGAATTTCCCGCTGATCATCGCGTTTGTCATCCTGCTCTACAGGCTGCAGCCGCATATGCGAGCCCTGCAGGGGTCGTGGAGCCAGTTGCAAGGCCTGAGCGGATCGCTCGAAGAGGTGACATGGATGCTGGATCCGTCCGGCAAGCCTCAACCGCCGCAAGGCGACGGCCCGTTCCACGGCCTGCGCCAGGGCATCAGGTTCGATGACGTGACGTTCACCTATTCCGGCACGGACCGCCGTGAGGTGGTGCTGCATTCGGCGACTTTTGATATCCGCGGCGGCCGCTCGACGGCACTGATCGGCCGCTCGGGCGCCGGCAAGACAACGATCGTCAATCTTCTGTGCCGCTTCGTGGAACCGGACACCGGCAGGATTCTCGTCGATGGATCACCGCTCGACGGGATTGACGCCAGCCAGTGGCGCCAGCACATCGCACTGGCCAGCCAGGAGCTGGAACTGGTCGACGGCACCATTTTTGAAAACATCACCTACGGGCAGGACGCGGCCACGGCCGCCGACGCCGAGAGTGCCGCAAGACTGGCCGAGGCGCATGAATTCATCGAACGGCTCCCGCTCGGTTACGACACGCTCGTCGGCTACAGGGGTATCAACCTCTCGGCGGGACAGCGGCAACGGATCGCACTGGCCAGGGCCCTGGTGCGCGATCCCGACCTCCTGATCCTGGACGAGGCCACCAATGCCGTCGATGGGCTGTCGGAGGCAGCCATCGTCGAGACCCTGAAATCGAGAGCCGGCCGCCGCACGACCATCGTCATCAGCCACCATCACAGCACCATCTCGTTCTGCGACGACGTGGTGATCCTGAGCGGCGGCCGGGTGAAAAAGCAAGCGCCTTTCGGCGCCCTGGCATCGCTCACCATGGACGAGCTTTACCAGCACGAGCCGCTCGCCGCCCCAGGCGGGGCGGGAGCGAAGCGACGACGCGGCGAGCCTGCGAAATAGCGCTACGGCGTCGCGCGGAGGTTCCTGCGGGCGCGCCGCCTGCCCGTTGCACGTGCCTTCTCCGCCACCACTCCGGTGATCTCGACCACGGTGCCCTCACGCGGTCTGCCGCTGGTGGCCTTGTGGAGCCGCTCGTAGGGCAACAATTCCTTGATCCTGGCGTTGAGCGACACGATTTCGTCCCTGAGGTCCTCGCATTCCTGCCTCTGGACATCGAGCTGTATCTGTTCCGACGCCTGTTGCAGCACAAGCTGTGAAAAATTGGCGTTCACTTTCGAAAGGCTCGCCTTGTCGCTTTCGTTCTCTTCGATGAGCGCGGACAATTTTTCATCGGCGATTTTCTTTTCGGCCAGCGTGTCGTTCAATTCAGTCTTGAGCCTGGCGATCTCGCCGGTGGCATCGCTGTTCTCGTTCGAGGCCCACTCCAGCCGCGATTGCAGGTCCTCGATCTCGGAACGCAACCCGCGCATTTGCGTCTGGCTGCGCGCCAGTTCCGCTTCCCGGTCGCCTTCCACCATGCTGGCCGCTTCGCTCATTCCCGAAAGCTTCGCCTGCGCGGCCTCAAGCGACTTCTGGAGCCGCACCTCCTCTTTCTCGCTCTTGGCGAGCGCGGCGAGCAGTTCCGCAAACCGTGCTGCTTCGCTGGCATGGATCGCCGAGAGCTCGTCGAGCCTGTGGCGCGCCTGGGATTCCCGCTTCAGCGCCTTGTCGAGCTCCATCGACAGACTGACATGCTTTTCGCGCAGCATCTTGCTTTCGCGCAAGCGCCTGTTGGCCTCGACGGTTCTGGCGGTGAGCCGCTTGGCGATGTCGCCGAAGTCGGCGTCGCGTTTTGCGCTCGCATTGGCCGCCTCCGCGAGTTCCAGCCTTGTCGCGGCAAGCGTCGCGCGAAGCGCGTCCCTGTCCTGGACCAGGCTTGTCTCGCGCTGTTGCAGCACTTCGCAGGTGCTTTCACGCTCGCGCAGCTTTCGCCCCGCGTCGTGCAGCTTTTCCGACAGCGTTCTTTGTTCGGCGATGAGCGCGGCATTGGCCAGCTCCAGCTCGTTGGCGCGAAGAATGTCGCCATGGAGGATGTTGAGGTATTCGCGCGTCAGGTGATGTGAGGTCGCGATCTCCGACAGCTTGCCGGTGATCTCCTCCATATAGTCCCTGGCGTCATGGAACAGCCCTTCGAAGGCGCTTAACGCAGCCAGTCGGGTCTGGGCGTGGGACGTCAGCCGCGGCCCGGTTTCGGGACTGTCCGGATTGCCCGCACCGTCTGCATTCTCCGCACCATCCGCGTTTGCCGCATTGGCCTCGGGTGGCGGGTCCTCGGGAGCCGCCGCGGAATCCGGGGCATCGTCGCTCTTTGGCGGCGCCTCGTCCTCGGCGTTGAGACTAGCGTCCAGCGCATCCGCCAGATCGATCTGCAGTTCCTGTAGTGCGGTATCTACGTCTTCAGCGCGCTTGATCAAGCCCTTGAAGTTCATGCCCGAACTCCCCTACCCATACCCAACCCAGTACTTAACAAAATGCTAATGTATCATTACATCCGCGGCTTCCGTATGGGAAGCCCCGCCTGTAGAATGCTGAAACTAGGGGATTTCTCGCTTGCGTCCAGTGGCCTGAAGTGGCCGCCGCGCACCATTTTTCGTGGCAAAGCCCGCGCCGCCGCGCGTGAGCTCCAGAGGTGCCTCGGAGAAAACTTGTCTCATTCCGGCTTACCATACGGCAAGATGATTGCCGCAGGCGAGACTGACCACGCTACCCCAAAAGTGGAGGTACCAAACGTAGAGGGGTGCCCCCCGACCTTGGCGCCCTAGTGACACGGTATGATGAACAGGGCGATCAGCGCCCTCTTTTGCGTTCGAAATTGGCGAGAGCCGAGGTGAAAGCGCAATCTCCCCACTTGCGGGGGAGATGTCCGGCAGGACAGAGGGGGGTGCTGTCCCTCCAGCCTGTCAACCAATCATAGCGATAACATCCTTGGTCGGTTGCTTGTCGAGACTGGCGTAATGTTGAAAGTTGGTGATCCTTCCCACCCCCCTCTGCCCTGCCGGGCATCTCCCCCGCAAGGGGGGAAATCGGACGTCACGCCGGCTTTCGCCAATAGCCAACGTCAAAGGGGGAGAGGAAAGACCTGTCAGCCCGCCATCGCCAGCGGCACGGCGCTCTTGTTGGGGATCTGGATATCGATTTCCAGCGTCGACATGGTCTCGCCGCGGTCCATCGAGACCTGCAGATAGTCCTGGTCGATCTGCACATGCTTGGCGATCACGGCCATGATCTCCTCGCGCAGGATGGAGACAAGGTCGGGCTGGCTGCGGTTGCGGCGCTCATAGGCGAGCAGCACTTGCAGCCGCTCGCGCGCCACCGGCGCGCTGGAGCGCCGCTTGAAGATGTCGAGCAGGTTCATGCCGCCCTCCTTCCCAAAAGACGATCGAGAAAACCCTTGCGTTCGAACGGCACGACGACGGGCAAGTCCTCGCCCTCGAGCCGCCTGGCGGCGTCGATATAGGCCTTGGCAGCCGCATTGAGCGGCTCCGACAGCGTCACCGGCGAACCGAGGTTGGAGGCCCTGAGCACATCCTGGCTCTCGGGAATGATACCGAGCAGCGGCGTCGACAGGATTTCCAGCACATCGTCGATGGAGAGCATTTCGCCGCGTGAGGCGCGCGCCGCGTCATAGCGCGTGACCAGCACATGCTTGGCGATCTGCTCGCCCTGCTCCGCCCTCAAGGTGCGAGCATCGAGCAGGCCGATGATGCGATCGGAATCGCGCACCGAGCTCACTTCCGGATTGGTGACGATGACCGCCTCGTCGGCAAAGCGCATGGCGAGCTGCGCGCCGCGCTCGATGCCGGCCGGGCTGTCGCAGAAGACATAGTCGAACACCGAGCGCAGCTTGTCGATGACTTCGCCGACGCCGTCCTCGGTCAGCGCATCCTTGTCGCGCGTCTGCGAGGCCGGCAGCAGGAACAGCGTCTCCACCCGCTTGTCGCGGATCAGCGCCTGCGAAAGCTTGGCCGAGCCCTGGATGACGTTGACGAGGTCGAACACCACGCGCCGCTCCGCGCCCATGATCAGGTCGAGGTTGCGCAGGCCGACGTCGAAGTCGATGAGCGCCACCTTCTTGCCGGTCTTGGCGACCGCGGCGCCCAGGGCTGCCGTCGAGGTCGTCTTGCCGACGCCCCCCTTGCCCGAGGTGACCACCACTACCTTGCCCATGAAAATGCCTCCGTTGTTGTTATGTCGTTGGTCGAGCGGCCCTGCCGGCCGCAACAAATGTCAGCTGAGCGGCGCGACGCGCAGCCCGTCCCCGTCGAGAAATGCCTGGATTGGCTTGCCGCGCGAAACGCCTTCCATCTCCTCGGCGGTGACGTACCAGCCGTCGACCGCCAGAAGCTCGGCCTCGTTGCGGCGGCAGAAGATGCGCGCGCCCTTGTTGCCGAGCGCGCCCGCCGAAGCGCGCCCGCGCAGCGTGCCATAGACATGGATCGAGCCCGCCGCGATGATCTCCGAACCGGAAGCGACCGAGCCCAGCACGATGACATCGCCATGCGGGTGCACGATCGCCTGGCCGGAGCGGATCGGCGACTTGATCATCAGCGTGCCCGAAGCTTCCTGCCCAACCTGCGGCTCGCTCTCGCCTGCTTTGCTTGCGCCAACCTTGTCAGCCTGCGCGCGCCCCACATCGGCGCGCCCCGCACCTGCGCGTTCCGCGTCCGCACGAACCTCTGGCGCCTTGCCCTCGGCCTTCTCCTCCGCCCTCGCCTTGCGGCCGGGCAGCAGCCCATCGGTCGTCGCCTCCTTGGCGCCGGTCAGCACCGGTGGCAATTCGGCGCCGAGCGAAGCGCCTTCGAGCTCGATGGCATAGACGCGGATGTCGCGCGTGCCGAGTTCCGCCACCAGCGCCGCGATATCGCTTGGCTGCGGCTTCAGCGTGTTCAGATCGAGCAGCACCGGCCGGCCGCTGAAATAGCCGGGCGAGTTGCCGATCCAGTGGTCCAGCCCCTCCAGCCAGGCCCCCAAAGGCGCCTCCGGCGTCAACGTGAAAGCGACGAACGAGCGGGCGCGAAAGCGAATGGATTTGGCCTCGAGGGGAGCGGCAAAAGTCACTGGCGGCGAATCCTTACTGATAGGTAAACGCTAGCGAGTGAATGGTTAACGAATGGTTAATGGGGCTGGATAACTACTTGGCAGCCCGCATGGAATCGGAAGGTTGGCTAGACGCCGATTTCGGACGCCAACCGGCGACACATTGTACGTCTTGATATGGGCCGAAAACTGCCCGTCCGCTTATAGGAGGATCGGCGAACTGTTGCGAAGAACGACGACCCTGCCCACAGCCGGGCGCATGAAATGAATTGCGCCGGGCGCCATGCCTTCATCCGGAGCGGTGACAAGGAATACCTGGCATTTCGGTTCAAGGAGCCTTCTAGGCCGGAGCGGCACAGGAGTTCGACGGTGAGATGTACTACGCGCTCGACCGCAGCAAAGGGAACGGCTGGGAGAAATGGCGGAAGAAGGCGACGTCCAACGTGTTGTAAAATACTAGGTCAGCAGGTTAGGCCGCAGGCACGGCGTGTGCCGCGTCGTACTCTGCCTCCCACGCCAATCGTTCAGCAATAAGGAGATCAACCCAAGCGTCGTTGTACGTATAGCTTTTGTAGGCCTTATGGTAGATGCAGTATTTTTTGTTGGTTTTGTCGCCCTTGTCCGGGCGAGCCTTGTGCTTTTTCCAAGCTGTCGTGTGATCACTCACCGAGTAAGCATACTTGCATTTGGCTTGAACGGCCTTGGCCACCTCTGTAGGCTTATACGGATAGAGGTCGTCCGAAATCTTGTATTTCTGCAATACGTTGTGGACCACCTGACCCTCTTCGGAATCTGGCATGAGAAACTGAATATGAGAGCCGCCTTTCGACGCGCTGTCGAGCGTGTAAACGACGCGGAACTGGTACTCCAGATCTTCTAGCTCTTCCTCGGTCAGATCGGCAGACACAAGAGCATCGAGGGCGGAGATATGGGCTGGAACGTCATAGGACTGAAGCTGCGCCGCCTGGTCAATTTGAAGCTTGCCAAACTGCAATGCGACGGAGATCTCGTTCTGCAGCGTCATTCGTGGTCCAAACCACTCCACAATCGTCTTATCGAAATTGAGGGAGCAGGCTTGGAAGATTGACAGCCATTTAGGGTCACTCCGACCCATCAAGCGGTGTTCGACCTGGTCCCTGATCGACTTTATCGTTTTCAGGTTATTCTTGATGCCTTTGCTTAAAGGGCAATCCGGTCGGGTGAGCATGAAGCTCAAGCCGAAAGAGGTTCCATCTGCATTGAGCGTGGCGATGTTCTTGCGCTCGTAATGTTCGTGCAACAGGTAGGTCCACGCGATGTTGGCCATGATCGCGAATATGCCAGTTTTGAAATTGTAGGTGCTGCTGTTGAAAATGGTCACAGCCAGGATCATCGCCTCGCGGGCACGAATCAACCTTTCATCCTCGTAGAGATTGAGGCCAGTGACAGGGGCGAAACTCTGCTTCTTCTTTTTGAAGAATTCGATTTCTGCATCCGTAGCTGCAGCAATGGAGGCATCTTTTTTGACCGTCGATATGCGACCAAAATTCACTGTCGGATCGCGTCCGAAATTGATCAGGGCATGAATGTCTTGGTTCCGCGCGCCTTTGGCAAGGAGCCCCTTGATGACGCTCTTCTCTTCGGCGTCCAGTCCCCGAAGTTTTGGCATGTGTTGTCCCTCCACAAAACCCAGCGGGGCTTAGGCAATTCTTATAGAAGGTACAATAATGATAAAGTATGAAAGTAGCCAATTGACGGCGTTGCCATTACAGCCCACATTTTGCTTGTGAATTTCGCAGACCGTACATACCTCTACCGCGTAGCCGCTTTAGGCTGCGTGGTGGTGTTCCCGGATACCGTTGAACGCTGTTGCCTCCCGGCCGAAATTCATCATTCCAGTGCCGGTTTTGTCGAATGACTGGGATGTGGCGCAAAGCAGAATGGCAATTTGGGGGCCGTTTCCAGACCGTCCGGTTTTGGTAGTAAGTTGCGAGAAGCTGCCGTTCTGCAGCCGACCCCTTAGCGGACATGGGGAGCTACTTCGAACAAGGATGTAAGCTGCCCTTCCCCATTCCAATCCAATGGCAGTCCTTCGGGCCTACCATTGCAGTTTGGTGTACCTTTGCTTCTATAGGCTCTAAGCGATTCCAAGGGGGGGATTTTCGCCTTTCCAGCTGCAGAAGGAACATCGTCAAAGCACGGCTCCCATAGTGCCGCACGACCAGCGCGATGCGCGACTGAAACACACGAACGGGGCAGGAATGTTGGACTTGTTCACTCCGCGATTCCGGGAAGAAAAACTCCACAATTACTTTCGTCGCATCTCGGCCGACCCTGACTACGCAAAGGTCCAGCCTATCATTCAAAGCTGGGCGACAGGCCTGCTGGATCGAAGGGGAGAGAGCCAGAAATTCATCAATGAATTTCAAACGACATTCAATTCCTCGATGTGGGAACTCTATCTGAACAGAGCGCTGATCGATTTGGGCTGCAGTGTCGACTTTTCAAAGTCAGCGCCCGATTTCTTCGTCCGGGGACCCGGAAGCTACGAGTTCAACATAGAGGCTGTCGTCTCTGACCAGCCTCCGACCGCGAAGCAGCAGAAGACCTTCAACGAGCAAGATTTCAAAACCCGGGGTGCGCTGAAACTTGCTGGGAAGATCAGGGACAAGCTGGATCTTTACCGCGGAAGCAATGGAAAGAAGCACCCGTATTCCTCGATGAGCCACGTGTGCAGTCGGCCATTTGTCATTGCAATCGCCCCCTTCGATAGCGACCTCTCGCTCACCCAAAACAACGAACTCATCAACATGGCCCTTTTTGGCTTGGCGCCGCCTTTGCTCGAAGGGCCAGACCTAGGAGAGCAAGACAAGATAACCTCTCTCTTGAAGCCTTCGGGTGCGCCAGTTGAGATGGGAATTTTCACGAGCGATTCGTTCAAAGAGATCAGCGCCGTTTTCTTTTCTACGGTCGGGACCTTTGGAAAAGCAGTCGTTGAAAGTAAGATTGATAGGCTCGTCCGGGCGACCCGTTACAGGGTGATCGACAAGGACAGGATTGCGCCCGGTTCGGAGCTCTGGCAAGTCGGGACGCACCGGTTTCGGCTCGCCGCGCTGAACTACCTCCTCACGCAACGACGAGAGAGCGAGCATCAGATCGGCGGTGCAGATGTGCTTATTCAGCACTCATCGTTTCATCGTGAAACCCATCTGGATGGGCTTCAGGTCTATTTCAATCCGTTTGCAGAGGTACCGTTTGAGCCAGAATTCCCATGGCCCGCAGAAATCGCTCTCAACTATTACGACGTCGAAAGCGGTGAGCACATCCAAGCGCATCCTGACGGCGCGCTCGTTTCAAGGCAGGTTTATGAAATAGCCCCCGAATACATTCGGCTTCTGCTCGGCAGTTACGGCTTTCTTCGATGATTGTTAGCCGAATTGGAGAGGCTTCAAGATCGATTCCTAAGTCCGCATCCTGAGTTCTGCGTTCAAGAGCGGACTGACAGCAACCCACCCTAAGTCAGCCAGCACGGTGTCGGAGCAGGTAGTCGTGCTATCATCACCGGGCGGCACCCTTCTGCCCTGCGCAACGCGGCTGCAAGTGCCGGTTGGCAAGCACAGGCTGACGGCAGCAGAGCAGCCCGCCCCAAGCGCAAAACACCAACCTGACCTGCAACAGGAGTCCAGGCGGGATCGATTGGCAGGCAATTGGGAATCCTCCCCTCGCAAGCACCCCTCCGACGCGCTTATGAAGCAGGTGTTTCGACCGGCGTGGGCAGCTGATTGCACCCGTGCATGGAGTTTGTTGACAGGATGGAACACAGTGGCATTGCCACGAGTGGAACGACGGCCTTACAAACGCCTGACGACGAATTCTCAGGAGGGCAGGCGCTGCTATGAGTGGCTGGTTGCATACTCTTCCACTCGCTTGGATGGCTCTCGTCGTGTTCGGGGCCACCTATATCGTCGCGTTCATCTTGCACCAAGGCATCGCCGCTCTGTCCGTGGGCTCCACGGCGCGGTCATTCAAGGCGCTTTCGCCTGGCATGTTGCCGCCGCTCGGTATCATCTTTGGCTTGTTTGTGGCGTTCACCGCGGCTCAGGTCTGGAGCGACAACGATCACGCCAATGCGGCAGTCAATCGCGAGGCCAGTGCATTGCGGTCGGTCGTGCTTCTGGCGAGCAGCTTTCCCGGCGAGCCCGAGGCGCGCTTACGGACGCTGGTGCACAGCTATATCGAGGAAACGACGAGCCAGGAGTGGCCGCTGATGGCCGAGGGCGCGGCGACCGTCACCATAATCCCGCCTGCGCTTAACGAGGCGCTGCGGACGACGCTGGCTTTGACGCCAAGCAATCCCGGCCAGGAGATCGCGCAGCGCGAGATGACGAGGTGGCTTGAAGACGCTTTCGAGGCGCGTCGCCAACGGGTTCTCGTCAGCTCCGCGCAAGTCAACCCCACGAAGTGGGCCTGCCTGATCCTGCAAGCCTTCTGTGCTCTTCTCGCGATCGCGATCGTTCACAGTGATAACCGAATGGCATCGGCGATCGCTCTTGGAAGTTTTGCGACGGGCGTGGCGGCATCCGTTCTCTTGATTCTCGCCCACGATCGGCCCTTCACGGGAGAGATCGCAGTGTCGCCGCAGCCGTTGCTGCAAGTCATGCCGGAATCCAAAGCGGGCGGCGGCGGATGATACAGGTAGGAGTGCAGAGACGGGTAGATTCCCGCTCTGGTGTGGCGCCGGTGACAGCGGTTAAGCCAATCTCTTCGGCCGACATGAGGCGCAAAGCAGCCATGCCGTCGTCGCGTTGTGAGACTCTGATTTGGTGACAAGCAAAACAGCAGCCCCTACGACTCGTCCCTCTCATCGCGCAAATTAGACACAACGCGGCGGTTCTGCGACCTGCAGGCGGAGTTGGGGCAGTCGCGGACGAGCCTGTCCTTGCCGTAGCCCTTGGCCCACATGCGGTTGCGGTCTATGCCGCCGGCGGCGAGGTAGTCCATCACCGCATCGGCGCGCTTCTGCGACAGCGCTGTTTCGCTCGCGCCGGGATCGTCGGCGAAACCCTGCAGCTTGAGCAGCCAGCGCGGATTCTTTGCCAACCAGGCGATCTGGGTGTCGAGGGTGGCCTTGGCGACAGAATCGAGCGCGGCCGAACCTTGCGTGAAATAGATGCGGCGGCCGACATTGAGGATAAAATCCTCCTCGCTGCCCGGCTGCACGTTCTGGAAGCCGGCAACCTCGGCGTTGGTGACGTCGGGCGTGGGAGGGGCCAGCGTGTTGCTGGTCGAGCAGGATGCGGCCAGCACCAGCAGGCTGGCGGCGAGCAGCCGGCGCGTGTTTTCAATCATGCGGCTCATGAGGCGCCAATCATTCGACAGTGGTGGAAGCGGGCGCCTGGTCGGCGATGTGCGGCAGGACCTCCACCGCGGTGCCGATCGGGCACCGCTGGTAGAGGTCGATGATGTCTTCCGGGAACATGCGGATACAGCCGCTGGAAGCGTCGGTGCCGATGCTCCATGGCTCCAGCGTGCCATGCAGGCGGTAGCCGATGTCAGCGCCGTCGCGGTACAGATAGAGCGCGCGCGGCCCGAGCGGATTGTTGGACGCGCCGCCTGCGATCATGGGCGGTAGCTCCGGCCTGCGCTTACGCATTTCGGGGGGCGGGACCCATTGCGGCCACAGCGCGCGGCGGTCGATCGTCGCGCGGCCGTACCATTTGAAGCCCTCCTTGCCGACGCCGACGCCGTAGCGGATGGCGGTCTTGTTTTCCATGATGAGGTAGAGGAAGTGGTGGCGGGTGTCGACCACGACGGTGCCGACCGGCTCGCTGCTGAAATACTTGACGATCTGGCGATGCCATCTCTTGTCGATCTTGGCGAAGTTGGTCTTGCGATAGACAAAATTGTTGTCGCTGGCAGTACCGGCGAAATAGGATTTTGCCGTCGCGGCTTGAACACTTTTGCCGGTTGCACCGACCGCGACCAGCGCCAGGCCGCCGAGCACGACCCCCCTGCGTGATAAAACCATCGGCAATCCCCACTGCCTTGAGCCTGGCGGACCATAGTTGAGAATTATTTCGCCTCAAAGTGGAAAATGGTGCGTTGCTTCAGTCCGCCGTCAACGGTCTGTCCACTTTTGGTCCGAACCCAAGACTGTAGACGCTCTCCGATCGGCACCGACTTCAACAAGATAATGGTCAGTGAAATTTGACTCGCCGCTCGCCGCGACGAACGTCAATACACGCCTGCACCTTACGCTCGTGCTTCTCGACCGCCTCACGAGTGTCGAAAGGCCCCTCCCGCTTGCCGGGTTTTTCGCCCTTCTTGCGTGGGGCGCTCCGTCATTGCCGGTCCCTCCAGCACCTCGCCCCGGGTCCTTGGCGGTAAACGTCGCCGCCTGATCGACATTCGCATCGCGGCCGGGGCCTTGCTTGGTGTCGGAGCAGGTTTGTCGTGCTAGGATCGCCGGTCGGCACCCCTCAGCTCAACACGGCTGCAAGTGCCGGTTCGCACGTACGCCGCCAGGCTGGCGGCGCAAGATTCTTGCCGCGGATTTTTGCAGGAGCAATTTACAAGAGCAAGGGGGACATCGATGAGCGCAAGGGACCGATTTTTCCGTAGCCTGGTGGCTGGCCTGTTTGCCGGTGTCTTCTGGGTGGATGCCGCCCTGGCGCAGGGCGCGGGGTGTGCGTTCGCGCCGGAGGGCGGCACGTCCCGACAGACCCTGAGGTGTCAGGAAGGCCTTACCATCATTGTCGAAGGTGGGGCTCGGTTCACGCTGGCGGACCGCGATCGAAACGGCAAGGTCGATACGGTCAGGTTGCGGCGCAAGGCGCTGCTGCTCGATGCTCCAGCCGGGTCGATCCCGGGTGGCTTCGCTGTTGTCACCCCACAGGCGATCGCCGCGGCGCGAGGCACCAAATGGGCGGTCGACGTCGGCGGGGGCAAGACGTCTGTCTTCGTCCTCAGAGGCCGCGTCGCCGTGAACCGGCCCGCGTCCAGAGCCGGCGTGGTGCTGGCGCCGGGCGACGGCGTCGACGTCGACGCCGGAACAGGACCACTGACCGTCAAGCGCTGGCCCGCCAAGCGCGTTTCCGCCTTGCTGGCCCGTTTCGGCCAGTGAGCCGCAGTGAGCCGGCGAGCGCTTCCGACGCTGATCGCGCTCATCCTGGCGGGTCTTTGGGGCGCCGGCCTGGGCTTCGCGCACTGGCGCGGCAATCTGTGGTTTCTCGACCGCGTCGAAGCAACGATGACCGATCTTCGAACGCTCGTTCGAGGAACGGCAAAGCCGCCGGAGCTGATCACCATTGTCGCGATAGACGATGAGGCGGTGCGGCGCGAGGGTGCATATCCCCTCAGCCGCGCCACGCTTGCCCGGCTTGTCGATACGATCGCGCGGCTTGGACCGAAGGCCATTGCGCTCGACCTGCTGCTGGTCGATCCGGGGGAAAAGGACAACGATGAGGCGCTCGCGCGTTCGCTGAGCGGGAGTGCGAGCGTCATCGCTGCCGCGGCGGTCTATCCCGGAGGTGAACAATGGACGGTGGCCAAGGGCGACGGACCCATCGCCGGCGTGCCGAATGCCGAGCGGTTCCTGTGGCCGCTGAAAGCGTTCTCGGATGCCGCAGCGGTCGGCGTCGTGAACGTGGCCACCGACAAGACGGGAACGCCCCGCTTCGTGCCGTTGCTGTTTCGGGCCGGAGATCGGCTGGAAACGTCTTTCCCCTTGCGTGTTGCCGCCATGGCAGCAGGAGGGGATCCAGAAATCGCCGCCGATCATCTATCGCTGGGCGGACGCTCGATCCGGACCGACATTGGTCACATCCTGCCTCTGACCTTCTATGGCCCGCGCGGCACGATCCGCACGATCAGCGCGGCGACCGTGCTGGAGGGCCAACTCGATCCCCGCACGATCCTGGACCGAATTGTGGTGATCGGAGCCACTGCGACCGGCACCGGCGATGTTTACCCGACACCGTTCGATCCCATCCTCCCGGGCGTCGAAGTCATGTCGACGGCGATTGCCCATCTGATGGCCGGCGATGCAGTCGTGCGAGACCAGTATGTCCGGCTTGCGGATGCCGGCTTTGCAGTGGTGTTGCCAATGGTTCTTGTCGGGCTGTTGGCATGGCGGCGAAACGCCGGCGGCCTCGCCGCGGTCGCCGGCGTGGTCCTGATCTGGCTGGTGGTCAACATGACCGCCTTCCTGCACCACATCTGGCTGAGCGCCGCGTTGCCGATGACCGCCGCCATTCCGCCGGCCATCCTGTTCGGGGCCGCGCAGCTTTGGCTGGGCAGGAGCCGGGCGCAATTTTTCGCAACGCAGAGCCAATTGCTTCAACGCGTTGAAGCCCCAGGCATGGGGGAGTGGCTGGCCAAGCATGGCGACTTCCTCTCGGAGCCCGTCCGGACAGACGCCGCCATCCTGTTCATCGACCTGTCCGGCTTCACCGGACTGAGTGAAACATTGGGACCGATCGCCACACGCGAACTCCTGAACAGTTTTCATGCCTTGGTCGGCGAGGAAGTGACGCGTTGCGGCGGCGTCGTCACCAGTTTCATGGGTGACGGAGCCATGATCCTGTTCGGCCTGCCGGAACCGTCGGCAAATGACGCCTTCAATGCCGCCCGCTGTTGCGTGGGGCTCTCCAGCCGCACCAACGATTGGCTGGCGTCGTTGCCTGCACCGACCGCATCCCGGCTCGGCTTCAAGATTGGAGCCCACCACGGAACGATCGTAGCCTCTCGGCTCGGCGGCGAAGGCCGTCAGCACATCGCGGCCATCGGTGACACGGTCAACGTTGCCAGCCGCCTGATGGAGATCGCAGCCGACCAGGACGCCGAGGTCGCGGTGAGCGACAAAATGCTCGATGCCGCCGGCCGCGATTGCGCATTGTTCAAATCCGGTACCCTGAAGGGACCCGTGGAAACACAGATCCGCGGGCGATCCGGCTCGCTCGCTATCTGGCTTTGGCAGAGTGCAGGGACGCCGCAGTAGAGCGTCGCCGCCAGGCCTGCGGCTTGCCCGGCGAACAGCTGGACCCCTCAATGCCGCTTGAAATACTGCAACTCGCGCTCATGCTTCTCGCCGCCGTGCACGCATGACAATTCCGGGCGTCGTCAGATCATGCGCGCCAGCCCTCACGCCGCGAGTTGGACCTCACGGGCGGCCGCGATCATGACACTCGCGAGCAAGCCGTAGGCTGCCTCCCAGGCCTCCCGCACCGCCGGTGTAAAAGCGGGGCCGAGGCCGGCCGCCAGCGTCTCGATCAGCGCTTGCCCGACGATCGGGTAATGATGCTCTTCAACACCGTAGGTGACGTGACGCTTGGCGAGTTCGCGCACGGTGGGCAGAATGGTTTCGGCACGATCCAGTCCATGCACGACGAAGCCCAGGCTCGCCATCAGCTTGGCGCCTTGCTTGGTCATGTCTCTCACCGGAAACAGCGCCCGAAGAGTCCCGTCGATCGCGAACAGGCGTTCATAGAACAAGGCGGCGGCAGCCGCACGGATCGGGACGACCTCACGAAAACTATCCTGGACAAGTCGAATCTGGTCGGGTGTCATCGGCGCGCTCCTCTGGTTCTGGTCTGGGTGAGCCTCGACCATGCGCCCGGGGTGTTTCGCATGCATGTCGCCTGTCGCGCCTATGTGTTTCAGTTATGTCTCAATTTGGCTTCAGGTTGCGTTCGATTGTTTTCAAACTCCTTCCCGGCACCGCAATGTTCGGCAGCCCCTCCCCTCAATGCCACTTGAAATACTGCACCTCGCGCTCGTGCTCCTCGGCCGCTTCGCGAAGGTGGCGCCCTACGGCGCCCCCCTCTGCCCTGCCGGGCGTTCGTCGTTCGGAAAGCCAAGCAATTGGCTTTCCGTCCGCTTCGCGGACCACTTCTCAACCCCCGCAAGAAGGGAGATTGGCCGGTACTTCCGCTTTCGCTAAACGCCGGCGCCGAAGCTGCCAATCTCCCCACAAGTGGGGGAGATGGCCGGCAGGCCAGAGGGGGGCGCCGTGGAGCTCGACGGCGGAGGCTTCACCCTCCCCCAAGGACCAACAAGGGAGAGCAGCGCAACAAATCCAAGCGGGTTCCTTCGGGCGCCGGCGCATTGGTTGACGAAGCATCAAACGCAAAAACCCGCCTGTGCGGCGGGTCATTGGCGCAAATCAGCACCATGGACGAATGCATAGCATAGCTGCCCTCACCATGTCAAGAATAAATTCCTATCGAAAGCCCCCGGCGCAAAAGCCGCCGACACCGCCGGACTGGCCGTCGTCAGGCCTTTGTTGACCTGAGTTCGGAGCCCTGAGGCGGAGGGCAAGAAGAGCGCCCAGACACAATCCAGAAACAATATTCAAC
The DNA here is from genome assembly GCF_056403835.1 of Mesorhizobium sp. P2_E6. Lineage (NCBI taxonomy): Bacteria > Pseudomonadati > Pseudomonadota > Alphaproteobacteria > Hyphomicrobiales > Phyllobacteriaceae > Mesorhizobium > Mesorhizobium sp. P2_E6. The sequence continues at coordinate 209,849 of NZ_JBFUEQ010000004.1, forward strand.
AGTTCGGAAAAACTGGCGAAAAGATCGGATGGCATAACCATCCCGCGGCGGCCGGAAATTGGCCGCGCTGGGCGTTGCCCGGCCAAGACGGGAAAGTATGCAAATGGACCAAGGTTTCGATATCGCCGAACTGGACGCGGCAAGACCGGACAGCCAGCCGGAAACTGGCCTGGCAATCGTCGATGCGCTCGTGGAGGCCACTCACGGCTCCGGAAGGCGCGCACGCGGCCAGATCCTGACGGGCGCCGACTTTGCCCGGCAGGGGCAACCCGGTGAGCGGCTCGATACCGTCTTCGAAGAGCTCGCCGAGACATTTGCCGCGTTGCCGGCGGTGATCTCCGACGGGCGGGTCTGGACGTATCAGGAGCTGGACAACCGTGCCAACCAGTTCGCCCGCCTGCTGGTCAAGCGAGGCGTGCGAAGGGGTGACCGGGTTGGGCTCATTCTCGACCGGTCGGCGGAGACCTATGTTGCCGTGCTGGCGGTTATGAAGGCAGGCGCGGCCTTCGTGCCGCTGGCCACCGCGTTTCCTCAGGAGCGGATGACGCTCATCATCGAAGACGCCAGCGTCAGCCTGATCGTCACCATCGCCGCCTACGCGTCGCGAGCCGATCAACTGCCCGTTCCCCACCTGCTGATCGACAGCGCCGCCACCGAGATCTCCAAACAGTCGAGCGCGCCGCTGAAGCCGGATGCGAGGACCGCTGTATCGGACGACACCTGCTACATCCTCTACACCTCTGGCACCACCGGCAAGCCCAAGGGCGTGGTCATCAAGCACCAGAGCTTCGTCAACTTCATCCGCGTCGCCGCCGCATCCTACGGATACCGGCCGGGCGATCGTGTCTACCAGGGCATGACCATCGCCTTCGACTTTTCCTCCGAAGAGATCTGGGTGCCGTTTGTCGCCGGCGCGACGGTCGTGCCGGCGCCAGGCCAGATGCCTCTCGTCGGCGAGGAACTGGCGGATTTCCTGCGGCTCCATGACATCACCTCCATGGCCTGCAGCCCGACCCTGTTGTCGTCGATGGCGAGCGACGTGCCCAGCCTGCGCACACTGCTGGTGGGCGGCGAGGCCTGCCCGCACAATCTGGTGGTGCGCTGGTCGAAGCCGGGGCGGCAGATTCTCAACACCTATGGCCCGACCGAAGCCACCGTCACCGCAACCATGGGCGCGCTGACGCCCGACAGTCCGGTGACGATCGGCGCGCCGTTGCCGACCTACTCGATCGTCATTCTCGACGCTTCGCTGCCGCAGCTTGCGGAGCCTGGTGAACTGGGTGAGATCGGCATCGCCGGCATCGGGCTTGCGGTCGGCTATCTCAACCGGCCGGATCTGACGCACCAGAAATTCATCGCCGATTTCCTCGGCCTGCCCAACAACCCGTCGCAGCGCATCTACCGGACGGGCGACCTTGGCCGCATCAACGACAAGGGCGAGATCGAGTATAACGGGCGCATCGACACCCAGGTGAAGATCCGCGGCTATCGCATCGAACTCGGCGAGATCGAGGCGGTGCTGCTGGACCAGCCGGAGATCGCGCAGGCTGCCGTCACCACCTGGGAGATCGAGCCCGGTCGCGTCGAACTCGTTGCCTACTACGCGCCAAAACCAGGCCTGCCGGCGATTTCCCGCGCCGATCTCGCCCAGGTGATGAAGCGACGCCTGCCGGACTACATGGTGCCCTCCTACCTGGAGGAACTGCCGGCGATCCCGATGACGGTCTCCAACAAGGTCGACCTTCGCCAGCTGCCGAAACCGACAAGCCTTCGGCTTTCGGCCGATCGCGCGATGGTGCCGCCCGGCAATGACGACGAGCGTTTCCTGGCCGACGCACTGGCTGCGGTGCTGAAATTCGACGAGGTGTCCGTCGAGGACAATTTCTTCGACGATCTCGGCGCCAATTCGCTGCTCATGGCCCATTTCTGCGCGCGCGTGCGCACCAGGAAGGAATGGGCGACGACGTCGATGCGCGACATCTATCTCTATCCGACCGTGGCGCGCCTCGCCAAACACCTAAGCGTGGCGGAAGGGATGACGACGGCCACCAATGAGCGCGTTCTCACCCGCAAGGCGTCGAATTTTGCCTACTGGACCTGCGGCGCGGCGCAGCTCCTGTTCTACGGACTCTACAGCTATGTGGCGCTGTGGGCGTTCAATGACGGCCTCAACTGGATGTATGACGCGCTCGACAATCCGCTGCAGCTCTATTTGCGCTGCGTGGCGCTTTCGGCCGCCGTGTTCTTCGGCATGTCGGGCTTCGCCGTCATCGCCAAATGGGTCCTCATCGGCCGCTGGAAGGCCGAGGCGTTTCCGATCTGGGGCCTGCGCTACTACCGCTTCTGGGTCGTCAAGACATTGATCCGAACCGCACCCGTCGTGCTGTTCCGGGGCAGCCCGCTCTACAGTTTCTATCTACAGCTTCTCGGCACCAAACTTGGCAAGAACGCCGTCATCGAATCGAAATCGGTGCCCGTCTGCACCGACCTCATTTCGATCGGCGCCAACACCATCCTGCGCAAGGAATCGATGATCCTCGGCTTCAGGGCCCAGTCCGGCTACATCCACACCGGCCCGTTGACCATCGGCCGCGATGCCTTCGTCGGGGTGGGCTCGACGCTCGACATCGACACCAGCATCGGCGACGGCGCCCAGCTCGGCCATTCGTCCTCGCTGCACCGCGGGCAAAGCATCCCCGACGGCGAACGCTGGCATGGATCGCCGGCCGTGCCGACCACTGCGGACTATTGCAAGGTGCGCAACGTCGATCCTTCCAACATCCGGCGCTTCCTCTTCGAAGCGGTCCAGCTGATTGGCCTGTTTGCCATCGTCACCCCGCTGCCGCTATTGTTCCACAGCTATTGGGAGAACGTCGGCGACGACTATCAGGAGACCATCGGCATTGTCGCGATCGGCACCACGGTCACGCTTTTTGGCTACATCGCCGTGGCCTTTCTCGCGGCAACGCTGGTGCCGCGCCTGTTCAGCCTGATCCTGAAGCCCGGCCGCACCTATACGCTTTACGGCTTCCGTTACTGGCTGCAGACGGTCGCCGAATTCTCGAGCAATTCCCGCGTCCTCGGCCTCCTGTTCGGCGACAGTTCGGCAATCGTGCACTACATGCGCGCCATCGGCTGGAACCTCAACAAGGTGGTGCAGACCGGTTCCAACTTCGGCAGCAACCAGCAGCACGAAAACCCGCTCCTGTGCGAGATCGGCACCGAGACCATGGTGTCGGACGGACTTTTCATGATCAACATGCACAAATCCGCCTCCGCATTCCGGCTCGAGCAGACGCGGATAGGCGAGCGCAACTATCTCGGCAACAACATCTATTACCCGCCGGATGGACGCACGGGCGACAACGTGCTGCTCGGCACCAAGGTGATGATCCCCATCGATGGGCCGCTGCGCGAGAATGTCGGCCTTCTCGGTTCGCCGTCCTTTGAAATCCCGCGCATGGTGAACCGCGACAAGGAACTCATCGCGGGTGTCGACGAGGACGACCGCCGCCGGCGCATCCCACTGAAGAACCGCCACAATATGGTGACGATCCTGCTGTTCGTGGCAACGCAATGGGTCATGCTGTTCGCCACACTGGCGATCTGGGACCGCGCGCTGAACTACTATACCGAATGGGCGGAGGTCGCCCTCTTCGTCGCCGTGCTTTTGACGTCCGCGATCACCATTCCGTTCTACATCCTTGTCGAGCGGGCAAGCCTTGGTTTTCGCAGGCTGAAGCCGCAGATGACGACGATCTACGACGTCGCCTTCTGGCGCCACGAACGCCACTGGAAGCTTGCGGATTCGCCGATCGTGCGCCTGTTTGCCGGCACGCCGTTCCGGCCGATGATCCTGCGCATGCTGGGCGTCAAGGTCGGCAAGCGGGTCTATGACGGCGGCAGCAACCTGACCGAGCGTTCGCTGGTCGAGATCGGCGATGACGTCACGCTCAATGAAGGCTGCGTCATCCAGGCCCATTCGCTGGAAGAAGGCGCGTTCAAGTCCGACTACATCCGCATCGGCAAGGGCTGCACGCTTGGACCTTCCGCATTCGTCCATTACGGCGTCGTGATGGGCGAGGGATCGATGGTCGACGTCGACTCCTTCGTGATGAAGGGCGAAGAGCTGGAGCCCAACTCCATCTGGCGGGGCAATCCGGCCAAGCTGCATCGGTTCGTGGAGCCGGTCACGGACGATGGCTCCAGGGCATCGGCTTGAAGGCCGCAGAAATTCTTCTCGCCACCCTGACCAAGGCCAACCAGGCCTTGGTCATGTCCCTGCAACTGGCCCCCGACCAGATGGATCTCGTCGCCAGCAATGCGGAGTCCCTGGACGAAGCCAGGTCTGACAGGGACGCGCAGCCCCGCGTCGTGATGGCTGGGGATCGTGTCGTCGGCTTCCTGATGTACGAGGCGCCGCAGGATGACGACGAAGCGCGGATCTACCGCTTCATGATCGACCGCACGTGGCAGGGCAGAGGCTACGGCAAGGCTGCGTTGCGTGAAGTGCTGGACGAAATCAGAAAGCTCGGCCACATTAGGCACGTTTCAATCTGCTACGAACCCCGCAATGAAGCAGCACGACAGCTCTACAGTGCCGCCGGTTTCGTGGAACAAAGGCTCGACGAGGATGGAGAAATGATCGCCGACCTCGCCTTCGCGGCGGATGATCGTTGACGCGGCCGCCCTCCCCTGAAAGTGCGCTTGCGCAAACATCCCTGCTGCAGGCGATGGTCGCCATCGCGCCCAAAAGTGTCCGGATCGGATGCCGGGTCATACAAGACGGAGACGAGGCCCACCTGCTGCCCGAGGAGGCACGCTCCATCCTCGCGCGCCAGCCGGCCATGCGGCGCGCAAGCGGAGCGGCCCGCTGGATCGCACACGGACTGCTGGCGGATGTTGGTGTCAACGACTTCGCCATCCTGCGCGCGCCATCCGGCACGCCGGTCTGGCCCGGCGGGATAACCGGTTCGCTCGCCCATGACGACGAAATGGCCGTAGCGGCGGTTGCGCCTGTTGCCGACATCGGCTCCCTTGGCATCGACGTCGAGCCCGCCCAACCCTTGCCCGATGACATCTTCGCGCTGGTCGCAACCCGTGCGGACCGGACAGACGCCGCGGACCCGCATCTTGCCGGTCGCGTGCTGTTTTGCGCCAAGGAAGCGGTCTACAAGGCGGTCTATCCGCTCGATCGCGAGGTCCTTGGCTATGAGGATATAGAAGTGGACCTCTACACGGGCCGAGCGACGACCAAGGGGGGCCGCAAGGTCAGCCTCGCTTACTGCGTTGCTCCGCGCGTGGTCGTCTTGGCGTTTGTTGACCAAGAGGCGGTTTAAGTCTCGTGCGGATGGTGGAAATGGGTCACGGCGTGACCCACCACCCCTCAGTGCCGCTTGAAATACTGCACCCCGCGTTCATGCTTCTCCGCCGCCTCACGCGTGTCAAACGTGCCGAGGTTGCGGCGCTTGCCGGTCTTTTCGTCCTTCTTGCGTGAATAGAGGCGGTATTTTCCGTCCTTGAGTTTCCTTATCATCCGTCTCTCCCTAGGACCGCCGCTTGCCCCCGAGGTTGCGCGCGGCTTGCTCGACCGCCGCTCGGTCGTGGCCCAGCCTGTCGATCAGCTCCTGCGCCTCGTCGCCCGATATGCCGGTGCGCATCGCCAGCGCCTCCACCGCCAGGACGTCGGAGCTGGCGATCTCGCCTGTTTCCGGCAGCGCATCGCCTGCCGTCAGCGGCAGCGCCGCCTCCCTATCGATCTCGGCCGCGGCCTGATGCCAGTGCCGCTCGGGATCCCCGCCCCCTTCGCGTTCCCAGATCTGGTATGCGCGCTGCTGGATCTTCTCATGCCGTTCGTCGCCCATGATCATTCCTCCGTTGCGTCAGGGAAGAACGCCGCGCCGACCCGAACGATCCAAAGAATCTGCGTGATCGTGGGTCATTTTGCTGGGATGGCGCTGGGCAGCGCTGGCCAGACCACGAGGTCATTCAAGGCCGCGGGCGAGCCCACCGCCTGGATGTCGGCCGTTCCCGGCCGGCCTTGTTGTCAGTGCCCCCAGATTCCCTGGCCATAGCCGGCTGACATGTCGGAGTTCGCACTTCCTCCCGGGGCCGGCGCGCTGTTGGCGGTGCCGATGCTCTTCGTGCCGCCGAGGTCGAGCGCATTGGCGCCATCGGACCCCATCGAATGGTAGACGCTGCTGCTCGGATAGGCGTCGGGGCCAGGGATGTAGTCCGTGCCATAGTTGTCGCTGCCGGCAAAAGCCGTGCCGGAGGCAAGCAAAACCGTGGCAATGGCCAAAACGATCTTTTTCATTTCAAGCTCCATCTTTGAAAGTTGACATTTGGCCCCAACGCGCCGCCCGCACCGCGTTCATGAGGCCTTCCCTTGATTGCTCTCGGGCGAAACCAGCCAACCGCGATGCCTACGGATTTGCGGCGGCAGCTTCAGCGTACGGTCGTGTTGGTCCTTCGTACGCTGTTGGCCAATTCATAGGGCCGTGGTGTTTGCACCGGCGTGGGACGGCGCGTGGTACCAACCACCGCAAACGTGGAATTCTGCGTTGAATGCGGCCGGGAAGCGCGTAGAACGCTGCCCGGGAGCGCAATGTGATGGCAATTTCAGATCGGCAGGCTGGTCTCGCCGTGCTGGGGATAGGCCGCCATGAGCGCGTCTACGGTGTCTTTGTCGCCACGCCGGGGCTTCACGAAACCAGTGAGCACCCTGTCCAGCGAAATCCTGCCGGCGCCTGATATGGCCAGCACGAACATGCCACCGGCAATGGCGAGATCCTTTTCGAAATGCAGCAATTCGTTCTGGTTGGCGAAGTTGGTGTGGAAGAGTGTCGCCGTTGCCAGGCAGAACAGGCCGAGACCGATGGCGCCCAGGCGCGTCAAAAGGCCCAGCCCGACCGAGAGCCCTGCCCCCAATTGCAGCGCAACCGTGGCAACAAACAGCGGCAGGCTGACGCCCAGCGCGGCTATCGCCTTGGCGGCGCCGTCGAAATGGGTGGCCAGTGTCAGGCCTTCATGCAGGAAGAGCAGGGAAAGCAGCAGGCGGCCGGCAAGGAGGGTCACATCCCCAGCGTATAGCTTCGTGGCGAGGAGGTGCAGCTTCGCGGCAAGTTCAGTCGGTGTCATGGTCGGGCTCCAATTTTTCTAACAGGCAGGCGCCGCGTCCGGTCGGACAGGCGCAATGGCGCTGCCAAGCGTCTGATTGAAAAAGGCCGGAGCCAGCGCAAGGGAGGGGATGCCGGCTCCGGCAATGGGCGCCAGCCACGAGCGCCCAAACTATGGTGCTTAAGAGGGATGGCGCGGCGCCAAGCCCCCTCTCCGTCTCGGCTTCGCCGAGCCACCTCTCCCCACATTCGTGGGAGCGAGGAACAGCCCTCTGGGCCCTACTTCGTCACCTTGGTGTCGATGGCCTTCTGCAGGTCCGACAGTTCCTCGCAGCCGGCCGGACAGAGTTTTTCCAGCGACGCCAGCTGTTCGTTGGCCTTGGCCATGTCGCCGGTCTCGACATAGAGCTCGCCCAGATATTCGCGGGCGGCCTTGTGGTCGGGCTTCAGCTCCAGCGCCTTGGTGTAGTAGGTCAAAGCGGTCTTGTAGTCGCCGGTCTTGCGCAGCGTGAAGCCGAGCAGATTGTAGACGTCGGGCTGCTGTGTGTCCTGCGCCAGGTCGCGCAGCTGGGCCAGCGCGCCAGTATAGTCCTTGGCCTCGATCTTGGCCTTGACGGCGGTGAGGTCAGGCGCGTTAGCGCCCTCGATGTCGTCGACGGCATAGGCGGGCATGATGGTCGCGACCGGAACCACGGTCAGCACCGCAACGGCGCCGAGCAGGCCGAACAGGGCATGTTTGCCAAAAACAGAATGTTTCATTGTCTTTCTCGCTTGGGTTGAGTGCTAGCGTTGAGAAGACGTTCGAAATTCGCTCTGGCGAGTCAGCTGATGGTGGTTTCGAGAACCGCAGCGCAGCAGAACGTCCGGTCCGTGAGCAACGGAAGCGCAGAAAACGCCTTCAGATGGCCGCCAGAGTGGAGTTTCCAAACGGCCTCAGATCTGGACCGGAGTGAAGCCGTAGGCGTTGCCGTCCTTGACGAAGACGCCGGTGCCAGGGAATGGAAAGTGCGAGCCCGAGATGCGGATGTTGTCGGCAATCACGCGGTCGATGATCTTGTGGCGCGTAGTGATCGCCGTTGGCCCGTCCTGGTCGTAGCTGCCCTGCCATTCTGGATGCGGCGCCAGAAGGGCGGGCACATACATGGTGTCGGCCGAGGTCATGATCTGCTCGTTGCCGGAGTTGGCCAGGTAGACCGAGTGGCCGGGCGTATGCCCGGGCGCGGCGATGATATGGATGCCGGGCGCCACCTCGGCGCCGTCCTCGACCAGCTTCCAGTTTTTCCATTTGGGGAAGTTTTCGGCGATGCGCTTGCCCGCCGGCTTGCGGCCCTCGGGCAGCTTTGCCAACCGGCCGGGATCGGTCCACCAATTGTATTCGGTGGCGTTGACGATGAGCTCGGCATTCGGGAAAACCGGCGCGTTGGTGCCCTTTTCCATCAGGCCCCAGACATGGTCGGGGTGGAAATGCGAAATCATGATGGTGTCGATCGCCTTGTAGTCGATGCCGGCTGCAGCCATGTTGGCCGGCAGGTGGGTGGCGTTGGTCTGCCACTGGCCGACACCAGACCCGGCATCCATCATGATCAGCTTGCCGTTCATCTTGAGCACGACGACGGTGAGCGGGATGGGCATGAAGTCTGTGGTCAGCCCCGCCTTGGCGAGTGCTGCCTTGGTATCGTCGACCGAAACATCCTTGATGAAGGCCGGGTCATGCGGCTTGCGCCAGATGCCATCGTAGATGGCGGTGATCTCGATGTCGCCGACCTTGTATTTGTAGAAGCCGACTGTCGGCTCCACTGGCGTTTCGGCAAAGGCCGGTCGGGTGAATTCAAGCTTGCCGGCAAGGCCGAAGGCGGCAGCGGCAGCGGCGGATCCAAGCAGTGTGCGTCGTGTCATGCTGGACATGGTGGTCTCCTCTGTTGGTGGGTGCGGAAGGGATGATGGAGGGCCAAGCCCCAGGCCATCCCGATGCGGTTGAGGTCCGAACTGTTGGGATTCGGGTCTTGACCCCCGGCGAACTCAACGACCCCAGATGCCTTGGCCTGGTTCGCTCGCATTCGATTGCGTCGTCGCGTGCCGCGGCCCGGTCGTGACCTTGGTGTCGACGCCGTCTGTAGGTGCAATGTAGGGGATCGACGCGGTGGCGTTGGTGTCGACGGAGGCGACCGGTGAATTGGCGTTGTTTGCGCCGTGGTCACTGCCGGCAAAGGCAGCGCTCGAGGCAAGCAGCATGGCAGCCACGCTGAGAGCGAGCTTGGTCATTATCGTAGGTCCTTGTTTCGTTTCTTCGGGTTGCGGGCCGGGCGAATGGCCTCGCTGAAGGGAAGACCCGGCAGGGCGGGCCTTTATTCCCGGTGCGACAAGATTTTTATGAAATAATCGAATTCAAGTGCTCAGTGGCCACAAGGCTTGGGTTCCTCGCCCCCATGTCATGGGGGAGAGGTGGCTCGGCGAAGCCGAACCGGAGGGGAATGGCGCTGACCTAAGCAAATTGCGCTCTTGAGAAGGCAGAGCTCTACGACGCCTCCTCTTCGCCCGCTTCGCGGCCGCCTTTCCCCCGCTCCGTTGGGGCGAGGAACCCAAGCTTAGGGTCCGTCGACAAGCTCCGCATAGCCCCTCACCTCGCCATCCAGCCCGCGAATGCGCCAGTCCGTGCCGTCCTGCGCCTCGACATAACACGGCCCGATCGGCACCTTGCCACCGCCTTCCGGCAGGTCGAGCACATAGACGGGGTTGCAGATGCCCGACAGGCGGGCGCGCAGCGCGGCGGCCAGCGCCTGGCCTTGCGCGATGGTGGTGCGGCGGTGGGCCATGCCGCGCGCAAGGTCGCCATGGTGCAGGTAGTAGGGTTTGACGCCGAGCCGGTACATCAGCTCGCGGCAGAGTTCCTCCAGCACCTCGACCGTGTCGTTGACGCCTTTCAAGAGTACGCTCTGGTTGAGCAGCACGAAGCCGGCTTGCCGCAAGGTGCGGCAGGCAGCTTCGGTGACCTCGGTGATCTCCCGGGGATGGTTGAAATGGGTGACGACCGTGACCATCAGCCGGCCCTGCAGGGCCGTGACCAGCCCCGACGTGATGCGCGAGGGCAGCGCCACCGGCACGCGCGTGTGGATACGTAAGAGACGCACATGCGCGATCGCCTCGATGCGGGCGCGGATTTCAGCCAGCGCCTTGTCCGGCAGCGACAGCGGATCGCCGCCGGTCAGGATCACCTCGCCGATTTCGGGGTGATCGGCGATGTAGGCCAAGGCCGGCTCCAGCGCCTCGCGCGTATAGCCGCGGCCGATCGAGGTCAGCGATTCCTTGCGAAAGCAGAACCGGCAATAGACCGCGCATTGATAGGTCGGGAACAACAGCACGCGGTCGGCATGGCGATGCGTCAGCCGCGGCACCGGGCTGAACGCGTGGTCGGCGATCGGATCGTCGAGCTCGCCCTCCTGCTCCACGAGTTCGTCCGGCGACGGGATGACCTGCGCCCGGATCGGATCGGCGGGGTCGTTCCAGTCGATCAGGTCGAGATAGGTTTTCGGGATGCGCACCTTGTGGTTCGCGGCGGCGGCTTGCGCCGCCGCGCGCTCGCCCGGCGACAGCGGCAGGGGCGCGAGATCGCGCACATGGCGCACGCCGGCGCGGACGTCGGTCTGCCAAATGGCGTCGGAGGTGTCGAAGCGCTCGATTGCATCGGAAAAGTTGGCGTCTGAAGTCATCTGATATCTCGGGGGCAATTTCTGGCGGAGCTATCGGCCGGATGGCCAGGCGGGTCAACCACCTGCATGCCGCAGGCCCGTCGACGCGAGCCCATAGGTATTTAAGCAAAATAGAACTATTCTGCGCAGTATTCTGCGCAGCCCGGGGGTTTCAGGGAAAACAGATGGACTTCAATACGGGCCATGGCTACCTGCTCATCGGCGGCCTCATCCTGGTTGGCGCCGGCCTGCTGATCCTGTCGCTGATCGTCAATCTGCGCGTCGCCCACAGCGTGCGCGACGACGTGCGCCACCGCGAAAAGCTGCTGGAATACTATCGCAACATCTTTTCGCAGCTGGGCGTGATCCTGATCGGCATCGGCGTGTCGCTGTTCATCTTCTTTTTCCAGCAGAACTACCAAGACCAGCGCAGACGCGAAGCGGAACTCCAGCAGGTTCTGGCCAAGCTGGCGGCACGCATCGCCCACGGCGCCCCCATCGTCGGATCGCTTGGCCAATTCGACGCTCTGCTGGATGAAGGCGGGGCCTACGTCAGCCCCGAACTTGGTGGAACCAACGCCGCGATCGGAGCGCAGGGGGCGCAGCTCGGCAAGCAGGTCGGCGAGATCGCGCTGGTCGAGCGCGACATCGACGTCCGGGACTTCGACGTCCTCAACCTGTCACGCGATTTCGAATCGTCGTTCGTCGTCAACGAGCTCGACCCCACGCTGTGGTTCGACATCGTGCGTGACGAGAGCGAGATCAAATATGCCACCACCCAGCTCGCCCTCGACTACAAGGACCTGCAGGATGCGATCGGCGGCCAGCCGGTCGAGCTTGCGATCGCCAATCCTGAAACGGGGCGCAAGATCAAGCACGAGGTGCTTGACGTCTTCTACGATGCCGATCTCCTGCGCCAGCGCAGCAGGAGGTTTCTCGGCCGTGCGTGCTGGCTCTTCAGCCACGGGCGCAGCTTCGTTGGCCTTGCACCGGTCGATGCGATCGAAGCCGATGCGAGGTCGCATCAGGAATGGATAGACCGGTCGAAACCGTTCCTGATGCAGGCGAAGTCGGGCAACGGCGATTGCTTCAAACTGCTCCAGTACGGCCCGTCGCCTTGAGCTGCCGCCGGCACTGTTCGATTTGACGGTCAGTCGCCCACGCGCCGCAGCGTGCCGAGATGATTGTCGTCGAGGAAGCCTATGGTCATGGCCGACGCCTTGCCGTCCGGGCCGACGACGAAGCTCACGCCGGTTGGTCTGTCCGGGGTCTCGGCATCTGGAAAGGTCAGGAAAATGTCGCCGTCGAAATGGGTCAATGAATAGGACCGGGCTGCAGCCGGGCCTACCCTCAGCACGAGGTCGTCTCCCGCTTTCGATACGATTGCGTCGCCAATGAAGTCGTTGGCGTAGCGGCCGGCATAGGCGCTGGCCGGTCCGGCCGGCCTCGCCGGGGAAGGTGGCGCTGCATAGGTGGCCTTGGCTGCCGCCACCGCCGGGCCGAACAGGCCTGCATAGATATCGTCCCACGCCTTCACCCAGTCCTTCTCGACCGTGCCGTCGAAGACGAGATCGGCGAAGCTGTCGGACAATCCCTCCGGCAGTCCTGTCGGAAAGGCGTTGGTGATGATGACGATGCCAAGCTTCTCCTTCGGGAAGACTGTCACCAGGGTGCGCGCGCCGACGCTGAAGGCGCCGGCGTGGCCCCAGCTCAGGCCGTGCCGGCCGAATTCGACATTCCAGCCGAGGCCGTAGAACGAGGCACCTCCAGAGACGGGATTGTTGCCGCGCGCCATCAGCGGAACATGCGTCTGGTCCAGCGCATCGGCGGCAATCAGTGTCTTGCCGGCGTAGACGCCGTTGCCGATGATGAGGCGCACCCATTGCGAGAGGTCACGTGCGGTGGAACTGACGCCGCCGGCGGGCGCCTGCGCATCCGGATCGCGCTCTATCTTCGCGGCCCAGGCGCCATCGACCTTGACATGAAGCGCGGCGCGGTTCGTGTGCTTGACGAAGTCCGAATGGCGCGAACTGGTCGAGGCCATGCCAAGCGGACGGTAGAGCTTCTCCTCGGCGACCTCCTCCCAGGGCTTGCCTGTCGGCGTCGCGGCCGCCACGGCACCCTCCGTCAATCCGAAATTGCTGTAGGAATACCCGGCGCGAAAGCTCGACGATGGCGGGACGAACCGCAGGCGATGCAGGATTTCGGCGCGGTCGTAGCCAATGTCCTCGAGGTCGTCTCCGGCGGTCCCGGGCAGTCCGCTGCGGTGCGAAAACAGGTCGCGGACGGTGAGTTGGCTGGTTGGATAGGGATCGGCCAGCCGGAAGGCCGGATCGAGGTCGGCGATCTTCGAATCCCAGGACACGATCCCGTCGCTGACCAGCGCCGCCACGACGGTGGCGGAGACCGGCTTGGAAAGCGATGCGATCTGGAACACGGTGTCGGCGTCGACGGCCTCGGGCTTGCCTGCCTCGCGATGGCCGAAACCCCTAAGGAAGATCACCTGGTCATCGTGCACGACGGCGATGGCGAGACCGGGTACGGCACCGTCCGCGACGGCGGCTTCGGCAAGCGCTTCAAGCTTGGGTAGGGCAGCCGTGATCCGCTCGGGCGTGATGCCGTCGGCCGGCGCCGCCTGCGGCCAAAGCACCATGGCGGCGATGAGTGCCCAAGTCCTCCAATAACGGAGATTCTGATCCAGCCGCATGAGCGAGCCTCCTCCCAGGCATTCCCGTTGCGATCATACAGGCCCGCGCGGGTGAGACCAGCCCACGCGCCATCCGTCATAGGACGAGGAACCGATTCCTTGCCGTCAACCCTCGGAACCCATGCGGGCAAGGCAGCGGGCCTGATCGCGCGGGCGGCCAAGTTCCTGATAGCGCGAGGCCGCCTCGTCGAAGGCGGCGAGCGCGCGGATCTCGTGGTTCTGCGCCCGCCGCTGCACACCGCGCGCTTCCCAAAGGGCAGCCGCCCAGGGGCCGCCATGCCACATGCCGGCGATGCGCTCGGCGTCGTTCAGGCGGCGGTCGACCTGGTCCAGTTCGCCCGCCTCGGCAAGCGCGATCGCGGAGGCCGTGCGCAGCGCCATCGAACAGGGCTGGCAGGCGCCGTGGGTCAACAGCCGGTCGCCGGCGAGGATCTGCTGCGCCACCATCTTGGGTGTCGCCGCCGCCCGCACGGCCAGCGCCTGCATGCGCATGATCAGGTGCGGGGATAGCCATGAGCGTTCGGCGTCGGTGAGACCGCGTTGGATGAGCCGGCTGGCGCGCCATTTCTGGCCGCGCTCGAGCGCGATCTCGGCGAGCCGCTCTATGGCGAGCACGCGGCCGGCCACCGCGTCCGCCTCAAGCAGCAGCCGCTCGGCCTCGATCAGGTGGCGCTCGGCCTCGTCGAGGTCGCCCGAGAACAGCGCCGCCTCGCCCAGAAGCAGGCAGGCAAGCCCGCGACCGGCATTCGATCCGGCCTCCTCGGCCACGGTGAGCAGTTCGCGGGCAAGGCCTGCGACTTCGGCATGGCCCGAGGCGCTGCAGAGGCAGAATTCGCATAGGCAAAGGTGGCCATCGAAGACATGCTGCACGAAGGCCGGTTTGGCGCGAACCCATTCGATGAATTCTGAGCGGAACAGTTGCGGCCACTGCGCCCGCATCATCGAGGCGATGCCGAGCAGCGCGCTCGCCTCGCCGACTTCGCGCGGCAGGTCGGCACCGAGCGCCAGGTCGCGGGTGTGCCTGGCGATCTCGCTTGCCTTGTCGAACTCGCCGCTTTGCAAATGCACCAGGCCCCAGGCGAGCGAGGTGCGGATGCGCTCCGACGGGTTGACGGTGGCGGCGCCGGAGAGGGCCAGCGCCTTCTCGTAAAGGGCAATGGTCGCCGCACTCGGCCCAACGCCGAGTTCGGCGTGCAGGTTGTCGCGCAGCTGGTTGAACTGGCGGATGGCCTCGACACGGTTGCCGGCATCGAGTGCCGCCTGCATCAGCGCGCACTGGGCCTGCTCGTCGGCGGGGTCGAGCGCGATCAGGCGCTGCCATAGGCCGCCGGCGCGCAAAAGATCGCTGTAGCGCTGCTGCGATTGCGCGCGCGGTGTGTCGAGCCACTCGACGAAAAGATCGTCCGGCAAAAGCCTGCCACCATACAGGTCGGCCGCGCGTTCATAGGCGCTCCGGTCACCGCCGCGCAGCGCCGCCTTGGCGGCGGCCTCGAAGCTTTCGGTGTCGATCTCGAGCTCGGCATGCGGGGCAAGCGAGACGATGTCGTTGCTCACCTCGATCAGGTCGTGGGCCCCAAGCGCGCGGCGCGCGAAATGAATGGCCTTGCGCAGATTGGCGCCGGCCGCCTCGGGATCGGCGTCGGGCCAGAAAATTTCCATGGCCTGCTCGCGGTGGATGCGGTGGGCAGCCCTGAGCGCCAGCATCTTGACCAGGGCCGAGGCGCGATCGCGCCGCCAGTCGGCCGCCGGGATCGGGCGGCCATCGACGCTGACGGCGAAGCGGCCGAGCAGATGGATCGAAACGCGCATACAGGCACCATCAGGAAAGCCAGCCCTGGGGCGCCAGAGCCGTCACCAACCAGGGAGCGTCGGGGAACGCTCGCGGAACATAGATTTCCTAATTTGCCCCCGCAATCGAATTCCAACCGGAAAGGAAAGCAACCATGTCACTCCGTATCGCAGACATCGCCCCCGACTTCACCGCCGAGACCACCGAAGGCACGATCAGCTTCCACGAATGGCTGGGCAAGGGCTGGGGCATCCTGTTCTCCCACCCCAAGGACTACACGCCCGTGTGCACGACCGAACTCGGCTACATGGCGCGCCTCAAGCCCGAGTTCGACAAGCGCGGCGTCAAGGTCATCGGCCTCTCGGTCGACCCCGTCGAGAAGCACGCCGGCTGGGCCAAGGACATCGCCGAGACGCAGGGCATGGCGCCGAACTTCCCGATGATTGGCGACCCGACGCTCGCCATCTCGCAGCTCTACGACATGTTGCCGGCGTCGGCCGGCAACAGCGCCGACGGACGCACCGCCGCCGACAACCAGACGGTGCGCAACGTCTATGTCATCGGCCCGGACAAGAAGATCAAGCTGGTGATATCCTACCCGATGACGACGGGCCGCAACTTCGACGAGGTGCTGCGCGTGGTGGACTCCTTGCAGCTGACAGCCAAGCACCGCCTGGCGACGCCGGTCAACTGGAAGCCAGGCGACGACGTCATCATCGCGGGATCGGTGTCGAACGACGAAGCGAAGCAACTCTACCCTCAGGGTTGGAAGGAGCCGAAGCCCTACATCCGGATCGTGCCGCAGCCAGTCCTGACCTGACATCGACCAACCTACCTGGACTTGGACGGCCAACACTTTGGCGGCGAGGACACGGGAAGTCCCGCCGCCACGACGGGAATGATCGATCAACCGGGAAACCTTGGTGGGAACAAAGATGAACACTGCAAGCAAACCGCGCATCGTCGTGCTGGGAGCTGGTTTCGGCGGCCTGGAACTGACGACGCTGCTTTCCGAAGCGATGGGCGACAGCATCGAGGTGACGCTGATCGATCAGAGCGATTCCTTCGTGTTCGGCTTTTCCAAGCTGGACGTAATGTTCGGACTGAAGACGCCGCAGGCCGTGCGCCTGCCCTACAAAAGCTACGCCAAGCCCGGCGTCAGGATGCTGAAGCGCACGATAACCTCGATCGATCCCGAAAGGCGCCGGGTGACCACCAATGACGGCGTGTTCGACGCCGACCACCTCGTCGTCGCGCTGGGTGCCGAATATGATTTCGACGGCACGCCAGGGCTCTCGGGAACCAACGAGTTCTACACCGTGGCGGGAGCGGAGCGGCTGCGCGACATGCTGCCTACCTTCAGAAAAGGCAAGGCGATGGTCGGCGTCTGCGGGGCGCCCTACAAGTGCCCACCGGCGCCCAGCGAATGTGTGCTGATGCTGCACGACTATCTGGTCAGGCAGGGCGTGCGCGAGGCCTGCGAGATCGCCCTGGTGCTGCCGCTGGGCAGCCCGGTACCACCCTCGCCCGACACCTCGCGAGCGCTGCTGGCGGCCTTTGCCGAACGCGACATCAAGTTCGTCCCCGGCAGGCGCGTCGCCTCCGTCGACAATGCCCGCAATGTGGCGGTGCTCGACGACGGCACGGAAATGCCGTTCGATCTCTTCCTCGGTGTTCCCAAGCATCGCGTGCCGCCAGTGGTGCTGGAAAGCGGCATGGCCGAGAACGGCTGGATCCCGGTCAATCCGCGTACGCTCGAAACAAGATACGAGAATGTCTATGCCGTAGGCGACGGCGCCAACACCGGCACGCCCAAGGCCGGCGTGTTCGCCGAGGGTGCGGCGCGCGCCGTTGCCACCGGGCTCATCGCAAAACTGCGCCAGAGCGGCAGCGGCGCGCTCTATGACGGCTTCGGCACCTGCTATATCGAGTTCGGCGGCGGCCGCATCGGCAAGGTCGAGGTCGATTTCTTCTCAGGCCCAGCACCAACGGGCACCTACTACGAGCCCTCGGTGGCGCTGCGCGCTGACAAGGAGACTTTTGGATCGAGCCGCCGCTCGCGCTGGTTCGGCCTCTAGGGCCAGAGGATGAAGAGCACTCGGGGGCCGGATACCCCTCGGCGCGATCCTGGCGCCCGAAGCGGGAAGGCGAGCCCCTGCCCCGTTGCATCAAGCCTCGCGGCGATCACCTCATCGACCATGGGTGTGATCTTGGCTATCCTGTCGGCAATGACGATGGTCCACGAGGACGCCACCACGGAGGGATGCTGCGATGGTTGGAGCTTCGGCCGGCTTGCCGCGCTACGCGGATGCCGTTCAGCGCTTTCGTATCGAGGATGAAGTCGCGCGCCTTCATGGCGACCCGTCGACCGGCATCAATGCCTGCGTCGAATGCTGCGATCGCCACGCCGGGCAAAACCGGCTGGCGCTGCGCGCGGTCTCCGCCAAAGGCGAGCTGCGGGAATTCAGCTTCGATGATCTTCGCGATATGTCGGCGCGCGTCGGCAATATGCTGAAGGTGGCCGGCGTCGGCCCCGGTGACGTCGTCGCCGGCATGCTGCCGCGTATTCCCGAACTGGTCGCGCTTATCCTCGGCACCTGGCGCATCGGCGCGGTCTACCAGCCTCTGTTCACGGCCTTCGGCCCGAAAGCCATCGAGCACCGACTGAAGACCAGCGGCGCAAAACTCGTCGTCACCAACACCGCCAATCGTGGCAAGCTGGACGAGGTGGAGGATTGCCCCCGCGTGGCGACCATCCTTGCCCCTGGCGAGACCTTGCCGGCGGGCGACATCGATTTCCGCGCCGCGTTTGCCGCCGCCTCGACGTCCTGCGAGCTGGTCATGCGCAAAGGCGACGACCTGTTCATGATGATGTCGACCTCGGGCACGACAGGCCTGCCCAAGGGCGTGCCGGTGCCGCTGCGCGCGCTGCTGGCCTTCGGCACCTATATGCGCGATGCGATCGGTTTGCGGCCCGACGACGTCTTCTGGAACATCGCCGATCCCGGCTGGGCCTACGGCCTGTATTACGCCATCACCGGCCCCTTGCTGCTCGGCATCGCCACCACCTTCAACGAGGGCGCCTTCACCGCCAACAGCACCTACGACATCATCGAGCGCCTCGGCATCACCAGCCTCGCCGGTTCGCCGACCGCCTTCCGCCTGCTGCTGGCCGAAGGCGCGGCGCCCGCCGCCCGCATCAAGGGCCGGCTGCGCGTGGTGAGCAGTGCCGGCGAGCCGCTCAACCCGGAAGTCATCCGCTGGTTCGACGCCCATCTCGGCGTGCCGATCCATGACCATTACGGCCAGACCGAAAACGGCATGTTGGTCAACAACCATCACGGCCTGTCGCACCCGGTGCGCCCGGGCTCGGCCGGCTTTGCCATGCCGGGCTACCGCATCGTCGTGCTGGACGAGGCCGGCCAGGAGCTCGGCCCCAACCAGCCCGGCATCCTCGCCGTCGACATCGCCAACTCGCCGCTGCGCTGGTTCGACGGCTACCACCAGGCGGAAACACCGGCGATTTCGGACGGCTACTACCGCAGCGGCGACACGGTCGAGTTCGAGCCCGACGGCTCGATCAGCTTCATCGGCCGCGCCGACGACGTCATCACCTCGTCGGGCTATCGCATCGGCCCGTTCGACGTCGAAAGCGCGCTCATTGAACACCCGGCGGTCAACGAGGCAGCGGTTGTCGGCGTGCCCGACCCGCAGCGCACCGAGATCGTCAAGGCCTTCGTCATCCTGGCATCTTCGTTTCGCGGCAGCCCGGAACTGGCCGAGGAACTGGCACAGCACGTCCGCAAGCGGCTCTCGGCCCACGCCTATCCGCGCGAAATCGACTTCGTCACCGAATTGCCGAAGACGCCGAGCGGCAAGATCCAGCGGTTCTTGCTGAGGAAGGCGGAGGTGGAGAAGCGGAAGGGGTGAGGTGTGGTCCGCAAAGCGGACGGAAAGCCAATTGCTTGGCTTTCCGAACAACGAACGCCCGGAGCGACAGCGGAGGGCCGGCCGACGCATACAATGCTTGGCGTCGACGGTACTGCCGCGCAATAGCCGCAAAGCTGCTTGATGGCTCCCAATCTGTCGATCGCCATAAGGGGGCTATGTCATGCGGTTGGTCTGGATGATCGTGTTCGCACTCATGACCGGAGCCGCTTTCGCGGCCTCGCCGGAGGACGACTATATCGCCGCACGCGACAAGGCGATTTCCGCTATCGCAGCGCTGGAAAGCGCGAACGAACCCGTGGAAACGCTCGATGCCGCCGGGACGAAAGCGCTGGCCGATCTGGAAAAGCGGCTTTCAGCCCTTCTCGGCCCCTTGGCGGTTTCAGGTTTTCCGGCAACCGGCACGATCAATCTCGAAAGCCTGAGCGATGCCGATATCGGGTTCGGCATGCTGGACGGGTTGCGGTACAGCAAAGGCGACGACGACCCGAGCCTGGTGGCAACGACGCGGGGGCTTCTCGCGCGGTGGCTCCAGTCCAGAGCCGCCGAGATGGATACGAGCTTCAGACTGCCCACCGGCATCGATGCGGCGCTGAAGCTCGATGCCTTCTATACCCAGGCGATCAACAGCGACGCCGCGTTCACGGGGACGCTCGACTTTCCCCTGAAGAAGCCTGGAGGCGCCGACATCGCCTTTGCGCGGCTCGGCGGTTGGGCGCAGGACATAGGACCGAACCCCGACCAGCAGGTCATCGTCACGCTCGTCAAGGGCAACAGCGTCATGATCGCCTCGGCCCCTGCGGCACCGCCTGTTCCGAAGATCGCCGCCTGCGACGCCTTGTGGGCCTCGGCCGATGCCGCCGCCCAGAAGTTCCAGGAGGCCTACCAAGCCTCGGACCTCAAGGACCAAAAGTCGTATGACGCCGCCAATGCCGCCTGGGAGAAAGGTGACGCCGACTATCGCGCCTGTGTGGGCCAGCACCTGCCGGGCGAGCCGGTCTTCCCGGCGCTTCTCGCCCAGGCCCAGGAGCTTGCCGATCACATGGCCGGCAAGTAGGCCCTCCCGGCGTGTCGGCGCCGCGCCTTCCTCAGCCCCGCCGGCCAAGGTAAGGCGCGGTTCGGGCGCTACTCCCTCGCGCGATAGGCCTCCGGCACGACGAAGACTTCGTCGGCACGGCCATAGCCGCCGTCGGCGACCTCCTCCACCAGCACCATCGTGTAGGGCCGGACGCCTTCGCCGAAAAAGTCGACGAACATTGCCGTGGTTCGATGGATGAGGTCTTCCTTCTGCGCCTTGGAGAGAGCCGCTTGCGGCATCTTGATGTTGGCGAATGGCATGATCGTTTTCCTTGGTCTTTGAGGGTTGGGTTCAAGCAGTCGGATGGAGCAGGTCGGCAAGACCGATCCGTTCCATGAGTTGCGCGCGGACACGATCGGCGACGCCATTGACGACCGCCGCACCATCGTCCGCGGGGTCGACGTGCACGCGCAGCGGACGCCTTCCGTGCGGCATCGCCACGAGGTCGACGATGGCCGCCGCGATATCAGTCGGATCGGCATCCGCTGGCTCGAGTGCGGCCAGCCCCTTCAGCACCTGCTGATCGACGCCGGTGTAGGGGCCGGACCAGTAGAGCGCGGCGCGCTCCGCATCCGCCGGCGCTGCCGCATGATGAAAATGCTCGGTGCCCTTGGTGAAGGCGCCCGGCACGACGATGGTCGTCTCGATGCCGAAGCGGGCGAGTTCCAGCGCATAGCTCTGCGCCAGTGCATCCATGCCGGCCTTGGCCGCGAAATAGGCCGCAAGGAAGGGCGGCGTGCCGCCGCGCGTGCTGCTCGAGCCAACCCAGATCATCTGGCCCCTGCCAAGAGAGCGCATAAGCGGCAAGGCCGCCCTGTTGACGCGCTGTGTGCCGACGACGTTGACGTCATAGAGCTGCGCCAGCTGTTCGGGCGCGAAAGCCTCGGTCGGTCCAAACCCCATGTGCCCGGCATTGTGGATCAGCACGTCGAGCCGGCCGGTCTCGCTGAGGATCAGGCGCACGGCCGCCTCGGCCGAGGCGTCCGAGGTCACATCGAGCGCGATGGGTTTGAGCGCCACGCCCTCGTCGCGAGCGAATTCTTCCATCTCGGCGGCCGCCGCACCGCCGCGCGCCGCCGGGTCGCGCATCGATGCATAGACCGTGTGGCCCGCGCTTGCGAGCGCCCGCGCCGTCATCGCGCCGAAGCCGCTGGAAGCGCCTGTGATCAAAATTGTCTGTTGCATGATTGTCTCCTCAGACCACGCCGCCATTGGCGCGGATGATTTGCCCGTTGACCCAACCGCTATCCGGCCCGGCCAGGAACGACACGAGCCCGGCAATGTCGTCGGGCTGGCCGAGCCGGCCGAGCGGGATCATTTTGCCGATGGCCTCGATTTGCGCCTGGCTCTTGCCGTCCGTGAACAGGGCGGTCTCGATCGGTCCGGGCGCCACCGCGTTGACGGTGACGCGGCGCGCGCCAAGCTCCTTGGCCAGGATGTGGGTCATCGCCTCGACGCCCGCCTTGGTGGCGGCGTAGACGCCGTAACCCGGCTGGTAGAGGCCGACGACGCTGCTTGAGAAGTTGATGATACGACCGCCGTCGCGAAGTCGGCGCGCACCTTCCCGCATGCCGCGGAACACACCGCCGAGATTGATCGCGATCTGCATGTCGAAAGAAGCGTCATCGGTCTCGGCGATCGGCGACGTCTTCATGATGCCGGCATTGTTGACGAGAATGTCGATGCCGCCGAACGCCTTCTCGCCGGCATCGAACAGCCTGGTGAGGCCGGCCGGATCGGCGATATCGGCCTGCACGGCGATCGCCTTGCCGCCGCCGGCTTCGATCGCCCGGACAAGCTGTTCGGCCTCAGCGCGTCCCCGTGCGTAGTTGACGACGACAGCGACACCGTCGCCGGCGAGCCGCCGCGCGATGGCGGCACCGATGCCCTTGGAGGCGCCGGTCACAATCGCCGCTCTGGTTTGAGTGCCCGTGTCTGTCTGCTGATTTGTCATGGAAGGTCTCCGCGTTGTTGGTGACACGGATATAGGCCAAGCCATCCTCCGGATAATCAGCCGCCTATTGACATGACTATTCGGAAACTGCGAACAAAGACCATGGATCGTCTGGACACCATGCGGCTCTTCGTTCGCGTCCTGGAGCGGCGCAGCTTCACCGCCGCCGCGGCAGATCTCGGCCTGCCGCGCTCAACCGCGACGGAAGCGATCCGGCGGCTCGAAGAGCATCTCGGCGCGCGCCTGCTGGAGCGAACGACGCGGCAGGTGAACGCCACGCAAGACGGCGAAGCCTATTACCGGCGCTGCCTGTCCATCCTCGCCGAGATCGAGGATGCCGAGGCCGCCTTCCGCAATGCCGAGCCCTACGGGCTGCTGCGCATCGACGCCAGCACGCTGCTCACCCGCACATTCCTGTTGCCGCGCCTGCCCGAGTTTCTCGCCCGCTATTCCCGCATCGATCTGCAGATCGGCCAGAGCGACAGGCTGGTCGATCTCGTGCGCGAGGGCGTCGACTGTGTGATACGCGTCGGCGAGCCGCCCGACAGCGGCATGATCATGCGGCGCCTGGCGATGATCCGCGAGATCACCTGCGCCAGTCCCGCCTATCTCGAACGCAACGGCATGCCGATCTCCCCCGATGCGTTGGACGGTCACCAGGCCGTGGGCTTCGTCTCGTCGCGCACCGGCGAGACCCTGCCCTTCGAATTCACCGTCGCCGGCAAGGCCCGCGAGGTCCGGTTGCCGGGCCGCGTCGCCGCCAACAATTCCGACACCGCCGCCGATCTGGCACGGCTTGGGCTCGGCCTCATCCAGGCACCGCGCTATCGCTTCGAGAAGGACCTTGCCGATGGAACGCTCGTCGAGGTGCTGGCCGACTACCCGCCCTCGCCGACGCCGCTGTCGGCGCTTTACCCGCAGAACAGGCAGCTCTCGCCGCGGCTTCGCGTCTTCCTCGACTGGGCATCGCGCATCTTCGCAGTTGCGAACCTTTAGCGGCCGGCATCGACCGTGAAGAAGTCCAAACGGCGCCAGCCCGCTATGCATTGGTTCAGCCTGCGAGCTAAAATGCCGGCATTGGCACGATGTTGAAACTTCAGGCTGGCCTGGAAGGTTAAATTTAAGCGTTTGCTACTAGGATCGATCGACGAGCTATTGTCCAGGAAAGGTACCCGGGTCGAATTGGCCACAACGCGATACAGTCTCGGCCGCTTGAGACAGGCCATTTTTTCTTCCGCCAACTTGCCGGCGGCAATAGCCTTTGTTGTGCTCATGGTCTGCGCCGTCGTTGCCGACCAGCAGAACAGGAAGGTCTCCGACCAACTGGCGCGCGCCGATGTGCTGGCCAAGGTCAACGTCATCCGCGCCAAGCTCGAAGGCAACATAAACGGCAATCTCCAGCTTGTTCAGGGGCTCGTCTCGGCCATCGTTACAGAGCCCTACATGGGCCAGCAGAGATTTGCGTCGCTCGCAGGCAATCTGTTCGAGCAGAAATCGCAATTGCACAACATCGCCGGCGCGCCCGACCTGGTCATCTCGCTGATGTACCCGATGGAAGGCAACGAGAAGGCAATCGGGCTCGACTACCGCAAGAACGAGGAGCAACGCCTGGCAGCGCTTCGGGCGCGCGACCAGCGCGTGCTGGTATTTGCCGGACCGGTCAAACTGGCGCAAGGCGGGCGCGGCTTCATCGGTCGCATCCCGGTCTTCGTGCCGACGGCGGGAGGCGGCGACCGCTTCTGGGGCATCGTCTCGGCAGTCGTCGATGTCGACCGGCTCTACGCGGCAAGCGGACTGGCCGACCCCGATCTCGACATCGATGTCGCGCTGACCGGCAAGGATGCGCTGGGCGGCGGGGGCGAACGTTTCTTCGGCAACGGCACTGTCGTCGCCGGCAAGCCCGTATCGGCCGATGTGCAGTTGCCTTCGGGTTCCTGGCAGATTTCGGCCATCCCCAAGGACGGCTGGCCAGCGGCTCCGAAAAATCAATGGACCTTGCGGGCGCTCATGGCATTTGCCGGCGCGCTGGTGGTGCTGCCGATTCTCGTGGCCGGGCGGCTGTTTGGCGAAAGGCAAAGGAACGACGCCGAGTTGAGGCGCCTGTCCGGTCGCCTGGAGCTGGCGCTGGACGCCTCGGGCATCGGCGTTTGGGAGCACGACCTCGCCACCAACGAACTGCTGTGGGACGAACGCGTCAACGAAATCTATGGCAAGCCGGCCGACGGCAAGCCACGCGGCTATAACGACTGGGCGCTGGCGATCCACCCAGAGGACATCGAGCGGGCAAAGCAGGACTTCGATTCGGCCGCGACGACAAAAGGCCCCTACTTCTCGCAATACCGGCTCCTGCGCCCCGACGGCGCCGTCCGTCATGTGCGCACGCGCGCCAGCTTCTTCCAGGACATCGGCGGCACGCCCAAGCTGATCGGCGCCGAATGGGACGTGACCAGCGACGTCCTGCTCAATGAGAACCTCATTCGCGAGCGCCAGCTGTCGGAATCGAAGAACGCCGAGCTGAAGCTCGCCAAGGCGCATATCGAGCATGTGGCGCTGCACGATTCACTGACCGGCCTGCCCAACCGCCGCTATCTCGACGAGATGCTGGCCGAAACCGGCCAACACGACCGCATGGCGCTGCTGCATCTCGACCTCGACCGCTTCAAGCAGATCAATGACACGCTCGGGCACGCAGCGGGCGACGCGATGCTTATCCATGCCTCGAAGGTCATCAAGGCCAATGCCGGCTCCGCGGATTTCGTTGCGCGCATCGGCGGCGACGAGTTCGTCGTGGTGAGCCATGGGCGTGACGACGACGAACTCTCGGCACTCGCCGACCGGATCATCGAGGAGATGCGCCAGCCTGTCTATTACCGGGGCCATCAGTGCCGGTTCGGGGTCAGCATCGGCATTGCCGCCAACAGCGGCGTCGACGCAAAGCAGTTGCTCGTCAACGCCGATCTCGCGCTTTACCGGGCGAAAGGCCGTGGCCGCAACCGCTACGAGTTCTTCAACGAGGAACTGCAGAGCGAGATCGTGCGGACCAAGCAGGTCGCCGACGAGATCCTGGGCGGGCTGGAGCGGGATGAATTCGTCGCCTACTACCAGCCGCAGTTCGACGCCAGGACGCTCGAGATCGTCGGCGTCGAAGCGTTGTCGCGCTGGAAGCACCCGCGGCGTGGCATCCTGGCCCCCGACGCCTATCTCAAGGTGGCCGAAGAGCTCAATGTCGTGGCGCTGATCGACCGCATCGTCCTCAAGGATGCGCTGGAGAATTTCGAGCGCTGGTCGCGCAGCCACCTCAACATCCCGCGTGTCTCGGTCAACGTCTCGGCCAGGCGCCTGGAGGACAAGGACTTGATCAAGGGTTTGCGCGAGCTCGCCATCAAGGAAGGAACCGTGTCGTTCGAGCTGGTGGAGTCCATCTTCCTCGACGAGAACGACGATCTCGTCACCTGGAACATCGAGCACATCAAGGAGCTCGGCATCGACATCGAGATCGACGATTTTGGCACCGGCTATGCCTCGATCGTTTCGCTGCTCAAGTTGCGGCCGCGTCGCCTCAAGATCGACCGCCAACTGGTCACGCCCATCACTGGCTCAATGGCCCAGCGGCAGCTGGTGTCGTCGATCATCGAGATCGGCAAATCGCTCGGCATCGAAGTGGTTGCCGAGGGCGTCGAGACGATGGAGCACGCGCGCATCCTGAAGGAGCTTGGCTGCGATATCCTGCAAGGCTACTTTCTTGGCCGCCCGATGGAGGCGAAGGCCTTCAAGACCTTTGCCCAGTCGCGCAAATGGCTGGCCGCGGGGTAGTGGCTCGGCGCCCTTAGCTCCTGAGCCCCGGCGCTTCCTGCCCCGTCCGCTCGACATATTCGGTATAGCCACCGCCATAAGTGTGGATGCCTTCTGGCGTCAGTTCCAGCACGCGGTTGGAAAGCGCCGCCAGGAAATGCCGGTCGTGCGACACGAAGAGCATGGTGCCTTCATACTGCGAAAGCGCCGTGATCAGCATCTCCTTGGTGGCGATGTCGAGATGGTTGGTCGGCTCGTCGAGCACCAGCAGGTTGGGTGGGTCGAACAGCATCAGCGCCATCACCAGCCGCGCCTTCTCGCCGCCTGACAGCACCCGGCATTTCTTCTCGATTTCGTCGCCGGAAAAGCCGAAGCAGCCAGCGAGTGCCCTGAGCGGCGCCTGGCCGGCCTGCGGGAACGCGTCCTCGAGCGTCTGGAACACGGTGCGCTCGCCTTCCAGCAATTCCATGGCGTGTTGGGCGAAATAGCCCATCTTGACGCTTGGGCCGCGCGCCACGGTGCCGGCGTCGGGCTCGGACGCACCGGCGACCAGCTTCAACAGCGTCGACTTGCCGGCGCCGTTGACGCCCATGATGCACCAGCGCTCGCGGCGGCGGACCTGGAAATCGAGCCCCTCATAGACGCTGCGGCTGCCATAACCCTTATGGACGCTCTTCAGCGTCACGACATCCTCGCCACAGCGCGGCGCCGGCTGGAAGTCGAACGACACAGTCTGGCGGCGCTTGGGCGGCTCGACGCGGTCGATCTTGTCCAGCTTCTTCACCCGGCTCTGCACCTGGGCGGCGTGCGAGGCGCGCGCCTTGAAGCGCTCGATGAAGGCAATCTCCTTGGCCAGCATCGCCTGCTGGCGCTCGAACTGCGCCTGCTGCTGTTTGTCGGCGATCGCCCGCTGCTGCTGGTAGAATTCGTAATTGCCGGAATAGGCTGTCAATGAACCGGCGTCGATCTCGACCACCTTGTTGACGATGCGGTTCATGAACTCGCGGTCGTGCGAGGTCATCAGCAATGCGCCATCATAGTTCTTCAGGAAGGATTCCAGCCAGATCAGGCTTTCGAGGTCGAGATGGTTGCTCGGCTCGTCGAGCAGCATGGCGTCGGGCCGCATCAGAAGAATGCGGGCCAGAGCCACGCGCATCTTCCAGCCGCCGGAGAGTTTGCCGACATCGCCGTCCATCATCTCCTGGCTGAAACCCAGGCCATCGAGCACCTCGCGCGCGCGGCCGTCGAGCGCATAGCCATCGAGCTCCTCGAAACGGTGCTGCGCCTCGCCATATCTGGCGATGATGTCGTCCATCTGGTCGGCCTGGTCGGGGTCGGCCATGGCGGCCTCGAGTGCGGCCATCTCGGCCGCCACGTCGCTCACCGGCCCGGCGCCGTTCATCACTTCGGCCACCGCGCTGTGGCCTTCCATGTCGCCGACATCCTGGCTGAAATAACCGATGGTGACGCCACGATCGACCTGCACCTGGCCTTCGTCGGGCTGTTCCCGCCCGGTGATCATGCGAAACAGCGTCGTCTTGCCGGCGCCGTTGGGGCCGACGAGGCCGACCTTCTCGCCCTTCTGCAGCGCCGCCGACGCTTCGATGAAGACAAGCTGACGGCCATTCTGCTTGCTGATGCTTTCCAGTCTGATCATGCGATTTCCGGGGGCTTGGAACTTGGAAGGATTTTCCCCGGGGCCATACGCGATGGCGGGCGCCAGAGGAAGAGGCACAAGCGCCGCAGCGGCAACACTTCCCTCCTTCTTGTGGGAGAAGCCAAGACCGTCCCCGGACACAATCCAGAAACAAGATTCAACAGTTCGGAAAAACTGGCGAAAAGATTGGCTGGCATAAGCATCCCCGCTGCAGCCGGAATGGTCGCGGCACAACGCCAACGGATGTTACCGGCAATGCAACGAGGTTCTAACGGATGGACGGGTGCCCTGCTCGGCATGTCGCTTGCCGTCACCGCGATCGGACCGTCGGAAGCAAAAGCCGCCATCACCCGCAGCGAGCACTGCGACCGGCTCAGTCATCAACTCGACGAAGTCATCCAGACCAAAGCCGAGACAGCCGAGGTCGCCGAGGCAACGACACTGCAGAAGACAGCCATCCGCTTCTGTGCCGAGCGCAAGCAGGCGCAAGGCATCAGGACGCTGGCCAACGCTCTGGAGCTGCTTGGGGTGACGCCGGACGATGAGGCTGAGTGAGATCATATCTCAGGAAGCACAGCCACAAGCACACCGGCAACAAGCACTGCAAGGCTTATTGATAGCGCTTTCTTTCTGGCTTCCTCCCAGGAGAGGCCGCCACTCGCAAAAGCGAGGGCGGCTTTTTCTTGCGTGCAGTTTCGGCAAAAGTGCGGAACCGTCTTTCGCTGCAATTGTGTGAAACCAAGATGTTAGCGCAATTCAACGATTCAGATGTTGAAGTGCTTTGCGCGACACATCGATTGGAGCCGGCCGATCATTCCCGCGTTCGTACAGACCACCATCTCGCCTGGTCAGGGTACCATCCGTCACCACGGCAGCCTTTTGCCGTCGCGAAAGAAACCGCCGGTCGGCCCTTCGTCCGGCAAGGTCGCCGCCCAGACGATGCCCGCTGCTCCTTGCGCAACGGGGCGCCCGCCCGGCCCGCCCATGTCGGTGGCGACCCAGCCCGGGCAGACGGCGTTGACCAGGACGCCGGCGCCGCGCAGTTCAGCCGCCAGCACGCAGGTCAGCGCGTTGAGCGTCGCCTTCGATGTCGAATAGGCCGGCGCCCCCGCCCCCATCGAGGCCAGCGAACCACCCTCGGAAGAAACGTTAACCAGCCTGCCATGGCCACCGGCCTTGAGCAGCGGCGCGAAGGCGGACGCAGCCCGCCAGGCACCGAAGACATTGGTCTCGAACGCCTCGCGGATCACCGTCCAGTCCGGCAGCAAGGCCCGCGAACCGGCGTCGTAGTGGATCGCGGCGTTGTTGATCAGCACGTCGAGACGGCCGAACTGGCGCTCGACATCCGCCGCCGCCAATGCCGCAGCGTCGGGCGCCGCGACGTCGAACGCGATGGCCTCGACATGGCCATCGAGGCCTCGTGCCGCCGCTTCGCCTCTGGCGAGGTCGCGCACGCCGAGCAGAACGGTGAAGCCGAGCTTCGCCAACTGGCGCCCGGTCTCGAGCCCGATGCCGCGATTGGCGCCGGTAACCAGCGCGACCTTGCTGGATTGCGTGTTCATGTGCTGCTCCTGGGATGTCGATTGCTTCGGGAGAAAGATGGCACGAGCAGAAGTGATTTATTAGGTGGCCGGGATCGCAGTCTTCATGCGATGGCGTGCAGGAATCGGGTGGTGGCCGGGCGGCACGCCATGCGATGGTTGATCCATCACGAGGACCAGCCATGCTCACGCTTCATGATTATCTGCCATCGCAGAATGGCTGGAAGGTCCGGGTTCTGCTCGGGCTGCTCAATATCCCCTATGACAGTCGCAAGGTCTCGATTTTCGAGGGCGAGAGCCACACCGACGCCTTCCTTGAACTCAATCCTGCCGGTGCCGTACCGGTGCTCCAGCTCGAAGACAGCAGTGCCATCGCCGAATCCAATTCGATCCTGACTTACCTCGCCGAAGGGACGCCCCTTCTGCCGGCGGACCGCTATCAGCGCGCCAAAGTCATGCAGTGGCTGTTCTTCGAACAGTACAATGTCGAACCGGTCATCGGCTCGCTGCGCTTCTGGACCTTGACCGGACGCCTCGAGCGCAACCAGGGCATGGTTGCAGGCAAGCGCGAAGCCGGAGCCCGCACCCTCGCCGCCATGAACCGCAGCCTTGGCGACACCCCGTTTCTCGTCGGAAACGACTTCACGATCGCCGATATCGCTGTCTATGCCTACAGCCATCGCGCCGAGGATTGCGGCTTCTCGCTGGCGGACTATCCGGCGGTCATGGGGTGGATTGGCCGCGTGCGCGACGCCATCGGTCCCGGCTATCCGGTCCATCCCTACAGCATTGACCCGCATTCCGGGGCCTGAACGGCTTACCTCTTGCCCTGCGGACGATGCTGAAACCCCACTCAAGCGGGACCGGGAACCCGTCTGTTTACACCGCAGGAGAATAGGGATATTTTGTATCCTTAATAAAGCTCGGTCAGTATCGACCCCGGAATTCATCGATGATCCTGAAAAGCCAAGTCGAATGGGCGCTGCACTGCTGCGCCATTCTCGCAGGCCTGCCTGCCGGGCGCTATCTCTCGACAAAAGCGCTTGCCGAGTTCCACGGCCTTCCCAAGGAGTATCTCTCCAAGGCCCTGCAAAGCCTGTCGCAGGCGGGGCTGGTCCATACGACGCTGGGTCCGTCAGGTGGATATCGATTGGCGCGGACACCGGCTGAACTGACCTTCCTGGATATTGTCGAAGCGGTCGAGGGCAAGACGCCGACGTTCGTGTGCAACAACATCCGCGCAAACAACCCATGCCGTCCGCAGGACTATTGCGAAAGCAGCCCTTGCGCGGTGTCGCGCATCATGTGGGAAGCCGACGAGGCCTGGCGGGCAAAATTGCGCAGCGTCAAGCTTTCCGATCTCACCGAGGCCCTGGCGCAGGAGATTCCAGCCGAACTCTGGAAGAGCAGCTTTGAATGGGTGCTGGAGCGCGCCGGATGAATGGAAATGGCAGATCGTGACGGATGGCTAGTCCTTCTTACAGACAACAGGCGGGCCATCGGGCACCCTGAGGATGCCACGCGAAAATGCCGGCCACGGGAGCGTGGAGAGCACTGGGCGGTGATCACCCGACATTGACTCGCCGGCATGATTTCAGCCTACCGGCACGGCCGGACGCAAGGATGGGCGCCCGGCCTACTTGCCTGGTCGGCCTACTTCTTGACAGGATAGGTCAGTTCCTTCTGGTTGGTGTCGACCACGAAGACTGCCAGTAGTTTTGCGGGCTTGGTCTTGCTGCCGTTCTCGCTCACACTGTGGCGATCGCCCGGCAATTCCGAAAAGCTCTCGCCGGCCTTGTAGACCTTGACCGGGCCGTCATTGACCTGGCTGCGGATGGAGCCTTCCAGAACCGTTGCATAGATGAAGGCGGAGGTCGGATGGGTGTGCGCTTCCGAGTGACCGCCGGGACCATATTCGACCAGAATGCCCTTGATGCTCTTGCCGGGGACATTCGGCAGTTCATGCTCATAGACGAGCGTGACTTTGGCGGCTTTCCCGCCTGCGTCCTCGGCCGCGGCCGGGCCTGCCACGGCTGCCGTGACGATGAGGGCGGCAAGGATTGACTTGATCATTTCTAAACTCCTTTCATGCGTTGAGTGGAACGCTGCGCTGCGGCGCATCGTGACGGTCATTTGCGCGTCGAGGTGGCGAACCACTGCTCGAAGGTGATGCTGCCGAGACGGGGATTGTTGTCGGAGACGAGCGACGTGTCGTTCAGCCTCGCGCCGAAATAGAGCGCATCCGGATCAGTCACGACCTTGCGAGGATCGCCGGCAGCCTTCAGGTAGCGGGCGACGAGCTCGCTCATTCGCACACGCTCCGGACCGGAAATCTCGATCATGCCGTTGATCGGCGCGGCGAGCGCGACACCGGCCATGACGTCGGCGACGTCATCGGACGCGATGGGTTGTACATAGGCCGGCGACAGATGCACGGCGTCGCCGACCGTGCCCGATTGGGCGATGCCAGCCAAGAACTCCATGAACTGCGTGGAATGAACGATGGTGTAGGGAATGCCGGAAGCCTTGATCAGCTTTTCCTGGGTGAGCTTGGCGCGGAAATAGCCGACGTCCTGAAGGCGTTCGGTTCCGACGACCGAGAGCGCGATGTGATGCTTGACGCCGGCAGCCTTGTCCGCTGCGAGCAGATTGTGGCCCGAGGTCTCGAAGAATTCCATCGCGGCCTTGTCCTCGAAGGAGGGTGAGTTGGCGAGGTCGATCACGACCTCGGCGCCCGCGAGCGCTTCCTTCAGACCTTCGCCGGTGATGGTGTTGACACCGGTATTCGGGGAGGCGGCGATCACCTCACAGCCCTGCTTGCGCAGGCGTTCGACTGTCTTGGAACCGATGAGGCCGGTGCCCCCGATGATGACGATTTTCATAAGACTTCTCCGTTAGCGGCCGCCACGTCGCGCCGCATCGATTGATGGGAATGCCAGAAGGGCGGGGTTAGTTCAGGCCTGCCTTGTCGAGGCGGTAGAGTTTATCCGCAGAGCCGGGCACGGTCTTGAAGGCGACGTTAGCACGGTTCCAGGCGTTGATGGCCATGATCGAGAAGGTCAGGTCGGAGATTTCCTTTTCCGAAAGCTGCCCACGCACCCGCTCGTAGAGTTCGTCCGGAATACCGCCCTCGGGGAGCTTCGTGACGGCTTCAGTCCAGGCAAGGGCGGCGCGTTCACGAGGAATGAAAAGGTTTGATTCCCGCCAGATGGCGACATGGTAGAGCCGCAACTCGCTCTCGCCGTGGATCTTTGCTTCCTTGACATGCATGTCGAGGCAGAAGGCGCAGCCATTGATCTGGGACGCCCGGATATGGACCAGATCGCGGATCTTCTCTTCGATCACGCTGCGCGCCTCGGCCATGCTGAAGTCGAGAAACTTCTTGAATAGCTCAGGCGATTGTTGGGCGACGTTCAGGCGCTGTGTCACTGCTCTCTCCTTTTGAGGACATTTAATATCCTTAAGGATATATGATATCCATAATCCTGTAAAGCGCCTCCCGCCTGGGATGCGGGACATAAGGTTTATGTCGAATAGTATGGGTGAGAGTGGACATCGTATCGGGATTGCGAACGTTCCCGCGAGTGGCGGAGACAGGGTCCTTCTCGGCGGCGGCGAATGACCTCGATCTGACGCAGCCGGCCTTAATCAGCGCCTTGATCGACTGCATGGCACCCGAAAGCCCGAGGCGGCCAATACCCACCGTGGCTG
Organism: Mesorhizobium sp. P2_E6; assembly: GCF_056403835.1. NCBI lineage: Bacteria > Pseudomonadati > Pseudomonadota > Alphaproteobacteria > Hyphomicrobiales > Phyllobacteriaceae > Mesorhizobium > Mesorhizobium sp. P2_E6. The sequence goes on from NZ_JBFUEQ010000004.1 coordinate 242,830, forward strand.
GAGCAATTCCGAGAAAATGTGAAACGGGTGCGGCTAAACGCAAAGCGCCGGCAGTGCGGCGCCTGAAAGGATTACTTCTTGCCCTGCGGATGGATCGTCTCGCCGCGCTTCAGCATCGCGACGAAGGTCTCGATCTTCTTCTTGCGGCCAGCTTCGGTCTTCATGTTGTGGGTGCGGAAGGCAAGCGCGAAGCGGTTCTGTGCGCTGAGCTTTGCCAGCATCTCTTTCGCCTTGGGTTCGGCATCTATGGCTGCCTGCAGGTCATCGGGGATTTTCATCTCCTTGCCGCTGCCGTAGGCGCGCGCCCAGCGGCCATCGGCCTTGGCTGCCTCGACCTGTCTCAGCCCATGCTCGGTCATGCGGCCCTCCTCGACCAGCCGCGCGACATTGTCGATATTGATCAGGCTCCAGATGCTCTTCCTGCCGCGCGGCGTGTAGCGCTGCAGGAAACTGTTGTCGTCGAGCCCCTTGCGCACCGCGTCGATCCAGCCAAAGCACAGCACCACGTCGATGGCCTCTTTCGGCGTGATCGACTTCAGCCCCGACCCCACCTTGTGGACCTTGATCCACACCTCGGTTTCCGCGGCGTGGTGCTTGCCGAGCCAGGCGTGGAAGCTGGCCGCGTCCGGGAACTCCCTGACCTTGTCGGGATCGACCCAGACCGGCGCCATCAGCCGGCCTGCCCGTTCGTTCGCATCACCGACATCTTGCCTCCAGCCAAACATCATCCGTCAACATCGTGACATGGGTCCCTGTCAGTTTTCGGCAGCAGCAAAACCTGCTGGCGGATGACGATGGAACGCACCACCCATCGCCGCGTTCCGGCTTCAGTGCAACCGCCGGATGGAGGTTCCCGATGACAATCCAGACCATTTTCGCCCATGTCAGCTGCGCCGACCTCGAAGCCAGCATCGGCTGGTATGCAAAGCTCTTCGGCAAGTCGCCGCTGCGCCGGCCGATGCCGGGCCTGGCCGAATGGCAGTTCAGCGACAGCGCTGAGGTGCAGCTCTTCGAGGACAGGGACAAGGCCGGCACCAGCACGCTGACGCTCGGCGTGCTGCCGCTGACGCCCGAGCGGCAGCGGCTGATGGATGCTGGCCTCGACCCTGGCCCGATCGAGGAAGCCGACGATTTCTACATCATGCGCCTGCGCGACCCCGACGGGAACCTGGTGGTGTTTGCGAGTGCGCAACTCGACTAGGGCGCCCCCGGGCCAAAATATTTTCCTCCACCCCGCTGTCGAAATCTCGCAGACCTGCGATGGTCCTGTTCCACACGCTTGGGAACGCATCATGAAATCTCTGCTCTTCGCCCTGGCGATGCTGTTGCCCACAGCTGCCCTCGGCGAACCGATCGACACCCTGAAAATCATCACGGCGGTGACCGGCGACTTCAACGGCGACGGCGCCGTCGACCTTGCCATGGTCGTCGAGACCCAGCCCGGCAATCCGATGGACATCCACTTCTTCCTCAGGGACAAGGAGCACAATTACCTCAAGCCCGTCGAAATCGTGCACGAGCAGATCCTCGGCGAATGGAACGGTTACGACCGGCCGGGCTACGAAAATTCAGACACCGAGCCGGAACTGACGATGCTGCCGAACGGGTCGATCAAGTTCTATCTGCCGGCGATGCCGATCGGCGGCCAGCGGACCAACATGACGCTGACCATCGCCTGGCGCAACGGTGCCTTCATCGTCGCCGGTTTTGCCTATGACTACGAGGACTTCCAGCAGGATAATGTCGCCAGCGCCTGTGAGTACAACGTGCTGACCGGCAAGGGCACCAGCAGCAAGACGCAGCCTGACGGCAGCTCGAAGCACGGGACCGTCTCGGTGGAAGGCCGAACCGTCGCCTTCAAGGACTGGAACCCGGGTGCTGATTTCAGCGCTTGCGACGGGTGACCGGCGTTTCTTCGACCGGCTTCACGTCGGTGGCGGCGCTGCCGGCGTCAATCCGTGCCGGCGCATGATGTCCATCATTTTGAGCTTGTCGGGCGGGCCGCCGGCGGCAGCATTGAGCACCGCAAAGGCCTCGCGAAAATAGTCCGGGCCGATCGCCGCCGGCGTGATGACGCAAAGCGCCTTGGCATCCCTGGTGCCATTGTTGTCAAACCGGTGTACGGCGCCGCGTGGAATGCATAGCGCCTCCCCTGGCCCGACCTCGATCGCCTTGCCGTCGACGGTCCAGGTCAACACTCCGTCGACGCCGTAGATCGTCTCTTCGTAGTGGTCGTGGCTGTGCGCCGGCGCCGGCAGCCGCTGCGCGCCGGGCACCATAAGTTCGAAGGCGGCGACGCTGCCGTTCGAACTGTCGCCTGACACCAGGAAGCGAACCGACAGCCCCATGGTACCAATGGTTTCGTTGGCTGGATTGACCTGAAGATCCAAGGCTGGCATTGCACAAGCTCCCCGAGTAAATTACATTTACCGCATATGAGTAAACTCAATTTACCGGATCGTCAATGGCCACATCCACTGAAGTTCTGCAGACCAAGACCGAGGATCTGCTGATCGGCGCGCTGCTGCGCGTGCCGGCGCAGGCGATCCAGCGCCGGCTGATCAAGGAGCTCAACGCCGCCGGCTTCGACGAATTGCGCTTGCCGCATATGGCGGTGCTGCAGTTTCCCGGGCCGGACGGCGCGCGCCCGGGCACCATCGCCGAGCGCGCAGGCATGAGCAAGCAGGCCATCAACCAGCTGCTCAGCAGTCTCGAAGGTTACGGTTATCTCATGCGCTCCGACATTCCGGGCGAAGGCAGTGCGCGCGTGGTGCGGTCCACCGAACGCGGACACGCCGCCTTCTGGAAAATGGTCGATATCCTGCGCGACATCGAGGAAGAGTGGCGCACCGAACTCGGACCAGAACGCTTTGCCCAGCTGAAAGCGCTGTTGTTTGTCGTCTGGGACAGCCCGCTGGCGCGGTGAGCGGCCGACTGGGATGCAACGAAATGCCCCAGCCGATGCCTACTGCAGCTGCGGCTTCTTGAGGAAACTGCCGCGGTCGGCCGATTTGACGCGCAGCCAGGTTTCGCGGCCATCGCGCAGCACCCGCATCGGGATCTCCGCGCCGGCCGAGCCGCTCTCCCACAGCTTGCGATAGAAATCGGCCAGCCCATCGACCGCGCCGTCACGGATGTCGGAAATGATGTCGCCCTGCCGCAGGCCGGCTTTGGCGGCCGGGCCGCCTTCGGTCACGCTCATCACCACCACCTTGCCGTCGCTTTCGGCCGACAAGGCGCCGAGCCACGGGCGCGGTGGCCTGGCCACATGGCCGCGCGTCAGGAGATCGTCGAGAATGGGCGGCAAAAGGTCGATCGGCACGACCATGTTTATATCGGCGACCTCGCCGTTGCGGCTCATCTGCAGCCGCAGCGAACCGATGCCGAGCAGCGAGCCGTCGGCGCCGAACAGCCCGGCACCACCCCAGGACGGGTGCGCGGGCGCGATGAAGATCGCCTCGTCGAGCAGATACTCCCAATAGCCGGCGAATTCCTGCTTGGTGACGATCCTGGCCTGCACCGACTGGCCGACGCCGTCGGCCAGCACCACGGCGTCGCCGATCCTGGCCTTGCCGGCATCGCCCAGCGCCACCGCCGGCAGGCCGAGCGGCGCCAGCGCCTGCACCAGGCCGAAGCCCGATTCCTGGTCATAGGCAAGCGCGTGCGCCGGGATGACGCGGCCGTTATGACTGGTCAGCCAGACCTCTTCCGCTTCGGTGATGAGATAGCCGATGGTCAGCACCAGCCCGTCGTTGCGGATGACGACACCGCTGCCTTCCCTGAGCGTGCCCAGGGCACCGGCCGTGAAGGCATCCTCCGGAACGGTCGCCCGCACGGCAACGACCGAGCGCGGATTGGGATTGATGGTCATGCTGTCATTCCTGGATAGGTGATATTTCTATAGGTATGCCGCAAGCGAGATGGTGCAAGGGGTGAGAAGCGGTTCGCGCGGCCACTGGCACGACGAATTCGCTTCACGATCCGGCTGATCACCCCACCAGGGGAAGGGAAAACGGAGCCTCCGTCAACAATAGTTCAACGCAAGTTGAACTTCCCCCTCTGAAACCCTAGTTGTAGGGCGACCTGCCCATCCTTCCCCACGAGGCCCCGAGATGACCGACTACACCCCGCCGAAAGTATGGACCTGGAGCAAGGCGAATGGCGGCGCCTTTGCCAGCATCAACCGGCCGATCGCCGGGCCGACGCACGACAAGGACCTGCCAGTCGGCAAACACCCGCTGCAGCTCTATTCGCTGGCGACGCCGAACGGCGTCAAGGTGACCGTCATGCTGGAGGAACTTCTGGCCCGCGGCCACCAGGGCGCCGAATATGATGCCTGGCTGATCCGCATCAACGATGGCGACCAGTTCGGCAGCGGCTTCGTCGAGGTCAATCCCAATTCAAAGATTCCCGCCTTGATGGACCGCAGCGGCAAGACCCCGGTGCGCATCTTCGAATCCGGCTCGATCCTCGTCTATCTCGCCGAAAAATTCGGCGAATTCCTGCCAACCGAACAGCCGGCCCGCGCCGAGGTGCTGTCCTGGCTATTCTGGCAGATGGGTTCGGCACCTTATCTGGGCGGCGGCTTCGGCCATTTCTACGCCTATGCGCCGGAGAAGTTCGAATATGCCATCGACCGCTTCTCGATGGAGGTAAAGCGCCAGATGGACGTGCTCGACCGTCGGCTGGCCGAAACCGAATATCTCGGTGGCAAGGACTACAGCATCGCCGACATGGCGATTTGGCCCTGGTATGGCGGGCTGGCGCTCGGCCGCATGTACAATGATTCCGGCGAGTTCCTGTCCGTGAACGACTACCAGCATGTGCAGCGCTGGGCCAAGGCGATCGACGCCCGCCCCGCGGTCAAGCGCGGCCGCATGGTCAACCGCGCCTTCGGTGAACCCGCCATGCAGCTGCATGAGCGCCACGACGCCCGCGATTTTGAGACGAACACGCAGGACAAGCTGGCCGCCGAATAGACCACGGCAAAACCTGCCTCAAAGGAAAGCCCGCCACCGACGCGAATGTCTGGTGACGGGCTCCTCCCAAGACAACCCAACGCGGGCAATCCCGGTGTGTCGGCCTACGCGTCGGGCCTCACTCAGTGCAGGACTTGGACGATCTGGCGTGTCTCTGGATCGACCAGAACGGTCTGGTCATTGATCACGGCGACGCGATATTTGACGTCGGGCACCTGACGCAATTCGACCGTGTCGGGCACCGACGAGCCAAGCTTGAGTTCGACGCCCAGCAGGTTCACCGACGCAAGCGGCTCCTTCTTGATGTATTGGCGAACGACCGTCTCCTGCTCCGGCTGGACGACGACGACGTTTTCAGCCATCGCCACGCCAATGCCACCCATCAGGACGATCGCGGCCGCAGCACTCGAAAGATAATGTTTCATCATAGCCTCCATTGTATTCATCGGAACTCCGCCCTGGATGAAAACTCCGCCGCCACTATGAGGTTCCATTTCAATTCCCGAATTGAAAGCATCACGAAAACGACCTGATATTGGCGCTTGTTGATCCAGCTATCGGTCTAAGAGGCACAAAAGCTTCCGGAGTTCGTAGATAAATTATGCAGATCGGTTCTGAATCGCACACAGAACTGCCAACCGCTACACGGGTCACCGGAGAACGCCCCATGGCATGGGCTTCAAAGGTCGTCGCCACCGGCGCTGGATCGGCCTCAATATTTTCATTGCCTAGCCAACGTAGAGCGCACCGTGTCGTTCCAGCCGCCTTTCTTGTTTTCGCCGAAAGCTCCGACACGAAAGAGGCCCGCCTTGCTGGGAGCAAAGCGGGCCTTAGACGGTGTGGCCGGAGGTGGCAGTCCTCACAGGTCACACTCTAAACGCGAAGCGCCGGCGCTTGGTTCCAGCCTTGGAATACTGCGCCCCAGTGGCGGCGGTGGTGGCGGCCGTTGCCGCGCTGTGCCTGTGACGTCAGGGCTGCCAGCGCGGGCCATTTTTGATGCCGCGATTGCGGCGAAGACGCTTGGCCGGCTAAGTTTTTTGCCGATCCTGACCCCGCGAAACGACCGCGTCATTATATCGCGTTTGACTAAAATACCGGAACGTCCAATGCACATTGCCGGAACCGAACAGGGCCCCTCGGACCTTTGCGGCCGGCACCTAAGACCTTGGTCCTAGGCGAAAACGCAAACGGCCGATGTGGCCCGGATTGACGTCCGGAGAAGGGAACATCTCGCTTTGGCTGTCGTTTGTCGCGATGTCGCCGGCGCCGCCGGATCCATATCGGGAGGACAGAACGATGCCGCATCGATCCACCGTCGTCAAAACAGGCAACGGCCCGGTCACGGCGATTGCCGTGCTGATGGTGGGATTGATGGCGGTGGGAATGGTGTTTCTGGTCCTGGGCGGCGCGCTCTATCTCAACGAGCAGCCGTCGGATCAACGTGCGCTGTCGTCCCTTCCCGCCCGATCGATTCAGGCGACCGATCGCAGCGCGGCAAACTGATCGGGCTGCGCGCTCGGCGGAACATCCAGCCGCCTTTTCGAATCGACAGCGACCCGCCGGCCAGTTTGGGTTGAGGAAAATCGTTCGATGCGGCAAGAAAGAGAAACTGTTTCGCGCCGTGATGACCAGGACGCCGAATCTGCACTTTAGTCCCGGCCTATTCCGCTTTCGCGGAAGTGTCGGCCGGCCGGCGATGTGCAATGGTGTCAATGCGGCGGTACGAGCCGCCCTGGTTGACGCGGGCGCCCGAGCCATCCCAACAATGCGCCCCCCCGTCCGCGTCGACCACGGCAGGCGCTTGACGGTCTCGTCCGATCCGCAGTGCTGGACAAGTTGTCGCGCGAAGTGACGATCAGCCTGCCGCCAAATTCCTTACAGCTTCAGCCGCCGACCAGTGCCTTGGTCGTCACCAGATTGACGCCGGCCTCGGCGAATTCATCATTGTGGCGGGTGATGATCTGGAGGGCGCTCTCACTGGCGCTGTCCAATGTGCTGTGCGCATCGGAGACCACGGTGACGCCGAGCCCTCTGGCCATCCCGCCCTTGATGGTCGCAGCCACGCAAAAATCGGTCTGCGCGCCCAGCAGCACGACAGCACCGGCGCCCTGCCCTGCGACCCATTCGCCAAGGGCTGCATTGCTGAAGGCATTGCCGACGCTCTTGGCGAAAGTCGGCTCGTCCACGGCCTGGCCGAGTGCGGGCCACACCGGCCAACCCGGTTCACCCGGCGCCAGCGGATCGCCCGCCGGTCCGTCATGCCTGACAAAGGCGACCTTGCGCCCGCCGCGCCGCGCCCAGTCGATCACCGCCCGGGCACGCTCGGCAATGGCTGACGCCTCATGGATCGGCGGCTCGTGCACGCCGTCGAACATGCCGGTCTGAAGGTCGATCACGATGAGCGGCGCTGTGTCCGCGAGGCTGGATGCTGACATGGCGCGAACATAGCGTGGGCGGCGAGAGGGTCAAGGATGGTTGGCAGGCGTGCGGCCATTGACAGCAATGTTCGAGCACTCAAAAAGCCTAGAGATTATGGGCGGAAAGCGACTTGTATGATTGACCCACAGAGCCTGCTCCCACGCGACAAGCACGACCTTGACTCAATCGTTCTGATTGTCGAAGCGGGCTATCCGGCGGTTGCGCCGATTTTGGACCAACTGTTGGAGTGGACTGCCGATGGCAACTGGCCGGTGGCTAGTCCCATCGCTGATTTCCTTGTCACTTTGGGGACACCGCTGATTGATCCGGTCTCACGTATCCTTCAGGGAAAGGATGGAACTCAAAAGTGGCACTGCATCAACTCGATCGTGCAAAGATTGCCGATGGACGTTCTTCGCGGCCTGGAGGAGGATCTGCGCCGATTAGCGGATCATCCCAGCGAAGATGACAGACGAGAAGAGGTCGATATTGAAGCACGCGAGGTCCTGCTTCGTTTCGAACCCGATCATGGCGTGAAGCTGTAGCTGACCCCGCCCCGTAATGGCTCCGGCCGCTCCTCGGGCGCCATTCACCCCGGCGCCCCTGCAAACAGCACCACCCCGTCGCCGCCTGTGGCCGGCCAGTCGCGGATGGTACGGTCGTAGCCGCCGGTCAGCACCGTGCCGTCGGCGGCGAAGGCCACCGCATAGATCGGGCCGGTCTGGCTGTCGAACATGGCGACCTGATTGCCCGTTTCCATGTCCCACAGGCGCGCCGTGCCGTCGAGCGAACCGGAGACCAGGCGCTTGCCGTCGGCCGACAGCGCCAACGTGTAGACGGTGCCCTCATGGCCCTCGAAGCGTCGCACTTCGCGGCCGCTGTCGAGGTCCCAGAGCTTGATCGTGTAGTCGCCGCTGCCGGTGATCAGATGATGGCCGTCGGCGGTGAACACGGCGCCATAGGTGCCTTGCTCATGCCCATGCCAGCTGCGCAACTGCTTGCCGCTGTCGATGTCCCAGAGTTTGAGCGTGCCATCGATGCTGCCCGAGACGGCGCGAGTGCCGTCGGGCGAGACGGCGACAGCGCTGACTGACCAGTCGTGCCCGCTCATCACATGCAGCACGGTGCCCTTTTCCAGGTCCCAGACGATGACGTTGCCGGTCTCGTGGCCGGTCACGGCACGTTTGCCGTCCGGGCTGATCGCCAGCTTGTTCACACCGCCATTCTCGCCCGCCGAAAAGACATGCAGCACAGCGCCGTCGGAAAGTTTCCGCTGCACCATCTCGCCGTCGTCGCCGGCGGTCAGCGCGCTGACGCCATCCGGCATGAACAGCGCGGTGCGCACCATATCCTTGTGGACGCCGAGGTTGCGGATCAGATGCTTGCCGGCGATGTCCCAGAGCTTGATCGTGTGGTCGGTGCTGGCGCTCATGATCGTGTGCCCGTCGGGCGCCACGGCCAGCCAGACGACAGCGTCGCGATGACCCTCGGGCTCGGTCGGCAGCGGTGGCGGAGGCGGGGGCAGAGGCGCGACGGTCGGTGGCGGAATCACCGCGACCTCCGGCGGTGTCGGAACGGCGGGCGTAGGCGGCGTTGGCGGCGCGAGCGCGGGCGGAGTCGGCGGCTCTAGGGCCGCGGGCGGGTTGGCCGCTTCCGGTGGTGGGGCGGGTGGAGATGGCGCCGGCGGCGCGGCTGCCGGTGGAACTGCCGGTTCCTGGACCGGCGGCGCACTGGCGATGTCCTGCCCCTTCGGCTCGGCAGGCTTGGGTTCATTCTGCTTGGGTTCGTTGGGCTTGGGTTCGCCGGGCTGGCTGGCAATTTCGCCACCGCGATCATGCCAGGGGCCGAACCTGTCGACGGCCAGCACCGCAAGCACAACCAATGGCAGGGCAAGAAACACCTTGCGCAGGCCGGGCCTGCCGGTGTCTTGCACTTCCGCCGCACGGCCGAACAGCGGCGCGCCGGCCTGATGGTTCGGGCGCCCCGGCAGACGACCTGCCCAGAACAGCAGAGCGCCAATCAGGCAAGCGAGTGCCGCCACCACCAATGCGGCCAACCGGATGGAGGCGGAAGCCTCGGCGGAAGGCGAGACACCGCGCCAGACGACGACTGCATCGCCAAGCACCAGCCAGGCGCGCCAGACGCAAGCCACGGCCACCACCAGCAGGATGATTGCAATCAGCCTGTCGACGACTCTGTTCATCGGCCCCCCTCGGCACCATCGCAGGCTTCGCCCCACGCCGCAAAGTTCAGTTCACGAGATTACCAGTGGAAAAGGTGTTCGCAAAATGGCGCATGCGAAAGCGGCGGCGTCGAGGTTCCCATCAAGCTGACCTGAGCTCCACCCAGACCGGCGCATGGTCGCTGGCGCCGTCTTGCCCGCGCACCTCGCGGTCGATGCCGGCGGCGGTGAGACGGCGCGACAGTGTCTTCGACAGCAGGATATGGTCGAGCCTGAGCCCCGCGTCGCGCGGCCAGCGGTTTCGGCGATAATCCCAGAACGTATAGAGCGTCTCCTTCGGGTGCTTCTTGCGCAGCGCGTCGGTCCAACCCTGCTCGATCAGGCGCTCGAAGGACGCCCGGCTTTCCGGCTGCACCAGCGCGTTGTCGTCATAGGAGCGGGTGGCGTAGATGTCGCGCGGCTCGGGCACGATGTTGTAGTCGCCGGCCAGCACCACCGGTAGGCCGGTGTCCAACAGCTGCTCGGCGTGTGCCTCCAGCCGTTTATGCCAGGCGAGCTTGTAGGCGAATTTCGGGCCGGGCTGAGGGTTGCCGTTCGGCGCATAAAGGCAAGCGATGACGATGCCGTCCACCGCCGCCTCGATGTAGCGGCTCTGCTTGTCGGCATCGTCGCCAGGCAGCGCATCGCGGGTCAGCACCGGTTCCGAGCCCCGCGCCAGGATGGCGACGCCGTTCCAGGTCGGCTCGCCCTTCCACACCGCGCCATAGCCCGCCGCGGCCAATGCCGAACGCGGAAACTGCGTGTCGCGCGCCTTCAGTTCCTGCAGGCACACGACATCAGGCTTTGCCGTCGCCAGCCATGCCAGCAGGTTCTCCAGCCGGCTGTTGACGTTGTTGATGTTGAAGGAGGCGATTTTCATCGGCTCAGGAAACGATCCGGCCCGTCCACGCCTTCACAGCCTCGGCCAGCGTCTTCAAATGTTCGGCCGCCGAAAATCCTGAAACGCTCTTGCGCGGTTTGAGATCATGGTCGCCATCCTCCAGCCAAACGATTTCGATCTGGTCGGAAAGCGCGTAAGTCGCGACCTCGTCCTGCGTCCCGAACTCGTCACGTGTGCCCTGGAAGATCAGCGTCGGCGTCTTCAGGTTGGCGAGATGTTTGGTCCGCAATTGCTCGGGCTTGGCCGGCGGATGAAAGGGATAGCCGAGGCACAGCAGGCCCGATATCTCGCCCTTGACAAACATCTCGTCGGCGACCATCGAGGCGACGCGCCCGCCCATCGACTTGCCGCCGATGATGAGTGGGCCGGTTACGCCCTTCGTCCTGAGGTCGGCGATCGCCTTGACATATTCCGGGTTCACCGTCTCGGCCCGCGGCGGCGGCTTGCGATGCCCGTAGCGGCGGGCTGCCATGTAGTGGAATTCGAAGCGCGCGACCTGGAAGCCAGTCGCCGCCAGCGACTTGGCGGTGGCCGTCATCGAGGGAGAATCCATCGACGCGCCGGCGCCATGCGCGAGCAGGATGGCGACGGGGGCGGTCTCGGGGCCGTCGAAGAGGAAGGTGGTCATAGGGCGGCCTTCCCCGAGAGGTCGTGTTCCGTCCAACCCCCCTCTGTCCTGCCGGACATCTCCCCCGCAAGGGGGGAGATCGGCAGCTTTGACGTTCCGCTCAATGTCCAACGTTGGCGATTGGGGAAAGCGGTGGCGACATCCAATCTCCCCCATTGCGGGGGAGATGTCCGGCAGGACAGAGGGGGGTGTTCAAGCGCCAGCATCAATCCCCTCACCCAGCCGTCCGCGCCAGTTGCAGATCCACGAACTGCACCCCCTTGGCCGCCACGCGCGCCCATTCGGAATCCGTGTCGAGTTCGAGATAGCGCGCCCAGTTGCGGCGCGCCTCTGGCAGATTGCCGGCGTCGAATTCCAGCCGGGCCAGATTGAACACCGGATCGGCGTAGGTCTTGTCGAGCGCGATCGCCTTCTGGAGGTGCCTTCGCGCTGAAGCCTCGCGGCCTTGCTCGCTCATCAGCCCGGCAAGATTGAACCACGCCTCGACGAAGGCCGGATCGAGCTTTATCGCGCGGGCATAATCGTGCGCGGCTTCCCTCCCGTGCCCGCCGGCGCGCAGGCAGTTGGCGCGGTTGAAGGCGGCAATGGCATCCGTAGGGTCGATGGTGAGACAGCGCTGGTAGAGCACCGCCGCCGCGTCATGGTCGCCGCCCTCCTCCGCCGCTTCGGCCTCGGCGAACAGCTCTTCCAGCGTGTCGTCGCCCTCTGAACCGGCGTTGCCCAGATCGAACAGCAATTGTCCGTCGAGCTCGCTCTGGCCGCCCTCGAGATAGATCGCGTCGGGCCGCCCATGCTGCGAGCCGACATTGAGCGACTTGGCGGTCAGCGAAGCCACCGGGCCCGAGCGATGCACGGAACGCGCTATCGCGCCCCACGTTGCACCCCCGGCCACCAGCCCGGCATATTTGCGCGCCAGGATCAGGTCGCGGAAAGAATAGGGTTCGCGGTCATGCTCGAAAGCATCGAACAGCGACAACAGATCGAGGTCGGCGCCGGACAGCCGCGACTGCTCGATCAACGATTGCCTGGAGAGCGAGGACGCCTCCGGGGCCGTCATCAACCCGAGCAGGCGCAGGAATCCGTTCTCGCTGATTGGCGTCCGCCCGGCGGTCCGCTCGGCGGCGACGCGGCGCTCGATCTCGGCATCGCCGGCGTTTGCCAGATGGGTCCGCCCGAACACGACATGCGTGGTGCGCCTGGTGACACCGCGCCGCAACTGGCCGTGCTGGCGCTCGACCTCGCGTGCCGCCAGCCTGAGCGGAAACGCCGCCAGCGCGCCGATTGTGCCGAAGACGGCCCCCGGGACCAAACCGGCCTGTGCCGTCATTTCTTGCTCTTGCCGACCGCCTTCAGCAGATTGGCCTTCAGCGGATTTTCAACAGCACCGCCCGCTGCCGCCTTGACCTTGGCCGCCGGCTTGGCGACCTCGTCGGCCTTGCTCTTCGACTTGGCCGGCGGCTTCGACTGCGACAGGCTGGCCTTCAGCGCGTCCATCAAATTGATGACATTGCCGCGCTCGGGGGCGGCTGCAATGATCGGCTTGTGGCCCTTCAGCTTCTCGCGAATCATCGCCATCAGTGCGATCTCGTAGCGATCCTCATAGTTCTTCGGATCGAAGGTGGTTTCCTTCTGCTTGATCAGCGCCTCGGCCAGCTGCAGCATTTCCGCATCGGGTTTTCCGGCCGGAATGTTGCCGAAATACTCAGCTGTTCCACGCACTTCGTTCGGGTTTCTCAAGGTACACACGAACATGCCGTTCTCGCGCGCGCCGATCGTGACCACGCGCTCGCGGCTGGACAGCACCAGCCGTGCGATCGCCAGCTTGCCGGATTTGCGCATCGCTTCGCGCAGCACCGCGAAGGTTTCCTCCGCCATCGCGCCGTCGGGCGCGAGGTAATAGGGCGCGTCCTGATAGATGACGTCGACCTCGCCCTCGTCGACAAAAGCCTCGATGTTCATCGTGTGGTTGGACTCGATGCGCACCGCGTCGAGGTCTGCGTCATCGATGATGATGTACTGCTTGTCCTCGTATTCGTAGCCCTTGACCAGATCCGAACGCTCGACCAACCCCAGTTCCGGATCGACCGGCTTCATGTTGATGCGGTTGTGGGTCTTCTTGTGCAGCTGGTTGAAACTGATGCGTTCGCTCGCGCTGGTGGCGGGGTATAGCCGCACCGGACAGCTGACGAGGCTGAGCTTGAGGTAACCTTTCCAACTTGCCCTGGGCGCCATGAAACACTCCTACGCGGCCATGCACTGTCACACCTGTGCAGCGCTGTTCGTCGAAGGACGAGCGACGCCACTGAAATCCTACACCGACCCCGCACAATACAGGCAAATCCCTGACGAAATCTTTTAGGTCGGCACAGGGTCGAGGGCGGAGAATAATTCAAATTGTCGGGACCGTCGATGGACTTGGGTGCCTCGCCCCCGTTTCATGGGCGCGAGGAACCCAACTTCGGAAGGGGCAAATCCCGCGCGAACTCATCGATCTCCGCCCATGGATCGCCGGATGTCGCCAAGAGCCCCGGCAGCGAGGAATAGTTCAGATCCTGCGGTGCATCGATCGACTCCAGATCCGCCCAGCTCACCGGTGTCGAGGCCGGCAGATTGGTGCGGGCCCGCAGCGAATAAGGAGCGGCCGAGGTGTGGCCGCGCGCGTTGCGATGATAGTCGATGAAGATGCGCTTCTTGCGGTTGTCCTTGCCCATGGTGGTGGTGAAGGTGTCGGGGGCGGTTGCCGCAAGATGCGTGGCGATGGCGCTGGTCGCCTGGTGCAGCTTCTTCCAGTTCTGCTTGCCCGTCACCGGCACGGTGATGTGGATGCCGCTGCCGCCCGAGGTCTTGGCGAAGGGCACCAGCCCCAGCCCCTCGAGCTCACCCTTGATATGCACCGCCGCCTCGACCACCTCGCGCCACGAAATCCCCTCGCCCGGGTCGAGGTCGAAGACGATCTGGTCGGGCTTGTCGAGACTGGTGCGATGCGTGCCCCAGGTGTGGAATTCGACGACGCCGAACTGCGCCAGCGCCAGATAGCCCTTGGCGCCTTCGACCGAGAGATAGGACTTTGTCTCGCCCTCGGAATTGGTCGCCTCGAAGGTCACCACCGAGGGCGGCATGCCGGTGAAGGCATGGCGCTGGAAGAAGCAGTCCTTAGGCAGGCCGGTCGGGCAGCGCACCAGCGACACCGGCCGGCCCAGAATGTGCGGCAGCATGAAGTCGCCGACCAGCGCGTAGTAGACGGCGATGTCGAGCTTGGTCGGCCCGGTCTTGCCGAACAGCCGCCGCGTCGGGTTGGTCACCCAGATGGTGGCGAGGTCGGCCTCCGAGATCAGCCGCTTGCGCTTGGCCGACACCGGCGTCGACAGGCCGACATCCCTCAAGCCGCGAAACACCGCGTGGCGCAGCGCATTGTCCGCGGTGCGGTTGGCATAGTGGATATGGGCCGAAAACAGCGGCCGCACCCAGTGCATCTCGCGCATGATCTCGCGCGGCACCCCTTCAGGCGCCGTCGCGCCCGATGTGAGCGGCTCCAGCCTGGCCAGCAATTCGGCAGCGGTCCCGGTATCGAAGCCGGTGCCGACCTTGCCGCGATAGTGCAGTTCGCCGTCCTCGAACTCGGCAAGCCCGAGTGCTGCCAGCCCCTCGGCGGCATCCGAGACAGTGTAGCCGGCGATGACGAAGTCGTCGGTCTGGAGCGCCTTGGTCTTGGTCCAGCTTTTGGTGCGGCCGCTCTGGTAGGTCGCGGAGGCGCGCTTGGAGACGACGCCTTCCAGCCCGAGTTCCGACGCCTGATCGTAGAGCCCCTGGCCCGAGCCTTCGACATGGTCGGAGAACTGGATGGCGGAATTGGCGCCGAGGCCGGACAACATCTGTGCCAGCAGCGCCTTGCGCCGGACCAGCGGCGCCTTGGTCAGGTCCCAGCCGTCGAGATGAAGCAGATCGAAGGCATAGAAATGCAGTCTGCTGCCGGCGCCTCCGGCCAGCGCCTCCTGCAACAGCGCGAAGCGGCTGATGCCCTTGGCATCGAGCACGACGATCTCGCCGTCGATGATGGCGTCGCGGCACGGCAGTTTGGCGAAAGCCTGTGGCAGGTCGCCATAGCGCTTCGTCCAGTCGATGCCGCCGCGGGTGATCAGCCTGACCACGCCGTCCGCGAGATGCGCCATGGTGCGGTAGCCGTCGAATTTGATCTCGTGCAGCCAGACCTCTCTGGTGTCCTCGCCATCGGGCGGCTTTGGCACCTGCGTCGCCAGTTGCGGCTCGATGCGGCTGAGTGCCGGCGCCTTGAATGCGCCCGGCAGCGTGCCCGGCTTCAGCGAACCCGGCTTGGGCTTGGCCGCCGGCTTCGCGGGCGCCGCCAGCTCCTCGATGCGCTTGCCGGACTTCACGCTTTCCGGCCGCGCTTCCAGGATGTCGAGCGCGGTGTCGGCGGCAAGGTCGCGCTCCTTGAACAGTAGCCAGTTCTTCTTGTTCTCGTCCTCGCCGGGTTTTGGTTTGAGCTTGGTCAGCATCCAGCCGCCATTCAGCTTCTCACCGGCCAGCCGAAACTTGAAGGCGCCGGTCCGCAGGCTCTTCTCGACATCGTCCATCGGTGCCCAGCTGCCAGTGTCCCAGACGATCATTGGACCGCCGCCATATTCGCCCTCGGGGATGACGCCCTCGAAGTCGATATATTCCAGCGGATGATCCTCGGTCTCGACCGCCAGCCGCTTGTCTGCCGGATTGAGTGACGGCCCACGCGGCACCGCCCAGCTCTTCAGCACGCCGCCGACCTGCAGCCTGAGATCATAGTGATCGGCGGTGGCGTGATGCTTATGGACGACGAAGCGGTTGCCTTCGCCGGCGACGAGCCCGCCGGCGGGTTCCGGCGTTTTCGAGAATTCGCGCTTGGCGCGATAGGCTTTGAGCTTGGGTGGGGTTGTCATAGCATGGATCGAAACGCAGCAACCAAGTACAAGCGTCCCGACAGAGCGCTGCTTTTGAGTCTCACGCCCTCAATCGTCGGTGGCCGGCGTCAACTCGAGCTC
Organism: Mesorhizobium sp. P2_E6; assembly: GCF_056403835.1. Lineage (NCBI taxonomy): Bacteria > Pseudomonadati > Pseudomonadota > Alphaproteobacteria > Hyphomicrobiales > Phyllobacteriaceae > Mesorhizobium > Mesorhizobium sp. P2_E6. The sequence continues at coordinate 259,007 of NZ_JBFUEQ010000004.1, forward strand.
GGCCGGCGACAGGCCTTGCTGCAGTTGGGCGAGCCGGAATTCGTCGACCCAGTAGGCTTCGCCATCGACCAGCACGCGCGCCTGGTAGGCGCCGGCCGAAAAACTCTGCGCGGTGATGTAGACCTTGTGGCGGTCGAGCGCCTTGCGCACCGCGGAGCGCTTTGCATTCTGGCCGATGACGGGACTGAACATGACGCTGCCCTCGGTCGCCTCGACACCCACATGGCCGCGGTCCGCAGCCTGGCGACTGGAGTTAAGGATGACGGAGACCCGCCGTCCTGTCAATTTCGCGGAGACTAACCAGGCCCGAGGCTTACGACCCGCTGCTGTTGACCGCGTTGCCGATCACCTTGAATTTGGTGTTGACCGCATTGCCGAGCGCGCCGGCGCCGGCGATGATGGCGAGTGCGATCAAGGCGGCGATCAGGCCATACTCGATGGCGGTCGCGCCGGATTCGTCGCGGATGAAACGGGAAAATAATTTTTGCATATTATTCCTGTCTTCTAATCCCTCTCGCATCTAATAGACCCTACAGATTGCAGTTCGGTTAAAATTTGACCAAACTATTGAAGGTGCTCGGACCCCGGCTTGAATCAAGACATCAAGTCGGGCTGCCTGCTGCCGGAGGCGGGACCGCTCGAACCCTCGCCCGGAGAACCGCCTTTAGTCCTTCATTCGCCGCAGGCGGCGCGCCATGCCTTGGATGGTCTTGAGCAGCTGTGGTCTCGTGCGCACGTAACGCTCGGCCCGGCTGCGAAACAGGATGGCGGCATTCGCCCCCCTGCCCCGCAGTGTCATCGGTTCGCAGATCTCGGACAGAACCGAATTCGCGGCACCAATATGTTCCTTGTAGCCCTGACCGCCGACCGACAGGTCGAAGTAATCGAATCCCCGCTCGCGCCCCCACATCATCAGCTTGGCAATCGTCGTCAGGCCGGGTGACACGTTGGCGACCGCATCCTTGTCGATCGCAAGCAGGATGCCATGAAGAGTGCCTTTTCTGGCCAGCACGAGCATGGAGGCAAGCCAGGCTTGTCCGACGCGCAGTCCAAAGAGCCGCACCGATCCGTCGGACAGGCCCTGGAGGGCCGCGTTCCGGTAGAAGTCGACGGCCGATTGCTGCGTCAGGAGATCGAAGCGCGCAAGCTCGCGAAAGCGCTTCAGCCGCAGCTCAAGCAGCGTGCCGAAGAGCTCCTCCGTCAGGGCGGGCGTGTCGGCCTCTACCAAGCTGAGGCCGCCCAGTTGTTCAAAGCGGCGGCAGTGCTTGCGGAAGTCCTTGGCGAAGGACGGCCTGCAGATGCGCTTGATGAGATCCTCGGGTTCGCCGTGCAAGACGAGGCCCGAGGCGACCTGGATGGAATCGCGCGTCGCCGAAAGCAGGGCCAGCGGATTGGCCACGCCAAAGACCTGTTGCGGGATACCGGCGATGTGGATGCGATCCACCGGCGGCAGCACCGAACACACGGCCGCCCAGGCGGCTTCAGCGCCCTGCCTGGTCCACGGGCTGGCATCCGCCAGCAGCGGCGCGGAATAGTCGCAGACGCCGCAGCTCAGCCATTCGACCACATAGTGGCGGTAGGCCCGGCGCCGCATCAGCGGCACCAGCATTCTGGGCTCGCCGGTCGCGGCGTCGCTCACCTCGACGACGAGCAGTTCCGCACTCTTGGGCATCAGCCGCGTAGCGATCCCTTCGGCCCAAGCGTAATGCTGATGGGCGGTGCAGATGCCATTGGCCTGCCACTCCAGCCAAAGCGGCTTGACCGCCTCGAGGCTGGTGTGCAGCCGCGCCGTATACACACGTTCGGCGGTATCGGCACTGGCAGCGGGAGCAGAAGCCTGCGCCGCCGATATCGGTGCCATCCGCATTGCCTGGCTCGACATATCTGCCTCCCACCTTTCTCCCGCCGCGATCGGATGCGGTCGCCGGCGATCCTGTTTTCAGCCGCATGGACCCCTCCACCCGCGTTCTTCCAGACCAGACAGGCGCATCAGCGCGACCCTCTTTGGTATGGATCAAGCGCGAAATGCGGCCGCCCTCAGCCCTTCGACCTTCGCAAGCCACGCACCACGCCCTGGGCGGTCTTGAGCAGCCGCGGATGAGACCGTACGAAAAGCTCGGCCCGATCGCGAAGCGAAGCGACGGCTGCTACGCCCTTGCCGAGCGGCGTCAGCGTTTCGTCGATCTTGGCCAAAACCGAACTCACGGCGCCGAACTGTTCCTTGTAGGGCTGGCTGCCCACCGATAGGTCGAAATAGTCGAACCCCTGCCGCAGTCCCCACGCCATCAGTTCGCCCATGAGCCCCAGGCCCGGTGAGGCGTTGGGCACCACCTCCAGGTCCATTCCGATCAGCAGGGCATGCAATGTGCCTTGCCGGACCAGCATATACTGGACAGAGACCCAATCCTCGCCGACCCGCAGTCCGAAGATCCGCACCGATCCGTCGGACAGGCCCTGGAGCGCTGCGTTTCGGTAGAAATCGACAACCGCCGGCTGCGCCAGGAGATCGAAACGCCCAAGTTGGCGAAACCGCTTGAGCCGCATCTCGACCAGGGCGCCGAAGACAAGCTCTATCAAGGCCGGCGTGTTGGCCTCGATCATATCCACGGTGCCGTGCCGTTCGAGCCGGCGCCAGTCCTTGTAGTAGGTTTTGACGAAGGACGGTCTGCCATGGCGCTTGATAAGGGTCGCCGGGTCGCCATCCAGCACGAGGCCGGATGTGATCAGGCTGGATTCTTGCGCGACCGCCAGCAGCGCCAGTGGATTGGCCACTCCATAGACCTGCCGTGGAATTCCCGTGATATGGATGCGGTCCGTGCGCGGCAGGATGGATCGGACCGCCGCCCACGCCGCTTCGGCGGCCTGCGGGGTCCACTGGTTCCTGTCCGAGAGAAGCGGCGCTGAATAATCGCAGACGCCGCAGCTCAGCCATTCGATGACCCGATGCCCGAGCCTCGATCGCCGCATCAGCGGCACCAGCATCTTGAATTCGCCGGTCCCGGCGTCGGTCACCTCGACGATGAGCAGCTCTGCGCCGTCTGGCACCAGCCGTTTGACGATCCCCTCGACCCATGCATGGAGCTGATGGGCGGAGCACGTCCCATTCGCCTGGCATTGAAGCCAGAGCGGCTTGACGGCCTCGAGACTGGTGTGCAGCCGCGCCGTGTAGGTTCCCGCCGCGATGCTTTGGGAAGCATCGATAGCTTGCCCGGCCGGGATTGGCGCTCCAGCTATCGGCGCATCGGGCGGCGCAGTCGTCAACGTCTGGATCGACACGTCCATCTCCTACCTTTTTCCCGTGGCGAGCGGGGCGGGTTCGGTGCGTCGCCACGATTTCGGCTGGCTGTCATGCCGGCCGTCCGCGCCCTCAAGCGCGAGTATGTGGCGGTGTGCGAAATACCATGAGGCCACGAGCACGACGGTCTCGGAGACCGCGGCACCTGCGAGCGACCATGACGGGGAAGCGATAGCGAGCAGGATTGCGATCAAGACCAGACCAACGACCGCGCCAGCCGTTGTGATGAACGCCACGACCCGGAATTCGCCGAGTATCTCGAGGACGATGCGCGGCATGATGTAGAGCATGATCGGTACGAAGTTCGCCACGGCGAGAAGGCCAATGACGCTGACCGAAGCTCCCGCGAGCGACTGGGATTTTATCGTCGGCAGGACAAACAGGATGCAGGCTCCGTAAACCAGGCTTCCGAGTCCCATGACAAGCGACCATAGCTTGGCATGCATCCACACGCGCCTGACTTCATTGTTCCCCATCATCTTCGCAAGCTCGGGCTGCAGCATGTTCACAAAGGCCAGGCTGACGATGCGCAGTGGGGCAAACAGGACGATGACCGCCGCGATGGGCGCATAGGCCGCAGGACCGGCAATACCCGCGACCAGCAGCGCCAGGCACTGACCCTGGATGTTGGTGGTCGTCGCACTGAATCCCGACCAGCGCAGTTGGCGCCAGAGCCTGGCATAGCGTCGCCGCACGGGCGCTCGGAAACTGACGCGAAGCGGACGGGGCGCCAGGCGAGCAAGCACCGCTATGCCGATCACATTGGCCGCTGCAAGGGCATAGAACACCATTTGCAGCACGTTCGGCGCCGTCCAGATCGCCAGCGCGGCCATTGCGGCACCGGCAACGGTGAAGGCGAAATCGCTTATGCTGACCACCATCTGTTGGCGGCGCGCGAAGAATGCCGTGCGCATATGGCTGCGCAGCGACCACGCCCCGACGAAGCAACCAGCGGCGATACTGCCCGCGTCACCCCACAGCAGCATCAGCAGCGCGGTCGCCGCGCCCATGATCGACGCGACGACCACCGCCGCCCCTCCAAACGTCACGTCGTGCGCGTCGACGCCGGCCCTGTTGGTGCTCTTGCCCATCCAAATGCTGGCCGGGACGGCGGTCAGTGATCTGATGTAGGACAGGCCAACGCCCCCCATCACCATCGCGATGGCGAAGATGCCGTAGCCTTCCGCCGACAGCTCGTGCAGCAGGGTGATGTTCAGCGCGAAGTGAAAGCCGCTCTGTATGGCCTCGCCACCGATCATCAGCACAAGGCGCCGCAGCAGATGGCCTGGAAACACGAACTTCACGGACTGGTCTCCGCTTCGCGGGCGGCATGCGCCCGGCCAGGCTTCGCCAGCGCCGCCCTCAACTTGTCGGTAGCGATCGCCGCGATCGCCGCCGCCGCCACCGGCTCGCTGAAAATCTCCTCGTATCGCAACCGTCCCGCGGCGACGAACCCACGCCAGGCATCTGGCCGCAGGACGATCTCCCGCAATGTGTCGGCCAGGGCGACCGGGTCGCCGGGCGGAACATGCCAGCCGGTCTCGCCATCGCTGACCACCTCCACCAGGCCGCCGATGGCAGACACCAGCGGCGGCCGGCCATAGGCCATCGCCTCGATGGCGACGCGCCCCAGCGATTCGGGACGCCGCGACGGCACGGTGACGATGTCGGCCCAGCGGTAATGCGCCGAGGGGTCCGTTACGACCGGCAACACGCTGACCCGTTCGGCCAGGCCCATGCTTTCGACCAGTTCGGCTAGCGCGCGTTCGCGCTCTACGCTTTCGAAGGCGCCGCCGACCAGCCGCACCTCGATCCTCGACCGCAATTCCGGTGACATCGAAGCGATCGCCTGGAGCAGAATCTCCTGGCCCTTGATCCTGTTGACGCGGCCGAGCAGCAGCACCCGCAAAGGGCGCTTGCCGTCATAAGTCATTGGCTCGGCCGCCGCCGGCCCAGCGACACCGTTGTAGACGACATGCGTGCGCGAGACCTTGGGATCGCCGAATGCGGCGCGCGTCGCGCGCGAGTTGAAGATGAGATCCGCATGGCTCCAGCGCATCAGGCCGACGAGTATCTTGCGCATGACGCCTTCGGGGATCTCGTGGATATGCAGGATGGCCTTGTCGGGGAGAAGGCGCGCGGCCAGCGCATAGTCGGCCACGATCGAGGTGTTGACGTAGGTGAGATCGCAATCCCGGAGGCGCCGCCATGCCCGAAGCACGGCCATCGGCAATCGCGCCATCTCGACCGTCGCCAGCCGCAGGATGGCCTGGCGCCTCAGCACCCAGAGTGGCTCGAAGACGATGCGGCTGGCATGGTGTTCCAGGATCTGCACGATCGGCCCGCTGCGCGGCAGCACCACCTCAATGTCGGCGGACGGAAACGCGGCGCGCAGCGCAGCAACGCTCTCCGCGAAGCTGCGGTCGGAACCATAGAGTTCATAGCCCTGATGAACGCAGGCAATCCGCATCTTTGTATCCCGCCAGGTGCCGCAGCCATCGCACCAGGCGCTGGAATGCGGGAACCTTTTCGCAAGAACCATGCCTGATTGATCCGCCCGACTGGCGGACGCCCAATCCCTGGCAATGCCTCGTTTCGACACAGATACGCACAGAAGGGTTGACCGATAATGAAACAACCACGGGGTTCAATACAGTTTTTTTACAACCCCGCGCGATGATCATCCGCCCGAACGCCGAAATCGTCGGATGGCATGGAAGTTGCCCATCCGATTTTGATGATGCAGCAATCGCTAATATATAAAGTTCCGAAAGTGCCAGCGGCCATGAAACCAGAGACGCCTGCCATTCTGATCCTGGGGACGCGCGGCATACCCGCTGCCCATGGCGGCTTTGAAACCTTCGCCGAAAGACTGGCATTTTTTCTTGCCGGGCGCGGCTGGAAGGTCGGCGTCTATTGCCAGGAGGAGGTCGAGCGGATCGACCAGAGGGTGCGCAGCGAAACCTGGCGCGGAATCGAACTCATCCACGTCCAGGTTGCGTCGAAAGGGCCGCGTGCGACCTTGGAATTCGATTGGCAATGCGTGCGCGACGCCGCCAGGCGGCCGGGCGTCTGCCTGGTGCTCGGCTACAACGGCGCGGTTTTCCTGACCTGGCTGAGGCTTAACGGGCGCAAGATCTTCACCAATATGGACGGCATCGAGTGGCGACGCCCCAAATGGGGAATGGTGGCGCGCAGCTGGTTCTGGCTCAACGAATGGATCGGCGCCTGGGCCTCGCATCGCCTGGTCGCCGATCATCCTGCCATCGCGGACCATCTGGCGACGCGCCGGCCGCGCAGCGCCATCGCCACCATCGCCTATGGCGCCGATCCGGTGACATCGGCGCCCGAGGCGCCGGTCCGGGCCCTGGGCCTGGAGCCGGGGCGCTATCTGATCTCGATCGCGCGCATCGAACCCGACAACAACATCCTGCCGATCGTCGAAGCCTTTTGCAGCCGCAAGCGCGACATGAAGCTGGTGGTGCTCGGGACGCTGTTGGACGAAATCCCCTATCATGTCGCCGTCCGCAAGGCGGCGAACGGATCGGTGGTTCTGCCGGGCGCCATCTACGACCAGGCGACGGTGAAGGCACTGCGCTATCACGCACGAGCCTATCTGCATGGCCACACCGTCGGCGGCACCAACCCGTCGCTGGTCGAGGCGCTGGCGGCCGGCAACATGGTGATCGCGCACGACAATCCGTTCAATCGCTGGACCGCGGGTGCCGCCGCGATCTACTTCACCGACACCGACAGTTGCGCCGAGCGGATGCAACAGGCGCAGGACGATGACGCCCTGGTCAGGAATTGCGGCATCGCGGCAAGGGCCCGCGCCCGCGAAGCCTTCCGCTGGGAGGATGTCCTGGCTGCCTATGAGCGTGAAGCCTATCGGCTTCTCGGTGTCACCGCCGACGACGCCGTCGCGGCCAATCGCGCATCGCCCGGCACTGCATGACAGGCTGGTCGCGCCGGCGGGTGCTGCGGACGGCGCTGTCGACCGCGGCACTTGGCTCTCTCCCGATCGCGCAATTCGCCCGCGCCGCCGAGCCTCCCTTCAGGCGCGGCGTCAATGCCTGGCCCTGGTTCTCGCTGACACGTGAATTCCCGGCGCCGCGGACCGACTACGGCTGGCCGCCCTTCCAGCCGCAGCGGCCGGTTCCGACCGCGCACGACCTGCGCCGGTTGCGCGACACGGGGCTCGATTTCATCCGCCTGCCGGTCGATCCCGGCCCGTTCCTGGCGGCCGACGCCACCACGCGCGCCCTGTTGCTGGACATGCTGGACGCGGCGGTCAGCGCCACCGTCGATGCGGGACTCGGCATCATCGTCAACGTGCAGGCCAATGGCGCCACCCACTATTGGAATCCTGACCGCATGGTCGCCAGCGTCACCGCGCCCGCCTTCGATCTCTATCGCGGGCTGGTCGGCGAACTCGCCGGCAGGCTGGAGCGCTTCCAGCCCGGCAAGGTGGCGCTCGAAGCCGTCAACGAGCCGCCGCAGGCCTGCGCTTCCGACGTCTGGTCGCAGGTCCAGCTCGCGCTTCTGACCGCGGCAAGGGCATCGGCTGCAACCCTGCCGCTGGTGGTCACCGGAGGCTGCGGCTCGATGGTCGGCGGGCTGACCGCGCTCGATCCGGCGCCGCTGTCGCCGTTCGAGCCCATCCTGTTCACCTTCCACTTCTATGAGCCCTATCTGTTCAGCCATCAGGGCGCGCCGTGGATGCGCGAGCCCGTCTACCGTTCGCTCAACAACGTGCCGTGGCCGGCGTCCGCCGGCTCGTTGGAAGCGACGCTGGCGTCGGTCAGGGTGCGCATGGCGCAGGATGCCGAAACGACGGATGAGGCCAAGAAAGCCGCTTATGCGGAAACCGAGCGCGTGCTGAAGGTCTATTTCGACGCCCAGCCCGACCGGCGCTTTGTCGATAAATATCTCCGCCAGGTTCGCGCCTGGGGCGACAGTCACGGCCTTGCGCCGGAGCGCATCATCATGGGCGAATTCGGCGCGCTGCGCTCCGACGCCCGCTATGTGGCGGCGCCCAATCCCGATCGGGCACGCTACATCGCCGATGTGCGCCAGGGCGCCGAGGATCTCGGCTTTGGCTGGGCATTCTGGAATCTCTTCGACGGCATGGGGATGATGGACGACACCACACGGGCCCTCGACCCGGATGTCATCGCGGCACTTGGCCTGACCATGCCGGCGGACTAGGGTCAAAACCCAATCACTCCGAACGAGTTCGACGCCAAGCCGACTTACGTCTTCCATGACGCGAACGGCAACTTTGCGCCGCAACTTGGACGTAGTGTCCAATTTTGCGGTTGCCTGAAAGCAGACATCTCCAGCGACCATCTTGGGGGTCGGGATGCGCCAGGATCCCGCTATGCCGGTAGAGACGACTTCAGTCTCATCGGTATCGCCAGAGCCGCGAAACTGTGGTAGCCGCCGCTCAACCAACCAAAGGACGACACCAGTGAACGAACCAACCGTGGCCCAGGCGACCGAAAGTATCTATGTCTCGCTCCGGGCGGACAATGCCGACATCGACGCACATATCGCGACGCTGAAGGCGGCGCTGACACGAGAAGGGGTAAAACAGGCGGTGTTCGATCCGACCAAGTTGGCGCAGAACAACCGCTCAGGCCGCAAGTTGATGCAGGCTTATTTTCGCCAGCGCGGCGTGAGCGTGAAGTTTTCGGACCAGTAGAGCCGCGCGCGGGTCTCAAGCGCGTCGGCGGCAACATCATGCCGCCGATTGGGCGCAGATGAAAATCCGTATGGACGAGGCGACCCTGGCGAACGGCGACATCAACAAAATGCCGCGGACCCGATGGCGACCTTGGCCTCAAATCCCAGCTTGGCTAGAGTTCGTGGCATGCTGAACGCCATTCACCACGTCGCGCTCATCTGCACCGATTACGATCGGTCGCGACGGTTCTACGTCGAACTCCTCGGCCTCGACCTGATCCGGGAGGTCTATCGGGAGGAGCGGCAGTCATGGAAGGCCGATCTGCGGATCGGGTCCGCCCAGCTGGAATTGTTCTCCTTCCCTGCACCCGTGATGCGGCCGTCCCATCCAGAGGCGACAGGCCTGAGACATCTGGCATTTGCCGTGGCGAATCTTGATCCCGTAATCATGCGCCTGGAAGCCGCCGGCGTTCCCGTCGAGCCAATCCGGATCGACCCATATACAGACCAACGGTTTACCTTTTTCAGCGACCCGGATGGATTGCCGCTGGAACTCTACGAAGCCCCATAAGGAACGGTTCGCTTTCGTGACCACATCATCGGCGGTGGGAACGGCACTCGGCAGACATGATCCGCCAACTCGGATGCGTCACCGGGGCTCCTTGCCACGGGCCAGGAGGCCGACCGCTCCGCGCCGACGCGGCACTGCGGGAAGCTCTACATTTGGCTGTCTGGATGAAATTGAGGCCACGCTATCCTATGATAGCCGCCGTGGTCATCGCAGCGGAATCCAAAGGGGACTCTTCCAGGCCTTCAGTTCCTCGAGAAATACCTGCAGCTTCGCCGGCAGAAATCGGCGTGTCGGATAGACGGCGTGCACGAAGATTTCCGGCGACGACCAATCAGGAAGAAGCCGCATGAGTTCTCCGCTCGCGATCCGGGCATCGCAATAGGTTGATGGCAGCAGGCCGATGCCGTGGCCCCTATAGGTGAAAGCGCTCACTGCCTGGAAATCTCTCGCCGCCACCGACCCGGTGACGTGGAGCTTGATGGATTTCTTGCCGCTGACCAGATGCCATTCCACCTCGTTGTTGCGCGCCTGCAGGAGGACGCATTGATGCTGGCGCAAATCCTCCGGCCGCGATGGCGGAAGCCGACCGTGCAGATATTCCGGCGCGGCCACGACATAGCGCACGCTCTTTCCGATGCGCTGGGCGATCAGGCTCGAATCCCGCAGTTCGCCGAAGCGGATGGCGACGTCGATGTTCTCGGCTATCAGATCCAGGAACAGGTTGGTGATGAACAGGTCGGCCTGGATACGCGGATAGGTCTTCAGAAACGAGGACAGGAACGCATAGAACGGTTCCTGGCCGAGGATGACCGGCGCTGATATCCGCAGAAGACCCTCCGGCTTCTTCTGGATTTGGGTCAGCACCCGTTCGGCGTCGAAGAGCTGGCTCAGCGGCTCGCTGCATTGATTGAAATAGGCACGGCCCTGCGCCGTCAGGCTGAGCTTGCGTGTCGTCCGCTGCAGCAGGGTCACGCCGAGCCGCTCCTCCAGCGCCGTCACCTTGCGGCTGACGGTGGAGACGGGCATGCCGAGCGCGTGCGCGGCACGGCTGAAGCTTTCGAACTGCGCAACCCTTACGAACACGGCGATGTCGTTCAGATCGGCCATGTCCCGATTTTTGCATGGGTGGAAAACACATTCCAGATATTTCCGCCTAATCGAGAAATCGCGCCTGCACTACATCGGTCCCATTAGGGCAATCCAGCAGCACTGACGCTGCCCACCCTTTGGAGATGAAAATGCAGACGCGGAAAACGGCCGTAATCACAGGGGCTTCTCAGGGCATCGGTGCCGGCCTCACCAACAGCTTTCTCGAAAGGGGCTACAACGTCGTAGCGACCTCGCGGCAGGTCAGCCGGTCGACGGAGCTGAACGCATCCGACCGCCTGGCCCGCGTCGATGGCGACATCGCCGACCCGGATACCGCCAAGACCGTCGTCGAAGCCGCGCTTGCGCGATTCGGTTCGATCGACGCCCTGGTCAACAATGCCGGCATCTTCTTCACCAAGCCCTTCGTCGACTACACGGTCGAAGACTACCGTCGCCTCGCGGCAACGAATCTCGAAGGATTTCTGCACCTCACGCAGCGCGTCGTGCGGCAGATGCTGGCGCAGAAGCGTGGTGGTAGCATCGTCAGCATCACGACACCCCTGGTGGATCGCCCGATCGCCGGTGTGAATGCATCGGTCGCCATGCTGACCAAGGGAGGCATCGAAGCCATGTCGAAGAACATCGCCATGGAATATGCAAAGGAGCAGATCCGTGCCAACACGGTCGCCCCCGGCGTTGTCGACACGCCGTTGCACAAAGACAACCCGAAGGACTTTCTGAACACGCTCTCGCCCATGCACAGCATCTCCGGCGTCCAAGAAATTGCCGATGCGGTGCTCTTCTTGACAGAGGCGCCGCGCATAACCGGGGAGGTGCTGCACGTCGACGGCGGCGCACATCTGGGAAGATGGTGACCTCGATGAGCACGCAAGCCAGTGCAGACCAGCGGCTGAGCGATCTCGGCATCGCGCTCCCTCCGCCGCCCACCCCCTTCGGCGCCTATGTCGAAACCGTGAAGATCGGCAATCTGCTCTATCTGAGCGGCATGCTGCCGGTCGTCGGGCGCGAGCCGCAATATGTCGGACGCGTCGGTGGCGCGCTCTCAGCGGAGGACGGGAGAGAGGCCGCGGAGATTGCTTGTCTTAGCGCCTTATCCGCGGCCAAGGCGCATCTCGGCTCGCTCGCCAAGATAATCGGCGTGGCGAAGCTCGGCGTCTATATCGCGACGGAGGGCGACTTCCGGGACCATCCGAAAGTCGCCGACGGAGCGTCCGAACTCCTCGTCAAGGTGTTCGGCACCGGGATGCTCTCGGGCCGCGTCGTTCTTGGCGTCGCCAGCCTGCCCCTTGGCATGCCGGTCGAAGTCGAGCTCGTCTTTGAAATCGCGGCGTAGGCGAGCAAGGCAGTGCTTTGCAACACATGGAGGGGATTCTCGGCCTCTATGCCTACGCGAGCGAATTCCTCGGCGCGAACCACCAACTTCCGACCTAAACAACGTCCTCAACCCCTTGAAACACCACAGGAGCCTCTCATGTCCACACTACGAAAGAACTTTGTCATTGCCCTCATGGTTGCCTTGAGTGGCACCATGGCTCGCGCTGATGCAAAGCCGGCCGCGAAAGATATCGTCATTGTCCACGGCGCCCTGGTGGATGGCTCAGGCTGGCGAGCCGTCTACGACATCCTGTCCAAGGATGGGTTCCATGTCACTGTCGTGCAGGAGCCGCTCACTGGTCTCGCCGAGGACGTTGAGGCCACCAAGCGCGTCATTGATCAGCAGACGGGGCCCATCGTCCTGGTCGGTCACAGCTATGCCGGTTCGGTGATCACGGAGGCAGGCGCCGATCCGAAGGTCAGTGCGCTCGTCTATGTGGCCGCACTCCAGCCCGATGTAGGGGAAGCCAGCGGGCAGCTTCTGTCCAAGTTCGCCGCGCCAAGCGACGCCATGCGGGCCACCCCGGCCGCCACGGCCACCACGGGCAAGTATTTCTTCATGCAGCCGGCGCTGTTCGCTGCGACCTATGCCCAGGACGTCCCGGCAGCGGACGCTCAATTCCTGGCCGATTCACAGCAGCAGCTCGCGGAGAAAGCTCTGGGAGCGCCGGTCTCCGTTGCCGCATGGCGAACCAAGCCCAGCTTTGCGATCCTGACCACCAAGGATCATGTCGTGAGTCCAGAGCTTCAACGCTGGATGTATCAACGCTCGGGCGCGAAGGTGACTGAAGTGGCCGCAAGCCACGCTGTCTTCATCTCTCAGCCGGCTGCGGTCGCTCGCGTGATCGAGGCTGCCGCAAAGTAGACGAAATCGACCTAGGAACATTGAGCTCGTCGCCCGATCCGCCTTGGGGCGCACATACTATCAGCCGGCTGAAGTTCCCGGTCAGGCTCGACGTCCGCTTTCTCGCATTTGTCACCTGGAGCTGTCCGTCCGCTTCCGGCCCATCTCGGCCATTGGCGGCAGCCAGTTGACTGAGCGTTGTGAAACGGCTTTCCGCCCGCAATTGCATCAAGAAGATGTGGAGCGGTTCTGCGTTTCCGCGAGAGGACGAACCCCGCCGACCGGCCTGATCACCGACCGCGCCGGCCGGTAAAGGGCAAGGCACAGCACCGCGACCTTGGTGAGCAGCGTGGTCTTGGAGGAGATGCTTTCCGAGGTGTTGAGAAGGATGAGCCAGCCCACCACCGGCAGCCACACGCCAGGATGGCAGCGCCGCGCCACCTCATGCATGAACAGCCCGAAGCTGGACATCATCAAAAGGGTGAAGAAGGCGCCCTGGTAGACCGTCATGCGCACGAATGGGTTCTCGATACCCCATTCGAGGCCGTTGATCCGGCGCAGGCTCTCGACGAGATCGACACTCGGCCCGACAATCACATCGCGCAGTTCCAGATAGTTGAAGATCTCGAACATCTCGACGCGGGCATTGGCACTGCCGCCATCCGAAACGAAACGGCCGAGCAGCGCATCGAAAAAGCCCTGCGAGGCCAATACGGCGATGGCAACCGGCAGCAGCGCGGCCAGCATCATCGCCAATGCGGCGCCGAGCAGGTTGACGCGTCCCGTGCGCAATTTGCGAAAGCCGTGGAAAAGCACGTAGCTGCCGCCCAGCAGGATGGTCACCACCATCGCCGACCGGCCGCCGAACGCGACGAGCGCCGCGCACTGCAGGCCGATCATCGCCAGCCGCAGCGGAGCCGGCAGCGATCTTGAACCGCTCAAAAGGGCAAGCACGTAGACAGACGTCACCGTGGCATTGACCAGCGGATGCCCCTGCAGCGCGCTCGAACGCGGATCGGTGGCAAACACCTCGCCATCGAAACGATAGGGGAACACCAGTGTCTTGGTGGCGAATTCGACTAGGGCGAGCAACCCATTGACCGTCATGACCGCATGAATGACGGTGGGCAGCCGGGCGAACGTCCATTCGTCATCCTCGCCGAGCATGAGCACCAGCAGCCCGGAAGCCACGAAAGTGTCGATCATGCCGGCCATGCCTGGACGTTGCCGGACGATGACGACGACAAGGAGCACGACGGCGATGACACTCATCAGTGCGGTGGCGGGCCGCCTGTCGGCGACGTGGACGCAATAGCCGACCGGATTGCCGAATGTGCACGAACGCCAGGCAAACAGCAGAATGATGAGATAGGTGGAGGGATGTATCTTGGTCGCCGCGCTGCCTGACAGGCCGTCGTAATTGTAGCCCAGCAGCCACAACATGCCGCCCGAGACGGCGAACAGCACCAGCACGGCTGCGATCAGTCCAACCTGGGTCACCGCATCGACCGAGGTGCCGGCGCGGGGCGCGGCAGCGCCGAAATTCGAGGCTGTTCCGCTCCAGCCCGACGCCATGTCAGGCCACCTCGTCGACCAGCAATGCGCCTGTCGGCAACCGCCCCATGACGGAAATCGCCTGCATCGTCGCCGTCACATCACGCATCGGCGTGGCGTTCAGCCTGGCGACGAGCACGATCTCGTCGACCATGGCGACAAGCGGCGAGGCATTGAGATTCTCGGCGAGCGCACCACCATCGACGACAACGAGTTCGAAACTCCGGCTCGCCTGGGCCAGCATATGCTGCGCGAAGTAGACGCCGTGCGCTTCCTGGAAGATCGCCTTCGGCCGGCCCCTGCCCAGAAGGGCAACGTTGCTGCCCGGGGCGTAACGGCTGACGGCTTCAAACGCATATTCGCCGCGCAGCACATCGAGTATTCCGGGCTGCGGGTCCTTCTGGCCGTTGCTGGTGTTGGTATCGACGAACAGGACCCGGCTGCCCCTGGCCGCCGCGGCGTTGGCGAGCAGCCGTGCGATCCTGTTGCGTTGCTGGCCGTCTTCTGGCGGCGACGTCACCAGGATCGACGGCACCAGCGGCCAATCCGGCGGACGCCGGCCCGAACTGAACATGCGGCGGAGCGCAAGGCCGACGACGGCATCCGTCTTCTGGCTGGTCGCGACGGCCGCGCTGGTGCCGAAAGGCCACCAGCGCCGTCCCGCCTTCGCTCCCGCCGGCAGGATGCCAAGCACGGGGGCATCGATCGTGAATTGCATCTGGGCGCTGGAAAGCACCGTCGGCGAGGAGTATTCCGCAATCAGCGCCAGGCCGGTGCCCAGCCCCAATCCGCCGAACACGGCGCCGAACAAAAGCAGCCCCAGTGGCGGCCAGCTCTTTTTCTGGGCGGGCATGGCGTCCGAAATGACGCGAGCGTTGGTGCTGTCGACGTTGATCTGCTCGCGCGTTTCCTGAGCCCGCTGCAGGTAGGTTGCATAGACGGAACGCACCGCCTCGAGATCGCGCTGCAATTCACGCAGCCGCACCGATGCCTGGTCGGTGTCGAGCGATTTGTTCTTGAGGCTGGCGACTTTCGTTTCCAGCGCCTGCTGGTTGGCAACCGCCCGCTCGTAATCGGTCTCGGTGGCCGTCTGGATCCGGCCGAGTTCGCGCGCGATCAGCTGCCGCGTGTCACGCAGTTGCTGCAGCGCGGCAATCATCGACGGATGTCGCGGCCCCAGTTCGGTGCCAAGCTGCGAGACCTGGTCGACAAGTGTTGCTTCCTGCGACCGCAGGCTCGAAATCACCGACGAGCGCATCGCTTCCGAGGTTGCATCGGGTGTGCCGCTCTGCTTGCGCATCTGGTCGACCTGCGCCTTCAGCGTCGCGGTGCGGCTTTGCGCCGCCGAAAGCTGCGTGTTGAGCTCGGTCAGTTCTTGGTCGCTGACCAGATTGCCCGCCGCCATCACCATGTTGTTGGCGGACTTGTAGGCCTCGACGGCGTTCTCGGCCTGCTGAACGCGCTTGCGCTGTTCGTCCAGCCGCGCGGTGATCGCCTTCGACGCATCGGTGGCGGCTTGCGCGCGCGCGCTCGCCTGGTCTGCCAGATAGGCTTGTGCGATGGCGTTGGCCAGAAGTGCCGCCTTGTCGGGGCTCTTGGCGGTGACGATCACGTCGATGACCAGGACCTTGTCCGCCCGCTTCACCGCCAAGCGCCGGCGCAGGGCGTCGAGGGTTGCCACTGTCCGGTCGGTCGCGGCCGAACCGGAACCGAGGGCGCGCGACAGCATGCCCTGCCCGTTGAATTCCGGATCCTCGGTCAGTTTGGTCGCCGCGATCGCCCGCTGCAGCACGCCCGTCGACTGGACGACGCTGACCTGGCTTTCAACCTGTGTGATGCCGCCATCGGGCGCCAGCCCGCTCGGATTGATATCGTTGGTGACCACTTGCAGGTCTTGCGGATCGATGATGATTTCCGCCACGGAGCTGTACAGCGGGGGTGTGAGGAGGCCGTAGAGCAGGGTTGCGAGCGTCAGCAGCACGGTCGTGCCGATGATCCAGAGACGGCGGCGGACCAGAATGCGCTTCAGATCGCCAAGCTCGACGGTCGAAGGTGCGTATGATCCCGCTGATTCCACCGATCCTGCTTCCGGAAAGTATTGCTGAGGCACCATGGGCAGAGATGATAGCATAGCTGCCTCCTACAATACTCCATTTGCCTGCAAGACCAAATCGCGGGCATGAACCTAGCTATTACTCCAATTGTTAAAACATTATTAATTATGTTTGGAACCCGCATGAATTTTGGCACGGAGTTTGCTTAAGTAAACGTACTGGGGTGTTGACACCGCGCAACTGAACGAGAGACGGACGAAAATGGGGCAACACTTCAACCGGGCCGACACCAGTGTCCCATGTTCTGACGTCGGCCACGAAAATGCCAGGTGTTCAACATGCGGCTAAGCCTGCGCCTGGACGGCGATTGCGTCCGTGGCTTCCATGTCCTGCTCGCTCAACGCCTGGCCGCACTCGCGAATGTCGAGCTGTCCGTCGATGCCCGGCCGGCTGGCGGCGGTATCCCGCGCAGCGCCGAGGCCTTGTTCCAACTTGAAACAGCAATCCATGGCCTGCCCCGCGATGGGCTGGCAAAGCGCGTGCCGCGCTCGGCGCTCGCCCGCTACGGCGCGCCGCCCGCTTCGGTCGATCTGGTCGTCGACCTCTGCGGTGACGTTCAGCTCGAAGGCCCACGGATCTGGCACGTCACCTATGGCGGCGCCAGCGGCGAAGCGGCCCTGCTCGCCCTGATCCTCGCCGGCCAGACGCCAATCGCCCGCGTCGAGGAAAACGGGGCTGCGATTGCCGCCGGGCGCCTGGGAACCGAATATGGCGGTATCGCGCTGGCGTCCTTCCAGGACATGCTGGCGCGTACGGCAAGTCTGATCGTCGCTGCGATGTCAGGCGCAGCGTCGGCCGTGCCGGTTCTGCCCGAGCCGGCGCAGGCCGGTGCCCCGCCGCCGATGCCCTCGGCTTCCAAGCTTGGCGTCAGGGCGGCAAAGGCGCTGGCGCGGCGGATCGTCCAGAAGATCTACCATCTTTGCTACAACGCGCCGCACTGGAAGGTCGGCTGGCGCCAAACCAAGGGCCGGGATCTGTACGACCTGCGCGCCCATCCGGGATCGGGCTGGCAGGTGCTGCCGGACGATGGCAGCCGCTTCTACGCTGATCCGTTCCCGATCCTGTATCAGGGTCAGCTGACCCTGTTCGTCGAGGACTATATCCACCGGCTCGGCAAGGCCATCATCTCGGCTGTGCCGTTCGGTCCGGCCGGCCCGCTTGGCCGCCCTGAGCCGGTGCTGGAACTGCCCTACCATCTCTCCTACCCCTTCGTCTTCGAGCGCGACGGCGAGGTCTGGATGGTTCCGGAAAGCTGCGCCAACGGCACGGTCGATCTTTACCGGGCGACTGCCTTTCCCGGCGGCTGGGTCAAGGAGGCGACGCTGTTGTCCGGCGTCGTTGCCAGCGACGCCACCCTGGTCGAGCACGGCGGCAGCTGGTGGATGTTCGCCACGGTCCGGGACGGTGGAGGCGCCTTCTCCGACACGCTGCATCTATGGTCGGCGCCGGATTTTCGCGGCCCCTGGACGCCGCACCCGAACAATCCCGTGCTGATCGACATCGCCTCGGCGCGGCCGGCCGGCCGCATGGTGAAACGAGGCGATCAGTTGCTGCGCCCGGTGCAGGACTGTCGCAGGAGCTATGGCGCGGCTCTCGGCATCGCACGCATCTCTCACCTCGATTTGATCGGCATGGAGCAGGTTGTTGAGACGATCTTAAATCCAGGTGCGCTATGGGATGGGCGCAAGCTCCACACGCTCAACGAGGCGGGTGGTTTCGAGTTCATCGACGGCTCGGCGATTGCACCGCGCTGGAAGCAACGAGGCGGGCGGTATTAACCTAAACATTGGTTACTACCAGTCGCGCCTGCAAGTTGCTTGAGGTTGATTTGGGTCCGGACGTATTTTCCACCACAGATTGCAGAGCGGAAAGATGACCAGCAGAAAGGGCGGCGAAATGAGTATCGCAGAGGCTGGCCCAGCCGAAGTCGATGTGGCGATTGTCGGCGCCGGGCTGGCCGGAACCACCTTGGCAACGGTGCTTGGAAAAGCCGGGCGCAAGGTGGCGTTGATCGAGCCGCACCGCGTCCATCACGACGAGTTCAGGGCTGAGAAGATCGGCACGAAGCAGATGCAGCAGTTCGAGAGACTGGGCCTCGACGCGACGCTTCTGCCTCTCGTCACCCCGATGGACGAGGTCCACGTCTTTCGCCTCGGACAATTGTTCGCGCGTGAGATGCATCGCGAGTTTGGATTTTCCTATGGCGCGCTGATCAACGGCCTGCGCGACGCGCTGCCGCCGCAAGTTCCGTTGACGGTGGGCAAGGTCGCCGAGATCACCACCGGACCGGACAAGCAGCGGCTTGTGCTCGCCGACGGCTCCGTCATCGACGCGCGGCTTCTGGTGGTGGCCACCGGCTACAGTGAAGCGGTGCGGCGCGCCATCGGCGTTAACCGCATAGAAGAATCCAAGGCATTTTCGCTGTCGATCGGCTTCGATCTCGCCATCGCGCCGCGTGACTTCGCCTATCAGTCCGTCACCTGCTACGCCAAACGGGCCGGGGACCGTGTCGCCTACATCAGCGTCTTTCCGATCGGCAACAAGATGCGGGCGAACATGTTCGTCTACCGGCTGGTGGCCGAGCCGTGGACAAGGGCGTTTCGCCAGGACCCGCAAAAGATGCTTTGCGAGCTGATGCCCGAAATATCAGCGCAATGCGGGAACTTCGAGATGGCAGGCCCTGTCGAGGTCAGGCAGATCAATCTGACCACGACGCAAGGCCATCGCCGCGATGGTGTCGTCTTCATCGGCGACGCCTTCTGGACCACATGCCCGACACCGGGCGTCGGCATCGAGCGGGTGATGACCGATGTCGATCGGCTCCATTCGGTTCACATTCCGCGCTGGCTCGAAACTCCAGGCATGGCGGCGGACAAGATCTGCGCGTTCTATGACGACCCGGTCAAAATCGCCTCCGATGAGAACGGCATGCGGGTGAGCTACTATGCCAAGGAGATCACCACCGGCACAGGGCTGGAATGGCGCATCCGCCGCCTGCGCAACAACACTGCGCGCCAGCTGATGATCGTCGGCCGCAAGATACGGCATTTGGGCCTGCGGCGGGCAAATGCCGTCGCCGGCGAAGCGTCATAGAACACCCCGCCCGCATCACCCCGGCCTTGCATGCTTCGCGCGCGTACGCGCAGGAGGCGGGAACGATATCGCCCGTCAGGTGTTAGAAACTTATGACAAACACCATGGAACCCCACGGTCACGGGATGGTGGCCGATATTTTGGCCTTGGAAGTTGCCAATGCCAGGCAGCGCATCAACCGGACCGAGCTCGCGATTCAACGCACAGAAGAAATGCTGGCCGAGAACATCGCGCTGCAACGGCGTCTGGTCGAGGCCGCGGAGCGCCTAGTGAAGATTTCCGGTGCAACGGCGCCGCTGTAGCCGGTAGCGGCGATCGCCTTCCATGCAGGCCGCCAGGGCCAGGTGCAGCGCAACTGCCTGCCAACACTGGCTATTGTCGGTTTCCTCCCCGGGAACGCAGGCTGTTGTCTGGCGAGCCAACGGATTCCCGCATGAAAACCTGGCAAGGCTCGAGCCGTGCTCTCGGCGGCCCCTCCCCGCCTTCAATCCTGGCAAACAGTGCGTCCATGGCGTGGCCGGCGATCTGGCGCACCGGCTGCACCACGGCGGCGATGGCCGGCCATGTTACCTGCATCCACTCGGCGTCGTCGAAGCCGACCAGCGAAATGTCGTTGGGGCAATGCCAGCCACGCCGGCGGAACTCGGACAGCGCCACCAGCGTGCCCTTGAGGAACAGCGAATAGACGGCACTCGGACGTTGGCCCCCGCCCCCACCTTCGCCTTGATCGAAATAGTCGCGCAATTGCGCCCGCAGCGGTTCGACATCGCTCTCGGCAAGCACGACGTCGATGCGCACATCCGGCGCCAGCGCCAACGCGGTGCCGCGAAAGCCGTCGAGGCGGGCGTGCATCGTGGCTGCCTGTTCGCCAAGGCCGACAACCAGGATATGGCGGTGGCCCTTGCCGATCAGTTCGCGCGCCACCTCGGCACTGGCCGCCGCACTGTCAGCCGACACGGTGTCGAAGGCGTCGTCCGACAGCACTCGGTCGATCAGCACGCCGGTCATGCCGTTGGCCTTCATGAACCCGGCCGCCGGGCCGTGCTCGTTGCGCACCGGCGCCAGCACGACGCCGGCCACCCTCCAGTCATGCATGCGTTCGAGGATTTCTTTTTCGCGCACCTCTGATTCACGGCTCGATGCGGCCACCAGCGTATAGCCGCGCTGCTCGGCCAGGCTTTCGAGCTGGGTGACCATCTGGCCAAAAAACTCGCTCTCGAACTCGGGCATGATGGCACCGATGATGCGGCGCTTGGCCCGCCGCATGTCGGAGGCCAGCGGATCGACGCGGTAGCCCAAAAGCTCGACGGCATCGAAGACACGCTGGGCATTCTCGGGCTTCACCGTGGTGACGCCGGCCATGACCTTGGAGACGGTGGCTGCCGACACGCCGGCATGGCTTGCCACGTCGTGGATCGACGGACGCCGCCGCTGGCCCTGCCTATGCGCCATTGGTCCTCCTCACGAGGCGCGGACGTCAGCATTTTTCGTCCGCCACCAATCGAGTAAATCGATTTTTCGCGATTGTAAATCGTTTAATCGGAGGTATTTTGTCTCCGTGCGTGTCGCAAAAGTGTGCAACGGGATTAACGACATGTGCAAACTAAAAATGTGCGATGAGGTTCGCGCCCGGAGGAGATTGCCATGTCAGACAGCACCTTGCCGCTGGTCATCAGCGCGCCGGAACCGCGCACGCTCGACCTCATCTTCACGCCCCCGCAGTTGGCACGCTTTCGGAAAACATACCGTATCGTCGAGGCGACGCCCGATGGCGTCGCAAAATTGCCGGCCGATGTGCTGGCCGAAGCCCGCTACATCGTCGGCCAGCCGCCGATCGCGCCTGAAACGCTGGACAAGATGAAGGCACTGCGCTGCGTCTTCAACGTCGAGACCAACCTGATCAACAATATGCCCTACGAGACGCTGTTTGCGCGCGGCATCCATGTCGTCACCACCGGACTGGTCTTCGCCGAGCCGGTGGCCGAGCTTGGCCTTGCCATGGCGCTCAACCTTGCCCGCGACATCGTCGACGCCGACCTCGCCTTTCGCCAGGGCAAGGAGCTGTGGGGCGGCGACGGCAACCGGACAGCCAGGTTGCTGTCGGGGGCCGATGTCGGCATCGTCGGTTTCGGCGATCTCGGCCGCGCGCTAAACCGGCTGCTGTCGGGCTTCCGCACCCGCACAAAAGTATTCGATCCCTGGCTGCCGCCGTCGATCCTGATCGACAACGGCGTCGAGCCGGCCTCGCTCGACGAGGTGCTGTCGCAGAGCGACTTCGTCTTCGTTGTCGCTTCGGTGACCAGCGAGAACCAGGGATTTCTCGGCGCCGATGCCTTTGCCAGCATGCGCGAGGGCGCGGCCTTCATCCTGCTCAGCCGCGCCGGTGTCGTCGATTTTCCCGCCCTGATGGCGGCGGTGAAAAGTGGCCACATCGTCGCCGCCAGTGATGTCTTTCCGGAAGAACCGCTGGCGCAAAGCCATCCGGTTCGTGCCCTGCCCGGTTTCCTGCGCTCGGCACACCGCGCCGGCGCGCTCGACATCGCGTTCAAGCGCATGGGCGACATGGTGCTGGAGGACATGGACCTGATCGACCGCGGCCTGCCGCCGCTACGCTCCAAGCGCGCCGAGCGAGAAACAGTGTCAAGGATGCGTTCGAAGCCGGTGGACAAGAACTGAAGCTGTCCGGGTTGGCGCGCTATTCGATCCGGAACGATCCCGGCCCTCTGGCCTCGCAACTCGATGCCCGGGTGTCCTAGGACATGACCCGGGCTTCGGTCACTGGCGGGTCCGCCTGAAACTCTCAAGCAACTCGGTTTCATTGCTGCAGCCATTCTCGAACAGCGAGAACACCGTGGCTGCGAGCCGCTGCACGTCCGGCTCCGATGACTTCGGGTCAAGTTTGCGATCGGAGCAGACCTGATCGAAGACGCGTTGGCACAGTTTCAGATCGGAAGGATAGAAGCCGGGATGGCGCTTATTGAGGCTCGACATGAGAAGCCCTCTCTCTTGGAGCAGCGGCCACTTGCCTGACGGTGTCCGCGCCGCCAACCGTAAAAATCGTACACTTTCCCGCCTGCAGAATAAAGACGCGAGTCATCAGCCACGCCTCGAAGGGATGACCAGACGTGACATGGCGCCTTTGTCGTTAGCCGGCGGATTTTATCGACCGTCGCTGTGATCCGGCATTCTCAAGGGATATGTCGGTTTTGTACCAAGACGTGTTTGGTACGTTTCCGACACTAACGTTCAGGCCGAACTTTGCGTATGCGAACATTGGTGGGGGTCGCCGTGCATCGAATTTCATACCGCATTCCTGGGTTTTTTCCTTCAAACGCCCTATATACGGGCGATCGTCGGCACGTTGATACGGGGCGCGGACGGCTGGGAGATCGGATGGCTCTTGCCCTGCATTGGGGCGTGCCATGACTGATCGGGGCAAAAACCATCAATATCGAAACCAACTATTGCGGCGCATGCCGGCGGATGACCTCGCGCTGCTCGAGCCCCATATGCAGCGGTGCGACCTGCCTTTGCGCCAGATACTGGTGAGCCCCAATATTCCAATCGAGGCCGTCTACTTCATCGAACGGGGCATCGGTTCGGTGGTCGCCAGCACGACCAGCGGCCACGAGGCCGAAGTGGGCTTCATCGGCTTCGAAGGCATGACGGGATCTTCGCTGGTGATGGGCGACGACCGTGCGGTGCATGCCTGCTATGTGCAGCTTGAAGGCGAGGCCATACGCATCGAAGCCGGCCCCTTTAACGCAGCACTTGCAGCAAGTGCGACCTTGCGGATGTTCCTGCTGCGCTTCGTCAACGCGCTCCAGACCCAGGCCGGTTGCACCGCACTCGTCAACGCAAGGCTGAAGCTCGAGGAGCGGCTGGCGCGGTGGCTGCTCATGTGCGACGACCGGGTGCCTGGCGAAACCCTGGCCATCACGCACGAATTCCTGGCCATCATGCTTGGCGTTCGGCGGCCAGGCGTCACCGTTGCCCTCCAGTTGCTGGAAGGCCGCGCGCTGATCCGTTCGCGCCGCGGCGAAATCGTCATCCGCGACCGCGCCGGATTGGAAGAACTCGCCAATGGCAGTTACGGCCAAGCCGAGGCCGAATATGTCAGGCTGCTCGGCGAGATCGATGCCGACTGATCAAGGGCGCCGCGCCGCCGGCTTGCCCGATGATGTCACTTTGCCGGGCCGTGTCGCACCGACTTCATAGTCATCCGCCGCCCTTTTCCGGCCAACCGGTTCATTTCTGCCAATTGGCAACCCGGCATGCTCCAGGCTTGCGAGCTTGCATTTCGTCTGTTCGGCCGCCGCCCCGATAAGGCAATCGATGGTGAACATGGCGCCGGCGTGATCGCTCGCGGCCACCGCCTGGCGTATCTTGCTCAATTGTGCTTGCGTATAGTCCAGAAGCTCGACCAGGCCGGTGTGATCCAAACCGCCCTCCATAACAGGATGTCGAGTGGCCGATCCAGGTCGCTCTTGGCACTGGATTACGCCCATTTGGCGGGCTTGCATAGCCAAACTGTCAAAACCGTACAGTCTTCGTGTCACCGGACCGGCCGCGCTATTGGCCCAAAGTCCCTCTTCGCGAAACCGTCGCCGCATGCGAGTTTGGCAAAATATAAGTTATCGCTTGAATAAGCATCCGTACGTCGCGGGGGCGATGTCGTGCCAATTCGCGAGAATCTCGCCGCCAATCTCAGGCGGCTGGTCCAACGCCACGCTTCCGTGAGTGCGGTGTGCCGTGAGCTTGGCATCAACCGCACCCAGTTCGAGCGTTATCTGCAAGGCCAGGCTATTCCGAACAAAGCCACCGCCAGGCTGATCTGCGGCTTCTTCAAGATCGACGAGAACGATCTTTATCGCGAGCCCGCTGCCGCGGCAGCCACCGACAGCCACGCATCGCTGCGCCAGAGACTGTATGAGACCATGGTGCATCCCCCCTCGCCGGCCATCGCCGGTGGCACCTATTTCACCTATTTTTCAGTTCCCGGCCGCCCCGACCTTTTGACGCGCTCGATCACCTTCGTGCAGCGTGAGACCGAGTTGGTCACCTTCAGGCGCGCGACGCGGTGGGCTCCAGACGACAGCCATGGCGGAGCACGGGCGCCCGACAACCACTACGGCGTGGTGATCTCGCGCCTGAACTGGATCTATTTCAGCGGCATCAACAGCCGCCAGACCGGCGAGCCGTCGATCGTAGCCGTGCAATGGGCCCCCATCTCTGAGCCGGTTCTGGTCGGCAGGGCCATTGTCCTGACTGGATCAGGGCCAGCCTTCGTTTCGGTCATCATGCGGCGGGACGTCACCAAGATCAGCCTGAGACAGGCAATGCGGATGGCCCACACTGTCAGCCTCGATGACCCCGGCGTCGATCCTCTGGTGGCAAGCCTCGCGCGCGAGGCTTGATGCACCAGATCCGGAGCGACTGACGGCGCGGCGCGGCCGGTGGGAGAGGACCTTCCTTTTCTTGCCATATTGCACTGCGAAAGATTTGTTGCATTGCGATGTCAACCTGCCCGGCCGACACTTGCGACGGGCTGGGACAAGCGGTGGGCCAAGAGGTGGGCTTGCACGAAGGAGCCGTCTTGGCAGCATCGTTCCGGCCGGACATACAGGGTTTGCGCGCGCTCGCCATCGGCGGCGTCGTCGCCTATCATTTCGGGCTCTCC
Source organism: Mesorhizobium sp. P2_E6 (assembly GCF_056403835.1). Taxonomy (NCBI): domain Bacteria; kingdom Pseudomonadati; phylum Pseudomonadota; class Alphaproteobacteria; order Hyphomicrobiales; family Phyllobacteriaceae; genus Mesorhizobium; species Mesorhizobium sp. P2_E6. The sequence goes on from NZ_JBFUEQ010000004.1 coordinate 284,327, forward strand.
GCCCTGCCGGGCGGCTTTGCCGGCGTCGACATCTTCTTCGTCATCTCCGGCTGGCTGATCACCACCCACCTCATGCAGGAGATCGGCGACACCGGCAGGCTCGACCTCTGGCGCTTCTATGCCAGGCGCGCGCGGCGCCTTTTGCCGGCGGCCCTGTTCGTCATCGTGGCGACGCTTGCGACCGGCTATTTCATCCTGTCGCCGCAGGAGCAGGCGCTTTATTCGCGCGGCGCCATGTTCGCCTCCGCCTACGCCATCAATCTGTGGCTGCTGCGCTGGTCGTTCGACTATTTCGCCGCTGACGCCACCAGCAATCCCTTCATCCACTTCTGGTCGCTGTCCGTGGAGGAGCAGTTCTACCTGGCCTGGCCGGCGCTGCTTCTGCTGGCGGCCTGGCTGCGTCCCGGCCGGCGAACGGCCGTGGCCGTGATCGGCGTCGCCGGCCTCGCCTCCTTCGTCGCCTGCGCCTGGCTGACCAGCGCGGCACCGGCATGGGCCTTCTATTTCTCGCCGCTGCGTGCCTGGGAGTTCGCCGCTGGCGGCCTTGCGACGCTGGTCCCAGTGACTTTCCTGCTGCATCGTCCGTGGCTGTGCGCTGCACTTGGCTCGATCGGCCTGGCGCTGATCGCGGCGGCCTATCTGTGGCTGAGCGAAGACCTGCCCTTTCCCGGCTACCTGGCGCTGCTGCCGGTTGCCGGCACGGTGCTGGTGCTGTTGGGCGGGGCTGGCGAGGAACGGGCTGGCATATGGACCAAGGGGCGGGCCAACAGGCGGAACAACTGGCAGACCTTTGGCCCGGCCGCAGCTCTGTCGCTGCCGCCCCTGCAATGGATTGGCGCGCTCTCCTATTCGCTCTATCTCTGGCACTGGCCGGTGATCGTCTATGCGCAGATGCTGGTGCCGGATCTCAGCGTGCCGCAGCGCCTCGGTTGCGGCGCGCTAGCCTTGGCGCTGTCGGTGTTCACCTATCGCCTGATCGAGAACCCCGGACGACGTGCCGGCTGGCTGACGGCAGGCGCCAGGGCTCCTTATTTCAGCGCAATCCCCGACGCAAAACCGCGTCTCACTTTTCCTGCAATAGCGCTGGCTCCCGCGCTTGCGCTGACGGGTGCCGGCGTGGCGGTGGCCTATGCCAATGCGCATCTGGCCCAGCGCAACATCGACCCCGAGCAGCGCGGCATCGAGCAGGCGGCTGAACAACCCTCCATCGTGCGCGCCGTCGACAAGAGCTGCCTGCTCGACTTCCACACGGTGACGCCCAAACCTTGCACGTTCGGCGCCGCCGATGCCGCCCACACCATCGTGCTGTTCGGAGATTCGCATGCCGACCACTGGTCGACGCCGCTGATCGAGGCGGCCAGGCGCAACGATACCAGGGTGGTCACCTATCTCAAATCATCGTGCCGCGCCTCGCGGCTCTCGACCTTCAACACCGTGCTGAAACGCGACTACACCGAATGCGACGCCTGGCGCGAGCAGGCGATATCGGACATCATCGCCCGCAAGCCGCGCCTGGTGGTGATCTCGGAATTTTCCATCGGCAATCTGACGCGCGACATGCCCGCCGCCAGCCGCACCGCCGAGACCGCGCGCTGGCAGGCTGGCCTGCGCTCGACCTTGCAGGCGTTCAGCCGGGCCGGCGTCGAGGCCGCGGTGATCCGCGACACGCCGATCAACGCAAGCTTCGCCGATTCCTGCGTGGCGCGCACACTGTGGTGGCGCGAGGCACCGTCGCCGCACTGCGACACGCCAAGGACCGAGGCCGCCAATGACGGCGCGGCCGCCACCGAGCGCGCCGTCGTGGCCAGCGTACCCGACACGCTCTATGTCGACCTCACCGACCATTTCTGCGGCCACACCTCTTGCCACGTCTTCATCGGCGGCAAGCTGGCCTTCCGCGACCGCCACCACCTCGCCACCGCCTTCGCCGAGACGCTGGAGCGGCCGCTGGAGAAGGCGTTGTTTTAAGTGATGGTGGCGCGGATCGCCTTTCTGTGAGGCCAGTGCTGCCCCTCATCCGCCTGCCGGCACCTTCTCCCCGTATAGTGACGGGGAGAAGGGAAATCGCCGCAACCTTCGTTCTTCGTTCTCACCGCTGACGATTGGCAAAACCATACACGACAGCGTCCTTCTCCCCGTCACTATACGGGGAGAAGTGCCCGGCAGGGCGATGAGGGGCAGCGCCTCGGAAGACAGTCGCGTGCGCCCTCGGCACCTCATCCTTCCGATCTCGCCCGCGCGCCTATCGCCACCCACCCGACGCCGTAATCCGCTCTCCCGTCAGCCAACCGGCCTCGTCGGACGCCAGAAACACCGCCACCCGCGCAATGTCGTCCGGCTGGCCGAAGCGGCCGAGCGGGGTGACCGCCACCAGCGCCTCCTCGTGTTCGCTGCCGACAATGCCGACGCGCTGCAGCCCTTCGGTGTCGACACCGCCTGGCGCGATCGCGTTGACGCGGATGTGGCGGGCGCCAAGCTCGCGCGACATCGACAGCGTGATCGAATCCACCGCCGCCTTGGTGGCGGCATAGACCAACGAATTGGGCTGCGGATTGGCACTGGCGACAGAGCTGATGTTGATGATGCTGCCGCCGGCCGGCCCGAAATGCCTCACCGCTTCCTGGATGGTCAGCACGACGCCCAGCACATTGGTGTCGAATTCGCGGTGGAACTCGGCCTCCGTCACCGCCTCCAGCGGCTCGAACTGGAACACGCCGGCATTGTTGACCAGGATGTCGACGCCGCCGAACGAGGACTTTGCCGCTTCGAACAGGCCGCGCACGTCAGCCGCTTGCGCGACATCGCCCTTCACCGCCACCGCCCGGCCGCCGGCATCCGCGATGGCGGTGACGACGCGCTCGGCCCCTTCCCGCGATGAGGCATAGTTGACCACGACAGCGGCGCCCGCCGTCGCCAGCCCCTTGGCGATAGCTGCTCCAATTCCCTTCGATGCGCCGGTGACGATGGCGACCTTGCCGTTCAGACTGCTCATCCATTCTCTCCTTGATCCTGACGATGAGCGGTATTTAAGTGCGCCTAAAAAGCGTATTAGCCTGACCTCAGGCCATTCTTTCTTGCCTGGAATTCCGCAATCAGCCCTTGTCGACATGGGACGTTGCCGCCATGACCACAATCCTCGAAAAGACCGCCGGCCTCGTCGCCTTCGTGCGCACGGTGGATGCCGGTTCGTTCCAGGCCGCCAGCCGGCTGATCGGCTCCAGCCCGTCGGCCGTGTCGAAGAGCGTGGCGAAGCTGGAGCGGAGGCTCGGCGCTAAACTCATCCAGCGCTCGACGCGCCGGCTGGGGCTGACCAGCGAAGGCATCGCGTATTATGAGCGCGTGGCGCCGCTGCTGCGGGCGCTCGACGATGCGCAGGACATCGTGCAGAGCACCGGCACGGCGCGCGGCCTGCTGCGTGTCACCGCCCCGGTCGAACTCGGCCGCGGCCTCATCGCTTCATGGGTGGAACTTTTTCTGGCAGAGCAACCGGAAGTGAAGCTGGAACTCAGCGTCACGGACCGCCACGCCGACCTGATCCGCGAGAACTATGACGTGGCGGTGCGCATGGGCACGCTGGCCGATGCCGGGCTCACGGCGCGACGCATCGCCAGCCTGCCGATCGTGCTCGTGGCCGCCCCCGCCTATCTCCAGCGTCGAGGCTCGCCAGCCTCGATCGCCGATCTGCGACACCACGATTTCGTCCGCTATGTCTCGGCAGGTCGCCCGCGCCCCATCACCTTCGCCGACGGTACCGAAATCGTGCCCGACGGCCGCTTCGACACCGACGACGGCGGCGCCATCCGCAACGCGGCACTTTCCGGCGCCGGCATCGCTCACCTCCTGCAAGTCGCCGTGCAAGACGACATCGACACCGCCCGACTCATGCGCGTCCTGCCAGATGTGCCGATGCCAACCATGCCGGTCCACATCGTACATGCCTTCGGCCGGCAACTGCCGGTGCGGGCGAGGCTGTTCGTGGAGTTTTTGGCGAGGCAGATGGGGAGGTTGGGAAGGTAGAAGCAAAGCTCCCTCATAGGGGAGAGTGCCGGCAGGCGGATGAGGGGCAGCGCGGTGTTGCGGATCAATGCACTCCAGCGAATTGTTCGCGATGATGGGCTAGGAACGCCGGATGTGGCATCAACCGCGAATCCTTCGGCCAGTGCAAACCTTGGGATTCTGGACGGAAGAGATTTCTCAATTCGCTCGGCACCCGGTTGTGAGCAACCAGCAGCTGATGGTTCTCATCTATGGAAATCAGATGCCGGTCGAACAGCCAGTGTACGGTAGCCGACAGCGCGATGCCGTTCTGAACAACGTCCGGGCCGCCGGCAGCGACCGGCTTGATGTGCGCCGCCTGAACCTCGGCCCTGCCGCCGCCATTGATCATCCGCAGGCCCGTGACGGCGCAGGTATCCTCGTAGGCACGGCAGACCTCCAGACGGAAGGTCGCGTCGCGGATTTTTCGGTTCAGCAAGATCTGTTCGACCCAACGATCCACCGTCTCGGCAAAACCGGGCTGTCCGGCAAAACCGGGCTTGGTCGGCAACGGAATATCGAACGGCAGCATATCGGGGTTGAGTCTCCTGGCGTTGGCAGGATCAAGCGTCTCGCTAAGGCCGGCCAGAACGATGTCGTCGAAATCCTCTTTCGGGATCGGGCGTATCGACTTACCTTGGACCGCCTGACCGACGTGGCTGGGGTCGAGAACCTCACGCAACACCGCCTCCGCATAGCGGCCATCCTTGATGAAAGGCACTGGCGTCGGAAATTCGAGATAGTCCGTCACATAGGCATAGTAACGGTCGGATCGTTCAGGATCGGGCGCAACTTCGGTTACGCGCGCATAAGCGATATATGCACGACGACCGCCATTGCGTTGCGGCTCGCGAAACAGCACCCAGTCGCCAATGGCGTTCCCGGCAGCCTCCTGGTAATTGCTGCGGGCGGGAAAATGATAGCGGCGAGTGATATCATCGTCATAGCCGGACCTCGGCTTTACATCGAAAACGGCTTTCACGCTTCCCCCAAGCTGCAAAATCTCAACCTAACAACGTTTGGCGCAGCGAGCGGCCGAAACCCCAAAACACGCAAGTCTAAGTCTTATCCATAAGGATCGAAAAAAGCACTCGTTTGGACAGCGGCCAAAAGAGTAAGACCAATTTCCGCAGCTAGACAGTCGCCAAAACTTTTCGGACAGATTGATGCAAGACGAAACGCTTTTCCAAAAGCGGTTCGGTACCCCCCCGTACGGCCCACACTTGTCTGTTTTTAGATACACCAGCCTCATCAATGTCGAAATGATTTCCAATCATTCCTATCCTAAACAGCAATTTTAACAAATTATCTGTACCGGATCGGTCAAGCATCAGCCTAGCGGCTTTATTTGTTGCTGCAATTTTACGCAAACGAATATCAAAATCGGCTCTCATAAATGCAAAGTGATTTCCCTTGAACAGAGACATTATGATCTCAGTTGCGGGCTCATCGTATGTGGCTGTAATTTCATCAACAAACTCCTCCAGCATATATGCACCATAAACATCTTCAGTATTTAGAAAATCCTCCTCCGTAAATCGCGTCCGTTCCCCCGCAATTCCTACTGCAGATATTATCCTGAGTAAAACTCCCCTCGGTCGATGGAGGCCAATATCCAATAGATAACGCTTTATCCCCTTACCTTTTACGGATACTGGAAAATACGTTTTCCAAACGTCTTCGGAATATTTCCCTACGCTCATGATCTCCGAATTTTGAATTTTATTTGAAAAGATGGTCAAGATAGGGTGAGTCTCAATATCCTCGTAGTACCAATTGATAGTTACTCCAAATGCGTTTACTATTTTATTTATTTCCTGAGTAGAGGCGCCAATAGAACTAAGTAATTCTGTCCTAACACTAGCGTACACGACAACGTCTAAGCCGCACGTCGTACAAAGAGTGTTTATGGTGTACGCAGCAAAAAGTAAATCTCTAACCATGCGACGATCTCGCTCGCCGTCGCCATCTTCACTCATAAAGAACTCTAGCTCATCAAAGTATAGCCGTATCGGGGAATCACCCTTAAGTTTAATTGAAGGAAGAGCATCTTGAACAAGCCTCACCAGGTCCAGTAAGGATATTTGGTCACCCTCAGCACGTCGGGCTTCTATCTCGGCACCCAATTCTGTTTTAAGCATGCCGACGTCAAAGGAAATCTTGACTTGACCTTTCACGCTGTTAATATACATCTTGTCATACAAGGTATTGAATTTATTCTTATCCGCCTCCAATATCATTGATATATCTCTATATATATCATGTCCTGACGATATGTTTCTTGGTGTAATTAGACGAAATAGATTCTTTAATATATACCATTCCCATATTGTCTTATAGTCTGCCTCTACCTTGAATTTCTTCTGATCCTCAACCACGACCATGTCGACCATTTTGTCGAGGCGATCCCTATCTTCTTTCCTAATATGAGATTTAAACAGAATTACTTTACTCTGATGATTCGCCGCACTTCGCTTCAAATGCCAAAGTAATGTAGTTTTTCCAGTACCCTTTGGGCCCGCGATAATGTATCTCGCCCCCGTATAAAGCTCCTGAAGCTTGACCCTTGGGGGGTTGACGAATGAGTTGTCAAGAACATTCGTTTCTAGTTTTTCTTGTTTCATATACTCATGAAGGCCGTCTCTCTCTCCAAAGTATATGTCGTCAATGTGAAGCGGCAGAACGCTGTGAGCCATCATGGTACCCCTTGACCTTTAAAGCCGACTATAACCAATTTCGCCAAAAGAACACCTTGAGTAACGTATTTTCTCACGTGAACGGCATCAAATCGAGAACCGGTGGCCGGCATCTTATGAATGTGCCTCATTGGTAACCTGCCGGGTTTTCGGATAAGGCGCGCCCTCGCTTTGTCATTGACGTGCCGTCACTCTGCAGCGGGACCCGTACCGGGAGGGCGGGGAATGCATGAGAGCCGCCGGCGCAGTGGACTAACTGCACCACAGCGGCCACGCCCCAATGGCAGCAGGAACGGCGGCCCAGGCATCTCGGGCCCCCAGTGCCCGCATTGCTCATCACATCTTTAAGAATCCGTGGAACGGAGCCGCGTCTCGACGGTTACATTAGCTCAACCTTGAGAAGGAGGTAGCCATGAAGAAGCTCCTGCTTGTTTCGGTTATCGCCATTGCTTCGGCGGCGGCGATGATCGCCCCCGCGGATGCCGGTAGTCGCTTCACGATCGGCATCGGCGGCTATGCCGACGACTATTACGGCGGCGGCTATTACAATGGTTATGGCGACTACGGCGATCGCTACGCCTATCGCCGCTACTACCAGGACGAGTCCTACGACAACGGCTACAGGCCGCGTTATTACCACCGGCACCACCGTTGCCACATCGAACTGGTCAAGCACTGGCGCCATCACCACAGGATCATCGAGGAAATCCGCGTCTGCGGATGACCTGATCCGGGAAGACTGATCCGACCGGCATTGCCGGTCGGGTCGCCTGTCACCGGACCCTTCTCCCCACCATCATCCCATAATGCACCGCCAGCAGGTCCAGCCCGACCTTCAAGAGCTTCGTCACCACATCCCGCCCCTCGCCGGTCTGTTCGGCCAGGCCCTTGATCGAGCCGCCGGCGCAGCAGACTTTCTGCACCACGACAGCCACCTCCCAATGGCAGAGCGCCCTGCTCGCGGCGGCGTGGGCGCGGCCGGCATCGAGCACGCTGTCGGCGATGCCGCCGCCGTGCCGACCGCCGTCGACGCGCTCGCTCCAGCGCATCGGCTTCACGCTCGCCTGCTGGCTGCAGCGGAAATCCTCGCGGTAGCGCAACCCGGCCTCGCGCTGCTGGCGCGACAGCGAGGTGATGCCCAGCAGCGGATCCACATTGCGCACCCGCACGATGCCGCCGGTGGAGGTGTAGCCGTCATTCGACACCTCGTAGACGCGGCCCGCTTCCAGCGTGCCCGCAGCCAGCCGCTTGCGACCGAAGTCATCGTCCTTCAGCGCGAAATCATGGCCGATCTCGCGGCGGATGCGCACCTGCTCGGCCTCGCCCTTTGGCAGTTTTGGTGCCTGCGGTCTTGCAGCTCTGGTTCTCTTGCTCACGGGAGGCTCCTGGTTGGGGTGTTGGGATTGGGTTGGGCCGTGCGGAACCTGGGTTCCTCGCCCCCGCAGAGCGGGGGAGAGGTGGCTCGGGCGAAGCCCGAGACGGAGAGGGGGCAGCGCGGGGGATCATGGTTGGTGCCCTATCCTCAACCGGCATTGACTGAGCGGAGGTTGCCCCCTCTCCGTCTCGGCTACGCCGAGCCACCTCTCCCCACTCCGTGGGGCGAGGAACCCAAGTTCTGACGCGCCGCCCCTCGCGGCGAGCGGCTCGCCGTTGGCGCGGCGTTTTGCGCTGCTCGATGCGGTGCTGCGCTCTGGAGGGGCAAAATCAAGCCTTGCCGAGACTGCGGCCATATCCGCGTCCGGACTAATGGAACCAGCGCGAACTTTCGACGTTATGTCGCGTCTATACCAACGGGAGGTTTGCGTATGACAGCTTTCATGCCGGTTACGCTGCGCTTTTGCGACAGCAGAACCATGTTGGTCGGCTCGGTGGCCGAGGCCGCCGACGCGCTCAGGCAGCAATGGCCAGACAAGACAGCACCTGGCTATGTCGAGGCGGCCAGGCTCGTCGCCTTGGCGGTGGACGGCACTTGCAGCCAGCGCATCGCCTTCGACGCCCTCACCAGGGCGGCTCGGCAACAGAACATATTGGTGGCCAGGCCAAGAAGCCGCGCCCATGCCTGGCTGGACGCCGTGGTCAGCCCGTGAGGGTTGTGAGTTTGGTGGGCAGGGCCGGACCGAAAATGTGATGCAACCGCCAGCCAGCGTGGCGCGTTGATAAGAGCGGGGTTTCCAGCCCCGCGCAGAGTGAAGGTGAACGCCGTGGGTACGATGAAGACCGGAGTGCCGCTCAAGGTGCGGATCGACGGACAGATCGAAGAGATCGACTGCGTCAACGACGCCGCCGACTTCCTGCAGCGCTGGCCGCTCGAGCGGCGCGGCCATGTCTACCGCAGCGCCCTCAACGCCTGCAGCGCTGCCATCGCAGCGCAGATTTCCGAATCCGACGCCATGAAAGTGTTCACCGGCTTTGCCAGGGTGGCCGACATCCTGGAGGCCGAAGGCGGACCGGCCATGACGCTCGAGACCAGGACCGTGCAAAGCCGCATGCCCAAGCAAGGCCGGCAGATACCGAAATAGGGCGACGAGGTTTCTTTCTCCCCGTTCACGGGGAGAAATGCCCGCCAGGGCAATGAGGGGCGACGCCAGCGCTTCGGTTGGATGCTTGAAGATCATATCTGTTTTCAATCCCGCCACCTCAGCGCCGCCCCTCATCCGCCTGCCGGCACCTTCCCCGTAAACGGGGGGAAGGAATACTCAGCCGCCTGCGCCTCAAAAACGCGGCGGCGAAAGCGGGCCTGGTGGTAGGGGCAATAGCTTTTCAGCGCCTTGGTGCGCATGCCGCAGCACAGCATGTCGGCGCCAGGCCGGCTGCCCGGCGCATCGTTTTCAGGATCTTCTTCCAGCGTCAGGTCCAGCGGCGCGCGGCAGCGGCCGAACAGGCAGTCGATGAAACGCATCGCCACGCCATGCGGCTGGCGGCCGAGGGCCGCACAAGGCGGCACCGGCATCTCCAGGCGATAGGCTTCGCCATCGGCGACCAGCACGCCCACTTCGCGCGCCGACAGGGGTTGCGGCAAGCGCTTCGGCCGGACCGGCGTGCCGGCGATGCCGGTGGCAAGCACGACGTCGATCGTGTCGGACACCTTGGCGATGCCCCCGCCCGTTCCGTTCGCCCGCTTGCTCGCCTTGCGTTTGCGGGCCGGCAGCCGCTTGCCATTGGCAAAGCCGATCGCACTCAGCATGGCGTTGCGGTGCACGATGCCGATGATGGCGTTGCGCGACACGCGCGCGCCGCGCAGCACTGTGAAAGCCGCCGCGATCTTCGAGGCGGAAAGCCCGCCCTTCAGCCAGCCGGCGATCACTTGCAATTCGGCGTCGGTATAGCTTGCCATCTCAAGGCTCCATCCAAAGTTCTGCCTTCGGCCGTGCGCCGTCGGGCAAGCGTCAGGGCTGGGCCCGGTTGCCTGGGCCGCAGTCAGGGTTGTCTGTTCGGAGGGCCGGCTGGCTCCGGCTTTAGCCTCAGCGGGAGCGGGCTCGCCGCCTGGCCGGTTCAGCGAGGCGCGAAAGCCGCGCCACGGCCGTTTTTCTGTCGGAGGCGGAAACCGCCCTGCCCGCCAGAGGATCGAACAGGATGACGGTGCCATCCTGCGTGCGGATGCATGACCGGTCAGCTGGACCGGCAGAATCCTGGCCAGCGCCGTCTCGATCGAATTGGGGGCCGGAGCCGCTGGGAGCGGCGGCTCCGGCCGTTCCGGTCGCCGGTGACGGGCGGATCCGAGGCCGATGCAATCAGGCAAGGCGCCTCGGGCTTCGCTCCGGCCGGGGAGGAGGACGGCCGGGGCGGAAGGGAATGGCTGGCGGTGGTGATCGCCGGGTGCGCCTCATGCGAGGCTGGCGCCACGGCGCCATCGAATCTGGACAGGTTTTGCATGTCCGTATATAAGCATAACTCAAAAATATATGCAAGCCATTCTTTCATAGACGAGAACCACTTTCATCGCTCACATGCGCGCCATGGCAAAAACGCAACTGTCAATCAAGGTCGGGGCGGCGATCCGCCAGGCGCGCAAGCAGCGCGGCCTGGTCATGCGCCACATTGCCGAGCACAACGACACCGATGTCGCCGCCGTCGGCAATTGGGAAACCGGCCGCAACCTGCCCAAGACCGAGAACCTGTTGAAGACCGCCGCCTTCCTGCGCGTCGACCCGGTGGCGTTGGGCAAGGGCGAGGTCGTCTTCCTCGACGATGCCGGCCCGGTCGCCGACGTGGAGATCGTCACCGATGCTGGCGCACCGCCCGCCGGACCGATGGATATCCCGGTGTTGGGCGCCGCCGTCGGCGGCGATGACGGCGACTTCACCTTGAACGGCGAGCCGGCCGGCTATGTCCAGCGTCCGCCCGGCATCCGCAACCTCCCCAAGGTGTTCGCGCTGCACGTGCTGTCCGACTCGATGGTGCCGCGCTACGAACCGGGCGACATGATCTATTGCGGCGGCCGCGAGGCGGTGCCCGGCGACCATGTCGTGATCGAGACCTTTCCCGAAGAGAACGAGCGCAACGGCAAGGCCTTCATCAAGAAGCTGGTCAAGCGCACCACCGCCGAGCTGGTGGTCGAGCAGTACAATCCGCCGAAGACCCTGACCTTCAACCGCTACGCCATAAAACAGGTCTGGCGCGTCATCCCGCTCAAGGAACTGCTGGGGTATTAGGGTGGCGGCTCCCACAGCGCCCCTCTCCTCACGCCCGCCTCGCTCCCTCCAGCGGCGCCTCGCGGTCGTTCAGCATCCGGGCTTCGCTGCGCACGCGCTGACGCTCGTCGATGAACGCCGCCTGGATCGAAATGGCCACACCCGGCAGCCCGTCGGCGCGGCAGGCCGAGCAGACGATGCGGCCTGAAAGGGCGGCCAGCGGCGTATTCTCCGTCACCCCGAACCGCTTCAGCTGATCGGGCCGCCACCATCTGTTGCGGCCGCAATCGGCGCACTCGACTGATATCGAGGCGACATGCGCGATTACTGCTTCCTTGCCTGGCAATGCCATCGCCCCTGCCTCGTCTTTTGTTCCTGATTTGTTCGCATAATCCTGTGTTTTAGGCCGCGAGTCGAGTCGACCATCTCAAAGATTCCCAAAAGTTTTTCTTCTACATTTATTTGAGTTATGCTTATATCAACTCACAAATGTGAGTCGGGCGCGAACCGCCCGCCGCATCTTATCCGGGAGTGACGATGGAAGCCCTTGCCGCCGATTTCGCCCGCGCCTGCGGTTACACCGGCGACAGCCCTGCTCTGCTCGAAGCTTTCGACGCGATCCGCCGCAACGGCATCAAGCGCGCCCGCCAGGATCATGTCAGGCGCAAGGCCGTCATCGACGCGCTGAAACATTCGCAGGCGCTGTTCCTGGCGGCGATCGGTCCGGCGCTGTCGGCGCAAGAAGCCATCGAGGATGCCGCCCGCTTCATCGCCTTCTGGCGCAACATGCCGCGCTGGCGCCAGGAGCGGCGCCTGCCCGACCTCATCAGAGCCAGACAGCAGCGCCTGGTCGCACGCTACTTCCGCCGTTACGGTCACCGGCTCTGGGCGCTGGAGGCGGCCTGACGAGCAGGCATCCAATAGCTTGCTTCCCTATCCGTCCAGCACCCCTCATCCGTCTAGGCACTGTGCGTCGACCCAACCTTCTCCCCGAGAGGGACAAGCGACTATCTTCTCACCCGCGACTTCAGCCAGCGGTCGAACGCCACCGCCAGAATCAGGATCAGGCCGATGACGATGCTTTGCGTGTAGGACGAGACGTTGTTGAACTGCAGCCCGTTCTGCAGCACGCCGATCAGGGCGGCACCCACCACCGTGCCGCCGACCGAGCCGATGCCGCCGAACAGCGAGGTGCCGCCGATGACCACGGCCGAGATCACCGTCAGCTCGTAGCCGATGCCGGCCACCGCTTCCGAGGAGTTGAGCCGCGCCGACAGGACGAAGGCGGCCAGACCGGCGAAGAAGCCGACGATGACATAGACCGAGACCAGGATGCGGTCGACGCGCAGGCCCGACAGCCGTGCCGCCTCGGCATTGCCGCCGACGGCATAGACGGCGCGGCCGTAGCGCGTGTAGCGCAGCACGAGGTGGCACAGGATCGCGGCCGCCGCGAAGATCAGCGCCGGCACCGGCACCGGGCCGATCAGGCCGGTGCCGAACCAGCGCATCGAAGCGTCGAAGCCCGAGATCGGACCGCCATTGGAAATGGTCAGCGTCAGCCCGCGAAACACCGTCAGCCCGCCCAGCGTGACGACGAAGGGCGGCACTTTCAGCCTGGTGATGGCAAGGCCCTGCACGCCGCCTGCTGCAGCGCCAACCACGACGGCGGCCAGCAGGGCGGCGAACCAGCCATAGCCCTGCGTGCCTGAGGTCGACAGCGACAGCGTGTTGGCGGTGCCGCCCTTGGCGACCACGGCGGCGACCATGCCGCAGAACGCAAGCAGCGAGCCGACCGACAGGTCGATGCCGGCGGTGAGGATGACGAAGGTCATGCCGAGCGCGATCAGGCCGGTGATCGAGATCTGGCGCGTGATGTTGAACAGGTTGATCGGGTCGATGAAGCTCGGCTTCAGGACGGTGAAGACGACGACCAGCGCGGCCAGGAACAGCAGCGGCCCAAAGCTCATCAGCAGCCGCGCGATGTTGATGCCGCTACGCTGGTTCTGCTCTCCCGCCACGCTCATCGTGCCTGCCCCGTCGCATCCGGCCCCTTCGTGTCCCGCTTGTCGAGTGCCATCAGTTCCATCAGTTTTTCCTCGCTTGCCTCGATCCCCGGCATCTCGCCGGTGATGCGCCCCCGGCGCATGGTGACGATGCGGTCCGACACCGCCAGCACCTCCGGCAGTTCGGACGAGATCATCATCACCGCGATGCCGCGCGCCGCAAGCTGCACCAGGATTTGGTGCACCTCGGTCTTGGCGCCGACATCGACGCCGCGCGTCGGCTCGTCGACGATCAGCACTTTCGGATCGCGCGCCAGCCAGCGCGCCAGGATCACCTTTTGCTGGTTGCCGCCAGACAGGCCCTCGATCGCCTGTTCGACCGAGGCCATGCGGATCGACAGCATCTTGCGAAAACCGGCAAGCGCATCGCGTTCGCGCCGCTCGGCCATGAAGCCGAAGCCGTTGCTGAACGTGCCGAGCGAAGCGACGGAGAAATTCGGCAGGATGCCGAGTGCGGCAAAGATCGCCTGGTGCTTGCGGTCCTCCGGCACCAGGCCGATGCCGAGCGCGATGGCATCCGCCGGTGACGCGGGAGCGATTGGCTTGCCGTCGAGCGTGATGGTGCCCGTCGCGATGTGGTCGGCGCCGAAAATGGCGCGTGCCAGCTCCGTCCGGCCAGAGCCGACGAGGCCGGCAACGCCGAGGATCTCGCCAGCCTTGAGATCGATGTCGACGCCGTCGAGCACGATGGCATGCGGCGCCTCGGGGTCGCGCACCGTGCGCAACCCGCGCACCGACAGCACGACATCGCCGGCGACCGCGCGTTGCGCCGGCCGCGCATAGAGTTCGGATGCGGCGCGGCCGACCATCTTCTCGATGATCTTCGGCAGCGCGATCGGCCCGCCCTGGCGGTCGAGATGCCCGGCCAGCCTGCCGTCGCGCAGCACCGTCATGCGGTCGCAGATGGCGGAGGCCTCTTCCAGCCGGTGCGTGACGAACATGATGGCGACCTTGTCCCTGCGCAGCCGGTCCATGATCGCCAGCAGTCGCTGCACCTCGGTCTCGGTCAGCGCCGAGGTCGGTTCGTCCATGATAATCAGCCGACTTTCCAGCGACAGCGCACGGGCAATCTCGACCAGCTGCTGTTCGGCCACCGACAGCGCCGACACTGGCGTCATCGGATCGATGGAGAGACCGACGCGGGCGATGATCGCGCGGGAATCTTCCTCCATCTTGCGCCAGCTGACCAGCCCGAGCGGACCGATCGGTGCGCGGCCGATAAAGATGTTCTCCGCCACCGTCAGAGTCGGGATCAGGCTCAGCTCCTGGTAGATGGTGACGATGCCGAGCCGCTTGGCATCCTGCGGACTGGACGGATGATAGTCGGCGCCGTCGAAGGTGATGTGCCCGCTCGACGGCGGCATGACACCCGACAGGATCTTGAGCAGCGTCGACTTGCCGGCGCCGTTTTCGCCAAGCAGGCCGAGGATTTCGCCCGGCCGGATGTCGAGCGAGACGTCGCTCAGCGCGGTGACGCCGGAGAAATGCTTGGTGACGCCCTCGACGGCTAGCAGGACGGGCGGTGACGATACGGCTTCAGCTAACGGCAATGGTTGCTCCCTGAGTCATCGAACGTCAGCGCTGCCCCTCACCCTTACCCTCTCCCCGTATAGAGACGGGGAGAGGAGGTCGCCAGCGTCAGAGCGATTCCCTTCTCCCCGTCGCTACACGGGGAGAAGGTGCCGGCAGGCGGATGAGGGGCGGCGCCAGCTTCGGCGATCTGTGCGCAACCTGCCCAACTACTTCGTCTCGCCAATCCGCTCGGCCTTGTCGAGATTGTCCTTGCCGATAACGATCGGCGTCAACAGCACCAGCTTCTCCTTCGGCTCGGTCTTGTCCTTGGCGTAAGCCACCGCGATGCGTACCGCCGTGCGCGACTGTTCGCCGGGGAACTGCTCGACGGTACCGGCGAGCTTGCCGTCCCGTACAGCGACCAACGCTTCCGGCAGCGCGTCGAAGCCGTAGATTTTCACATCGGTGAAGTTGCGCGCCGCACACGCTTCCATGGCGCCGAGCGCCATGTCGTCATTGGCGCAGACGATGGCATCCGGCTTGCCGTTGGCGGCAAGGCCGGCCTCGGTCACCGACAGCGCCTCGGCGCGGGCGAAGTTGGCGGTCTGCTCGAATACGATCTGGTACTTGTCCTTCAACGGGTCGAGCACATTGTGGACACCCTTGTTGCGATCGATCGCCGGGCCGGCGCCGGGCTGACCCTGCAGATGGAAGATCTTGGCGCCATTGGGGAACGCCGCCACCATGGCGTTGGCCTCCGCCTCGCCGCCCTTGACGTTGTCGGCGCCGACATGGGCCAAAATACCTTCGACGCCGTCGACGCGGCGGTCGATCGTCACCACGGGAACACCGGCCTTGACCGCTTCCTCGATTGCCGGCGCCAGCGCGTTGACGTCGAGCGGCGAGATGACGATGGCGTTGACCTTCTGCACCAGCGCCGCCTCGATGTCGGCGGTCTGCTTGGTGGCCGAGTTCTGGCCGTCGCTCTCGGTCAGGTTGACGCCTTGCGCGGCGGCCTCGGCCTTGATCTCGTTCAGCATGTGCACGAAGAACGGAAAGCCGAGATTAGGCACCGAGCCGAGGATGGTGAGCTTGTCCTCGGCAAACACCGAGGGCGCGGCAAGCATCATGGCGCTAAAGGCCGTGGACGACAGCAGGAATTCACGTCTGTTCATAGGGTTTCTCCTCCACAGAGACGCATCATCCCCAAGGCCGTGATTGGTCTTGGGAAGGGATCATGCGCCGGTTCAAAGTGTTGGAGCATCCTCCGTGCGCCCGAAAACGCGTGCCGCTCCAGCTGGTCGCCGCTGTTGAAAAGTGCCTCCCATCGACGTCAGCGCGGGGATGCTAACCCAGGGTCATCCGTTTGCGCAATAATCGATAGAACGGAACTGTCGGGCAAATTATCGGAATTGTCGGATTTTTGGATTTTCCGGGGTCGGCAACCCCTTGCCCTTCACGACCAGCGTTCTGTTTGCGAGCGTTTTCCGATTGACGCGGCAAGCGGCGTCTTTTATAGAACCAATTAGTTCCAGAACTAAATGGTTCCATAATGGCAATTCAAATCTCCCTCGACGACACATTTGCCGCGCTGGCCGATCCGACGCGCCGCGCCATCCTTGCCCGGCTGCTCGACGGCGAAGCCTCGGTCGCCGAACTGGCGCAACCTTTTGCGCTGACCGTACGGGCGATCTCCAAGCATGTCGGCGTGCTGGAGCAGGCAGGCCTGGTCACCCGCAGCCGGTCGGCGCAGAAGCATCTGAGCCGCATCGAACTCAGGCCGCTGCGCGACATCGACCGCTGGCTCGACGGCTACCGCAAGCTTTGGGAAGGCCGCTTCGACCGCATGGAGGACTTGCTGCGGCGCGGCGCGGACAAACCGGAATGACCACGCCCATGGCTTCGACAGCCGACCGCAGCTTTGCCATCGAGCGGATTTTCGATGCCCCGGTCGAGCGTGTCTTCCGGCTGTGGACCGATCCTTTGCTGGTGGCGCAATGGTGGGGCATCAAGGACTGCACCATCCCGCATTGTGCGCTCGACCTACGCGTCGGCGGCCGCTGGCGCATCGACATGCGCACCTTGAGCGGGGCGCTCTACCGCAACCAGGGCAGCTATCTCGAAATCGTGGCGGATAGGCGACTGGTTTATTCCGACGAGCCGGATCCCGAATTGCGCGAATGGGCCGGCAAGCCGCCTGGGCAAAGCCGCCATACGGTGACCTTCACGCCGGATGCGCAGCGAACCCACGTCCATTTCGAGGTGACGCTGGCCAGCGCTGCCGACCGCGACCGCATGCTGGCACTCGGCATGCGCGGCGGCTGGACGCAGAGCTTCGACCGGCTCGAGCAGCTGATAGGAGGCAACCATGCTGGCTGAAAACGCCGAGCCGACCACGCAGGCCGTCCTGTCGCGGGATGGAACGCCTATCGCCTGCGAGCGCCGTGGCCAGGGCCATCCGCTCATCCTGGTCGACGGCGCGCTCTGTTCCCGCACCATGGGCCCGAGCCTTCAACTCGCCAGGGCGCTTGAAGGCAGCTTCACCGTGTTCCGCTACGACCGCCGTGGCCGTGGCGACAGCGGCGACACCACGCCCTACGCGGTCGAACGCGAGATCGACGACATCGAGGCCGTGCTCCAGGCAGCCGGCGGCGAGGCGTTCGTCTGGGGCATGTCGTCGGGCGCCATGCTGGCGCTGATGGCGGCAAGCCGCCTGCCCGGCATCGGCAAGCTGGCGCTCTACGAAGCGCCGCTGATCGTCGACGACAGCCGCGAGACCACGCAAGGCGACTGGGCAACGATCCGGGCCGCGATCGCTGAAGAACGGCGCGGCGACGCGGTGACTGCCTTCCTCAGATCGGTCGGCATGCCCAGCCTGCTGATTGTCTTCATGCGGCTGACGCCGATCTGGCGCAAACTCAAGGCGGTGGCGCATACATTGCCCTATGACGGCGCCATCGTCGCCGGCGATCAGCTCGGCAAGACGCTCGACCCTGCCCGCTGGGCCTCGGTGCGCGTGCCGACGCTGGTGACCGATGGCGGCAAGAGCCCGCTCTGGATGCAGCGTGGCAACAAGGCGCTGGCCGAGGCGCTGCCCAATGCCCGCTACCGGACGCTGGCCGGCCAGAACCACGTGCTGAAACCCGCCGCGCACGCACCCGTGCTGACGGCGTTCTTCAACGGGCGGGAATAGCCTGCCGGTAAGAACAGCTTCGTGGAAGGAGACAAGCCCGCCATCGCCGCATGTGAGCGAGCCTCGCCGCATCCGGCTTGCGAAACCGTCATGGCCCGTGGCATCTGTCTGACACAACGGACCGATCCGCAGCAGCATGGCAGCACGACCACCCAACAGCAGGCCACCTGCCCGCAACGCTAGCACTGGCAAGCCGCACACTGGCAAACCGCCTGGCGTCAGCCTCAACCGCGCTTTGTCGAAGCTCGGCCTGTGCTCGCGCACGCAGGCCGAGGTGCTGATCGCCGAGGGACGTGTGCGCGTCGGCGGCAAGGTGGTGCGCAATGCGGCCCTTCGTGTCGACCTCAACCGCGACCGCATCGTCGTCGATGACCGGTCGGTGGTTGCCGAGCGCAAGGTCTATCTCATCCTCAACAAGCCGCGCGGTATGGTTACCACCCGCGACGACCCGCAACAGCGCGACACCGTCTATGCCTGCCTCGACGGGCTCGACCTGCCCTTCGTCTCGCCGGTCGGCCGGCTCGACAAGGCGAGCGAAGGCTTGCTGTTGATGACCAACGACACCCAGTTTGCCAACAGGCTGATGGACCCGGCCTCGCATCTGCCCAAGACCTACCACGTGCAGATCGGCAAGGTGCCCGACGCCGCGATGCTGGAAGGATTGCGCGCCGGCGTGACCGTCGACGGCGAGACCCTGACCACGAACGCGATCGAGCTTCTGCGCAGCGGCGGCCGCACCGCGTGGCTGGAGATCGTGCTCGACGAGGGCCGTAACCGCCACATCCGCCGCTTGCTCGCCGCGCATGACATCGAAGTGCTGCGGCTGATCCGCATCGCCATCGGCCGCCTGCAGCTCGGCGACCTCGCCAAGGGCACGGCGCGGCACCTGACGCCGGAGGAATTGGCGCTGCTGGCGGGGTAAGTGGCGGGTGCAGGCCTCTTCAACCGCGACACCTCAAAAAAAATCTTGCCCCCCACCGATGATTTCCGCTCGCCCGCGCTGTCCTGATCTACAGGCGCTGGAATGGTCCGGCCGCCGGAAGAAACGAGGTGATCCATGGCATCGTTACAAGGTCAGAATGTCGTCGTCGTCGGAGGCAGCCGGGGTGTCGGCCGCGCGATCGTCGAAACCACACTCAGCGAGGGCGCGACGGTGCTCGCCGTAGCCCGGGGTGCAGCCGATCTGAAGCAGCTGTCCTGGGAGAAACCCAAAGTGAAGACGTTGGCGGTCGACGCCACGCAGGAGACCGCGCCCGATGTGGTGTTCGACGCGCTGGAGCCGGATGTTCTGGTGATCTGCGCCGGCGCCCTTGCCCCGTCAGCGCCGGTCCAGGACCAAAGTTGGGACGACTTCTCCGCGAACTGGGACATGGACGTCAAGGCATCGTTCCTGTTTTGTAAGGCCGCACTTCAGGGCCGGCTGAAGCCGGGTAGCCGGGTGGTGCTGATCTCCAGTGGCGCGGCGCTCAGCGGCGGCCCACCGAACTCCGGCGGTTATTCCGGCGCCAAGCGCATGCAGATGTTCCTTGCCGCCCATTGCCAGAAGGAAGCCGACCGGCTCGGCCTTGGCCTGCGCTTCATGGCGCTGGTGCCGATGCGGATCATGCCGGACACCGGCGTCGGCCAGCGCGGCATCGACGGCGTCTCGGCCTATCTCGGCATCAGCCCGGCGGATTTCCTCGCCAGCATGACCGACATGCAGACACCGGCCGATGTCGGGCACGCCGTGGTCACGCTCGCCGGTGGCAAGCTGCAAGGCGTCTCCTTCACCGTCAGCGGCAGCGGACTTGCGGCGGCGGCATGAGGCGCGCAGGATGCCAGTCGAATTCAACCCAATGGGCTCGACATGACAGACGCTCCTGGCCCGCTTGAGCCAATGGGCGAGCAAGGCCAGCCGATCCTCGACCGGCTGGCCTTCGAGCGCCTGACAATGGCCCATCGCCGCGCACTCAAGCTGCATTGCTACCGGATGATGGGCACGCTGCACGAGGCCGACGACCTCGTCCAGGACACGTTCCTGAAAGCCTGGCGCGGCCGGTCGCAATTCGATGGCCGCGGCTCGCTGCGCGGCTGGCTCTACACCATCGCCACCAACAGCTGCCTCAACGCCATCAAGGCGAGGTCATCAGCGCATCGCATTGTCGAGCAGCCCGGAAGGCCGCCGTCCGAGGGACGCGCCGCTGCCGGACCCGCCGCCGAACTCGCCTGGCTGGAGCCCTACCCGGACACTGAGCTGCCGGACCTTATCGACGGCGAGCCGGGCCCGGAAGCGCGCTACGAGACCCGCGAAGCGGTGCAACTCGCCTTCGTCGCCGCGATCCAGTCCTTGCCGCCCAGGCAGCGCGCCGCCCTTTTGCTGTGCGACGTGCTGGGCTGGTCGGCGCTCGAGAGCGCGCAATTGCTGGGCGGCTCCGCCGCTTCGATCAACAGCGCCCTGCAGCGGGCCCGCGCAACGCTTGGGGCACGCTATCCGCAGGGGCGTCCGCTGCAGCGATCGCGGCCCACCGGCGAAGAGGGCCTGCTGCTGGAGCGCTACATGCAGGCCTGGCAGTCCGCCAACCTCGACGGCTTCATCGAGCTGCTGCGCGAGGACGCCACCTATCACATGCCGCCATGGCTGGACTGGTATCAGGGCCGCCAGGCGATCCATGGTTTCTTCAAGACTGTCTGGGGCAATTTCGCCGGCTACCAGCCGGTCGCCACCCGCGCGAACGGCCAGCCCGCGGTCGCGATCTATGCGCGGCGCCATCAGGATTCGGAATGGCGCGCCCAGTCGCTGCATATCATCGAGCCGGCCGACGGCGGGATCGCCTCGCTGACGGTCTATGTCGGCCCGCTCGGCCCCGACCTTTTTGCTCCCTTCGGCCTGCCGCCTGTCTGGCCGGCCTCCTGACGGGAAGCTGTCAGGAGGGCTGGTCTATATCTGCGCACGAGCCCGACCGTGGCTCCAGCAAATCAGGGAGCAATGCAATGAATTTCGTCTCGGTCCGCATCATCACGTCGGATGTCCAGCGCCTCGTGCGGTTCTACGGCGAGATCACCGGCATGCCCGTGACGATCTACACCGAAGACTTCGCCGAACTGGCGACTCCGGCCTGCACGCTGGCGATCGGCAGCACGCGCACCTTGCAGCTGTTTGGCGGCGACGTCGCCCGCCCCGCCGACAACCACACCGCCATCATCGAATTCCGCGTCGGCGACGTCGATGCGGAATTCGCCAGGCTGTCCGACACCATCAAGGACGCAACCGTGCAGAAGCCGACCACCATGCCCTGGGGCAACCGCTCGCTGCTGTTCCGCGACCCGGACGGCAATCTGGTGAATTTCTTCACGCCCGTGACCGCCGAGGCGATCAAGAAGTTCGACAAGCAGGGCGTTGCCTGACCTATTTCTGGTTCCACTTGCGAATGACCGGCTCGGTCAGATCGTGCTCGTAGCCGAGCACGCTGATGCTTGCCGTGTCCAGCACGAACAGCGCGCCGCCTTCCGGCGGCAGGCCGATCCAGCGCGCCGCCAACACCCGCAGGAAATGCGCGCTGGAAAACACCAGAATGTCGGCATTGGCCTTGCGCAGTGCGGCGATGATCGTGTCGGCCCGGGCGCCGACATCGGCCGCCGTCTCGCCTTTCGGGCAGCCATCGCGAAACACGTTCCAGCCAGGCCGCTCGGCCAGGATCTGTTTTGTCGTCAGCCCTTCATAGGCGCCGTAGTCCCACTCCTGCAGATCGTCGTTCTTGACGCTCTCGGCGCCGAAGCCTGCCAGCACGCTGGTGTTGTAGGCGCGCTGCGACGGGCTCGACCATACGGCCGAAAACGACAGGCCTTTCAACCGCTCGGCGACGCCGCGCGCGGCAGCCTCGCCGGCCGGCGTCAGCGGCATGTCGGTGCGGCCGGTGTGCTGCCCCGAAAGGCTCCACGCCGTCTCGCCATGGCGGACCAGATGGATCTGCGGATATGCGCTGCTCATATGGGTGTCCCTCAAATCGCCGGCACCTTAGAGGAGGACGCGGCAAAGGGGAATCCGGCCAACGCGAAAGTGTGCAATCGCCTGGCCTTGATCCGCATCGAGCTGGCCACTGTGATGAGCCCGGTGGCGCAACTATATCAAGGTCAGCCTCTACAGGCTCTCACCACCACAAGGGCGTGTCGGCCCTGGCACAACAGGTCACATCATCATGTACACACATTTGCTGATCGCCACGGACGGATCGGAACTGGCCGACAAGGGCGTTGCCCACGGCCTGGCGCTGGCCAGCCGCCTCGGCGCCACCGTTACCTTTGTCCACGTCACCGAGCCATTCCCGATCTTCGCCTGGGGCGGCACCATGGCCGGCTATGCCGCCGGCGATGAATTCGTCGCCTATCAGGAAGGCGGTCGCAGATACGCCAAGGACGTGCTCGACAAATGCAAGGCGTCGGCGGAGCTGGCGAATGTGCGCGCTGAGGTGGTGCATATCGAGGACAAGAAGCCCGCCGAGGCGATCCTGGAATTGTCGAAGGCTGAGGGCTGCGACCTGATCGTGATGGCCTCGCACGGCCGCCGGGGACTGGGCAGGCTGCTGTTGGGAAGCCAGACCGCGGAGGTGCTGTCCTTAACCGAAATCCCGGTCCTGGTGGTTCGGTAGGCCTGCGCGGCTAAAACACCACCTCCCCCGCGAGATAGACCCCCAGCGCCAGCAGCCCGACGAAGAACACCGTGCGGAAGGTCTCGACGCTCATCCGCTGGCGCAGCGCCTGGCCGACGACCATGCCGGCCAGCGCCGGCGCCAGGGCTGCGGCCGATCCCGCCAGTTGCATCGTCGGCGATGCGAAAGCTCCCGTTCTGAACAGTCCGATGGCCAGCGCTGCCGTCGAGACAGTGAAGGACAGGCCGAGCGCCTGGATCAGGTCTTCCCTGTCCAGCCGCAGCGATTGCAGATAGGGCACGGCCGGGATGACGAAGACGCCGGTGCAGCCGGTGACCAGCCCGGTCGCGACGCCGACCAGTGGCGACGCCCACGCCTCATGGCGCGCCGGCGTGGTGAAGCTGGCCCTGGCGAGGCCGACAAGCGCATAAAGCACCAGCGCCGCGCCCAACCCCGCCGACGCAATGTGCGAGCCGGTCAAAAGGCCAGCGCCTCCGACGGTGCCGAGCACGACACCGGCCATCATCGTCCACAGCCGCTTGCACAGGCCGCCGAACGACGGGCCGGTCAACAATTGCCAGAGGTTGGTGACCAGTGACGGGATCAGCAGCAAGGCGGCGGCTTGCGCCGGCGGCATCGTCACCGCCAGCAGCCCCATCGCCACCGTCGGCAAGCCCATGCCGACGACGCCCTTGACCACGCCGGCGGCGAGAAAGACCGCACCGATCCAGGCGAAGACACCGGCGCTCAGCACGAGCGCACCTTCAGGGCAGGATCAGTCATGCAGCAGCATGTCCGTTACATCGGCCTCAGGGCTGGACTTTGCCGGCGCGGCATTGCGGCTGACGGAGGTCGTCGCGCATCCTCGCAGGCCGGGCTCCACCCGCACCATCGCAAGGCAGGCCACGGCGACGGCCAGCACAATCGCCGTGCTTTCAAGAATGCCGGGACGGCCAGATGTTCGTTCGCTCATCACACATCTCCACCTGAAACTGTTTGACGCAGATGCGGGCCGGTCACAATGTGGAAGTTGCGCTGTCAGCCTTCGGCCAGAACGAAGGCTGATCCATCGAAGAATTCACTGGCTTTGTCTGCCGGCCGAACCGTTTGCAGGAGCAAAAGAATGCGCTTCGATCTGGTCGATCTCCGGCTGTTCCTGCTGGTGACCGAGCGCGGCAGCATCACCCATGGCGCCGAACTCGCCGGCCTTGCCCTGGCCTCGGCCAGCGCCCGCATCAAGGGCATGGAGGACCGCCTCGGCGCGCCACTGCTGGAACGACGCCGCCGTGGCGTGGTGCCGACGGCGGCCGGACAGGCGCTGCTGCATCACGCGCGCGCCGTGCAAAACCAGATCGAGGCGATGGCCGGCGACCTCGGCGCCTACGCCACCGGTCTTCGCGCCCGCGTCCGGCTGCTCGCCAACACCGCCGCCACCGGCGAGCTGCTGCGCGATATCCTGCCGGCTTTCCTTGTCACGCATCCCCAGATCGACATCGATCTCGACGAGCGCCCCAGCCATGAGATCGCCGAGGCGGTGGCCAGCGGTGCGGCCGATCTCGGCATCGCCGCGACCTGGGCTGGCCTATCGCATCTCGAACAGAAACCGTTCTTCATTGACCGGCTGGTGGTGATCGCCGCGCGGAACTGGCCCGGCATCGAAGGCCGCACTACCAGCCTCGCCGACATTCTCGGCGAACCCTTCGTCGGGCTCGGCACGGGCCATGCGCTGCAGGAGCACGTCACGCGCCAGGCCGCCCGCCTTGGCGGTCATCTGCATATCCGCATCCGAGTGCCCGGCCTCGACAATGTCTGCCGCCTCGTCACGCAAGGCGCCGGGATCGCCATCGTCCCGGAAAGTGCGGCGCGCCACTCGGCACGCTCGCTGCGCAGCCTGCGGCTCACCGACGACTGGGCAACACGCCAGCTCAATCTGTGCGCCCGCCGCTTCGACGAATTGACGCCGCAAGCGAAATTGCTGGCTGCCGCGCTGGTCTGAACCCGGCAACGCAATAGCGCAACCGCAACCGCGCCAGACGACGCACCATGCCACTTGGTGCGAAAACAACACCTTGCTTTTCAAAAATTCGTGACATAGCTTGTTTTCATATAGGCAAATAATTTGCCGACCTTTTTTCTTTTTATGAAAGACAGAGCCTTTGCGGGAACATCTCGATCTGACCGATCGGCGGCTGGTCAAACAGCTGTCGCAGGACGCGCAGCCGGGCATCAACCGCCTCGCCGAGATGTTGGCGATTTCGGTGCCGACGGTGCGCACGCGGCTGCGCAACCTGCTCGACCGCAATCTGCTGAAGATCGTCGGGCTCTTGAACCTGACCGAGCGTCCCGAGCTGATTTCGGCCATTGTCGGTATCAATGCGCAAGGACGCGGCCGGGCCCGCGAGCTGGCGCAGCGCATTTCCGAACTGCCCTTCGTCAACTCGGCTTCGGTGGTCACCGGGCGCTTCGACATCATCGTCGACGTGACCGTGGCCGGTGACGTCGCCGATCTCTACCGCGTCACCAGCGAGCTGATCCCGGGGGCCGGCGAGCCGGGCGAAGTCGTTCGCAGCGAGACCTTCGTCGTCATGGCGTCCTGCAACAAATGGGTCAGCCTGCCGGAAGGCTGCTGGTCGGACGATCGCAAGGAGCCGGCATGAGAATAGCGGTTCTCGGCGGCCTCGGCCTGCAAGGCCGGGCGGCCATCGCCGATCTCGTCGCCAGCGGTGCCGAGGAGGTGATTTGCGTCGACACGGCGCCGGACGGCGCGGCTCGCCTTGACGGCCTGACCGACCTTGCCCGCGTGCGCTTCGTGGTACCGCAGGGAGCGATCGGCCCTGCCTTGGCCGGCGTGCTGGCGGATGCCGACGCCGTCATCGACCTGTTGCCGCAGCCACTGATGCGTGAGGCGGTCCAGGCCGCGATCGCAACGCGCACGCCGCTGGTCACCACCAACTACGGCAAGGCCATCGCCGACCTGGCACCGGCCGCCGAACAGGCTGGTGTGCCGATCATGGCCGAATGCGGGCTCGATCCCGGCATCGACCTGGTTCTCTACGCGCGCGCCGCAAGGCAGTTCGATACCATCGCCGCGATCGATTCCTATTGCGGCGGCATCCCCGAGCCGAAGGCGATGACTAAGCCCCTTTGCTACAAGGTGAGCTGGAACTTCGACATGGTTCTGGTCAGCCAGAACCGCGACAGCGTGATGATCGAGGACGGCGAACGCGTCGCGGTGCCGGCCGGCCGGCAGCACGACAACCCCTTCATCCACGAGATCGAGGTGGCGGGCCTGGGCGCGTTGGAGGCCTTCCCCAATGGCGATGCGCTGCATTATGTCGAGATGCTGGACGCGGCAAAAGGGCTGCGCCGCTCGGGCCGCTATACGCTGCGCTGGCCGGGATGGTCGGCCTTCTGGGCGCCGCTGAAGGAACTCGGCTTCCTTTCCGAAGACAAGGTGCCCGGCACCGGCTCCAGCCCGCGCGAATTCCTCGGCCGGCTGCTCGGGCCGCAACTGCAGTACGGCCCCGGCGAAAAGGACCTTTGCGTGATGCGCAATGTCTTTTCCGGCCTCGAAGGCGGCCGCCGCAAGACGGTGACCTCGGACCTGATCATCGAGCGCGACCTGGCCTCCGGCCTGTTCGGCATGAGCCTCGGCGTCGGCTATCCCGCCAGCATCGTGGCGCAGATGCTGGCGCGGCGCGAGATCACCAAACCAGGCCTGCTCAACCCGTTGCTCGATGTGCCCGATGACCGCTTCTTCGACGAGTTGGCCAGGCGCGGCATCACTGTGACCGAGACGGTGGCCTGGGACTGAAGGTTTTCGAACGGTGGCTGCCGCCGGCAACGGCGCTGCCGCTCAAAAAAGCACCCCGAAGGGTGAAACAACAACGTGGAACAATAAAACAAGGAGGAATGCCAAATGAAGATTGCCAGACTTTTCATCGCTGGACTTGCGCTCGCCGGGCTCGCCACCGCGGCCAGCGCCGGAACGCTCGACGACATCACCAAGCGCGGCGAGTTGCGCGTCGCCGTGCAGACACAAGGACCGCCCTTCTCGCTGGTCGGCGCCAATGGCGAACGCACTGGCAGTTCGGTTGAACTGGCCGAGCTGATGGCCAAGGAAATGGGCGTCAAGATCACCTTCCTCGACTTCGACTGGGACGGCCTGATCCCCGCGCTGCTGTCGGGCAAGGCCGACCTTCTGGTCGCCGACATGACGCCGACGCTGGCGCGTGGCATGAAGGTCGCCTTCACCAAACCTTACATGTATACGGGCAGCACCGTGTTCACCAAGGCCGACAGCAAGTTCAAGACCACCGAGGACTGCAAGGCCAAGGGCACCAAGATCGCCGTGCTGCTCGGCGCCACCGGCGAGAAGGAGGCCAAGGCCGTCTTCACCGATGCCGACATCAAGAGCTACAAGGGCGGCGGTCCGCTGCTGCTCGACGCCGTCAACAACGGCCAGGCCGATTGCGGCGTCAACGACGTCTCGGCGGTGAAGGGCCAGTCGACCGCCTATCCGGCCGGCACCTTCACCATCATGCCGGAGCTTTTGTCGAAGGAACCGCTTGCCTTCGCCACCCGCTATGACGAGCCGGACCTGCTGGTCTGGATGAACCTGTTCCTCGACCAGGTCAGCATCGATGGGCGCCTGCAGAAGAACCTGGACTACTGGGTCAATTCCGACGCCTGGAAGAAGGACCACTAACCGCCCTTGGGATCCAGGCGGTTTTGCGCGCGTCTTGAGCGCCGCGAAGCCGCCTGGCCTTTCGTTTCGCCCGCTTTGGGGAACCGCCCAGCGATGCTCGAGAATTTCAGCTTCCGCACCATCGTCGAGTACCTGCCCCTGTTCGGGCAGGGCCTGGTCACGACCGTGTGGCTGTCGGCGCTGTCCTTTCTCGGCGCGCTCGCCGTCGGCATCGTGCTGTGCGCCATGAACCTGCAGCGCGGCTGGCTGTTTCGTGCCCCGGCCAAGGCCTATATCGACGCCGTGCGCGCCACGCCTTTGCTGGCGCAGCTCTATTTCCTCTATTTCGGCCTGCCCCGGCTCGGCTTCGTCCTGCCCGAGCTGGTCGTCGGCATCCTCGCGCTATCGCTCAACAGCGGCGCCTATGTCGCTGAAATCATTCGTGCCGGCATATTGTCGATCCCTCGTGGCCAGGTCGAAGCCAGCGTCGCCTCGGGCATGACCTATGTCCAGCGCATGCGCCTGGTCATCCTGCCGCAAGCCTTCAAGGTGACGATCCCGCCGCTGCTCGGCCAGGCGATCGTGCTGGTCAAGGATTCCGCATTGCTGTCGCTGATCTCGGTCGCCGAGCTAACCCGCGCCGGCCAGTTGCTCGCCTCCGACCGCTTCATGCCGGCGGAAGGTTTCCTCACCATCGCCGCCTTCTACCTGCTGCTCTACTACTGCCTGAAGGGGCTGGCTGCTCTCTCCGGTCGCTGGCTCGGCACAGCGGGGGCGCGGACATGATCTGGCAACAGCTGCAAAGCC
The DNA here is from genome assembly GCF_056403835.1 of Mesorhizobium sp. P2_E6. Classification (NCBI taxonomy): domain Bacteria; kingdom Pseudomonadati; phylum Pseudomonadota; class Alphaproteobacteria; order Hyphomicrobiales; family Phyllobacteriaceae; genus Mesorhizobium; species Mesorhizobium sp. P2_E6. Next base: position 312,576 of record NZ_JBFUEQ010000004.1, read on the forward strand.
TCGCCGGCAGCTATCCGCTGGCGCTGCGCGGTCTCGGCATGACGGTGGTGCTGTCGCTGATCAGCCTGGTGCTCGGCACCTTGCTTGGCTTCGGTCTCGGCATCCTGCGCACCGGCGGCAACCGGCTGGTGGGCAGCCTCATCGGCGCCTGGGTCGACCTGATCCGCGGCACGCCGTTCCTGGTGCAGATCTTCCTGATCTTCTTCATCCTGCCGGAGCTCGGCATCGAGCTGGACGCCTTCACCGCCGGCATTATCGCGCTGACCAACCTTGCCGCCTGCTTCATCTGCGAGATCGTCGCCGCGGGCATTCGCTCGGTGCCGACCGGCCAGGTCGAGGCAGCGCTGGCATCCGGCCTGTCGCGCTGGCAGCGCATGCGCCAGGTGGTGCTGCCGCAGGCGATGCGCATCGTGCTGCCGCCGCTGGTCGGGCAGTATGTGCTGCTGATCAAGGACTCTTCGGTCGTCTCGGCGATTGGACTGACCGACCTCACCCGCGTCGGCTGGCTGGTGGTGCAGCGTGTGCCCAACGGCCTGCTGGTCTTCTTCCTCGTCGGCGTCGGTTATTTCATCGTCTGCTATCCCCTGATCATGCTCGCCCGCCGGCTCGAACACCGCATGGGCGCGGCGCATGGCGAGGTGCAGCTGTGACAGCGAACCCCAAAGGTCCGGCAAATATGACCAAAACCGGTATGATCGACTTTCGCGGCGTCAACAAATGGTTCGGCGCGCTCAACGTGCTCAAGGACATCACGCTCAGCGTCGAGCCGCGCGAGGTGGTCGTTGTCTGCGGCCCGAGCGGCTCGGGCAAGAGCACGCTGATCCGCTGCGTCAACGGCCTGGAGGCGATCAAGGACGGCGATCTCGTCGTCGACGGCCAGCGCCTCGGCGACCCCACCACCAACATGACGCAGCTGCGCACCGAGATCGGCTTCGTCTTCCAGTCGTTCAACCTCTATCCGCACAAGACGGCGCTCGAAAACGTCACGCTGGCACCCATCCATGTCCGCAGGATCCCGCGCACCGAGGCCGAAAAGGCCGGGCGCGAATTGCTGGCCAAGGTCGGGCTGGCCGACAAGGTCAACGCCTATCCGGCGCAGCTCTCCGGTGGCCAGCAGCAACGCGTGGCGATCGCGCGCTGCCTCGGCATGCGGCCAAAGATCATGCTGTTCGACGAACCGACCTCGGCGCTCGACCCCGAGATGATTTCGGAAGTGCTCGACGTCATGGTGGCGGTCGCCGAGGAAGGCATGACCATGATGGTGGTGACGCACGAAATGGGCTTTGCCCGCAAGGTCGCCCAGCGCGTGGTGTTCATGGATGCCGGCGCCATTGTCGAGAGCGGGACGCCCGACGAATTCTTCTCGCACCCCAAGACCGACCGCAGCCGCGCTTTCCTGAGCAAGATTTTGCGGCATTGAGGCAAGAGCATGATCCCGAAAAGTGGGATCCGGTTTTCGGAAAAGATCATGCTCAAACACAGAGATAGAGTTCTATCCCGATACCATCGGGATGGAACAGGCTCTAGCTCGCCTCTTCCGGACTGCCGCCAATCGCAAACGCAACCCGGCCGGCGCGCCGTCTCAGTAGCGCGATGGCGAGGAAGGCGATGACGCCGCTCGCGGCGACGACCACCAGCACCCACAGCGAATTGGCGACGGATGTCCGCGCCATCATGAAGGCCAGCGCGAACGGCGCGAAGGCCGAGGTGAACTGGCGGGCGGCACTCGCCCATCCCAGCCGCGCGCCATAGCCTTGGCGGCCGAAGAGCTCGAGCGGCAAGGTGCCGCCGACGATGCTGGTGAGACCGGAGCCGAGGCCGAACAGCAGCACGAACAGGAAAGCGCCAGGCAGCCATGGCGTGGTCAACAGCAGCGTGCACAGCCCGGCCGTGAGCAGCGACGCGGCAATGACGGCGAGATGCGTTTGTTGAAGCCGCCCGCCAAACAGCATGTTGATCAACCGGCTGGCGACCTGCGCCGGCCCGAACAGGGTCGAAACGAAGAGGCCGGCCGTGCCGAGCCCAAGTGCCGCCGTCAGCGGCACCATGTGGATGAGGATCGCCGACAGCACGAAGCCCTCGGAGGCGAAGCCCGCCAGCATCAGCAGGAACACGGCCTGCCCGCGTCGCGGATCGAGTGCCGCGCCCGCTTCATGGGCTGGCCCGCGCTCTTGCGGCGCGGCCGTCGCGTGACGGCGCGACAGGCGCATCAGCCAGGCGTGGATCGGCAGGCAGAGTCCGAGATTGAGCGCCGCGAACAGCAGATAGACCTCGCGCCATGTCAAATGCGCATGCAGCGCCGAGGTCAGCGGCCAGAACAGGGTCGAGGCGAACCCTGCGATGAGCGTCAGGTGAGTGATGCTGCGTTGCGGCCGGGGAACCCCGATCTGCACGATCGCCACGAAGGCGGCGCTGTAGAGGACGAAACTGGAGGCCAGCTCCATCGCCAGCAAGGCCAGAACAAAGGTCACGCGTCCGGGCGAGACGGCGCACAGCGCCAGCGCGACGGCTGCCGCGACCGAGCCTATGGTCATGATGCGCCCCGCGCCGAAGCGGTCGGCCCAGCGCCCGGCCGTGGGCGCGAAGAGGCTGCCGGCAAACAGCGAGGCGGAGAGCGCGCCGAACACCCACCCTTCCGTGAGACCGAACTCCCTGGCCATCGCCGGCGCCAGGATCGAAAAGCTGTAATAGAGCGTGCCGTAGCCGATGATCTGCGTCAGCCCGAGCGCCCATATCGCCTTGCGCAGGACAGACCGGTCAGGCATCGACGCCCACGGCTTCCGTCGCCTTGGCGCCAACCGATGAGCCCGTTGCGCAGCCGCAGCCCGACGCACCCTTTGCCTTGGCGTCCGCATCCTCGAGGCAGCAGGCATCGACATTGGCGGGCGCGGGCCCGCCGCAACAATCAGCACTGTCCGATCCCGTCACGACATCGGCGCTGCACACGCCGGTCTCCGGCAGCACCAGCCGCACCTCGCGCGCCGCGACGTGGTCTCCGGCAAGGTCGGCGACGACCGAGCGGACCTGCTCGTAGCCGGTCGCCATCAGGAAGGTCGGGGCGCGGCCGTAGGATTTCGAGCCGACGATGGTGAAGCCGGGTTCGGGATGGGCAAGTTCCCGGATGCCATGCGCGGGAACCGTGCCGCACGAGTGGAAATTCGGATCGATCAGCGGCGCCAGCGCCGGCGGTGCTTCGACGGCGGGATCGAGCGCGAGGCGGATTTCGCCGAGGAACGACAGGTCGGGCCTGAAGCCCGTGGTGACGACGATGCGATCTACGGAAAGGCTGAATGGCTTGCCGGCCAGGCTGGCGTCGACGGCAAGCCCCTCGCCTTGCATCTCGATGCGGTTGACGGCGAAAGCCGCCAGCATGTTCAGCCTTCCATCCGCCATCGCCTGCTTGGCGGCGAGGCCGAGCGCGCCACGTTCGGGCAATTGGTCGTTCAGCCCGCCGCCAAGCAGCCGGTCGACGCTGGCGTGCCGCAGCGCCCAGAAAATCTCGGTACCAGGCGCTGCGTCCTGCAACTCCATGAGCGCCAGGGCGACGTTGATCGCCGAATGCCCGCCGCCGATGACGAGGACACGCTTGCCCGCATAGCTCTCCCTGGCCTTGCCGACCACGTCGGGAATGCCATAGGCAATGCGCTCGCAGGCCGCGGCTTCGCCGGCAACCGGCAGCCCGTCGACGCCGATGGGGTTTGGCCGCGACCATGTTCCGGACGCATCGATGACGGCGCGCGCGAGAACGCGGTGCTCGCCGCCCGCATCGCGGTAGCGGATGACGAAGGGAGCGTCCTTGCGACCCTCATTGGCGACCTTGTCATGTCCCTGGCGGGTGATCGCGGTGACCTCGGCGCCGAGCTTCAGATTGGCGGCGATGCCGGCAACTGCGGCAAGCGGCGCCAGATAATCGCGCACGATCTCGCCGCCGGTCGGCAGGCCTCGCATGTCCGGCGCCGTCCAGCCGGAGCGGTCGAGCAGCGCCCGCGCCGCCGCGTCGATATTGTATTGCCATGGCGAGAACACCCGCACATGTGCCCATTCGAGCAGTGCAGCGCCAACGCTTTCACCGCGCTCGAGGATCAGCGGGCGGATGCCGCGTTCGACAAGATGCGCGGCGGCGGCGAGGCCGACCGGGCCTGCGCCGATCACCGCGACGGGAAGGTTTGCCATCATGTCCATATGTTCGATCCTTCCGGTATCTTCGAATTACACAGCGAAAAAAATCAGGCCAGCGCTTTGACGACGGCAGGCGCGCAGGCCGCATCCGCGCAGCACTCGTCGGCGAGATAGCCGATCAGAGCGTTCATGCCGGGATAGTTGGCGCGGCAGATCAGTGTCGTCGCTTGCCGCTCCTGCGTCACAAGGCCCGTGTCGACCAGCCGCTTGAGATGATGCGACAGCGTCGAGGACGGAATATCGAGCTTGCCCTGGACGCTGCCGACGGCAAGCCCGTCGTCACCGGCGCGCACCAGTATGCGGTAAAGCTGAAGCCGCGTCGGATTGCCGAGCGCTTCGAGCTGGGCGGCTGCTTTTTCGAGTTTCATGGAAATAAGTTACGCGACACCTGTCGAGTCGTCAACCTAATTTCGAAAAATATGGAAATACCGTCAGCCGACCCGCTTGCCCGAAGCGTCGGTGACCACCTCGCCATCCTCCTTGGTGAACGCACCGATGTCCGGGTTGGGCAGGATGTCCAGCACCTTTTCCGACGGCCGGGCCAGCACCACGCCGAGCGGGCTGACCACGATCGGCCGGTTGATCAGGATCGGGTGCGCCAGCATGAAATCGAGGATCTCGTCGTCGGACCATTTCGGGTCGGCGAGGCCGAGTTCGGCGTAGGGCGTGCCCTTCTCGCGCAGCAGTTCGCGCGGTGTCATGCCCATGGAAGCGATCAACTCGACCAGCTTTTGCCGTGACGGCGGCGTCTTCAGATACTCGATCACCTCCGGTTCCTCGCCCGACTGCCGGATGATGGCCAGCGTGTTGCGCGAGGTGCCGCAATCGGGATTGTGATAGATGGTGATGGTCATTTCGCGGCCTGCATCTGTCTGGTTGGTTTCGGTTCGGCAAGCAGCCAGCCCGCCAGGGCCATGGCCAGCAGCGCGCCCAGCAATTCGGCTGATATGAAACCCGGCAGGTCGACCGGGCGGATGCCGGAAAACGTGTCCGACAAGGCACGGGCGATGGCGACGGCCGGATTGGCGAATGAGGTCGAGGCCGTGAACCAGTAGGCGGCTGTTATGTAAAGCCCGACCAGCCAGGGGATCGCATCGGAACGAAAGCGCAGGCCTGCCAGGATGGTGAAGACGAGGCCGAAGGCGGCGACTGCCTCGGCGAGCCATTGCCCGGCTCCGGTCCGCACCGTCACCGAGGCCTGCAGGATCGGCAGTTCGAACATGGCGTGCGCCAGGAACGTCCCGGCGATGCCGCCGACGATTTGGGCGACGACATAGGCGATCGCCGCCCTCGCGTCGATTTCGCGGCGGAGCGCGAACACCAGGGTGACGGCCGGATTGAAATGCGCGCCTGAAACCGGCCCGAGTATCGTGATCAGCACGACAAGGATCGCTCCCGTCGGCAGCGTGTTGCCGAGCAGCGAAATGGCTATGTCGTTCGTCAGCCGGGATGCCATGATGCCGGAACCGACCACGGTCGCGACCAGCAACGCGGTTCCCAGCGCTTCGGCAACGCAGCGGCGTGGCAGGTCGTTCGCCACGGCGCTCAGCTGGCCTTCGGCAGGGTGCGGGCGATCACGTACAGCCACTTCGCTCATCGGCGTGCTCCTAGCAGTCACAGGTCACGGCATTGATGACGGGACGGCAGAGTTCCGGCGCGCCGTTGCAGCAATCTTCCATCAGATAGGCCAGCAGGTCCCGAAACCCGGTCATGTCGGCGACGTAGCGCACGATCCGGCCATCGCGTTGGGGGTGGATCAGCCCGGCATGGGCGAGCACCTTCAGATGCGCCGACATGGTGTTCTGGACCGTATCCAGCCTTGTGGCGATCTCGCCCGCCGGAATGCCTTCCGGACCGGCGCGGACGAGCAGCCGGAAAACATCCAGCCGCGTCTCCTGGCCAAGGGCCGCCAGCGCGTTCAACGTGCCTTTTTTATCCATATATCCGAATCCTTGGATTTATGGATATCGACTCTCCCGCGACCTGTAAAGCGGGATTCCGGACGGTTGCAACCAAGTGGGTCTTCACCGCGGATGCAATCCGCTCTCGCCAGCCATCAGGTGACGGCCAGCACCTTGCCCGTATCGTGCTCGCGCACGAAATCCACGCGGGCGCCGTCCCAGTGATAGCTGTAATGCCGGCCCTGGACCGGAATGGTGATGGCGTCCGGCCAGAAGATGCCGATGCAGCCGCCGCCCGGCATTCGCACGCTGTTCCACACCAGCCCGTCGCTGCCGGTCGCCCGCAGCGCCCGCCCCTCCACTTGCGAGGCGGTGTAGTCGCCGGGATCGAGCACGCCGGGCACCGCGTTCACCTCGTCGAGGTCGCGGTCGACGCTGCCGATCAGCACGCGGGAATCCGCCGTCCAGCCCGGATCCTCGTTGGTGGCGCGCATGAATTTCTGGTGGTGGTGAATGGTCTCGGCGAGCGCCACCTCTTCGCTGTCGCCGGCATAGTAGATCCCATAGCTGCCATCCGAGAACCGACCGGGCCGCAGGGTCGAACAATGCACGAAGGGCGCCATCACGAAGCTGGCGCCAGGGCCGGAGACCCGCCTTGTGGCCGCCACCTTGCCAAGGTCGCCGATCTCGAGCCTGATGCGCGGGTTGGTCTTCGCCTCGACCGCGGCCAGCGCCTCCCAGTCGCGCGGGTCGGCAATGTCCTCGAAGAGGTCGATGGGCGGATGGATGGAGCGGATGATGCGGAAGCTCTGGTGCCAGTGGACGCGGCGCCGAACCGCAAGCCCACTCACCATGCACCACGCTCCGCATCGAGCCATTCGCGCATCGCGGCAAGGTCGGAGATTTCGCCGCGCAGCATCAGGTCGAGCGCCGACTTGCCGCCGAAAGTGGCATTGGGCTTGCGGATCCAGGCATAGCCGCGCGCCGGCTCCGTAAAGAGATAGCGCAGGCCTTTGTGGATGCCCATCAGATGCGCCATGCGGGTGCGCAGGTCGCGGTCGATCCTGCCTATGCCGCCCTCCTTCCAGCGTGCCCCAGTCTTCCAACGTGCCCATGTGCGCGCCGACATGCCGCCGAGCAGGATGCAGGCCTCCAGGTCGGTGAGGTTCCAGGCCTTGAACAGGTTGACGGTGGTGCGCGCCAGCGCGCCCGCCTCTTCATCCGAAATGGCGCTTCCAACCGCGGCCGGCGTGGTGACTATGGGCTGAAGCTGCATTTTGCGTCCTCACTATTGGCAGATATATAGCATGAATTTGCCAATCGGCAAGAAACAGACCCGATGGTGGATCAGACGCCGCGCGCAATCAGCTTTTTGGAACAGTCGAGACGCGAGCCAGCATTTCACACCGCTCCAATGCATAATTCCAAGCGGAGAAAGGCGGATCAACCCGCAGCCCCGGCGGTGTCTTTATGAACGGATCCGAGCCAAACAAACTGTATTTCTCAAACAGCTCTTCGGCAGTCGCTCCGGGTTTGAAAGCATCTTCCAGTTCGCTGTCGACGATGGCGCGGCACCGCTCCACAGCCTCATCGTAGGTTGGAAATTTTCCGTCGAGGTAACGGTGGCTCTCATCGCGATAATGAAAATGATCGTCGACAAAAACCTGGTAGTGGCTCTCGTCGGTCTCTTGTCCTTCCAGCTTCGGCTGGGAGCTCCCCATACTCAAGGCTCGAATCCTCCGCTGCCGGCAATACAGCCTATCACCAGTCACTTTCCGCGAGCAACGAAGCCATGTCGCCGATGGTGTTTCAGTTTGAAATCTAGACGTAATCCCATAAACGCACGCGTCGAAGTTCGCAGGTCAGCGCACTTTTAGTATACTGCCATCTTTGTAGATTAGCGAGGCTTGACGATTGGCTGCCATGTGAGTGCGTGCGAACTTGCGACAGCGCTCATCCGTGTTTATTTGGCGTTCGACCCAACGTCGCCAGTCAGGATATGACAAGGCAATGCGCTCCGCTTCGAGGAGGCTTACGCCGTGCCTAGAGCGAAGCTCTTTGATGTGAATTATCCAACGATCTCGATCTGCCATGGACGATCTTACTGTTTCTTGTAGGGACCGCGTTTGCCCGGCTTCGGCGCAACGGCGTCCATCTTCTCGCAAAGATCGTCCATGTCGATCCCTCCCATGCTTTGCTCTAAGCTTATAGGAGAGTTCGACAGGAAACGGGTGGCGGCACTAATGCCAAACGGCCAGACTCCCGACATACCACGGGAGAATTACCGATGTTTGGAATGTTGTCGTTCCATGAAATTGCAGCAAGACGCGGTGACGGTCTTCGCCCAGAGTTTTTCAGGTTACTTCCTCAACAGTCCCTTCGTGAAGTCCTGACACTCATCCAAGGTGGGCTAGCTGAAACCAATCAATCGTCACCTTCCGATACGGGCCGCGAACGGTCGGTTTCTCAGCTTCTTTCGCCTCGACAAGCGCAACGAAGTCGCTGACCTTCCAAGCTTGCTGGTAACGCGGGCGGCCATTGCCGGGGTCATGCGCAGCGAAGCATGCGCGGCCAACTGTGCGGACCGCGCCCCTGAATTGCAGGGCGGGCCGGCATTGCCGCCGGCCCGGAACTGCGTCGTGCCTATTCCGCCGCCTCGTAGCCGGCGATGCCCTTGATCTCGAGGAAATCCTCAAGACCGTATTCGGCATATTCGCGGCCGTTGCCCGACTGCTTGTAGCCGCCGAACGGCAGGCCGGCGTCCCAGGTCGGATAGTTGATGTAGACATTGCCTGTGCGCATGCGCGCCGCCACTTCGCGCGCTTTCTGCATGTCCTTGGCCTGGATGTAGGAGGCAAGGCCGTAGACCGTATCGTTGGCGGTTTCGATCACCTCCTCGACGCTGTCATAGGGCATGATCGCCAGCACCGGTCCGAAGACCTCCTCGCGCGCGATCCGCATGTCGTGGGTGACATCGGCGAACACGGTCGGCTGGACGTAGTAGCCGCGGTTGAGTTCGGCCGGACGGCCCGGGCCGCCGGCGACCAGCGTGGCACCTTCTTCGATGCCGCTCTGGATCAGCTCCTGGATCTTGTCGAACTGGACCTGGCTGACGACCGGGCCGAGCTTGGTGCCGGCCGCATCCGCCGGGCCGACTGTGAACTTTTCCGCCGCGGCCTTGGCATAGCCGGCGGCCTCGTCATGGCGGTCGCGCGGCACGAACATGCGCGTCGGCGCATTGCAGGACTGGCCGCTGTTGCCGAAGCAGCCGGCGACGCCCTTGGTGACGGCCTTCGCGAGGTCGACATCGCCAAACAGGATGTTGGCCGACTTGCCGCCGAGCTCCTGATGCACGCGCTTGACCGTATCGGCGGCGGCCTTGGCCACCAGGATGCCGGCGCGGGTCGAACCGGTGAACGACATCATGTCGATGTCGGGGTGGCTGGACAGCGCCTGGCCAACGCCCGGTCCGTCGCCATTGACGAGGTTGAAGACGCCCTTCGGCACGCCGGCCTCGTCCAGGATTTCGGCGAAGATGATGCCGTCGAGCGGCGCGATCTCGGACGGCTTCAGCACCATGGTGCAGCCGGCGGCAAGGGCGGGACCGACCTTGCAGGTGATCTGGTTGAGCGGCCAGTTCCACGGCGTGATCAGGCCGACGACGCCGATCGGCTCCTTGACCACCAGCGAGCTGCCCTTGACATGGCGGAACTCGAAGCTCTTCAGCACGTCGGCCATCTTCTGCAGATGCGCGAGGCCGACGCCGACCTGGCTGTCGAGCGCGAACTGGCGCGGCGCACCCATTTCGCGCGATACGGCGAGCGCCAGATCGGCGCTGCGTTTCTTGTAGACCTCGATGATGCGGTTCAAGAGTTCGAGCCGCTCGCCGACTTCGGTGAAGCCAAAGGTGGTGAAGGCGCGCTTGGCGGCGGCCACCGCCTTGTCGACATCGGCCTTGGAGCCGAGCGAGATCTGCGCGAAGGCATCCTCATTCGACGGATCGATGACGTCGAATGTGTTGGGCACAACAGGATCGACCCACGCGCCATCGATATAGAACTGCAGATTGTGTGACATGGTTTTCTCCTTGGGGTGCGCCGCATGGCTTTGCCGGCCGTCATATGTGGCTGGAGATAACGATGCACAAACGCCGCTGTCAAACGCAAGAGCCAAGTGATTGAGCCAGCCGTGTGCAATATGCCAGTTACGCTTTAGCGGAAGCGGTGAAGAACCGCCGTCGAGTTCCTTCGCGCCCCCCTCTGTCCTGCCGGACATCTCCCCCACAAGGAGGGAGATTGGCAGCTTGGGCGCCGGCGCTCTTCCTGCGACATCCGCGATTAGCAAAGGCCGTGTGGTGGCGGCCGATCTCCCCCCTTGAGGGGGAGATGTCCGGCAGGACAGAGGGGACGCCACAGGGCGCTACCTTTGAGCCGTGTACTGGCCACCCACATCAGCCTGCCAGTTTCTTGCTCATATAGACCGTCACCCCGTTCATGAACGGCTCCTCCCGGTCGATTGTGTAGCCATGCTTTTTGTAGAGCGACACGTTGGCCTCGAAGGCGCCGTTGGTCAGCAGGCGAAGCGCGGGGCGGCCGGCTTCAGTCGCCCTCCGCTCGGCATGCTCCAGCAAAAGCCGGCCGATGCCCCTGCCCTGCGCCCGCGGTGCGACGCAGACATTCTCGATCCAGAGATGGTCGTCGGCCAGGATCGTTTCGATCATCCCGACAATGCCGTCCTCCTCGACGGCAAGATCGAACGGATGCTCGGCGACGGCCTTGTCGTAATCGGCGCGCATCGGCAGCGGCTCGCGGCCGATCACCGGCACCCATTTGGCATAGGCGGCGCGCACGATATCCCTGATCGCGGTGGCGTCCGCCGGCTCGGCCGGCCGAAGCCGGATGGAAGAATTGATGGTCATGAAAATGCTCCAGGGCATGAAAAAACCCGCCGGCGGATGTCGCGGGCGGGCTGGAAACGAACGAACCGGATCTATCGTGCCGGTCTTTGTCGTCGCGCAATCAGCTTGCCGCTCCGCACTGTGCAGGGGCGGCGTCGCTTGGTGTTGGCGGGCGCAAAGACGAACATGGGGGTCAAGCTGGAGCAGGAAGCGCGCCGCTGTCAAGACGGCCGCTCAATCGGCAATGTCTCACGTCATGGAATCCCTGTATGCCTTGCGGCAACGGCAATTGATCGATGGACAAGGGATGACGGGGACGCTGAGCAAAGCGGTGCGGATGGTCGCCATCCTGAACCTTGGCTATTTCGGCATCGAGTTTGCCGTGGCCGTTTGGATCAGATCGGTATCGCTGTTCGCGGACAGCATCGATTTTCTGGAGGACGCATCCGTCAACCTGCTGATCATGGTCGCGCTGGGCTGGACTATCCGCAATCGAGCGCGGCTCGGGATGGCGCTGGCGGGCGTACTTCTGATCCCGGCTTTGGCGACCCTTTGGACCGCTTGGGAGAAATTCAACGTTCCAATCCCGCCAGCGCCCGTTCCGCTGACGCTTACCGCGGCCGGCGCGATCCTCGTCAACCTGACATGCGCGCTCTTGCTCGCTCGCTATCGCCATCACAGCGGCAGTCTTACCCATGCGGCCTTCCTGTCGGCCCGCAACGATGTCCTGGCGAATGTCTCGATCATTGCTGCCGGCCTGGTCACGGCCTTCGTGTGGAACTCAGCCTGGCCAGATATCATCGTTGGCCTCGCAATCGCAGTCATGAATGCGGACGCCGCCCGCGAGGTCTTCACGGCTGCAAGACGCGAGTTCGCGCAAAGCCATATTTCAAGCTGAGGCACTGCGCCTTCAATACTCCTGCGCCGTCGGCCGGAACAGGATCTCGTTGATGTCGACCTCGTCCGGCTGGCTCATGGCGAACACCACTGTCCTGGCGAAGGAATCGGCAGGGATGGCCACCCGGTCGTAGAGTGCGCGCACGCCTTCGGCGACATCGGGTTCGGTGACGCTGTCGGGCAATTCGGTCGCCACGGCACCCGGCGAGATGATGGTGGTGCGGATGTTGTAGGGTTTTACCTCCTGCCGCAGGCCCTCCGAGATGATGCGCACCGCGTGCTTGGTCGCGGAATAGACAGCGCCGCCCGGCCCCACCTTGTGGCCGGCGACCGACGAGACGTTGATGATATGGCCGCTCTTCTGCGTCTTCATGTGGGGGAGCGCCGCGGCTATGCCGTAGAGCACGCCCTTGATGTTGACGTCGATCATCCGGTCCCAGTCCTCGACCTTGCCGCGTTCCAGCGGCGAGTGCGGCATCAGGCCGGCATTGTTGACGATGACGTCGACGCGGCCATGAGTTTCGACCGCATGGTCGACAAGCCGCCGGACCTGGCCGACATCGGTGACGTCGGTCGCCAGGATGGCGTCTTTGCCCAGCAACAGCCCTGCCGCCAGCGCCTCGAGCCGGTCGAGGCGTCGTGCGCCCAGCACCAGCTTTGCGCCCTCCTTGGCCAGAAGCCGCGCGGCGGCCTCACCGAGCCCGCTGCTGGCGCCGGTGATGACTACCACCTTGCCCTTGATGTTCTCTGTCATGGGATTTTCCTTCCGCTTCAGCGATCGATCCTCGCCGCTTGTTGTGGTGAATAGCGCTCTCCCTGCACGGCAATCGCCGAGACCGCGTTCTCGATGTCGCGAAGATCGTCCACGCTGAGCACAACGGCGGCCGATCCGATGTTCTCCTCGAGGCGATTGAGCTTCGTGGTGCCGGGGATCGGGACGATCCATGGCTTGCGAGCCAGCAACCAGGCGAGCGCGACCTGTGCCGGGGTCACCTTCTTCCCGGCTGCGATCTTGACGATCGCATCGACCAGCGCCTGGTTCGCCTTGCGGGCCTCCTCTGCAAAACGCGGAACCGTGTTTCGGAAGTCGCTGCTGTCGAACGTCGTGCTGGCGTCGATGGCGCCGGTGAGGAAGCCCTTGCCCAGCGGGCTGAAGGGCACGAAGCCGATCCCCAGTTCTTCCAGGACCGGCAGGATCGCCTCCTCGGGTTCACGCCACCACAGCGAGTATTCGCTCTGCAATGCCGTGACCGGCTGCACCGCATGCGCACGACGGATGGTGCGCACGCCCGCTTCCGAGAGGCCGAAATGCTTCACCTTGCCTTGGCTGATCAAGTCCTTCACCGCGCCGGCCACCTCTTCGATAGGCACGACCGGATCGACGCGGTGCTGGTAGAGGAGGTCGATATGGTCGGTCCTAAGCCGCTTTAGCGACGCCTCGACGACCTCGCGAATATGCCCCGGCCGGCTGTCCATGCCGTCGTGTCCGGCTGTACCGGCAATGTCGATGCCGAACTTGGTGGCAATCACCACCTGGTCGCGGATCGGCTGCAGCGCCTCGCCGACGACCTCCTCGTTCTTGAACGGGCCATAGACCTCCGCGGTGTCGAAGAAGGTGACGCCGCGCTCGAACGCGGAGCGGATCAGGCGGACAGCATCCGGCGTGTCCATCGGTTGCCCGTATGAATGGCTCATCCCCATGCAGCCCAGCCCGATGGCCGAGACTTCGAGGCCACCCTGGCCCAGTTTGCGCTTTTGCATCTCAGTTCTCCTTCATGTCTTCGCTAGGATTCTGACGGTCGCGGCGCGGGCGCGCGCGCTGATCATCGGGGCGAGGTATGGGCTCGCCGCATATTTCGCCCGGTAGGCATCGTCGATGCGGTCGTTGACCGGCCCTTCGACTGCTTCGAAGGTGACATCCCTGGTCATGCCGGCGGCGGTGATCCGACCGGCCTTCTGCTTGATCGCAGCCTGGTACCAACGCGACTTCTGGCCGTTGTAGCCGCGCACATAGAGTTCGCCTTCGGTCACCACCGACCAGATCCAGGTCGGCGTGCCAAAGGTCACGCGATCATCGCGCAGCGGCGCGATGTGCAGATCGTCGGTCGCGGCGATCCTGCCGAGTTCGTCCTTCGGCCACGTCATTTGTCACCTACCATACTGCGCGTCGCCGACGTGCTCCATCCAGTCGACGGCCTTGCCGTCCAGCGCTTCCTGGACGGCGATGTGGGTCATGGCTGTGGTCGGTGCCGCGCCATGCCAGTGCTTCTCGCCCGGCTCGAAGCGAACAACGTCGCCCGGCCGGATGTCTTCGACCGGGCTGCCCTCGCGCTGCACGCGGCCGCAGCCGGCGGTGACGATCAGCGTCTGGCCGAGCGGATGGGTGTGCCAGGCGGTGCGCGCGCCGGGCTCGAAGGTAACGGCGTTGCCGGCCGCACGCGCCGGCGCGATGGCTTGAAACAGCGGATCGATGCGCACCGTGCCGGTGAACCAGTCGCCCGGCCCCTTGCCCGAGGCTTGAGAGCCGCTTCGATTGATATCCATGGGTTTTATCCCTTCTCGACGCGGCGCCAGACACGGCCGCCGGCCTCGGAGCCGCCGCCTTTGGGCCGCCCGATTGCGATGATGCCTATTTAAGGCCTGCGATTGATCGCGATTAGCTGCTATATCCGGCATGTACTTATGAGAAGGGCTCATGAATGCCGCGCGACAATCTGAACGAGCTGACCGCCTTCCTCGCCGTCGCGCGTGAGCGGAGCTTCACCCGAGCGGCAGCCAGGCTGGGCGTCTCGCAATCGGCGCTCAGCCACACATTGCGGGCGCTGGAGGAGCGGCTGGGCGTGCGGCTCCTGACCCGCACAACGCGCAGCGTATCGCCGACCGAGGCGGGCGAGCGCCTGGCTCGCAGCATCGGGCCGAGGCTCGACGAGATCGAGATGGAACTCGCCGCCTTGAGCGCATTGCGCGAAAAGCCCGCCGGCACCATCCGCATCACCTCCGGCGAGCACGCCGCCGATGCGGTCCTGTGGCCGGCGATCGCCAGGCTGCTGCCCGACTATCCCGACATCAGGATCGAGATCATCGTCGATTACGGCCTGACCGACATCGTCGCCGAGCGCTACGACGCCGGCGTGCGGCTTGGCGAACAGGTGGCGCGCGACATGATCGCGGTGCGCATCGGCCCCGACATGCGCATGGCGGTGGTCGGCGCGCCGGCCTACTTCGCCGCCCGGCCAAAGCCGCGCGCGCCGCAGGACCTGACCACCCACAATTGCATCAATCTGCGGCTACCGACCTATGGCGGGCTCTATGCCTGGGAATTCGAGAAGGCGGATCGCGAACTGAAGGTGCGGGTCGAGGGCCAGCTGGTGTTCAACACTGCCGCGCTGCGGTTGAATGCCGTGCTTGCCGGCTTGGGTCTTGCCTATTTGCCCGAGGACCAGGTGACGACCGATCTGGCCGACGGCCGACTGGTGCGGGTGCTGGCCGACTGGTGCCCGCCCTTCCCCGGCTACCACCTCTATTACCCCAGCCGGCGACAGGCGACGCCGGCCTTCTCGCTGCTGGTCGATGCCTTGCGCTACCGCGGCTAGATGGAGTTGACGAAAGTATCTGGTGGAAGACGAGCGGCCGAGCAACGACCTCGGCATGTTCTAACTTATGTCACCTAAAAGTGCGCAGTGGCTTTGGGCCCAATTCAGGAACCGGCCTCCTCGAAATATTTGGCCTTCAGCCATGTGTTCGACGGTCCGCTCCTGTAGCGGCTGTCGGTGCGCTTCGAGATGATGATCTCAAGCTTGTCGATGGCGCGGAAGATCGCCAGCGCATTGCCCTCGAAATGCTCGCTGTACTGGATCTTGCCGAGACCGTGCTCGACCAGTTGCCACAGCGCCTGCTTGCGCTGCAGCAGGGGCAAGGACGTTAGATTGCGACCGTTGAGATGGAGGATGTCGAACGCGACGAACACCAGCCGGCTCGGTTCGTTCCAGATAGCCGCTTCCAGCGCAGGGCAATCGGAAGCGCCCTGCTCGCCCGGCACAATGACCTCGCCGTCGATAATGGCAGACCGGCATGGCAGCTCGGCGGCCAGCGCGATGGGCCAGTATTTCGTGGTCCAGTCTCGGCCGTTCTTGCTGTAGAGACGCACGCCGCCTTTATCGATGATGATCTGCGTTCGGTACCCGTCAAGCTTGACCTCGTGGACCCATCCCTCACCTTCGGGCGGCCGCTCGACCAGAGTCGGGATCTGCGGCGGAATAAATTCCAGCCGGCCGCCGATGACCTTGGCACGCTTACTCAATGACGCCACCTTTGACCGAGCAACGGCGGCTGATCGGCACAGGCAGCCCGACATCCTCCCAACCTGGACGCCTGCCGCCTGTGCCGAGCCCCCGCCGAGCATTGCCAGCATCTGCGCACGGGGCCGGATTGTCGTTAGCTTCGCATCCAAAAATTTATCCTGGCGTACATATCGCACGCGGTGCGGCGCTCTTGCACCATCACCGACTGGCCTGTCCTATCCAGGATTGCAGCCAACCCACGCAGTCCCCTGTCAAATTTCGGGCGACCCTGGTTTAGTCCATCAAAAGGACCAGGGCGGGATGCAGCTTCTTGAGGTTCGGCAATGATTTCGATTGCCAGGGTATGTCGGGCGTTCCACGCACGACGAGCCGAACTTCGGGATGCTTGCGCACCTCGATGGTAAATTTCGCCAGCAGGTTGATGCCGGAAGAGTTGAGAAAGTGGAGGTCCTTCAAGTTGAGCGTAATGGACGGGGGATTTGCGGCAAGAACACTGGTCGCCAAAGCCGTGACAGGCGCACCGGCTTCGGAACTTGCAAGCCGCATGGCGCCGTCGAAGAAAATTTCGCTTCCTTCGATCCACACGCGGTAGTCGTCTGTCTTGATTTCCATGGCCTTGCTTCGTGACCTAGTTGTGAGTTTGCGAGATCGGAATGGAGGCATATGTCTCCAGGCAAATCCGATCGGTTTCGTCGACGGAGCTGAATATCCAGGCCAGGCGTGCGCCATAGTCGCTCATCAACGTCAGCAATCCGAGTCCGGAGCCTGTCACGTCGGGGTTGGCAGCATTCGCTTCAATTCGCTGTATCAGCAGGTCTCTGGGGTCCCCAACCGTGATGTCCGCCAGGAGACTTTGGAACTCGGACGCGTCTTCACCATCGAGGTCATTCGACACCTTGAGCTT
Organism: Mesorhizobium sp. P2_E6; assembly: GCF_056403835.1. NCBI lineage: Bacteria > Pseudomonadati > Pseudomonadota > Alphaproteobacteria > Hyphomicrobiales > Phyllobacteriaceae > Mesorhizobium > Mesorhizobium sp. P2_E6. The sequence goes on from NZ_JBFUEQ010000004.1 coordinate 329,655, forward strand.
GAAGCACTCCGAATCCATCGACGCCTCGATTACGATTTCACCCGGTGCGCGAAACTTGACAGCATTTTCGATGAGCTCGTTGGCCAGGTATCCGATGCTGTGCCGCACTTCCCTGTAGTCATTGCGGGACGACTGAAAGCGCAATGCGAAAAGATCGGCGATGAAGTCCGAAGTCGTCGCGCAATGACGCCAGCTCAAGTCGAGAGGTCCGTCGAACAGCCGCACCCGGCTGACGCTTTCCATCATTCCGATTGCAAGGTCAGGGGTGCCGAACAGCGTGGTCATCCTATGTGTGCCTTATGATCACGAGGGTGATGTCGTCGTGGATCTTCTGGATTCCGATATGGGCCATCAGATCCTCGATGATCCCGGTTTTGATTTCCTCGGCGCTGCTGCCATGACGTTTTCGGGCGCTCTGGCAGAGGCGCTCGAACCCAAACAGTTTTCTGTCATGGTCTTCCGCCTCGGTCACACCGTCAGTGTGCAGCACGATCACATCGCCACTCCCAAACAGGATGTTCCGCGTGGCAATGAACTTCGAGATGTCTTTCTCCAGACCAACCGGCAGACCCAGATCTATCGTATCGATGCGTTCGACTTCGCCACCCGCACGGACAACGAGAACATCCTCATGCTGGCCCGATAGCGTTACCCGCTCATCCTCGAAATCAAGAAAGGCCAGCGAGAGATGCTTGTCGGTGTTCGTCCGCTCGATGTTCTTATAGATCGCTCTGTTCAGCCGATCCAGAAACTGGTGTGGATCCGCTTCGTTGGTCTCCTGCAGCGCGCGCGCAACGGATTGGACCATCAGCATCAGCACGCCGCTCTCGAGACCATGGCCGGTCACGTCGCCGATGCCGATCTTGACCCGTGATCCATTCTGCAGGACGTCGTAATAGTCACCCCCGACCTCGTCGGCCGGTCGCATGTAGGCCGCGATCTCCAGCCCTGGAATCGCTCGGAGTTCGAATGGCTTCGGCAGCACCATCATCTGGATATGCCTGGCGACTGCGAGCTCGGCACCGAGGCGGACGTTCTCGTCCCGCAACTTTTCGTTGAGTGCGGATATTTCCTGGTTTGCGTCCCCGAGCTCCCTGGTTCGGTCGTCGACGAGTTGCTCGAGGTTTTCCGTGTGAAAGCTGATCTGCTCGGCCATCCGGTTGAAAGCGATCCCTGCCGCTCCAACCTCGTCGCGCGTCGGAATGCTCACGCGGACTGAATAGTCTTTGGACTGGAGCCGCTGGGCGGCGCTGGCGAGCGCCCTGAGGCCCGCGGTGATGCGCTTCGAAATTCCGAGCACCGCCGCGAAAACAATCAGAAGCGAAACGATGATCGCGCCGATCTGAAAGAGCAGGATACGATTGGTTGCCCGCGAAATACTCTGTTGCGCGGCGAACAGGGACGCATAGATCTCCCGTTCGGGAACGACGATCCCGACCGACATCGTTTCGGACTTGATCGGTCCCGAACTCCACAGATTGGTTGGCTTCAATCTCTTGAGGACAACGATGTAGGGTACGCGCTCGCCTTTATTGTCGAGCATGATATGTTGAATGACGCCGTCATTGTTCTGGTCGAGAGGCAGCGACGCGATTGCCGGCTGCACACTTCCCCGCAGGGACCTCTCCAGGCCAGTGACGCCTTGCGTGCCCGCATCGCTCGATGAAGTCAGGCCGATGATAGCCTGGCCCGACGGATTGATCGCCACCACGTTGCCAGTCGACATCGTAAGGAAGCCGAACCCGGTTTCAGCGATCTTCACACGTTCGACGACTTGCGCGAGCTGGTCGAGAGTGATGTCTGCCCCCGCAGTACCGGCGATGCCGGTGCGATCGCGCGTCCACAGCGGATGGAAAAAGCTGACGATCAGCTTTCCCGTGATTGCATCGGTGTAAGGCGCTGTCTGGGTAATGTCGTCAGGGACGGGACGAGAGGCCGGATTCCCGGCCCATTGCTGCCATGAACCATAGATACCCGGAAAAAAGAACTCCCAGAACTCCGCCTTGTTGTGGCCGGGATAGAGCTTGTCGAAGGTCTGTGCCTGGTCCGTATACGGAACCGTCCTGAAGATCGGCCTTTCCTTTGGGCCAATATAGTACATCTGCAATTTGGACGACCCGCTGGCCATGAGAGTCGGCGCGACGAGATCGATCACGGTACTGTCTTCTATTTCCTTCTGAACGCTCGACAGCGGGGTGTGGTCGGCACCCAGCAGGTAGCCCCAGACGCTTACCACCGAAGGCGCGCCCGGCAGATTCTGCGCCCAATCGCCCCGCGCGTCGTAGACGACCTTCACGGAGCCGGGCGCCTCATGCGAAAGAGTCGCTCCGACCTGTTGCTGCCTGCTCGGATCGTCGATCTGGGCCTGCAGCACGCCGGCCAGCGCCTTGACGTCGCCATGAACGCGGTCGAGCAGCAGGTCGACGCTCAACGCCGTCGATTGGGCATAGGAACGAATGTATTCCTGGTTTGCGGTCGTCAGGCCCTCGCCGACTTCCGATGTGGCATCGCGCGACAGCTTCTGAACGTTCCAAAGCGCCAGACCACCGCTCAGCAGGAGGTCGAACAGTACGGCGCCGCCAACGACCAATACGAATTTCGCTCGAAAGGAGCGCAGGCCGAAGCGCGGTGTGGGCTCATCGTGGGCGTTCATTGCGGCCGTCGCCCCGATGCGACCCAAATCGGCCAACCGGCGTAACCCTTGGGGTGGAGCGCAGCGAAAATGTGGTCCTGGAAGCCCTGCCGGAACTGTGCGACGAACTCTGGTCCGTCGCCGCGTCTGGTCGCCATCTCGCCCGCATAGACATCCGCCCAGGCTACAATGACATCGGCGAAGTCCTGCGGATCACCGTCCAGGTTAGTGACCATGAAGGTCTCGACACGTATATCTTCGAATCCAGCTTCGATCAGGTATCGCCGGCTCTTGGGCCCAAGCTCGACGTCCATCTCGAAATGCCCGAACAGCTTCGCCACCTCGTTGTAGGTCCAACGAATGCTCTCGGCGCGCGGCTCGCCGAGGCAATGCGAGTTCTTCTCGTTGGTGATATAGACCCGCCCGCCCGGCTTGCATATGCGGTAGAGCTCCTTGAGGATGAGTTCAGGTCGATTGAAGATTTGAAGGGAATGCCGGCAGGTGACCAAGTCAAACTGCGCTTCGTCAAGCAGCATCTCCGACGCATCGCCATAGGTATATTCCACGCCCCGGATATCGAACTCCCGCATCACGCGTCGAGCATAGCTGAGGCTTGACATGGAGTGGTCGAGGGCGACGATCCGCGATGGCTGGAACTCCTTCTGCACCAGCAAGGCGAAATCACCGATCCCGCAACAGATGTCGGCCATGACGATCCCGGGCCTCATGCCGTGTCGCGGCAAGATTGCGCGCTCGTGGCGCCAGGTCATCTTTGTTTGTGTGCGCAGGATCGGAACGAACCCGCCTTCCTCGAGGAAGCCCTGCCCAGGATAGAATTTGCTGTCATACTCCTCGACCGTGATGTTCGGTTCGATCCCGCTCAAGCGACCGAATTTTCGCGAGGTCCAACCGACCACGCTTGACGTGATGACGACGAATTTGAGATCGGGTCGAGCCCGACAGGCGTCAAGGAGGATCTGCGAAAAGGCGTGAAACGCGGCGTTGTTCATCTGCGTCAGGCGTCTGACATTGACGTAGAGAACGCCCCGCACACGACTGATCGCATCGCGAAGCAACGCGATGCTGGGCCCAAGCTCATCGACCGCCTGAGGCCGGACCACGCCCGATATGGAGAACTCCTGATTGTTCGCGTCGTATTGCGCCTTGAAGCGTGGGGGAAGGTCGTAAGGGCTCAATTGTGCAGGCCTTCGAGCGGAAGATCCACGACAAGCCTGATTGCATCACCATCGGCTTCCTCGACCCTGAGTGTGGCGTTGTAGTCGACAGCCAGTTCCAGAAGTACGACCTCCCGGCTTGGCGCGATATCGCCAGACACCGAGTTGAGGTATCGCTCCCTGGCCTCGAATCCCGCGACTTGCGACATGGCTTCTTCGTAGAATTGGCGCTCCCCTGGCACGCATGGGAATGTCAGCTCGATCCTGTCCGTGGCGCCATGGCGAGACACCCTGCATGCCAACTCGCCGTCGGTATGGCGCGTGCGAAAGGCAATTTCCAGCAGCTCGTTGAAGGCCGAGGAAAAGAGATTTGAATGCCGGACCGAGTCTGATCTATTTTGACTGATCATCCGGGCCATGTATGTCGAGACATAATCGCAGTGTCTCCAAGCGGAGACAAAGGCTTTGATTTCCATGTCGATCTGGATCATGGGCTCAAAAGTCTGCTCGCCAGCCAGGTCATGTTGAACAGATCCCATCGGCATCCTCACTTATTCCATCAGTATTTGAGCCCTGGTGGGCTATGGCCTCCGAGGCGGAAATTTGACCGCCTCGTAATCAGTCAGTCCCGCACTGCCTCGAAGAATTGCGTGGCGTCTGCGTCGATCGTTTCCACAACTGTCCACTTACAAAGGGTGCAAGGCGCTAGAGCGCCCGATTTGAATTCTCCATCTCCCGTACCACCTTCGGCGGGGACCGCCTGATGAAATCGCTGGTTGCCTCGGCTCCGAGCGGTCGCCCCAGGAGATTACCTTGCAGGCAATCGCAATTTTCCTTGATCAGCCATCGTGCCTGTGCCGACGTCTCGACCCCCTCGGCAGTGACACTTATTCCCAGGCCGTGCGCCAGGTTGATGATCGATCGCACGATCGTTTGGCTTTTGAGATCGGTCTCCAAGTCCGCAATGAAGTACTGATCTATCTTCAAGGTGTCGAAGGGAAAGTTCTTGAGGTAGCTCAACGACGAATAGTATGTGCCGAAATCGTCGAGCGAAATTCGTATCCCCAAGACGTTCAGGGTATTCAACGTGTCGATATTGTCGATCGTCTTCTCAAGAAGAACGGTCTCGGTTATCTCTAGTTCAAGTCTGTCGGCCCGGATTCCAACTGCGTCGATGATCTGGGCGACCGTGTCCGTCAGCGTACCGCTGAGGAACTGAGCTGGCGAGAGGTTCACTGCGACTGTCAGCGAAGAAGGCCACTTCAAGGCCTGCCGACAGGCTTGCTCGAGCACCCATCGTCCAATCTCATCCATCAGACCGTCGGCTTCGGCGATCGGTATGAACACGCTGGGTGGAATGGTTCCGACGTCGGGATGCCGCCACCGCAGCAGCGCTTCGAAACCGATCGTCGACGAGGGAGGCCGAATGAGCGGCTGATACTCCAGATAAAGCTCGCCTCGCTCCAGCGCGGTTCGAAGGCTGCGCCTCAGGTTCTCGCGTTGTTCCAGCAAGAGCAGCATCGAACGGTTGAATGTTCGAGCGCAGCCGCGTCCATCTGTCTTGGCAGCGTAAAGAGCAATGTCAGCGGCTTTCATCAGCTGCTCGCCATCGGTCCCGTGCTCGGGCCCGAAAGCAATTCCGATACTCGAGCCGACGAAGACGGGAATGCCGTTGATGACGAACGGTTGCTTGAATGCGTCGACCAGCGACCCGGCGAGGCGCTCAGCCTCGGCTGGCTGCTCTTTTCCCAATTGGATGACAGCGAACTCGTCGCCGGCATACCGGTACGCGGACTCACCATCCTGCAGCGCGTCGCGGATACGACCCGCCGCGAGCTGAAGAAGCGTATCGCCTGCCCCATGGCCGAGCGTGTCGTTGACCGCTTTGAAATCGTCCAGGTCGATTTGCAGCAGGGCAGCTTTCGGCTTTGGTCCGCCGAGGGCCACCATTGCTTGCTGCAGCCGCTCGCCGAATCGCCGTCGATTCTGCAGTCCGGTCAGCGCGTCGTGCGTTGCCTGATGGAGCAGAATTACATGCTCTTGCTCCTCCGCAACGCTCCGCCCGCCATGGTCCCTTGATTCGATGATTCCGGCACCATTTGCAGTGCTGAAGACAAAGACCGACCGGGGCGCTCCGCCCGATGATCGCGGCAGGTCGAGGCTTGCCGGAGGGCCACCCTGGAACACACGAAGAAATTCGTCGCGATACTTCGCATCGAGAAAGCTCGGGTAGATCTCCCAGACGGCGGCGCCCAGCGCCACCGCGGCTCCGTACACGCCTTTGAGCCTTGTTGCGTAGTGCGTCAGCCGGAAGTCGCGGTCATAGAACGACAAAAGTTCGGTCGTGTTCGCCAAAAGGTCAAAGAGAACCCCTTCGCCGGCACGTGGAGCATCGACCGAGGAAGGCCCCTCGCTCTCCGTGCCGACGCCTGATGCCTCTGGGCGCAAGAGCCACCTCCATAAGCGATGCAGATTCGCGCCGCCCAGTCTAAAAATAGCATAAACGTCAAGCTTGGCAAACTTTCAACTCGCCGTCTTAACAAGCGCCGCAAGCAGCATAGTTGCCATAAATGCTCCGCTGTGATTGGCGGTAAATTGTCGATAACGATCAACAGTCACAGTTCGTTAACAGATCGTGAATTGACGGGAATCAGCTATGCGATTTGATAGCGCGATGGGCGCCTCAAGAAGATATTGTGGTCGATGATATCGTGGTCCATGAGGCCGCGTGGCCTTCCCAGCCCCCGGCCAAGCCTCTTTTGAGCCCGCCCCGTCAGCAACGCCGATCCCCGTATTCAGTTTCCGAGCGCCTTGAGCCAACCTTCAAAGGAAGAGGCCTTCTCGTGTCCAGCAAGCGAAACAGAGTGGGCGGAACGCGGCAACACCACAGTGCCGCGGCCTTCGCGGGGGCTGTAGCCGAATTCCTTGCTGAATGCCCGGCTGAAATTAGCCGCTGAACTAAACCCGAAGGCTTCGGCAATTTCGACAATGCGCCGACTGTCCGTCGCATCGCTAAGCGCAACATGGGCCGCCAGAAGGCGGCGGCTTTGTATGTAATGGAGAACCCCACCGCTCGGTTCGAACAACTGATAGAGGCGCGAGCGCGAGACGCCGAGCGCCCGGCACATTGAATCCGGTGTCAGATGAGCCGCATCCAGATTGTTCTGGACGTATCGGCGGGCTCGCTCCATCAGCGCGACACTCGCCAATTGTTCGGCGGCAGCGGCATGTTCGGCCGGAGGCGCGAGGCAGGCAATGATCATGCTGCGAGTTGCGTGTACGATGCGGGGCAGGTCATCAACCGTGAGACTGGGCAGGCTGGCTTCGATGCTGTTGACATAGTCGACCAGAAGGTTGGCAAAGTTGCCCGACAGAATTGAATTGTTCCTTGCGTCGAGGTTTGCCGCGGCGTCAGAGAACAAATCACGCGGAAGATAGAGAAGGAGACTTTCGGAGTCTGTCGTCCTCCCGCGAAACGGGTAGCCAAGCGATCTGATCTCCAATTTGCCCGGTTGGCCTTCTGCAATGCGGCGATCGACCTCCGTCCACGACCGGCCGGTACGTGGCAAGGCGATATACCAGTGATCGATCGCGCTGGACCGAAGCTTCGCGGCAGAACGCATGTAACTATGCGCCGGCGCGTGCTGTTGAACGATCAGCATGCCACCGAGATTCCAAGCCGTGTGGTCGGCGGGAAAGCCATCGTCCAGCGATTTGTCATCCGGCAACCTAACCTCGACAAGCGGTGCCATATGCGCTTGCCAAGCGGCGAATTGATCCTGCGGCGCCAGTTCGAGCGTTGAAAAGAACAGCGGTTCGAGCACCGGCGCGAGTGACGGGGCAGCCTCACTATGGGGTTGAGCCTCGCGCGGCCAACGACGTCGATCACGCTCCGGCGTCTGCCCGGGGGGCTCGTCTTGCCTCTTAGTGTCCATTGTATGGTGCCATATCCGATTCCGGTATGCCCATGCCCCTCTCAATCATGTGGTGTATCTCAGGCTTCTAGCAAGACTGGCGGAACTCTAGTCCACTGAAACGACGATCACGCTGGATTACAGTAAGAAATAAATGCCGAGATAAGTTTCTGGATGCGAAGCTAACGACACTCTTCAACCTGGTGCTTATAGAATCGGGCATCATGAAATCGTAGTTGAGGAGGCCGTCAAAATGAACACAAAGCTCGACAGCGAAGCTCGTCGCAAGATCATTCTTGATGGATACGGTAACAACGAACCGTTGAAGGATATTGCGGCAAAAATAGGGTGTTCACTGGCCAGCTTGAAAGTCACCGCCAGCAAGATCGGTTGCACTCGAACTCCGAAAGAGGCGGCTGACTTTCGACGTGGGTTTCATATCCCGGAGGACAAACGGCGGGACTACCATCAACTCATGACTGTTGGACAGTATAAAGCCCGCGAGTGTGCGCTGATTTTGGGTCTCTTAACACAGCAAACATCCAGCGGCGAGTAAACTGTTTCCAATACACTATCGACGATAGTGCCACTCGAACAGTCCATCGCCTCGGCGGTTCATCAGCAAAAGACCCTCCGCAAGCACGAGCGGCGGGCTCTGAAAGGTTCGCGCAGATGCTGCGCCGGCGCTCCAATCGCACCTGCCTGAGCCATCATGATCTGGCGATTTGCGAACGTGTGTTCAACCAGGTATGCGCGGATGAGGATCTCGATCCTTTGGATCCGAAAGCCGAAATCTTGGCGATGATGGTTGTGGCCCTTGTTCGAAAAGCGCACACCAGCGAGCACGAACTGCTGGAGGCGGTCAGGTCTCGTCGCCAAAAGGCAGCGCGAAAACGGCACTAGCGCATGCCGTCCCAACTGCGCAGCGGTTTTGGTACGTCGACATGGATAGGGCAACAACCCAGGGGCGCGTCGCATGATTCCGTTCAGTCGCGACGTGCTTTAGCCAAGGCACCGGAGTTGATAGAAGTCGGCATGGCATAATCCATCGGAGCAATCGCCGTGACCGACACCAAGCTTGCCGACACCTATCGCGGCTATATCGCTTGCCTCAACAATCAGGACTGGAGCACCTTGCACCGGTTCGTCCATGACGAGGTGCACTACAATGGCGACCGGGTTGGGCTGTCCGGCTATCGCAAGATGCTGGAGCGGGATTTTTCCGAGATCCCTGACCTCTATTTCGATATCCAGTTGCTGATCTCCGATACGCCTTTCATAGCCAGCCGGCTTCAATTCAACTGCACGCCCAAGGGAAATTTCCTTGGCCTGCCCGTCAACGGCAGGAAGGTCTCCTTCAGCGAGAACGTCTTCTATGAATTTCTCGACGGCAGGATCAGGCACGTCTGGTCGGTCATCGACAAGGCGGCCATCGAAGCGCAGCTATAGGGGATGAGTACAGCGGCGGCTTCCGCAATGAAAAGCAACCGTTCGCAAAAATCGATCATTCTAACGAAAATAATTCGTTGGAAAGATCGGTTCAGGAATGGCATTCCTCCGGCATACCCGCCTGGAGCATTGCATTGTCTACCCTTACCCACATCGCGAACGATATTCCGAATGGCCTGATTTCCGCCGAACTCGCCCAAGGACGAAAGTCCCTCAATTCGGTGTGGAACGGCGTTGTGCCCGGCATCGTGCTGGTCGCGATGATCACAGGCGTCGCCTTCTCGGCCCGCAATGTGTCCGGCTTCGCTCTCTTCAGCCCGATGATCCTCGCTGTCGTCGCCGGCATGATCTATTCCAACGTGCTCGGCACCCCCGCCCACGCCAAGGCCGGCATCGCGTTTTCGCAGCGCCGGCTGCTGCGCTTCGCCATCGTGCTGCTCGGCTTCCAGCTGACGCTTGGCCAGGTGGTGTCGATCGGCGCCGGCGGCGTCGGCATCGTGGCGCTGACGCTTGGCTCCACCTTCCTCTTCACCATCACGCTCGGCCGGCTGATCGGCGTCGACGCCAAGCTGGCGCAGCTGATCGCCGCCGGTACCTCGATCTGCGGCGCCTCGGCCATCGTCGCCACCAACATCGTCACCGATGCGCGCGATGAGGACGTCACCTACGCCGTCGCCTCAATCACGCTGTTCGGCACCGTCGCCATGCTCGGCTTCCCGCTACTGGCGCCCGTCTTCGGCCTCGACCAGCACGCTTTCGGCCTGTGGGCCGGCGCCTCGATCCATGAGGTGGCGCAAGTGATCGGCGCCGGCTTCCAGAACGGCACCCAGTCCGGCGAGATCGCCACCGTCGCCAAGCTGACCCGCGTCGCCATGCTGGCGCCGATGGTCATCGCGCTCGGCCTGATGGCGCGCCGCAAAAGCAGCAATCAGTCGGCGGCACGGCCGCCCATGCCCTGGTTTGTCGCCGCCTTCGTCGCGGTCGTGGCTTTGAACAGCCTCGTCACCGTGCCGGCCGAAGTGAAGTCGGCGATGGCACTCGCCACCACCGTCATGCTGACCATGGGGCTGGCCGCCATGGGCCTGCAGGCCGACATTTCACAGCTGCGCTCGCGCGGCCTGCGCCCGCTGGCGCTGGCCTTCTCGGCCTTCCTGTTCATCGGCTGCTTCAGCCTGATGCTGGTGAAGCTCGTCTGAGGCGCTCTAGGGCGTTCGAACCTTCAGTCCTCGAAAGAGCTCGCGGCGGCATAGATCGCCGCCAGCGTCTCGATGCCGGCCTGGTCGGCCTTGTCGAAGCGGCCGGGCAACGGGCTGTCGAGATCGAGCACGCCGAAGACGCCGTCATCGTCCTCGAGCAGCACGACCAGCTCCGAACGCGAGTCGGCATCGCAGGCGATGTGGCCGGGAAAATCATGCACGTCCTCGATCAGCATCGAGGTGCCGAGTTCAACCGCTGTTCCGCAGACGCCCTTGCCGACCGCGATGCGCACGCAGGCTGGCTTACCCTGGAAGGGACCGAGCACCATCTCCTCGTCGGATTGCAGGAAGTAGAAGCCGGCCCAGTTGAGGTCGGGCACCATTTGGAAAATCAGCGCCGCGGCGTTGGCGGCGTTGGCGATCGAATCGCGTTCGCCCTCGAGCAGCGCCTTCAGTTGCGCGGCGAGGTCGCGGTAGAACGCAGCCTTGTCCGAGGTGTCGATGGCCTTGGCCGCAAACATGACTTGTCTCCGTATCGAGGATCGCGGTTTCGTTTCCGCAACTCTCTGCACCAAACGACCACCGGACGATACTAGCGTGAATTCCGGTCGCTGCGAAAGTCGCGAGAAGGATGCCCGGTCCGATACTCGGCAGCACGGCACGTCCATCGAACCGTGCTGCCTTGATCAAGAAGGCAAGTCCATCAGCCGGCGGGCTTGTACGCGCCAGCAGCCTTGTTGGCAGCCGCGAGCACTGCCTTCATATCGAGTTCTTCCAGTACAACCATATCTGTCAGCGAGCCGCTCGCTCGCACCGCAAGGGATATGCCCATCCCTGCGACCTGGTCCGGCACCTCGCCATTGACGACGACGTCATAAATGCCGCGCGTGAACATCACGCTGGTCATCTTGCCGCCAACGCTTTCAAAAAGCGCCTTGACCGCAGCTTGCCTGTCTGACCCCTGCATCAATCCTTTGGCGGCGTGAGGCGCATAGCTTGCCAATATGGTCACTTTCATGACTATTCCTCCCAATGTCATTGTCTCGTGACTGCTCGACAAATTCGAGCCGACACGGAGTGATTTTTTCGGTAGCAACTGCAGGCGCCCTTGGACGCCTTGACGGCCAAGGGCCCACTGCCTGCCAAATATGCGCTGAAGCTAATATAATGACAATACCGGACACCCCGACACCGCCTACAGGAACTGGCTGGACGCGCTCGGCCGGCGCGATGGGCCCGCGCCGCTGACGCGCTATGTGATACTGGCGTTGCGCGCAAGCAGCGACGGCGCCGCAGTGCTCACATCGGGCGTTTGGGCTCGCTCTTTGAAGGCGCTGCCGTGTCGGAATCGGATTTCTTGTGCTTGTCGGCGGCAATCCTGCGGATGCGGTCGAAGCGGCTTTCCTCGGTGATTTCGGTCGTAACGACCGTCTCTGGCTTCTGCACGAACGTGATCATGGATCCGTCTCCTGGGCTAGAGGCCTGCGCGCCGGGGGAGACTGCCCCCGGCGGTAATATCCTAGAACCGGCGTAGATTCAGGTCAGGCTGAGTCGAAAACGGTGGTTTCCGAACAGGCCGGCATCACCTGAAACTTTAGTAGCCGCCCATGCCGCCGCCATTGCCTGCAGGTGCGGCATCCTTGGCCGGGATGTCGGTGATCATGGCTTCAGCGGTGATCAGCAAAGCCGCGATCGAGCCGGCATCCTGCAGTGCGGTGCGCACCACTTTCGCCGGATCGACGATACCTGCCTTGATCATGTCGACATAGACCTCGTTCTGGGCGTCGAAGCCCTGATTGTGGTCCTTGCTGTCGGTGAGCTTGCCGACCACGATCGAGCCTTCGACGCCGGAATTCTCGGCGATCTGCCGGATTGGCGCTTCAAGAGCCCGTAGCACGATCGAGATGCCTGCCGTGACATCGTCATTGGCGCCGGCGAGACCCGCAAGCGCCGACCTTGCGCGCAGCAGAGCCACGCCGCCGCCGGGCACGATGCCTTCTTCAACCGCCGCGCGCGTCGCATTCAGCGCGTCGTCGATGCGGTCCTTCTTTTCCTTGACTTCCGACTCGGTGACGCCGCCGACGCGGATGACGGCAACGCCGCCGGAGAGCTTGGCCAGCCGCTCCTGCAGCTTTTCCTTGTCGTAGTCCGAGGTGGTCTCCTCGATCTGGCCCTTGATCTGGGCGACGCGCGCCTGGATGGTGGCCTTGGTGCCGGCGCCGTCGATGATCGTGGTCGTGTCCTTCTCGATCAGCACGCGCTTGGCGCGGCCGAGCATCTCGATGGTGACGTTCTCGAGCTTGATGCCGAGATCCTCGGAAACCATCTGGCCTGATGTGAGCACGGCGATGTCTTCCAACATCGCCTTGCGGCGATCACCGAAGCCCGGCGCCTTGACGGCTGCAACCTTGAGGCCGCCACGCAGCTTGTTGACGACCAGCGTGGCGAGCGCCTCGCCCTCGACGTCCTCGGAGATGATCAGCAGCGGCCTGCCGCTTTGCACCACCGCTTCGAGGATCGGCAGCATGGCTTGCAGATTGCCGAGCTTCTTCTCGTGGATGAGCACATAGGGCTCTTCCAGCTCGACGCGCATCTTGTCGGCGTTGGTGACGAAATACGGGCTGAGATAGCCGCGGTCGAACTGCATGCCCTCGACGACGTCGAGTTCGGTGTCGGCGGTCTTGGCTTCCTCGACGGTGATGACGCCGTCATTGCCGACCTTGTCCATCGCCTTGGCGATCATCTCGCCGACGCTGGCATCGCCATTGGCGGCGATGGTGCCGACCTGCGCGATCTCGGCCGACGACTTGACCTTCTTGGCCCGCGCCTTGATTTCCCCAACCACGGCGGTGACCGCTTGGTCGATGCCGCGCTTGAGGTCCATCGGGTTCATGCCGGCAGCGACCAGCTTGGCGCCTTCGCGCAGGATCGAGGCAGCCAGCACCGTGGCGGTGGTGGTGCCGTCACCGGCGAGGTCGTTGGTCTTCGAAGCCACTTCGCGCACCATCTGCGCGCCCATGTTCTCGAACTTGTCGGCAAGCTCGATTTCCTTGGCGACGGTGACGCCGTCCTTGGTGATGCGCGGCGCGCCATAGGCCTTGTCGATGATGACGTTGCGGCCCTTGGGGCCGAGCGTGACCTTCACCGCATTGGTGAGGATCTCGACGCCGCGCAGCATGCGGTCGCGTGCATCGGTGGAGAATTTGATTTCCTTGGCAGACATTTTTTTAATCCCGTTCGCGTGGTGGAGTGAACCGCTCGCCGGAGCCTGGCAAAGGCCGGCTCCTCATATGGTCAGGCGGCCTTCTTGGCCTCGACGGCCTTCTCGATGACGCCCATGATGTCGGCTTCCTTCATGATCAGCAGGTCCTCGCCGTCGATCTTGACCTCGGTGCCCGACCATTTGCCGAACAGGATGAAGTCACCGGCCTTGACGTCGAGTGCGATCAGCGCGCCGCTTTCGTCGCGTGCACCGGGGCCGACGGCGATGACTTCGCCTTCCTGCGGCTTTTCCTTGGCATTGTCGGGGATGATGATGCCGCCCTTGGATTTGGTATCGCCTTCAGCGCGACGAATGACAACGCGGTCGTGGAGTGGCCGAAATTTCATGGGAACTTCTTTCTGGGGCCGGCACAGGCGGCCACGCCCGTCCTATATAGACGCGTTGGCACTCGATAGATAGGAGTGCCAAAAATTATTCGCCGCCGGAATTAAATATTCAAAAGTATTATTTTGGTTAGCCGTTTCGTGATATCGCCGATTGGTCAAATAATTCAAAAAATTGAATTTTGCCGATTGAGTGCCTATTTATCGGACAAGTTCGTTTTCACGATTTCAGGCACAAGGGAGATTTCTTCGATGGCCGAAGGCAATCAGACGATCATGGAAAAAGCTGAAGCCCGCTTTGTCGACAAGCAGAAGAAAACGGCGGAGCGCAACAAGGCAACCGCCGAGTACATGTCCGAGGCAAGGGCCAGGGAGATCAAGACCGCAAGGCTGCGGGAGCTGCGGTTGGCCAAGGAAGAGGCAGACCGCGTCGCCGAAGCGCTGAACCCGACGCCGAAGAAGAAGCGGGTGGTCAAGAAAGCCACGGAGGCCAAGACATGAGCCTGACCTTCCCCAACCGCAGCCGCAGCTATGACGAAGCCGGCAAGCGCATCCGTTTCGTTGGCCATGACGGCATGTTCCAGATCTCCTTCTCTGTCGCCGCCGATGCGATGACCAGGATGCAGCCGGCGACCGCGACCAATGAAGCCGGCTATCTCGCCACATTCGATACCGAGAGCAGCGCCATCCGCGACGTGGCATCGAAGGCCTACGACCGCACCCGCAAGAGCATGTACGTGCTGACGGCCGCCGATTTCGGCTGATCAGCCTAGTGCATGCCGCTCAAAACCGCCCCGGTTTTGAGACAACGACATCCATGGAAACGAAGATCAAGGATCCATCTTCTCGACCATGGTGCGTATCTTTTCAGCCTTTTCAAAATGGTCGAGGCGGTGGGTTCTGATCCACCATTCGGCGGCTTCCATCAAAAGGTCGGGGTCGTCGTTCCTGTTGGCGAAGAACGCGTAGAACGATACGCCGACGCCAGGCCCTTTCTCGGAAATCTTGCGATCACAGACCTCCAGTATCTTCTGCTTCAGGCTGGCTCTCACGGGAATCCTCGCTTTGCGGTGTGGCGAGCACTTGCCGGCGGCATAGTGCCGACCTCGGCGGCGGCACAGGTCAGGACTTGCGCTCTGCTCTCTCCCGGCGCTTGACGTCACGGACGTTCATCTGCACGACCATGTCCTCGGCCTCGCGCGGGCCCATCCCGACCATCACCTTTTGCCGGATCACGGCAGGCTGGCCGGTGAAGACATCGATGATGGTCCAGCTCTGGGGCAGCTCCATGCGCAGCGCGTAGCGGTTGGCCATGCCGGTCAGCCCTGTATCATGAAAAACACCGCCGCCAGGATCAGCACCGTCCAGGCGATGACCGACAGTTTCAGCACCATGCCGCCATGTGTGGCCAGAAAATCCCGCAGCCGCAACGCGACACCTGCCGACGAAGCCGGCGCCGCGACGGTGGCGACAGGCGCCTTGACGCCAAGTTTTCCAAACACAGGCAGCAGTGACGGTTCACGCACGAAATGACCTCGAATGTCGGGGAAGGAGCCGGAGCAAGAATGCTCCCTTACCTTGCATAGCACTCTTTTCTCGAGCGCCCTGCATGCCAAATGCAGATAGGGACGGCGTTGGTGAAAGATGCGCGGCGCCCGTCGACTAAGGCCGGACAACACGCCGGCCCTCAGGCCGCGGCGCTGCGACCCTTCGCGGCGGGGTCGGACTTGAAGATGCGGAACGTGTTGCGCCCTGCCGCCTTGGCGGCATAGAGCGCGGTATCGGCCTGCATGAACAGGTCGCATGGGGCGCCAGCCTGGGCGAAGGCGATGCCGACCGAGGCGCCGAGCCTGAGCGACTGGCCGCAAGCGCTGACCGGCTTGCCCATCGCCTCGATGATGCCGCGCGCCAGGCCGGAGACCGCGCCGCGGTCGAGATGCGGGCCGAGCAAGACCGCGAACTCGTCGCCGCCGACGCGCGCCACCAGATCCGCCTCGCCGCAACTGCCGGCAAGCCGCTCAGCGGCCGCCTTCAGGCATTCGTCGCCGACGACATGGCCGAACGTGTCGTTGACGGCCTTGAAGCCGTCGAGATCGATCAGCAGCAGCGCGCCGAGCGGGCGGCCCTCGTCCGTATGCGCAAGCCGCGCCTGGAACCGGCCGCGATTGGCCAGCCCCGTCATGACGTCATATTCGGCCAGATAGCGCATCCGGTCAGACAGGATCTTTTCCTCGGTGATGTCCTGCTTCATGCCGAAGATCCGCACCGGAACGCCGTCCTCGCACTCGACCGTCGCGGTGATGCGGATCCAGCGGCTGCAGCCGGCAAGGGTGGTGATCTCGGCATCGAGGGTGAAGCCGTTGCGCTCGGCGATCGCCCGGCCGCGCAGGCTGTCCAACGCCTTGCGCGACTCCGCCGGATAACACTTGATGATCTCCGAGCGATCGAGCGCTGAGCCGCGCGGCAGGTCGAACAGGTCATAGACCACGTCGGTCCAGGTAAGCCGCTCGTCGGGCAGGCTGCATTCCCAGACGCCGAGGCGCGCTGCCGCCGAGGCGCGGTCGAAGATCTTGCGGCTGTGGGCCAATGAAAGCTCTTGCCTGGCAATCAGTTCGGCCTGCGCCGCGATTTCCGCCTTGAGCCGGGCGATCGTGGCGGCTTGGCGGCGTTCGTCGGAGCGGCTGTCGTGCCTTGCCCCCCTGCCGAGCTGCGAGACATCGGTTCGCGCCGGGCCTTTCGGGGTGTAGGGCGTATCGGGCATGGCGGAGCTCTGCTGTCCTGGCGGGCGACCACCATGGCGCGCAAGCGATTAACACTTCACTGACGGGTGGCCGGGCTTCACCGGAATTTTGCCGCGAAAATCCCACCCACGGGCGCCGGCAATTTTTCCCTTGAACAAGCTCTGGATGTAGCCTAGCCTCATTTGAGAAAAGGTTTTTCCAACAGTTTTGACTGGGTTGGCCGCAAGGCTGGCTCTTTCTCTGGATTGTAAGAGAAAACCTTTTCCCAACTAAGGATTTTTGACGCGATGGCATCGGAGCCTGTCCCGGTCTTTTCCAAGCCAGTCACCTTGCGTGACGTGGCGGCGCAGGCCGGCGTCAGCGTCGCCACCGCTTCCAAGGCGCTCAACGACCAGGGGCGCATGACCGCCGAGACGCGCGAGCGTATTCGCGAGACCGCCCGGCGTCTCGGCTTCCGGCCCAACAGCCTGGCGCAGAGCCTGCTCAGGCGGCGCAGCTTCACCGTCGGCCTGCTCACCAACGATACCTATGGCCGCTTCTCGCTGCCGCTGATGTCGGGCATCTCGGACGCGCTGGTCGACAATGGCGTCTCGGTGTTCCTGTGCAATGTCGAGGAGGATCCGCGCCTCGGCCAGATGCATGTCGACGCCATGCTCGACAAGCGCGTCGACGGCATCATCGCCACCGGCAAGCGCATCGACCGCCATCTGCCGGTCGACCTCAGCAATCTGCGGGTCCCGGTGATCTATGCCTTCACGCAGCCCGATCCCGACGCCATCGCCTTCGTCTCGGACGATGCCGGCGGCGCGCGGCTGGCGGTCGAGCATCTGTGCCGGCTCGGCCGCCAGCGCATCGCCCATGTAACGGGGCCGGCAAGCTTTGCCGTGGTGCATGCGCGAGCCCAGGCCTACCGCGACGTGCTGGCCGAAAACGGCTTGCCGGTCACCGAGCCGCTGCTCGGCGCCTGGTCGGAAGCCTGGGGTCACGAGGCGGTGGCGCAGCTGTTCGACAGCAAGAATGAAAGGCCGGACGCCGTCTTTTGCGGCAACGACCAGATCGCACGCGGTGTCATCGATGCCTTGCGCGAACGCGGCCTCGGCGTTCCCGGCGATGTCGGCGTCATCGGTTTCGACAATTGGGAGATCCTGGCCGAAGCGACGCGCCCGCCGCTGACCTCCGTCGACATGAACCTGGTCGCCCTCGGGCGCGAGGCGGGGCTGACCCTGTTGTCGCTGGTCGGCGGCAAGCCCGCCGCGCCGGGCATTCGAAAACTGCCGTGCCGGCTGGTGGTGCGGCAGTCATGCGGCCATCCGCTGGATGGCTGAAAACCACGCGCCGCGCGATCGGTGCCAAGCCGCGGACCGCGGCGAACCCTGGAGGAGGAGAACATGAGGAACCTGATTGCCAAACTGGCCCTGGCCGCTGCCGTACTGGGTGGCGGCATCAGTGCCGCGGCCGCCGAGACGGCCAACATCTGGGTGCGCGCCGACGGCTCGAATTTCATGCCGAGGATCGTCGATGCCTACAACAAGGCGCACACCAACCAGATCAAGCTGGACATCATCCCCAATGCCGAGATCATCCCGAAATATGGTGCGGCGGCCGCCGGTGGCACAGCGCCCGATGCGCTGTCGCTCGACCTGATCTACACCCCGTCCTTCGCCGCCGCCGGTCAGCTCGAGGACATCACCGACTGGGCGAAATCGCTGCCGTATTTCTCCAGCCTGTCGCCGGCGCATGTGAAGACCGGCACCTACAAGGACCACATCTACGGCCTGCCGTTCTCGGCCGACGCCTCGGTGCTGATCTGGAACAAGAAGCTGTTCAAGCAGGCCGGCCTCGATCCCGAAAAAGGCCCGACCAACTGGGCCGAGATCGCCGCCGACGCCGAGAAGGTCAACGCGCTCGGCGGCAACATCAAGGGCTTCTACTTCTCCGGCAATTGCGGCGGCTGCAACATCTTCACCTTCACGCCGCTGATCTGGGCGTCGGGCGGTGATATCCTCAGCGAGGATGGCTCGAAGGCGACGCTGGACAGCCCGCAACTGCGCGGCGCCATCGACCTCTACCGCTCTATGGTCAAGAAGGACCTGGTGCCGGCAGGCGCGCAGACCGATACCGGGGCCAACTTCTTTGCCGCGTTCGCCGCCGGCAATATCGGCATCTCGCCGTCCGGCGCCTTCGCCATCGGCGCGCTCAACACCCAGTATCCCGATGTCGACTACGGCGTTACCTTCCTGCCGGGCAAGGAAAGCGGCTGGTCGTCCTTTGCTGGCGGTGACAATTTCGTCGTCACCAAGGGCACCCCGAAACTCGCCGTGGTGAAGGAGTTCCTCGATTTCGCCTATTCGCTCGAGGGCCAGACCATCCTGGCCAAGTACGGCAGCCTGCCGGTGCGTGGTGACATCGCCAAGGAAGCGCTGAAGGATCTCGATCCGCGTTACCAGATCGCCGCCGAGGCCATGGCCAAGGGTCGCACCCCCTATTCCGTGGTGTTCAACGATTTGATCAACTCCGCCAACGGTCCGTGGACGCAGATGATCAACGAGGTCTTCTTCGGCGACGATGTCGACGGCGCCATCGCCAATGCCCAGGAGACGATGCAGTCGATCATAGACCAGGCGCCGCAGAAGTAGCGGACGCCTGCCGGCCACCCGCCTGTCTCCCTGGGCGGGTGGCCGGCGCGCCGCTCCTTACCCTCCCCCTTTGTGGGAAGGGTCTCTGCGAAGCAGCGGGGTGCGGGCGGCGCCGGCCCACCACCCGGACCTGCGGTCCAACCTCCCCACAAGGGGGAGGTTGGGCGGCGCGCCGGATGCAACGGAAGAGCAAGCATGACCTCCATCACAGCAGAAACCCCTGCCCCACCACGCGCCCGAAAGCTCACCGGCGCCGGCCGCCGGCAGTGGATCGGCCTGCTCTATGTCGCGCCGGCCGTCGCGCTGGTCGTCGTCTTCTTCCTCATCCCGCTCGGCATGACGGCGTGGATGTCGCTGCACAACTGGCCGCTGATGGGCGAGCGCAGCTATATCGGCCTCGGCAACTATGTCGCGATCCTGCACGACACCAGGTTCTGGAATGCGCTGCGCTTCACTGGCTGGTACACACTGGTCGTCACCATCGCGATCTTCGCGGTGGCGTTTCCGCTGGCGCTGTTCGTCGAACGGCCGCGGCCGCTGACCAATCTCTATCGCACCATGTTCTTCATGCCGGCGGTTGTCGGCTTTGCCTCGGCCAGCCTGCTCTGGTCATGGCTCTTGAACGTCGATTCCGGCCTGTTCAGCCCGGCCGCCTACGATCTCGGCC
Source organism: Mesorhizobium sp. P2_E6 (assembly GCF_056403835.1). NCBI lineage: Bacteria > Pseudomonadati > Pseudomonadota > Alphaproteobacteria > Hyphomicrobiales > Phyllobacteriaceae > Mesorhizobium > Mesorhizobium sp. P2_E6. The sequence continues at coordinate 349,671 of NZ_JBFUEQ010000004.1, forward strand.
TGATCGACAGGAAGTTCAACCTGCTGGCCACTTTCCAGCCGGCCTTTTGGTCGATCATCGCCATGGTCGTCTGGAAGGTCGCCGGCTTCACCATGATCATCCTGATGGCCGGCCTGCAATCGATCCCGCAGGATCTGCAGGAGGCGGCGGTCATCGACGGCGCCGGGCCGTTCGCCCGGTTCAGGGCGATCACGCTGCCGCTGATGCGCCGCACGCTGGCGCTGGCGCTGATCCTGTCGGTCGCCGGCTCGATCCTCGCCTTCGACCAGTTCTACATCATCCTGCGCGGCGGCCCGCGCAACCAGACGCTGACGGCAGTCTACTGGATCTTCAACCAGTCCTTCGTGTCGTTCAAGCTCGGCTATGGCGCCGCGCTGTCCATGGTCCTGCTGGTCATCCTGGTGGCGCTCAGCCTCGTCCAGCTGTGGCTGCTGCGCAAGCCGGAGGGTCTCGACTGATGGCGCAGGCCACCTCCCGCAACCGCAGGCTCGCCGCCCGCATCGCCGAGCATTCGACCGGCATCATCGCCTCGGTGCTGTTTGCGGCGCCGATCGTGTGGGCGGTGCTGTCGGCCTTCAAGCCGGCGCAGGAAGCGCGCCTGCCGCCCCTGCCGCCGTGGCCAACGTCGGGCGTCTCGCTGGAGAACTATGTCACGCTCAACAGCTTCGGTGACGGGCTCTGGATCTCGGCGCAGAACAGCATCTATGTCTCGGTGATGACCGTCGTGCTGTCGGTCGCCGTCAGCGTGCTGGCCGGCTATGGCTTTTCGCGGTTCCGGTTCCCGTTCAAGGACCTGTTCTTCGTCCTCATCCTGTCGACGATCATGATCCCGTTCCAGTCGATCCTGACGCCGATCTTCCTGGTGCTGACCAAGCTTGGCCTGCACAACACGCTGACCGGCCTGGTCGGCGTCTATGTGACGCTGCAACTGCCGTTCTCGATCTTCATGATGCGCAACGCCTTCGACGCGGTGCCGCGCGAGATCGAGGAAGCCGCCCGCATGGACGGCGCCGGCAATCTCACCATGCTTGTGAAGGTGATGCTGCCGCTGGTCTGGCCGGGTGTCGTCACCATCGCGCTGTTTGCCTTTCTCGGCGCCTGGAACGAGTTCCTCGCCGCGCTGGTGCTGATGACCGACCAGTCCAAATTCACGCTGCCGGTGATGATGACAGCACTTCAGTCGGGCCGTTTCGGCGCCATCGACTGGGGCGCGGTGCAGGCGGGCGTCACCGTGATGATGGTGCCGTGCCTCATCCTGTTCCTGGTTCTGCAGCGCTTCTACATCCGCGGCCTGATGGCCGGAGCCGTCAAGTAATTCGACCGAATGGAGTAAGTTCATGACCGCATCGCCATCCACCCAAACCGTCGGAGCGGGCAAGACGGGCAAACCCAAGCTCGCCTTCCGCCCGCTGCCGGTGCCGCAGGTCCACGTGCAGGGTTTTTGGGGCGACCGCGCCGACGCCGTCGCCAGCGCCACCGCCGGCATCCTTTACGACCGCTGTGTCGAGGCCCGCATGCTGGAGCAGATCGACCCTGACCGGCCCTCGCCCGGTGTCGTCATCCCCTTCCATGTCAGCGACGGCTTCACCGCCAGCACGGTGACGACGCAGATGTTCTGGGATTCCGACTGGGGCAAGACCATCGAGACCGCGGCCTATTCGCTCTACCGGCGCAAGAACCCCGATCTGGAGAAGAAGATCGATGCCGTCATCGACATGTATGAGAAGCTGCAGCAGCCGGACGGCTACCTCTCGAGCTGGTATCAGCGCATCCAGCCTGGCCAGCGCTGGACCAATCTGCGCGACTGCCATGAACTCTATTGCGCCGGCCACCTGATCGAAGGCGCGGTCGCCTACTACCAGGCCACCGGAAAACGCAAACTGCTCGATGTGATGTGCCGTTTCGCCGACCATATCGCCACGGTGCTGGGACCGCGGTCCGGCCAGAAACACGGCTTTTGCGGCCACGAGGAGATCGAGTTGGCGCTGGTCAAGCTGGCGAGGGTGACCGGCGAGCAGAAATACATGGAGCTGGCGAAATACTTCATCGACCAGCGCGGCCAGCAGCCACATTACTTCGACGAGGAGGCGCGCGCCCGCGGTGCCGATCCGAAGGATTTCCACTTCAAGACCTATGAGTATAACCAGTCGCACATTCCGGTGCGCGAGCAGGACAAGGTCGTCGGCCATGCGGTCAGGGCAATGTACCTCTATTCGGGCATGGCCGACATCGCCACCGAATATGGCGACGACACGCTGCGGACGGCACTCGACCGGCTGTGGGACGATGTCACCACCAAGAGCCTCTACATCACCGGCGGACTGGGGCCGTCGGCGGACAATGAGGGTTTCACCAGCGATTACGACCTGCCCAACGAGAGCGCCTATGCCGAGACCTGCGCCGCGGTCGGGCTGGTGTTCTGGGCCAGCCGCATGCTCGGCATGGGGCCGAACGCCCGCTACGCCGACATCATGGAGCGCGCCCTCTACAATGGCTCGATCTCGGGCCTGTCGCTCGACGGCTCGCTGTTCTTCTACGAGAATCCACTCGAAAGCCGGGGCAAGCATAACCGCTGGAAATGGCACCGTTGCCCCTGCTGCCCGCCCAATATCGGGCGTATGGTCGCCTCGATCGGCAGCTATTTCTACAGCCTGGCCGACGATGCTGTTGCCGTGCATCTCTATGGCGACTCGACCGCCCGTTTCGACATATCAGGCACCCCGGTGAGCCTGACGCAGGCGAGCCGTTATCCCTGGGACGGCGCCGTCGAGATCACGCTCGAACCGCAGGCACCGGTGGAGTTCACACTCCACTTGCGCATCCCGGCATGGAGCACCGGCGCCGAAATGAGGGTGAACGGCGACCCGGTCGGCCTGGAGGATGTCACCAGCGACGGCTATGCCGCGATCCGGCGCACGTGGAAGAAGGGCGACCGCGTCCTGCTCGATCTCGAAATGCCGATCGAGCGGCTTTACGCCAACCCGCAGGTGCGGCAGGATGCCGGCCGTGTCGCGTTGTCGCGCGGTCCGCTGATCTACTGCGTCGAGGCGACCGACAATGAAAGCCAGCTGCATCGCCTGACGCTGCCGAGGACGGCGGATGTCGAAGCGCAGCAACGGCCGGAGCTTCTCGGCGGGATGGTGACGCTGTCGGCCACCGCGCAAGCCGATGCCGGCGGCGGCTGGCAAAGCGGGCTCTACCGGCCAGCGCCGCCGGCCACCACTCAAACCCGCCTGACCGCCATTCCTTATTTCGCCTGGGACAACCGCGAGCCCGGCGAAATGCTGGTCTGGCTCAGGGACGGGTGAGACAGCCTGTGGAGTTTCCAAACAGGCTCTGAGCGCTCAGCCGATCTTGTAGATCAGGCTCAGCCGCCCGCCCGGCAATTGCTCGACTTTGGTCAGTTCCAGGTCGCGCCGCTGAGCCGTCGTCGAAAACAGCACCTTGCCCTCGCCGGCAATCAGCGGATAGAGGACGAGGCGCAACTCGTCGACCAGCCCGGCCTCGGTAAGGCTGTCGACGATGGTCGAGCCGCCCATCAAATAGATGTCCTTGCCGGGCTGGCGCTTCAGTGCCGCGACATCGTCGTTGGACCTGAGAAAACGCGTCATCGGCCAGTTGGCTGACTTCAGCGTGTTCGACAGCACATAGTGCGGCGTTTTGGCGGCAAAGCGTGCCCAGGGCAGCTCTTCCCGCGCCGCTGGCTTACCGGTCATCGGCAGCGGCTCGTTGGGCGCGCTCTGGATCGCGGTCCAGTACTGCTCGTAGCCCGGATACATGCGGCCACCGAGCACGCAGGCATCGACCTGATCCGTCAGCCCATAATCCTCCGACCAGGCATGCACCCAGTCGGCGATGCCGGTCGGCCCCTCCGCCTTGCCGTCGACGGAAATCTTCATGGCGGCGATCAATTTACGCATGGCATTCTCCTTGGCGCACAAAGGCGCGGTTGTGCGGCCCGCGGGCCGGCGGTTCAAAAAATTTCGGGAAGTGTTGGGAAATGTCGCTGCAGGGCAGCGGTCGTCATGCGGGCAATCGCCCGCTCATCAAGCATCGGTCAGGCAAGTCTCGAAGTGTCCGGCGCTATCGTCTCCTTTCCACGGGTTTCGTGTTTCTCCTGCTCAGGCCGGCAGGCGTCGGTCGTAGTCCAGCCTCAATCTCGCCCAGCCGTCCCAGAACGGCTCCGGCTGTTCTCCGCGCAGCCTCGCGGCGAGAATGTCGAGATGCATGTGCCAGCCGGGGGCGATGTTGAGCATCAGCGAGCGGTCACCCAGGCGGCGATGGACGATGGTAAGCAGCACATCCTTGCCTTGCGGGGTCAGTGCGAAAGTGACGCCGCCGGTGCTGCCCCAGGTGATGCCGAGCCGGTGCGGCGGATCGATCTCGGTGATCTCACCCGGCATCGTGTGCACAGCCGGAAATCCTGGCGGGCGCTCGCCGGCCGGCTCGGTCAGTTCGTCGTTGCGCCAGGTGAGTTCGAAGGGCGAGCCGGCCTCGCTTCCCATGGGGCCGGCGGCCAGCCATTGGCGGCGCAGTTCTGGGTCGGTGATGTAGCCCCAGATGCGCTCGGCCGGGCCGGGCAGCAGCCGTTCGATCGTCAACGTGGCCGGCTCGGTCAGCACGCCATAGCCATTCTCGGCATGTCGATCGGTCATGTCTCGTCTCCCTTCTTCTGCGTCGAGGATTTGCGCGCATCGTCTTCGCGCAGCAATCGTTCCAATATGTCGAGCCGCCCCGTCCAGAAGCGCGAGTAGGCTCCAAGCCACTCATGCGCGCTGGCCAGCGGACCAGCCTCGAGGTGGCAGATATGCGTGCGGCCGAGCACTTCGCGACGGATCAGCCCGGCATTTTCCAGCACCTTGATGTGCTTGGAAGCAGCCGCCAGCGACATCGCGAACGGTTCAGCCAGCTGGCTCACCGTGCGCCCGCCACCGGCGAGTTCGCGCAGCATCTGCCGGCGAGTCGCGTCGCCAAGGGCGTGAAAGACCTGATCCATCTCGTATGTAAGTAATTCAACCATGTGGTTGAATATGCGTGTGCGGCTTTTGATTGTCAACCGTTTGGTTGAATATTATTTGGCGGCGCTGAAAATGGCTAGCTTCAGCCGGCGTCGGTACGACCGATCTCCTCGGCCACCAGTTCCTGCAACTGCCACAGATTGCGGTCGCGGATGCCGCAAGCTTCGAGATGGCGGATCGTCTCGAACAGATATTCCGCACCCGAACCCCAGTGGCCGACGGCCCTGGCCAGCGTCGCCGCGATCGCCTGCTTGTCGAGTTTGCCGGCATAGCGCGGATTGGCCGGATCGACGACGAAACCGAGCGCGCGGCTCATGCCGCCTTCTGTCCTGACCTGCAGCCAGCGCGGCACGTTGACAGCCGGCAGGACGGTCATCTCGCGGCGCAGCAGCGCTTCCAGGTTGGCTGCCACCGGCTCGGCGATCTCAAAAACCATGCCCTGGCACTGGCCGCCGCGGTCGAGCGCCATCATCAGACCTGGCTGCTCGACCGTGCCCCGGAAGCGCTTGACCGTAAAACAGAACGAACGATGCCAGCCGGTCGCAACCGCACGCTCGCCGCCCCTCACCTCGCCGACCGGCTTCCACAGCAGCGAGCCATAGGCGAACAGTTTTACGGGTCCAGGCGGCGCGCCGGCCAGCACCTCATCGCGGATGCGCGCATAGTCGGCGTCGGTCATGTAGACCATGCCCGGCGTCGGCCCGGCATCTTCGACCGCACGCATCGTGCGGGCAACGAGCGCCTCGGTCAGCGACATCGTCGCCTTGCGCGGCGATGCGGCGGAAATCGGCTTGTTCATTCTCGCGTCTCAGGCATGGCCGCCATGTTGCCCAAGGGCGAGGAGATTCTCAAGGCGCGGACTCAAAATCTGAACCGGCGCGCACAACCGCCTGAAAGGATTCGTAAGTATCGACTGCCCTAACGCGCCGGACGCGACGGCCCTGCCTGTATGCGTGCATGCGCAAGCTCGCGACCGGACCCAGAAGCTCCTCGGTGTCGTCGCCTGCAACGACCTAGTGCGGAGGATGATCCGGCCGGTCGTTGCAGCCGTCGACATAGGGATGGACCGACCATTTGGAGCCGGGCCGCGCCTGCTGCTCCTTGGTGAGCGGATCCTGGGATTGCGCGTAGCCATCCTGGTAGCCGCGAATGATCCCGTCGATATCGGGGGGCCAGTCACCGTCCCACGGCCCTCCCAGGATCTGCGCCTGTTGGACCGGATGCAGTTCGTTGTGGCCTTCATGAAAGCTGTCGTGGATATGTCCGGCATCATAGACCCATCGGCCGGTCACACCCAGGATTGTCGCTCCGGTTCCATCGCCCTTGTTGACCTCGATGCTGGGCAGGCCGGCATCGCTCGGGCTGGCCGTGTCCGAACTGCTGAAGGCCGCGCCAAGCAGTGCGGCAAGCAAGGCGAGAAGCGCCAGGATGTAGGCAACGACCACGCCGACGCCCGACATGCAGAGCGCCAGCGCCGTCAGGGCTGCAATCAGCGCGAGGATGTTGACGGTCTGCAGGTCGTGGATCGACGCGCCCTCGAACTCCACGTGCAGTGCCTCTGATTTTACCCCGGTCGCCTTGTCCTCCGCCGGATTCCCGGTGAACAGCAAGCCGTGCGAGGAGGTGGTGGCGGTTTCAGCCATCAGATAGCCGAACGGAACGCTGGCGCCGGCAACGGCCTGGCTGACGCCGACGGGGTTGTTCGGCAGCAGCAGGTTGAGGCTGTAGTCGGAGTCCAGGCTTCCGGGCCATGTCTTCTCCGACGGCGGCTCGATGCTGATGACCATGCCGACGACGCTGACCGGGCTCTTGTCGCCGAGACAAACCAGCCGGTTGTTGAGCCACCAGTCGCAATAGGCGAGAATCCAGACAATCCCGGTCACCACAAGCGCAATCGGCAAGCACCACGGTTCGCCCATCGCAATCAGCACCACAGCCATCACGGCCGCGAATATGCCGCTGGTGATCGCCGCGCTGATGTACTGGTTGACCGAGATCACCTTGTCCGCTGTCGTGCACGTGGTCCAGGATTTGTCGTCGGTGGCCATCACGGCTCCACTCTGCTGAGGACGGTCAAGGTGACGCCGCCGCTGGCGTGCTCACCCTCGTCGAACGCATTCAAATTGAGGGCTTGCCGGCCGGTCCAGCCGTTCGGCGGGGTGGCGACCGCCGTGATCGTCACCTGTTCGCCCGGTGCCAGCGACGGGTGGTCAGGGGAAATCTCGACCTTCCAGCCAGGCGGCAGCGGATGAACCGCCGGCAAATGTGCCGCCAGCCGGCGCTTCTGCTCGGCCTTGACGGCCTCCTCTGTCGGTTGGCGGTCGTCACGGCAGGGGTTGAGCGGCGGAATGGTGTAGGCATCGACGGTGAAGCGATACCGGTGCGGCCGGCGGGTGGCGTTGCGCAGCTCGAATTGAAATGTCGCCGGCGACTGCGCCAGCCCGACATCGGTGTTTTTCTGTCCGAGATTGTTGGCGAAGTTGGCATCGTCGGCCGGGTCGAGCAAGGCCTGCAGGCAATAGTGACCTGCTTCCCGAGGCGTATGCCAGTCGAAGGAGACGAACCCGGGTTGGCTGGCGGATCCGATCACCCCTACCGAGACCGGCCGGGTGTCTATCGGATTCGACACGGTTCCGATGCCGAACGACAGATAGGACAGGTGAACCGGCATCTTGACGACGACGGCATCCTTGGAGGCGTTCCAGACGCGGACGCGCACCTCGTAGTCGGTGTCAGCCTGCAACTTGCCGGCGGGAACGGGCACCCCACCCTGGCGCACCTCAATGTCGGGATTGTCCCAGGTCACCGCGAGGCCAAGGCCGATCAGATAGTATTGATCGTAGATCAGCGGATCGGGCCGGCAGAATGCAGGATGGTCGATTGGCACGCAATGTGCCCGGGACCCCTTCTGGTCGACCCGACGGTCACCCCCCAGCCGCCACCGGCGACAGAAGCGGTGAGCCATCTCGATCAGCGCTGGAATCCAGGCGGAGAACAGTGCTCGCAGGATTGCCGCTATTCCACGCATCGACTCCCTTTCTGAAGCTAACGCAGGGCAACGCCTGATTAGCGACGGGATTCGCGCGGCAACAGCGCTTTGGACTGGTTGGACGACTGGTGCCGCTTGTAACTCTGGTCACACGAATAAAGCGGAACTTGAACGGTACGCTGGCTATTTGCGCGCGAAGAAACCGCGCGCGAACTGCACGATGCGCTTGTGGAAGACAAGCGCCAATATTGCGACAACGGCAAGTATGTAGAGAGCTTCGGTCGATCCGTCGCCGCCGTCAGGTGAAATACCCAACCACCTCTCGATGAAATCCATGTACAGATTCCCCCGTGCGAACTTTTGAGCGTGATCCAGCATAGCTCTTCATCTTGGCCCAGTGTCAAGCAATGAATCATTGCCGTCTCGGACGAATCCGACAAAGAACCATTTGCCAGCATGACCTGCGGCAATCGACATGTTGTCTAAAGATTGCCTAAAAATTGTGCCGGCTTATTGATGTACGTCTGAAGAAAATCTTTGTATCTCAATCATTTCAGGGTCGTTTTTGCAAATTGTGGTCCACCCGCACTACGACACCAGGGGCATCGGCACCTCAAGCCCTTCGATCAGCGCGTCGCGAAACAGCGCGATGGGTCGGCCGAGCCGACCGGCCGGCGGGCGATGCAGCAGCCAGGCGCGCACCTGCGGCTTGAAGTCCAGACAGTCGATGACCTCGACCGCGTCACGCCACCGGCTGTCGGCGAAGGCACCCGGCGTGACGATACCGATGCCGTGGCCGCGCGCCACCAGCGACATTCTGAGGTCGACGCTGAGCGCCTCCACCCCGACCTGGAACGGCAGCCTTGCGCCCTCGAAACTCTGGCGGATGAAGGCGCGAAACCCGCAGCCGTTTTCGTTCATCACCCAGGGGAAGCGAGACAGCGACGCAAGGTCGGCGGGCCGCGGCACGCCAAGGCCGCGCGACGCTACCAGCAGCACCGACTGCAGGCCGAGATCGTCCTGGACCAGTTCGTCCGGCGGCGCCACGCCCTCGGCGAGGCACACCGCGACCGCGTCAAGCTCGCTGCGCGCCACCTGCTCCACCAGTCTCGGCGACCAGCCGGAGGTGATGCGCAGCGTCAACTGCGGAAAGGCCGCGCGCAGGCTGTCGAGCGGCAGCGCCAGCGCGGCATCCGAGAGATAGGGCATGATGCCCAGCCGGAACTCGCCCCTGACCTCGCCTTGCGGCGACACCCCAGCCTTGAGATCTTCGAGCGAGCGCAGCACACGGCGGCCATGCTCATAGGCCTCGCGGCCGGTGGCGGTCGGCTTCAGCGGCTTCGACTGGCGGTCGAGCAGCGCCGTCGCCAGCCCGTCTTCCAGATTCTGGATGCGGCGCGTCACGCCCGGCTGGGTGAGGTTGAGCCTGGCCGAGGCACCGACGATCGAGCCGGTTTCGACCACGGCAATGAAAGCTTCGAGATCATGGATGTTCATGCGCTCCTCGCATAATCATTATCGAATTGATTCAATTGTAGCATGATAATGCTTCGGCATAAAGTCTTCCCACGATATGCAGTTTGCTGAGGACCCAATGCCTGATACGCCAATGCCTAAGACGGTTGATGAGGTGGCCGGGCCGGCCGCGACCATAACCGGCCCGCAGACACTGCTCTTTGCCACCGCGGTCGGCATCATCGTCACCAATCTGTTCGCCCCGCAGACGCTGGTCGGCCTGATCGGGCCATCGCTCGGCACCAGTGTGGCAAGCGCCGGCCTCGTCGCGATGGCCACCCTGCTCGGCTACGCCGCCGGCCTGTTCTTCCTGGTGCCGCTTGCCGACCTCTCGGAAAACAGCATCCTGATCCTGCGCATGCTGATCGCGGCGGCCCTGGCGGCCGGCGTCGCCGCACTGGTGCCCACCGCCGCCGCGCTGCTGATCGTCCTGTTCATCCTCGGTGCTGCCTGCTCGGCCATCCAGATCCTGGTGCCGATCGCCGCCTCGATGGCTCCGCCCGGACAGGATGGCCGCGTCATAGGCGATGTCATGAGCGGGTTGATGGTTGGCATCCTGCTGGCACGCCCGTTGGCCAGCCTGATCGCCGATGCCTGGGGTTGGCGCGCCTTCTACGGCCTCAGCGCCGCGGCCCTCGTCATGCTCGCCTGCGTGCTCGCCTTCACCCTGCCGCGGCGGCGGCCGACGGCGAGATCGTCCTATGGCATGCTGATCGCCTCGCTGCTCCACCTGCTGCGCGACGAGCCGGTGCTGCGGCGACGGGCGCTGACGGCGGCCCTGGTGATGGCAGCGTTCAGCCTGTTCTGGACGGCGGTGGCGTTGCGCCTGGCTTTGCCGCCCTTCGATCTCGGCCAGCGCGGCATTGCGCTGTTCGCGCTGGTCGGCGCCGGCGGCGCGCTGGTGACGCCGTTGTTCGGCCGCGCCGGCGATCGCGGCTGGACGCGTTCCGCCACCATCGCCTGCCACCTCTTGCTGGTCGGCTCGATGGCGCTCGCGGCGTGGTCCGGCTCCGTCCAGGTGGAAGCCCCATGGGGACCTTTGATGCCGATGGGTATCGGCGCCGTGTTGCTCGACATCGGCGTCACCGGCGACCAGACGCTTGGCCGCCGCGCCATCAACCTGCTGCAGCCCAGGGCGCGCGGCCGCCTCAACGGTCTGTTCGTCGGCATCTTCTTCATTGGTGGCGCCATCGGTTCGATGCTGGCCGGCATCGCCTGGACCTGGGGCGGATGGCCAGCGGTCTGCGCCATCGCCGCCGCCTTCGGTCTCGCCGCCCTCCTGGTCGACTGGATCGGCGGGACCGAGTAACCGAGTGACCGACAGGGAACAATGTTGCCGGCAAAGTGTTCTAGTCCTTGCCGGAGGATGTCATGAACGATGCGTCGGCAAAACCCACGGGCCTCGTCCTTTCATCGACGGAGCGCGTGAACACGCTGTCGCATTTTCACCGCGCCGAGATCGCCCGCATGGCGGGATGGCGCGACCGGCTCGACCGGACGACGAACTGGGCGATCACTGTGGTGGCGGCGCTGCTTTCGGTATCGCTGTCCACGGCCAGTGCGCATCACGGCGTGCTGCTGTTCGCCATGCTGCTGATCCTGCTTTTGCTGTGGATCGAGGCGCGCCGCTATCGGTTCTTCGACTTCTACCGGGCTCGCGTGCGGCAGTTCGAACGTCATTATTTCGCGCAGATCTTTTCCCCGCAGCCCGATTTTGCGTCTGACTGGCTGCTCATCGTCGGCGAAGGCCTGCGCGCGCCGAAGTTCCTGCTGTCGCAGCGCGCTGCGCTGGCGCGACGCCTGCGGCGAAACTACATCTACCTGTTCCTGATCCTGCTGTTGGCCTGGGTGGTCAAGATATCGACCCCCAGCCTTCAGACCGTGGGCCTCAAGACCGGGTTTGTCGGTTCGCTTCGTGAGGCCGTCGAAAGCGCCGCCCTTGGCCCCATTCCCGGTGTCGTTATCGTGGTCGTCGTGGCGGCATTCTATGCCTGGCTGCTCGCCATCGTCTTTTTCGCAGCCCGCGACGACGGCGAACTTTCCTTCGGCGACGTCCACGTCTGACGCCGAACTCTGGCGACCGGCGGCTGCAGCGCGAATGCCGGCCGGCGCGTTGTTCTGGTCAGTTCGCTGAGGCGTTTGAGTGCGCCAAGCCGGGCAGCGGCAAGCCCGCTAGATGCCGAAGAATTGCCTGCCGATCATGTAGCCCAGCGCCGCCGCGACCAGCGGAAACAGCGTCGGCGCGACCTTGCCAAGAAGGGAGACCTGCTGGGCCTTCGCCGGCGTGTGGCGTGCATTGCCGAGATTCTTGGTCATTGCTTGCCTTAGGTTTGAACGATTCATTAGCAAATGCTGATTAACATCATGGCCGCATTAACGGCCTGCAAAGAAATTAGATCAAATAGCCGACCATTCCTGCCGCCGCACAACGGCGCCGCCGGCACGGCGGTGGCGTCACCGGTGACATTAGCCTGCGGATTTGGTTCAAGCGCGCATTTCTCAATCGCGAGCCGTCGTATGCGGTCGAGGGCAGCTGTTCCGCTCTCGACCCATGATTACAATTTTCGCGACGAAAAGAAGCCTCTCGTCGAGATTGCCGGCACAGACGTGATGCACTGCTGATTACTCCACATCTTCTGCGGTGAACCAATCGTTGACCTCCCGCAATTCCGCACGGGCCTCTTCGAACCGACCCTGTGACCGCAACAGCTTCGCCAGACTGTTGGTCGCCTGCAACTCCCAACTCCTGGCGTTCTGCTGTCTGGCAAAGGCAATCGCCTCGCGGAAAGAAGCCTCCGCCGCTCTGTCTCCTGCTCCATTTGCAAGTTCGATCTCACCGCGAATGCGAAGCAACGCGGCTGTAAAGTAATGCTCGCCAATCTTTTCGGCTTCGCGCAGACCTTTCTCAACGGTCACTGCCGCTATACTGAATTGCCCGGAGTTCATGAAAGCTTTGGCGAGCAAGCCTAAATAACACGATTTGTCGACCTCCTCATCTTCAAGATCACTCTCGGTCAATGCCATCATATGGCTACCCACCAGACTGTCATCGAGGCTCGATGCAGCCAGGCCACCAAAAAAGCGCGCCACCCTTGCCCAGAGATTGAAACCGTTTTCCTGCGCCAGCGGCAGGAGTTCATCCGCCAGTCGAGCGATCGAACTGCTCTCCTCGCGGAAGGCGAACAACACGCACCCGTTTCCCAGGCAGGCGGCCAGACGATAGGCGGACTGCTGCCGAACGGTCGCCTCCGCCTCGAGGTAGAGTTTCAGCGCTTGGCTGCGATATCCCAGAATATGCAAGGTCCAGGAAAGGTAGATCATGGCCATGCTCGGAAAGTCGCTGCCGACCTTGTCTGCGCTGTCCTTGTGGCTGAGAGCGCGCTCAAGATATTGCCGGGCCGCCACCAACTCGCCCTGTGAGAACAGACTCATCCCCTTGAACTGCAGACCTATGACGAGCGCGTTTAGGTAACCGCCCTCCTCGCCGACCCGAATTAACTCATCACTGGCCGCGAGGGCCTTACCGAACTGACCTGAGTTGAAATGGGTGCCGAAAAGCCCGTCGAGCGCCCTGATCGTCGATTCCGGCTCGCCAAGCTTCCCGCTCAGTTCTATGGCCCGCTGATATGCGGCACTGCCCTCGCCCGTCACGTAGCCTAGCGCAGCGTAGAGCACGTCGCCCAGTTCCAGTTCGAAGCGAAGCAGCCTGCGGCTACGATCGTCGGATTCGGGCAAGAGTTTCGCGGCTTCAAGCCCCTTCCTGAAGGTACGCACCGCGTCGACTTTTGCCCAAGTCTTGGCCGCCTTCAGCCCTGCCAGCAGCCAGTAGTCAGCGGCGCGGTCGAACAGACCTGCGTCTGCGAAATGCTCAGCGAGCACTTCGGGATAGGCAAAAGCCGCGTTGTGGTCGCGCAGTTCGATACATTCGGCAATCAATCGGTGAATCTGCTGCGCGCGCTCGTGCAGCATCGTGCCTCTGGCGGCCTGCTGCAGGAGCACGTGGGTGAACGAAAAGCCCGCGCCGGCTGTCCCCCGTTCGGCGACGATCAGCCCCGTGCGCACCAGGTCGCCAACCGCGGCGCGCAACTCCGCTTCGGGCCAATCGCAGATCTCGCGCAATATGTCGAAATCGAATACGCGGCCGATCGCCGCTGCGATCTGCGCAATTTCCTTGGCGGGCCCCAGCCTGTCGAGGCGGGCAAGCAGCGAGAACTGCAGGGAGTTCGGAATGTTGGTCGTAGGTGACAGACGTTTCGGCTGCGATACGTCCAGCCGCAATCCTGTTTCGACCACGCTCCGCGTAAGCTCTTCGATATAGAGAGGGACGCCTTCACTGCGGTCGAGCACCACCGAAACATCAGCAGCGAGCGCATTCGGACTGATGTCATGGACAATCGCTTCGGCATCCTCGCGGCCGAGCGCTTCAAGACTGATGTGATGCACGTCCGGCCCGTCGACCCACGGAACGCTTGAGTGGTTCCTGCTCGACACAAGCAACAGCGCAGGAGTCGAAGCCAGGCTGGCGACGATCTTGTCGAGAAGGTCGCGCGAGGTCGCGTCGGCCCATTGTTCATCTTCGAACAAGATCAGGATCGGGGTAGCACGCGCCAGATAACTGACCAAATCGATGAACGCTTGCTCGGCAATGTTGCGCTGTCGTTCGGCGCTTATCCCTTCAAGCCTGTCCGGCATAGTCGTCGGTAGGCCGAGCAGGCTTGAGAAGATCGCCAGCGCGACGTCGCTGGACACAGAACCTATCGACAATCCGTTGCTGAGCTTTCGCAGCTTTTCTTCCGTCGAGTCACCGTCCTCGATCGTTGCGATCCTCTGCAACTCCGCGAGGAATGGATAAAGGGTGCTGTTCTCAAAGGTCGGAGAACATTGCATGGTCAGCTGCGGAAAGCTGCGCAGGCGCTGCTGGATCTCGTTGAGCAACCGGGATTTGCCGATTCCCGACTCCCCCGAGACCAACACCGCATTGCCGCGCCTGTCGCGCACGACGGTCTCCCAGCGCTCCATCAGCAGTCGCAATTCGGCATTGCGGCCGCACAGCTTGGTCATGCGCGCACGCTTTGCAAAGCGAGTCGGCACCATGCGCGCCCGTTGCACCTGCCAAACCTGGACTGGCTCGGCGAATCCCTTCAGCTCATGTTTGCCGAACGTGGTGAAATCAATCGCGCCGCTCGCGGCCTCGAAGGTCGCCGCGTCGACAAGGATCGTGTTCGGCTTGGTCAGGACCTGCAGCCGTGCCGCTAGATGCGCGACGTGGCCGAAGGCGACGGTGGACACGCCGCTCGGCGCGCCGACGAACTCCCCCACCACGACCTGGCCGCTCGCGATACCCACCCTCACTTGCAACGGATATCCCAGACTTGCCGAGATGGTGCCTACCGCATCGACGATCTCGAGTGCCGCGAGCACGGCGAACTCGCTGTCGTCCTCGCCAGCAATTGGATAACCGAAATAGGCCTGGACGGCGTCGCCGATATAGCTGGCCGTCACACCCTTGCGGCGGCGGATGACGCTGCTGCAGGTCTGCAGAAAGCTCTCGATCAGGCGTTGGAAGTCCTCGGGATCCAGGCGGTCGGCATATTCGGTTGACCCCACCATGTCGCAAAACAGAATGGTGAGATAACGCCGCTCTGCAACAGACTTCCCTGGGCTGCCGGGCAAAATCGGGCTAGCCAATGGAACCGGTGTGGTCACGGCTCTGGGACCCTCCTTGGTGCGGCGACCATGTAGCACCAGTCATGTTATCGCAAATACCGGCGCTCATCAGCCGCTTTCGATCGCGTCGAGCGGATCATCGCAGCTCGTCACACTGAACATCGGCGTAGATCAAGTGATCTGCCGCGCTAAATGCCGCTTCGCTCTGGTCGAAGCAGAACCGTTTGGGCACCAAGCGTATCAAGGTGCGTCGGTTGCACTCACCAGGCAGATCGACTTGGAAAGTGCGCGGCGACATCGACGGCGTCGGATCGCTCCACTTCGTGTGACCGGCAAACGAAACGTTCTCAACCAACAAGCTGGAACCGGCTGCGCTGACCGAACCGGAGATGGCCTCGGCGTTGGTACCCTTTGCCTGTTCGATGCTCGGATAGTCGCCACTTTGTGGCGGTTCCCCATTTGCCGGAATCGCGTCCGTCCTGACGGCCACATTGATCCTGATATCGTCGCGCTCCGGAACACCACCGTAGCTGTTGCGAAAGGTCCAGCTTGCACGAAGGACACGCGTCTTCGCCTCCTCTCCGGGCGGCCGAGGCAACAGCTGAAGCCTGGAATCGGCGAGCGAAGAGCCTTCATCCTCCGCCTCTGGCGCCGGGCAGCCAGTGTAGAGTGGGCGGTAGCCACATTCGGAGCCACCGGCTCCCCATAGACAGTCGCTCAGCTTCCGCCAGTCCTCTGAGCTCAGGCGAGGCGCGCGGGAGGACAGGTCATTGCCGGACCCCGGCAACATCCAGGGATGGATGCCACCGCTGCCGGCCGCCCAATCCGTCCGGTGTGCGGCGATCCCTGCGTAGATGATCTCTTCCTCGCGCAGCTCGAGCAATTGGACCCAGGTTGGCGACGTGACCGTCGGCTCATGCCCCACTGCGTCCGCGGCAAAACGGCGGCCCGTGATTTGTGTGGTAAGCGTGTGGCAGCTTGTGCAGTTGCCCGTTGGATCGTCGACCGTCCTGGCATGGCGAAGTTCATTGGGGTAGGTGCTGGTGTAGCCGGAGCCGACCACGCGGAACGGCGCGCCCGGCAACCGCGGCCGATGCGGTAGAAAATCTCCCAGGCTGAAGGCGGTCGATTTGGGATCGTCGGCTGAACGGAACCCTACCCTGCTCTGTGCAATGTGCGGATCAATCACATAGGGGCTTTTGTTGTCATGGCATGCATGGCACGAGATCTTGAACGTCGAATCATAGATTTTCTCCGCCGCAGTCCTTCCGACATTATCGGAATAGTTTCGCCCGCCTGGCGGAACGAAGGGCTTTGACCAGTCGAACACGCTCTGGTCCTTGCGGCCGTCGAAGAAGATGATTTCTCCGGATTTCCGATTGAATCCGATTGTGCCGAAGACAGAAAATCTCGGATCCGACCGCGTCCAGTAGGGATCGGCGCTGACCTCCTGGCTGATATTGGATTTTCTGCAGAGGAACAGCCATTCAACGTTGCCGCGCACGACCCTTACGACACGCGAGTTCAGCCCACAGTAGGTCGTGCTGCCAGTCAGCGAAGGCTTGTCGCATTTGGGCAATGTCGCCGTCCATTTCACCACCTCTCCGTTTTCGTTCCTGTGCTCGAACTCCAGCGGAGAACCTGGTTTTGTCGGATTGGGCTTGAGGTCGACGACATTGCCATCAACTTCCAGTGGGATGACCTTCATTTGTGGGCTGTCGCAATCGCCGTCGGGAATAGGACCGAACACCGCCCGCGCTTCATCGCCAGACCTGGTTATGACGTCGGTGCTCTTTGAGGCTGGCGCCCAAAAGATGTCAGGGTTCCATCGCGTAACGGCTTCGGCAAACGACTTCCCATCGAGTTCAGCCGGAGCGAAATCGACGCCGCGAGGTCGCAGCAGCTTGACAGCGGAACCGCGCGGCAATTGTGACACCGCGCAGCCGCTCGCCTTGCTGCAAACCACGTCGGCCTGATCGGAGCCTTGCCTCTCGCCGGCTCGCGGCGTCGATACAAAAGCTGCATGTCGAAGCCCGATCGTCCCGGACAGCAGGAGAAGCGCAATGCCGAGGACAGCAGCGATCAGCGCAACGGCACGCATTTCAGCCCACTGGAGCGTGCCAGTGAACCCATAGCCGATCTTTGGGCGTCATCGCTTCTTGGCTGCGACAGAGCCAGCAGCATAGTCGGCGTGGACAGTAAGCGATTGAAATCGCCAGATGTCGTCGTCGCCCTTTACAAAAGAGGCCCGGGCATCCGCCGAATAGTCAAGAACCGGTGCTGGAGAGTGGGAGTCCTGCAGAGTGACCAGGACTATCGATTTGGTATTCACTGTCTTACCATCAACCACATCGAACAAGGTGTTGGTCACGAGATGCCGGGTCTGGAGCTTATCGGTTTCCAGTTTCTTAACTATTATTTTCATCTGCTCAAGAAGATCGTCTGGCGACTCCGGACCAAGATCGAGTGTCAACTTGAGGATACTGCTGCTTGTACTGCAAATCTCATAGTAAGACGACTGCGGTTTCGCAAAGAGGGCGGTGAACGCGGCTGCATTTCTTTCGTCGATCGTCCAGGCATAGCGGGACAAAAGATCTTGAATTGCTTGACGATCTTCGGCCGGAGGATTCTCGAGATTCCAACCGGGAGTAGCTTCTGTTCCGCAGGAATCAGCTGAAGCAGTGCCGCTGAAAGCAAAACAGAACCCGAAAACCAGGGCAAAAAACCTCAAAATCGCGCAACTGGTTATTATGCCTTTCCGACGCTCGCTCATGACGGCCCCCTCTTATGGAGCTTGATGGAAAAGTACCCATTCATCTTATACCACCCCAAAGAAGGTGTCAGCCGAAATCGATGGCATACGTGGCCACGGACATGATTTCGTGTTCCTGTTTTTTTGAATTTGCGGTAAGTTGCAATGCCCGGCCTGCAGCAATTTCATTCCTAACTTGCAAGGTAGGCCGTGGGCGTTTCCGGTATGTTATCGCAAACTAAAAACTCACTTAGACGAAGCAATAGAGTCTAATCGTGGTTATATAGGAGCATAAAAATGCCGAGTATTGTTCGAAATATTGTATTGGCACTTTCATGTTTTTTTAGCGTTGTGCCTTTGGCGTTTGCGCAGCAGAATCAGGAAATTGAGATAGTTCTGCAATCGCGCCTGCCTTCTTATGGAAACGATACCCCCCTAATTATTGACTTTACTCTCACGAACCGATCAGGCAGCCCGATCAGGGTGCTCAAGTGGACCACGCCAATCAACGGCGTCTCCGGCGAAATATTTTCAGTGACGAGAGGGTCGCAGCCAGTTCAGTATATCGGCCGTTTGGTGAAGCGAGGAGAACCGACTGAGGCTGATTTTATCAATATTGAACCCGGACAATCGATTTCCGTGCCCGTCGATCTGTCATTGTACTACGCCATCTATGAAGCAGGGAACTATGTGGTTACCTACGATACAGAGGGAGTGGGTCTGCTGATTGGCCGTCCAGGTGCCCTGAGACGGGCAGCAGTTTTGAGCAACGCCGCCACGTTCAGGCTTCTGTCAGGTCGGATTCCTCCGGAACGGATACCGCTCTCGGCTCCCAAATTCGACCAGTGTGACAGCCCTCAACAGGATGATATTGGCGCTGCGCTGGCGGAAGCAAATAACATAGCCTCGGCTGCCCTGCAGGTTTTGCAGGCCACGCCCTCGGCCCAGCAACCGAATTCCCAACGATATCTGACATGGTTTGGGGCGCATACCGTAGGACTGTACGCAAAGGCCACTGGAAATTTCTCGAAGATTACGGATACTCTTGCAAACAAAGCAATATCGTTTGGATGCCACGGCAGCGACTGCGAATCGGGAGACTATGCATATGTGTACCGTAATCAACCTTACAGTATCTTTATTTGTCCCAAGTTCTGGCTAGCCGCTCTGAAAGGAACGGATTCAAGGTCTGGAACGATTATACATGAAATAAGTCACTTTTTCATCGTCGCATCAACAAACGACTATGTCTATGGTCAGGATGCCGCCAAGGTACTCGCGGCCGAAAACCCGCCTAGAGCCACATCAAACGCTGATAATCACGAATACTTTGCTGAGAATAGCCCGGAGCTTCCGATGTGAGGAACACCACACGCTACTGATCTAGGCCGTGAACCCATAAACCGGGAAATGATCGAGATTGGTGGATTTGTGGATTGTCGGCTATCGGCCCGCGGGTTGGACGAAAGCGATTTCGCCGCCACGCGTTGATGATCGGCGCGTGCTGAATGGAACTTACTGGGTTCTGCGCTCCGGCGCGCCGCGGCGCGACCTACCGCTCTGGTCTTGATCAATGCGCCACGCCGTCGGATGCGTGCAGGAGTCTCCAGGTCAAGCCGATGCGGCCGTCGAACTGGGATGCAAAATGTTCGGCGGCGACGCCTTCCAGGCCGTCATCGACAAGAGCTTCGATGCTTCGTCGCAGCAGCGCGAGTTGCATCTCGCGGGCGTGTGCAAGGTCTGCCTCTCTCATGATTTCCGTGACGTGGTAAGCGATAACGGGCTGGCCGAGGCAAGACATGAGCGCGCTCGCCTCCGACGTCACTGCCGTAACTGCATCTTCGATTTTCATTCTGGCGCTCCTCATCAAACAAGATGCTGGCGCCTCCCTATGAGACGACGGTGTTCCGTCGTTCCTTTTCAATTTCGACTGTCGCGAGTGGCAGGTGTGCGCGAAAGGAGAATTACCTCTTGTTTCAGTCTCCCTGAGTAGCCTCGCTACCCAGATCAGTATGCTGCAAAATTGAATTAAAGGCGACCGGATAGTTAATCGATGGTTAATGGCGGCGCTCGCATCTCAGGCGTTCGCGCATGAAACATCGGGCAGGTCCGCCTTGCGCCTCTTTTCGGACATTGAGACCAGCGTCGCTGTGCGCTCAGAAACGGACTCTCGCGATCCAGAACCGCAGCTGGATGGACCAGCAAGCGCGCCGACGAGCAGCCGAGCCGAGCAGCAGACGCGCTCGGCGGAAGAGTCTAACACCTGGGTCCCAAGCCAATTTCCGCCTGCTGCGCTCCACGTTATTGCAAGACGTTCAAATTTGAGCTTTCGCACTCATGCTTTGTCGAGAGTATCTCCTGTAGTCATTTAAACCTTCTGCGCCGTAAGGAGAACGCAATGACTCGCAATCACGTTGAACGTCTTGGAGAGTTCAGGGAAATCCTGGTCGCGACTCGACGCGAAGGAGTCCGTAACGTGCACCATACCCGCGACGCAATGCGGGCAAGTGGCTTTCAGATCGGGGACAGCGACGGCTCCAGCTACGGAGCCGAGTTGAAGGCGCTCCAAGAGGAAATTGAGGCAGTCGACCGCGCCATCGAAGACGAGAAGCGGTTGGCCTTGGCCCTCGAGAGCGCGGCTCAATCCCGCCGACCGACTAAACCGAGAATCGTGAAGGCAACATAGAGTCGGGTACGGCCCTCGGCGCCCGTCGCGTCGATCGCCTGCGGCATGGTGTCGGGCTCGTTGCTGAGCGACAGCAGCGAGACGCTTGTCCAATTATCCCCCTGCCAGCCTCGGCAGCAGGAAAATCTCCGAGCCCTTTGGCAATTCCTTCGACCAGGTGTCGCGATAGATCGTGCCGTCGATGGCGACGGCGATGCCGCGGTCGATCAAGGGCTCGATGCCGGGATACTGTTCAGCCAGTTTCCTGAACAGCTCCCTTATGTCCTTGGCCTCGATCTCGACCTTGTTCTTGCCTCCGGCGGCCGCGCCAAGCGATCCCCAGAGCGTCACTTCGACCATCAGCCTGCCCGTTCCGCTTCGATCGCCGCCAGGATGCGTGGCGGCGACATGGGAATATGCGCCATCCGCACGCCGGCTGCATTTGAGACCGCATTGGCGATCGCCGCCAGCGGCGGCACGATCGACGTCTCGCCGACGCCGCGCACCCCGTAGGGGTGGTTGGGGTTGGGGATCTCGAGGATCTGCGTGTCGATCATCGGCAGGTCCGAGCAGACCGGGATGCGGTAGTCGAGGAAGCCGGGGTTCTGCAGCCGCCCGTCCTTGCCGTAGATATACTCCTCGTTGAGCGCCCAGCCGATGCCTTGCGCGGCACCGCCCTGATACTGTCCCTCCACATAGGTCGGGTGCACCGCTTTGCCCGCATCCTGCACCACCGTGTAGCGCAACACTCTCGTGGCGCCGGTCTCGGGGTCGACCTCGATATCGCAGATATGGGTGGCGAAGGAGACGCCG
This sequence comes from Mesorhizobium sp. P2_E6, assembly GCF_056403835.1. NCBI lineage: Bacteria > Pseudomonadati > Pseudomonadota > Alphaproteobacteria > Hyphomicrobiales > Phyllobacteriaceae > Mesorhizobium > Mesorhizobium sp. P2_E6. The sequence continues at coordinate 371,090 of NZ_JBFUEQ010000004.1, forward strand.
GCACCGTCGGCGACGAGTTCGCTGTGGCCGGCGATTGGTCCGCCGGTCGTGCCCGACGCGGCGGCAATCTCCTTCAGCGACAGCTTGCCGAGATTGCCGTGCTTCTCGCCCTTGGCAACCGCGTGGCCCTGTTCCCAGACCACGTCGTCGACGGCAATGTCCCACATCTGCGCGGCGCGTTCGCGCAGGATCTTGATCGCGTTGCGGGCGGCCGAGATGGTCGCCATGGAGGACGAGAAGGTGCCCCGGCTGCCGTCGGTCATGTCGTTGTAGCCGAGGCTGGAGGTGTCGGCGACGATCGCCTTGACCTGCTCGTAGGCGATGCCGAGCTCCTCCGCCGCCACCAGCGACAGCGACGCGCGGGAACCACCCACATCGACCGTTCCGACGGCAAGCGAGACCGAGCCGTCCATGCCGATGTTGAGGTCGGTGCAGGTCTGGCCGCCGAAGTTGAACCAGAAGCCGCAGGCCATGCCCCTGCCCTGGTTCTTTCCGAGCGGCGCCTTCATGTGCGGATGGTTCTTCACCGCCTCCAGCGTCGGGCCGATGCCGATCGGGCCATAGACCGGGCCGTAGGACGACCTGGTGCCTTCCTGCGCGGCGTTCTTTATGCGGAAGTCGACCGGGTCCATGCCGATCTCTTTGGCCAGTTCGTCGACCGCGCTTTCCACCGCGAACGCCGCCATGGGTGCGGAGGGCGCGCGATAGGCCGCCGTCTTCGGCCGGTTGACCAACACTTCGTAGCCGACCGTCTTGACGTTCTCGAGCCTGTAGCAGGCGAACGCCGTCATGGCGCCGATCTCGGCCCAGGAGCCCGGATACGGACCACAGGAATAGCGCAGCGTCGCTTCGGCGGCGGTGATGGTGCCGTCCTTGCGGGCGCCGATCTTCACGTCGATCGAGGTGGCGCTGGTCGGGCCCGAGGCGCGGAACACCTCGTCGCGGGTCATCACCAGCTTGACCGGGCGCCCCGCCTTGCGCGACAGCGCCAGCGCCACCGGCTCGGCCCAGACATGGGTCTTGCCGCCGAAGCCGCCGCCGATCTCCGAGGAGGTGACGCGCAGCTTCGAGGCTTCCATGCCAAGCAGTTGGGCGCAGTGTTGGCGATAGACGAAATGCCCCTGCGTGCAGACCCAGAGGTCGGCGGTGCCGTCGGAACTGACGCTCGCCACGCAGGCATGCGGCTCGATATAGCCCTGATGCGTCTGCTCGGTCTTGAACGAGCGCTCGACGATGAAATCGGCGTGCCCGAAACCCTGATGGACATCGCCATGGCCAAACTGGCTGCGCTTGGTGACGTTGGACGGCTTTACCGGCTTTTCCTCGAGGCCCTCGGTGAAGATGGCGTCGTTGATGAGCGGCGCGGAGTGCTTCATCGCCTCGTCGACATCGGTAACATGCGGCAAAAGCTCATAGTCGACCTCGATCAGCTTCAGCGCCTGCCTCGCCGTGCGGGCGTCGACGGCTGCCACCGCGGCCACCGCATGGCCGTCATAGAGCGCCTTGGTGCGCGCCATGCAATTGTCGAGGATGTCGTACATGGCGGCATCGCCATCGGTGAGGTCTGGCAGGTCGGCCGCGGTGATCACCGCTTTCACGCCGGGGAGCTTCTCCGCCTTCGACGTGTCGATCTTCCTGATCGTGGCGTGGGCGTGGGGGCTTCTGAGGACGCGCCCGACCAACTGGCCGGCCATGTTGAAATCCGCGCCGTAGCGCGCGCGGCCCGTCACCTTGTCTACGCCGTCGGGGCGGATAGGACGTGTGCCGACGGAGGCGAAGTTGCGAGTGGAGTAACGCGGATCGAAATTCATCGTCATGCTCCCTTCATCACGTTTGCCGCGTCCTGAACGGCACGCACGATCTTGTCGTAGCCGGTGCAGCGGCAGAGGTTCCCGGCGAGGCCGAAGCGGATTTCCTCCTCGGTCGGATCGGGGTTCTTGGCCAGCAGGTCCTTGGCCGCGATCAGGAAGCCAGGCGTGCAGATGCCGCATTGAAGTGCTGCATGCTCCAGGAATTTCTGCTGCAGCGGGTGCAGGCTGTCGCCATGCGCCATGCCCTCGACGGTCTCGACGCGGCGGCCCTCGGCTTCCGCACCGAGCACCAGGCACGAACACACCAGCCGGTCATCGAGGATGATGCTGCAGGCGCCGCAGTCGCCGGTGCCGCAGCCTTCCTTGACGCCCGTCAGCCCCAGGCGATCGCGCAAGACGTCGAGCAGCGTCTCGTCCGGCTGGCAAAGGTACTCGACGCTGTCGCCGTTGATTGTGGTTGAGACTGCTACACCAGCCATCATTTGCCTCCTGCACGAGCATAGGCGGTCGTGGCGGCCCGCTTGGCCAGCACACCCGCAACTTTCCTTCTGAATTCGATGGTGCCCCGCTTGTCGTCGATGGGGCGGCAGGCGCCAAAGCAGACCTTGGCGAGCCTTTCAAGCGCGGCTTCGTCCAGCGTCCTGCCGATAATGGCCTCGGCCGCCTCTTCCACAAGCAGCACGGTGGGTGCCGCGGCGCCCAGCGCCACACGGGCCGCTGTGACGACGCCCCGTTCGTCGAGCGTCAGGTTCACGCCGGCGCTGACCACCGCAATATCCATCTCCGTACGGGGAATGAAGCGCAGATAGGCATCGCCCGAGCGCGCTGCGCGCTTGTCGAGCAGGATCGCCTCGATGATCTCGCCTTTAGCCAGCGACGTCTTGCCCGGCGCGGTCGGCACGCTCCCCACGGGAATCGTTCGCCTGCCCCCCGGGCCGACTACCGATGCCCTGGCGCCGGCCGCGACCAGCGCCGGCACGCTGTCTGCAGCCGGCGAGGCGTTGCAGAGATTGCCTGTTATCGTGCAGCGTCCCTGCACTTGCTTCGAGCCGATCAGCTTGGCCGCTTCGACGACGCCGGGCCATGCCTTCTTCAGGGCAGAGCTCTCGCCCAGGACGGCACAGGGAACAGCGGCACCGATGCTGAAGCCGTCGGCCGTTTCCCTGATTTCACTCAAAGCCTCAATCGCCTTGATGTCGACGATCAGGTCGGGTTCGACAAAGCCGCCCTTCATCCTCACCAGTAGGTCGCTGCCCCCGGCAAGAATGGCGGCCGTACCTGTCGACCCGGCCAGCAGGCCAACGGCATCTTCGATTGAAAGCGGACGTATGTAGCGCATCGTCTCCCCTTGGTCTTCGCGATCTCAGCGAACCGTTATAAACAGTCTCCTCATAATGGCTATCCGGTTCCGCATTTGCGTCGATTAGGCCAGGCGCCGCAAAATCGAGTCCCACATCAACCTGAACCGGGGTACGCCAGGTCGTGCGCAGCCGGACAGGCTTGCGGCCAGGCTCTCAAAAATCCGAGAGCGTGTGTCGGACTGGCCAAGTCTCGTTCGTCCTGGGAACATCGAACAGCCATCGTGAAAGGATAATAGGATATGCCCGGCACCGTACGTTTGCATCGCGTTCTGACGACCAGCCCGGAGAAGGTCTATCGCGCCTTCGTTGAAGCGGACGCGCTGGCGAAGTGGCTTCCGCCGAACGGCTTCACCTGCACTGTCCATCACTTCGAGGCAAAGGTCGGCGGCACGTTCAAGATGTCCTTCCGCAACTTCACGACCGGCAACAGCCATTCCTTCGGCGGCGAGTATCTCGAACTCGTTCCGGCCGAACGCCTGCGCTACACTGACAGGTTCGACGATCCCAACCTGCCCGGCGAGATCCAGGTGACCGTAATCTTGAAAAAAGTGTCGGTCGGCACCGAAGTTGACATCACCCAGGCAGGCATTCCGGACGTCATTCCGGTCGAGGCCTGCTATCTCGGCTGGCAGGAGTCGCTCAGGAACCTGGCAAGGCTCGTCGAACCCGAGATCAATCAATGATAGCAGTTCCAGGACAACTGCACAGCGCAATTGCGTAAGAAACAAATAGCTGCTGCGGTAGATGCGGCGGCCGGAGACCGGCCGTCGATCAACGTCAACGCCAGCTCTCCTCTCGTTCTTGTCTTCGGCGCTAATCCGCTCGAATGTCGCGCACGCCGTGTCCCAGGCGTTGGCCGAGCACCGGAACCGCAGGAACGATGTAGCGCTATCTCACCTTGATGACGACCTTGCCCTTCGCACGCCCGCTTTCGACGTAAGCCAGAGCCTCATTGGTCGCTTCGAATGGAAAGACCCGATCGACAACCGGGCGGATGGTTCCGGATTCGATGAGAGCGGTGATCTTGCCCAGCTGATCGCCCTGCGCCCACATGAAAAGGAACGAAAACGTCACCCCACGGCGCCTGGCCTTGGTCCGAATACCGCGACTCAACAGTCGCAGTATCAATCTCAGCATCAAGTTCAGTCCCTTTTCCCTGGCAAATTCGGGATCCGGTGGGCCGGAGATGGAGATGAGCTTCCCACCCGGTTTCAGCACATTCAGGGATTTTTCAAGCGTTTTGGCGTCCTGGCTGTTCAAGACGACGTCGTAGCCCGACAGGGCTTTCTCAAAATCGTCTTTCCTGTAATCGACGACGACATCGGCGCCGAGACCCCTGGCCAGATCGGCACTCGCCGCACCAGCGGTTGTGGCAATCGTCGCGCCGAGATGCTTCGCCAGCTGTATGGCGAATGTCCCCACGCCGCCGGAGCCAGCCTGAATGAAGACCTTTTGCCCCTTCTTCAAACCTGCCCTTTCGACAAGCACCTGCCAGGCGGTCAGACCGACCAGGGGGATCGAGGCCGCCTCTTCCATGCTGAGATTCTCGGGCTTCAAGGCCACGTCGGCTTCGTTGATGGCGATGATCTCGGCGAATGTCCCGATCCGGCCATCGCGCGGCCGCGCGTAGACCTCGTCGCCGGGTTTGAACTTGCGGACCTTTGATCCCACACGGTTCACCTTCCCGGCCACGTCGTGGCCCAGGATGAACGGAGGGCGATACGGCAGGATGGGTTTGAACTCCCCGGTTTTGATCTTGGAATCCAGGAGGTTCACCCCTGCGGCATGGATTTCGACCAGGACATCGTTGTCCGCGAGCTCCGGCTCGGGCATCTCGGCCAGCCGCAGAATGCCCTTCTTGTTATATTTATCGACGACGAATGCCTTCATGGCAGTGACTTTCTGAAAGGGATTTTGGTGTTTCTCATGGGCGTGAAATCTCTTGCCCCGCTGATGTTCAGACCGGCAGGCGGAACTGCTTGCGCAAGCTCTTGTCGAATATCGCCGCGGGCGCAAAACGGCGCAGGATGCTGACCTGCCGCGCAGCCCTGCCGGCGGTGTAGCGGCGTCGCGGGCGAGCATCGGTCGCGGCCCTGACGACCACCTCCGCCACCACTTCCGGCCGATCGGCCTTGGGCATCACATCGCGAAGCAGAGCGTCGACCCCGGCCCGGGCCAGATCGTATTCTTTCAACAAGGAATCCGGCTCAATCCCGTTCTGGTCGAAGACGGTGCGCACGAATGCCGGCTCGATGACCGAGACGCGAATATTGAAGGCACGAACCTCGTGATCGAGCGATTCCGAATAGCCTTCGAGCGCGTGCTTGGCCGCCGAATAGTGCGCGGCATACGGTGCTGGTACGAGGCCCAGCACCGAGCCGATGTTGATGATACGCCCTTGGCCGCGTCCCCGCATCGACGGCAACACCGCATTGGTCGCGCGCATGACGCCGAACAGGTTGACGTCGAACATCGACTGCACCTGTGCGACCGAGGATTCCTCCGCGCCGCCAAGCAGGCCGACACCGGCATTGTTGACCAGGAGATCGATCCGGCCGGTCTGTGAGAGCACAGTCGAAACGAGCGCAGCGACGGCCTCACCGTCGGTCACGTCGCAAACCAGCATGGTCACGCCGTCCGGGCCGTTGCTGGCTTTGCGGCGGCTCGTGCCGAAGACGGTGAACCCTGCCCGCACCAAGGCCTCGGCGGTGGCGCGGCCAATGCCCGAGGAGGCTCCCGTCACGACAGCGGTTTTTCCGGAATTCATATTCATTTCGTGCTCCAAACTCATGAGGGCTAGTTTTGTCGCGCCAGTTGAATTACACTCATAATATCAAATTATGGTCATAATGCAATAGTGGAAAGGGATCGCAGCCATGCGCTACGAAAAGGGCCGAAAGGACGCGTCACGGGGCCGGATCATGGAGGTCGCCGCCGACCGTTTTCGCGGTGACGGCATAGCGGCGTCCGGACTGGCAACCATCATGAGCGACGCCGGGCTGACCAACGGCGCCTTCTATCCGCACTTTCAGTCCAAGGCGGAGCTTGTCCGCGAAAGCGTGGCGGCGGCCATGGAGATCCAGTCGCAGCAACTGGCGGAAGCACTGGCCTCCGGTGGCCCGGAGATGGGCATAGAGGCATATCTGTCCGCCGAGCACCGGGACAATCCGGGAAAGGGCTGCGCGTCCGCCGCGCTGCTGCCGGAGCTCGCGCGTCAGCCACCTGAAACGCGCGAAGTCTATACCGACCACTTGCTGACCTTGGTGCGCCAGTTGGCTGCAGCACTGCCGCAGGCCAAGGACCCGGAAGGTACCGCACTGGGTGTCTTTGCAACGCTCATCGGTGCGCTGCAACTGGCCCGCGCGGTGGAAGGAACTGAATTGTCGGATCGTATTCTTGCGGCGGGGAAAGATGTGGCGCGGACGCTGATCCAACAGCGTTAGGACGTAGACTCATTATCGTGTAGCCAGATGCGGACTGAGACGAGTTTGAGGGCAGCGAGGTAGTTTTCCGCCAGTTCGTCGTATCGGGTTGCGATCCGGCGGAACTGCTTGGCCTTGTTGAAGAAGCGCTCGACGAGGTTGCGTGCCTTGTAGGGGAAGGCGCTGAAGCAGATCGGGTCCTTGCGGTTGGCCTTGGGAGGGATGTTGGCCCAAGCCCTTCGCTCGGTGACGGCATTGCGCAAGGCGTTGGCATCATAGCCCTTGTCGGCAAGTAGCATGGCCCCTTCCGGCAATTCCGTTATCAAGTCCGCTGCGGATGCGATGTCACTCATCTGACCTGCCGTGAGCATCAGCTTGATCGGCCTGCCTTTGGCATCGACAAGAGCATGGATTTTGGTTGTCAGCCCGCCTCGGGATCGACCGAGACAATGATTGCGATCCCCCTTTTTGCCGTCGCACCCTGTTGGTGGACGCGAACAATAGAGGTATCGATCATCTGCACCTTGCCGTCGTGGGCTTTGGTGACCGTACCCATCAGGCGGTCCCAGACACCGGCTTTGCGCCAGCGGTTGAAGCGATTGTAGATCGTGGTGGGCGGTCCATAGCGTGCCGGCGGGTCGGCCCAGCGCGCACCGGAGCGCAATACCCAGAAGATGCCATTGAGAACCCGCCGATCATCCACGCGCGGCACGCCTCGCAGCTTGTTGGGCAGATGCGGCTGGGTCGCGCGCCATTCGAAGTCGGTTAGGTCGTATCGGTTCTTGAGCAGTCTGAATCACAAACTGGCGCAACATGAAAGCCGCAGGCTTGACCGCACCGTGGAAGGCGGACATGAAAGGTCGATGACGAGCGAAGATATGCCCCAGTTGTTCTACCCAGGCATGCCGGAGCGCACGGAGCCTTGGACAGGTGACTACGAGATATTATGGAGCATCTACATACGCTGCAACAACAGGCAGAAGCTGCGCCGTGTTCACATCCCTGCACTAGAAGCGATCATTGGCCAGCCCCACGGTGGACGAGGTTGGGTCATCGAGAAAGAGAACGACAATCCGGGAGAATTGAGATTGATGGCCACCGAAATCCTGGCCGGCTCCTACTCTGATGCCATGCTCCTTTCGTTGCTCAGGAAGCTTTACGCGCTCAGGCCACACTGGCATCTCACCGCAAGGCTAAACGCTGAGCATCCTCGCGGCGTCTATATTATGGCCACCTATGCGGAGAAGGAACCCAGCAGCGCCGCCCCTGCCGTATCCAACATCATGGTTGAGTTGCAGCCGGACTTCTCATGCTTGATCGATGGCACCACATCGCATCGCAGCGGGAGCGGCAAAGCGTTTTGATGACCTCCTGTGGTGAGGCCGTTGGACGGACGCCTCTTACCATTCTCAGACGTCGATCGCTTATGGGTATACGGCCTAGGCGGTGCCCCAAGTCCGCTGCTGCCACGCCACACCTTGACGATCTCACCGAAGCTCGGCGCCTGGGGTTGCTCTAAACATCGAGAGTGACGATCATGCCGCGGACTTCGGCCATTTCCAGGAGCAGGTCCTGCAGGTTTTCGTCCAGCACGGCACCGGTCCGCGCCAAGAGCTCGGCAATGCACTCTCTCATCGATATTGACGGCGGCACCGGTTTTCTCGGAAAGCAGCCGCCCGATGGCCGTGCGGATCAGGTCATCCCGATCAGACATCGTGTCATCTCGCAATGCAGCCTCCCTCATGCTCCCCATGCCTCACCCGCGCTTTCAACGACAGGGCGTGGTTTCTCTTACGGTATGATTTTTTGACGCCACATCCGCGGCTGTGCTCACGCGGACGGCAGCAACGGCTCGTTGCCGGGCTGGATGGCTTCGACGGCGGTGGCGCACGGTGTGGGTTTGTATGCCGCAAGCCCAGAATGCGCTGTAGGGAAGCACAAAAAACGCCTTCAGATGACCTCCGGAATAGAGTTTCCAAACAGGCGCTGAGCGGCTTATTTGCCGCAATGATGATCGTTGATCTTGTTCAGCGCATTCGCGTCGGGCCCAACGCGGTCGTAGGAGCACGGTCCGGCCGCCGTGGTAACCAACAGCTGGTCATAATAACGCGGGCCGCCGAAAAGGAAGTTGATGAGGTTGTCATCGGCGGGGACGTAGCGTTCGGATTGGGCCTGCTGGTGGTGATGCCGATCGCCGGCGAACGCCGAACCAGAAAGGCCTGAGCCTATCGCGATAGCGAGAGCCAAGATCGCAAAGCATTTCGTGGTCATCGGCAACACCTCCTGGCTATCCTGAATCACACCATACATCCAAAATCGCCAGGCGGACAAAAGTTCCCAACGGCGCGGTTTCGCAAGCCAGGCCCGGACGCCGTGCCGCAGGAAGACCAAATGCCGCCGAAGACCCATCGCGATTGGCTCTTGCCGAAGCCCGCCGCCTCGCTCATCCATGGGATTGCAACGACAGCTTGGAACCAGTGATGACCGATGCCAGCCTTTGTCTAGTCGAAGCGACGATCGAGCAATTGCGCCGCGCGCTAGATGGCGGCGCTGTCACCAGCGTCGAACTGGTCGGGGCATATCTCAGGCGCATCGCGCATTTCGACCGCCACGGCATTACCCTCAACGCGGTCCCGGTGCTCAATCCAGCGATGTTCGAGGAGGCCGCCGCCTCCGACCAGCGCCGCCGCAACAGTGCCACGCTCGGACCGCTCGACGGCATCCCCTACACCGCCAAGGACAGCTACAAGGTCGCCGGTCTGACCGTGGCCGCCGGCTCGCCGGCCTTCGAGCATCTCATCGCCAACGAGGATGCTTTCACCATCGCCCGGCTGCGCGCCGGCGGCGCCGTGCTGATCGGCCTCACCAACATGCCGCCGATGGCCAATGGCGGCATGCAGCGCGGCGTCTATGGCCGCGCCGAAAGTCCCTACAATGCCGACTTCCTGACCGCCGCCTTCGCGTCGGGCTCGTCCAACGGCTCCGGCACGGCGACATCGGCCAGCTTCTGCGCCTTCGGGCTGGGCGAGGAAACCTGGTCGTCCGGTCGGGCGCCGGCCACCAACAACGCGCTGGTCGCCTACACGCCGTCGCGCGGCATCATTTCGGTGCGCGGCAACTGGCCGCTGGTGCCAACCATGGATGTCGTGGTGCCGCATACGCGCAGCCTGCCAGACATGCTCGAACTGCTCGAAATCATCGTTGCCGACGATCCCGAGACGCGAGGGGATTTCTGGCGCGCGCAGCCTTGGGTCAAGTTGCCGAAGAGCTCCGATGTGCGGCCGCGACGCTATACTGATCTGGCGCTTGCGGGGTCGCTGAAAGGCATGCGCCTCGGCGTGCCCAAAATGTATATCGGCCGCGACAGCGGGGCGGATCGGCCGATCGAGACCCGCGCCTCGGTGCTTGCGCTGTGGGAACAGGCGGCGGCGGATCTCACGCGGCTAGGCGCCGAGGTGATTGAGGTCGATTTTCCCGTCGTCTCCAACTATGAGCGCGACCGCCCCGGCGCGCGCACCATGGCCGAGCGCGGCCTGGTGCCAGAAGAATTCGCCAACCGCGAAATCTGGGATCTCTGCATCTGGGGCTGGGACGATTTTCTGCGCGCCAATGCCGACCCGGCACTGCCCGATCTCGTCTCGGTCGACGGCGCAAAGATCTTTCCACAGCCGCCGGGCACACTGCCCGACCGCTATGAGGGCGGCTTTGACTTGGCGGAGTACGTTGAGCGGGCGCGATCCGGTGTCACGCCCGCAGTGGACATTCCGACACTCGAGGACGGTCTGAAGGGACTAGAAACGACAAGGCGGATCGATTTCGAGGACTGGCTGGACCTCCACGGCATCGATGCCGTGGTGCTGCCCGCCGCCGCCGATGTCGGGTCGGCCGATGCCGATGTCAACGAGGCGTCGGCCGCGCTTGCCTGGCGCAATGGCACCTGGGTCGCCAACGGCAATCTGGTCTGGCGCCATTTCGGCATTCCGACCGTCACCGTACCGATGGGAACGATGGCCGACATCGGCATGCCGGTCGGCATCACTTTTGCCGGCAAGGCCTATGATGACGAAAAGCTGCTGCGCATGGCCGGCGATTTCGAGCGCTCCAGTCAGCGCCGCACCCGTCCTCCGCGCACGCCCGAATTGGCCGACGATGTCTTTGCAGGCCGTCCCGGCCAAGCCCTGAACAGCGAGGCGCCCCCGCTCGCCATCACGCTTGTCGCCGAGACGCGGGCTTCGGGTGATCAGGACGAGATTGTCATCACGCTCGACCTGCCTGGCGAAGCGACCGATACGGCCAGCATCCAGCTGCACGTCAACGGAGAGGCCGTCGCGCTGCAGAGAAGCGGCGCGCGCTTCAGCGGGAGTGCGCTAGTCCCGGCCGCCGAGCATCACCGCTTCCACAGCGTCTGGCGCGGCTCGTATGGCTCGATCGTGACAGCGGTGGTGCGGCTGGAGGATGGCCGCACCGCCGGCGCGTACGCGGTCACGGGCGGCATCGGGTGACTGCGGCCTTGCGGATCGCGCGGCGTCCAGAGACTGTTTCGAAACTCGCTCCTGCGAGTCATATGGTGGTGTTTTCGAGAACCGGAGCGGAACGTACATTTGAGTACGTGAGCACCGGAAGCGCAGAAAGCGCCGCCAGATGGCCGCAGGAGTAGAGTTTCCAAACGGTCTCTCAGTCCGTCCTGATCCAGACGCCCTTGGTATTGAGATATTCGTCGAGATGCTCGGCCCCGCCCTCGCGCCCGTAGCCGCTCATCTTGTAGCCGCCGAAGGGCACCGCCGGGTCGATTGCATGATAGGTGTTGACCCAGACCGAGCCGGCGCGCAGGCGGTTTGCCAGCTGGTGCGCCTTGCCGACGTCGCGGGTGAACACGCCGGCACCCAGCCCATAAGGCGTGTCGTTGCCGCGCCGAACCACCTCGTCCAGCGTGTCGAAGGGCAGCGCCGAGATGACCGGGCCGAAGATCTCTTCGCGGGCAATGCGCATGTCATCGGTAACGCCCGAGAACACACTGGGCGCCATGAAGTTGCCCGCACCGAGCCCGCCTTGCGTGATGCGGTTGCCGCCGGTGACCAGCCGGGCACCTTGCCTGGTGCCGTCCTCGATGTAGCCGGTGACGCGTTCGAGCTGCTTGGGCGAAATCAGCGGCCCGATCTCGGTTTCAGGGTCGGCCCCGTCGCCGATCCTGAGTTTTGCCGCATAGGCCGAGACCCGTTCGACAAATTCCTCGTAGATCGGCCGTTCGACGAACAGCCGCGACCCGGCGATGCAGATCTGGCCGGAATTGGCGAACACAGACATTGCCGCTACCGGCACGGCGCGCTCGAGATCGGCGTCGGCGCAGACGATGACCGGCGACTTGCCGCCAAGTTCCAGCGAGACGCGCTTCATGTTGCCGGCCGAGGCGCGCAGGATGCTCTGGCCGGTCACTGTGGAGCCGGTGAAGACGATCTTGTCGACGTCCATATGGGCGGCGAGCGGCGCGCCGGCTTCCGCGCCGGTGCCGGTGACAATGTTGACGACGCCGGGAGGCGCGCCGGCCTCCATCATCAGCGCGCCGATCAACAGCGGCGTCAGCGGCGCTTCCTCGGAAGGCTTCAGCACGATGGTGCAGCCGGCCGCCAGCGCTGGGCCGATCTTCCAGATCGACGCGGCTGTCGGCGCATTCCAGGGAATGATCGCGCCGACCACGCCGACCGGCTCCTTGCGCGTGTAGGAGACGATCTCGCCCGGCAGCGAATTGCCGATCGAGTGGCCATGGATCGACGTCGCCATGCCGGCGTAGAAGCGCAGCATGCCGAGCACGCGGTTCTTGTTGGCCAGCGTGCGCACGATGGGCATGCCCATGTCCGTCGTGTCGGAAAGCGCGATCTCCTCCCAGTGACGCTCCATCAGGTCGGCAATCCTGAGCAGCAGCAGCTGGCGCTCATAGGGCTTGAACCGGCTCCAGGGTCCGTCGAAGGCGCGCCGCGCCGCCGCCACCGCGAGGTCGATATCGCCTGAATCGGAGAGCGGCAGGGTCCCGATCACGGCGCCGGTGGCGGGATTGCGCGTCTCGAAAGTCCGGCCGCCGAGCGCGTCGCACCAGAGGCCATCGATCAGCATCTTGCGGTGCCGGCCATCGATCGGCGTGTGCAGCGGCAGGTCTTTAACCGATACCGTCAAGGTCCCGTCCTCCCTTCCGCATCCAACCTAGCGGGCGGCCCAGACAAGGCCGCGCTCGACAATCAAGGCCATTTCCGGCACCGCGAACTCGTCGGCATTGTGACCCAGCGCGCTGTAGAAGACCTTTCCAGCCCCATAGCGACGCTTCCAGACCACCGGCATGACGACGCCGCCTATTCCCGGAAAGTGCTGGTCGGTGAAGGTGGTTGTGGCGAGCACCTCGTTGCCCGGATCGACATGCATGTAATACTGCTCCGATCGGTAGGCGAAATCACGGACGCCGCTTGTGATCGGATCATCCGGCCTGGTGACGGCGACCGTATAGTCGATGATGTCGCCGGGATGCGCGACCCACTGGCCGCCGGTCATGAACTGATAATCGGCTTCGTTGCGGAAACTGTCGCACATCGTACCGTGAAATCCGCCAAGGCCACTGCCCTGGCGAACCGCGAGAACCAGATTCTGAAGTTCGGCCTTTTCGATCGTCGACATCGTGATCACGGGCACGATGAGATCGAATGCGCTGAGCTTCGGATCGGCGAACATCGCCGTGCCCTCGCCCAGCGTGACGTCGAATCCGTTGCGCTCGAGCAGACCGCGCACGACCTTCGCACTCTGTTCCGGCGTATGCCCTTGCCAACCTCCCCAGGCGATCAAGGCTTTCTTCGGCATGTTGTCCTCCCTGTAGCAGTCCGCCTGATCGATCGGTGTCAGCGCCAGCCCAGCGCCGGAGCGACATGGGTCAGGATCGCCTCGATGACATGGGCATTGTAGTCGACGCCGAGCTGGTTGGGCACGGTGAGCAGCAGGGTGTCGGCCTCGGCGATCGCCTCGTCCTTCGCCAATTCCTTGATGAGCACATCCGGTTCGGCGGCGTAGCTGCGCCCGAAGATCGCCTTGGTGTTCTCCTCGATGAAGCCGATCTGGTCGCTGCTCTGGTTGCCGCGCCCGAAATAGGCGCGGTCGCGATCGTCGACCAGCGCGAAGATGCTGCGGCTGACCGACACGCGCGGCTCGCGCTGATGGCCGGCCGCCTTCCATGCCTCGCGGTAGACCCGGATCTGCTCGGCCTGCTGGATGTGGAACGGCTTGCCACTCTCGTCGAATTTGAGCGTCGAACTCTGTAGGTTCATGCCCAGTTTCGCCGCCCATTCCGAAGTGGCGTTGGTGGCCGCACCCCACCAGATCCGCTCGCGCAAGCCTTCAGAATGCGGCTCGAGCCGCAGCAGGCCGGGCGGATTGGGGAACATCGGCCGTGGATTGGGCTGAGCGAACCCCTCGCCCCGCAGCGTATCGAGGAACACCTCGGCGTGATGCCGCGCCATGTCGGCGTCGCTCTGTCCCTCCGCCGGGGCGTAGCCGAAATAGCGCCAGCCGTCGATCACCTGCTCCGGCGAGCCGCGGCTGATGCCAAGCTGCAGGCGGCCGCCGGCGATGATGTCGGCAGCACCGGCGTCCTCGGCCATGTAGAGCGGATTTTCGTAGCGCATGTCGATGACCGCGGTGCCGATCTCGATGCGGCTGGTCTTCGCGCCGACGGCTGCCAGCAGCGGGAACGGCGAAGCGAGCTGACGAGCAAAATGATGGACACGGAAATAGGCGCCGTCCGCGCCCAGTTGCTCGGCGGCGACGGCTAGGTCGATGGACTGCAGCAGCGCGTCCGATGCCGACCGCGTCTGTGATTGCGATGAGGGCGTCCAGTGCCCGAATGACAGGAAACCGATTTTTTTCATGCCTTGCGATATATGGAAGTGGCGGATGGAATGCAAAGCCGTTGCTCGCCGATCTCGGCGTCGGCCGGCTGCGCTGATGGCATCAAATAATGCTGATCCGCGCGTGGCACGATGGCGCTGCCATTGCGAAACCCGCTAGAAGTGGTAGCTACCATTGCGTATAATTAAATCAACTTGATTTGTTTTCTGCGGAAGGTTCGTTGGTAACGCGCACATGCCCCCTAGAAAAGCCATCGCTGGCACCAATCTCGAACAGGCCAAGTCACACAATCGCCGCGTCGTGATCGAAGCGATCAGGACCAACGGTGCCTTGTCGCGGGCGGCAATCGCGCGCCTGACGGCACTGAGCACGCAGACAATCTCCAACATCGTCGAGGAACTCGAGCGGGAACAGCTGCTTCGCGCGCAAGCCACGCTGAAAGGCGCACGCGGCCAGCCGGCGGTCCCCTACTCCATCAATCCCGACGGCGGCTATTCGATCGGTTTGCAGCTCGACCACCAGCTGGCGGTCGGCGTCATCACCGATCTGTCAGGCACGGTTCGCGCCCGCATCGAGCGCCCGGTCGACCGGCCGGCGCCGGCGCAGGCGATGCCCTTGCTGGCCGCGATAGCCGGCGACCTGATGCGCAAGTTTCGTTTCGACCGCAGCCGCCTGCTTGGCATCGGCATGGCGATGCCGGGTCCGTTCGACGTCGAGGGCATGACCTCGGTCGGGCCGACCGCCCTGCCCGGCTGGCAGGATTTCCCCGTCGCCGAAGAGCTGCAGCGGCTGACCGGCATTCCAGTAACGGTCGAGAACGATGCCACCGCCGCCGCCATCGGCGAGCGGCTCTATGGCGTTGCCCGCAACCTCGGCAGCTTCGTCTATTTGTTCATCGGCACCGGCCTTGGCGCCGGCCTGTTCCTGGACGGCCATCTCTACAAGGGCAGCCGCCACAATGCCGGCGAGATCGGCCACATGATCGTCAAGCCCGGCGGCCTCGAATGCGGCTGCGGCAAGCGCGGCTGTCTCGAACGCTATGTCTCGTTGCGCGCCGCCTATGAGTGCCTGGAAATCCCCGACCCCGATCATGCCTCGCCGGAATTGCTCCAGGCATTGCTGGCCAATGGCGACAGTCTGGAAGCATGGGTCGTCCAGGCAATCGATCCGCTGCGCCAGGCGATCAACATGCTCGAACTCGCGCTCGATCCCGAAACCGTGGTCCTCGGCGGTTTCATGCCGGTCGGCGTCATCGAGCTCCTGGCCAGCCGGCTCGACCCCTTGTACCTCTCGGTCAGCTCGACCAGCGCCCGCACCGTGCCGCGTGTCCTTGTCGGCGCCGCCGGCAAGGACACTTCGGTTCTTGGTGCCGCCGCGCTGCCGATCTTTTCCGAGACCAACCCGCAGTTCGACGTCCTGCAAAAGCCGCACGCCGGCTAGGCGAACTGGAGGTTGCTAGGTCGCCCCGTAGAGCACCGGCATCAGCCCGGCGAGCGCCTTGAACCGTTCCCAGGACTTTCTCTCCGGCTGCGTCCAGCCTGTTTCCGCCAGCGCCGAGATGCGGGGAAACACCAGCCGGTCGAAGACGGCGCGGTCGGTCATCGGCTCCGACCAGATGCAGGCCTGCACGCCGAGCAGTTTCGTCTTCTGCGCGTCCGTCCAGCCCTCGACAGGATCGAAGCCATACAGCTTTTCCGGATCGGACCAGCCGGCCCAGGCCGCACCCGGTTCCGACCAGGCCGGACTGTTGGCCATGTCGAGGTAATAGACCTGGCCGGGGCACACCACCATCGCATAGCCCTCGCCCGCAAGTGCGGACGACGCTTCGACCGTTCGCCAGCCGCAGAGGTAGCTTTTCTGCTTGTCGATGACATTGCCGTGCGCCGCCTCTTGCCAGCCGCCGGTGACGCAGCCGCGAGACGCAAGGAACGATTGTATGCGCTTGAGAAACTCGGCCTGCAGCACCGCCGCGCCCGAGCCGTCGATCTCATCGGCGCCGTGCGTGTTGGTGACCACGTTGAGACGCTTGGCATGAGCGACCGCCAGCCCCTCGCCGCCAACCTCGGTGAGCCGCGCCAGCGCTTGCGGCGAACCGGACCAGGCGCCCAGCGGCACCTCGTCGGCGCCGACATGGATGGTCTTGAACGGAAACAGCTCGATCAAATCGTCGAGGATTTTCTCCAGCACAATGTAGGTCTCCGGCCGTGCCGGATTGATGCAATTGTTGGGAAACCCCTGCACCGAGAAATACTCGCCGCTCTCGCCGGGATCGCGCAGCTCCGGTATCGCCTGCAGCATCGCATAGCAATGCCCCGGTACGTCGATCTCCGGCACGACCGCGATGCCGAGTTGGCCGGCAAGGTCGACGACCTCGCGCACGGCAGCCTTGGTGTAGTAGCCCCCGCTCGGCTCGGAGCCCGAGCCCAGCAAGGGTGGCACCGGCAACCCATGGCCGCGCCACGCGCCGACTTTCGTCAGCTCGGGATAGGCCGATATTTCGACCCGCCACGCCTCGTCGTCGGACAGATGCCAGTGGAACCGGTTGAGCTTGTTCCAGGCAAGGATGCGCAGGAAGGTCTTGATCTCGGCCGTTGCGTAGAACTGCCGGGCGACGTCGAGATGCGTGCCGCGCCAGCCCAGCGCCGGCTCATCGCGGATTTCGCCTTCGGCCGGGAAGAGAAACGTCTCGGGGTGCGATCGCGCCCCGCGCAGGATCTGGCCGAGCGTGACCAGCCCGTAGAACAATCCGGTTCTCGTTCCCGCCGAAACCGCGACCCCATCAGCTGAAAAGCGGATCGCATAGGCTTCCGGGCCAAATCCGTCCGTGATGCCGAGATCGACCGGCAAGCCGCCTTCGGCCTCGTTGCGCACAATGCCTTCGACGGCAAACAGGCTGTCGACAAGGTCACCGAACGCGCCGGCGGCATCGGCGGCTGCCGTTCCCTTCGGCCGAAGTGCCAGACCTTGCGGAACAGCGCGTCGGCCGGAGACGGAAACGGTGCGCGGCCACGGTATGATCGAAACCGGCACAGGCGCCTGCGCGGGCACCGGATAGATTTCGGCGCCGCGCTTCAACACCGCATTGTCGCCGATCGCCTTGGTCGGACCTAACGCAACTGGGGCAACGGTGCCATCGGCAAGCACGAGGTAGGCAGCGGTGGCGCCGTCGGTCCAGTGCCGCAGCGGATAGCTCAGCCCGTGCGCGGTGACGGTCCATGTCTCACGCGGCTGCAGCACGAAACCGTCTGGCGGCGCGAATTCGGAATGGTTGGACAGCCGTTCCGAAAGCCTGCCGCCTTCAACGGTGACGGCCGGATCGATGCGGGCCGGGCCGCTGACGCACAGCCGAAAACCTTCGATGGCCTTCGACGACAAATTGGTGAGCGTCAGCGAATAGGCGAGCTTGTCGGTGGCGGTGGCCGGTGCCCAGGTCGTTTCCAGACGGAATGCGGATTTGGATTGAAGCGTCATGACAAGCTTTCGAACAAGAGATCAGGGATGGGTGTTGAGCAAGCCGGCATAGACCCCGGGTTCGGAGTCCGGGATCTGCGTCGCGCCGACGGTGCGCTCGTAGAATTCGGACGGACCGACATCGCCGATGATGGCGTAGCCATAGCCCATGACCCGCATGTCGAGCAGCGTTGCCAGCAGCAGCGCGTGGCCGATGCCGGCGCCGCGCGCGGCCTCGCCGACGCCGGTCGGGCCGAAGAAGCCACGCGCGATCGAATCATAGACGGCAAAGCCGACCAGCTCGCCGTCGCGTGTCGCCAGGAAGCACGAGGCCGGCTGGCGCGAAAATGCCACCGTCGTCTCGCTCGACCAGCCGGCGTTGAAGGTTTGCCGCACCCAGCCAGTCACCAGTTCGAGTTCCGGCGCCAACGCCCGGCGAATGGTGACGGCGACACGGCGGACACGCGCATCAAGTTCGGGATCGGGCGAAAGCAGCGAAAGATTGACCAGATAATCCATGGAGACCCTATGGCGTTGATTTTCAGGACACCGCGCCCAGCGCGCGCACGAAATGGTTGGGACCGACCTTGTTGACCACAGTCGAGGATGGCCGGCTCAGGCGTCGCACCTCCTCGGCGTGACCGAGAAAGCGGGCGCTGTCACCAGCCACGAACGGCCGATCGGGGTCCGGCACCGCCGAAAGCAGCAATTGCGTGTAGGGATGGCGGGCATCACCGATCACCGAGAGTGTATCACCCCACTCGACCATCTGGCCGGCGAACATCACGATCACCTCTTCGGCGACATGGGCGGCGGTGGCGATGTCATGCGTGATGTAGAGTAGCGCCAGTTGCCGCTCCTGCTTTATGCGCGCCAGGAGTTCGAGGATGCCGAGGCGGATCGAGACATCGAGCATCGAGGTCGGCTCGTCGGCGACCAGCACGTCGGGCTGCACGGCGAGCGCTCGCGCGATGTTGACGCGCTGGCGCTGGCCTCCCGACAGTTCATGCGGAAACTTGTGCGCGGTCAGCGCCGGCTCGAGGCCGACCCAGTTGAGGAGATCGGCGACACCCTTCACCTGCTCCGCCTTGCTCCTGGCATGGCCATGCAGCGCCAGCGGTCGCGCCAGATGATGCTGTACCGAAAACACCGGGTTGAGCGAGGCGAACGGATCCTGGAACACCATCTGCACGGCGCGGCGGTAGGCCTTTTCCTCGGCGGCCGTGCCGGTCCGCGTGATGTTGCGGCCGCGATAGAGCATCTCGCCGCCGGTCGGCTTATCCATGCGTGCGATGATGCGGGCGCAGGTGGTCTTGCCGCAGCCGGATTCTCCAACCAGCGCCAGCGCATGGCCGCCCTTCAGCGACAGCGAGACACCGCGCAACGCCTGCACCAGGCCGAAGCTGCGCTCGATGCCGTCCAGCCTGACGATCGGCTCGGCCGCGATGGCTGCTGGGGGAACAGTCATCACGGCATTCATGTGATCGCGTCCTTCACCGAGGGATGGCCGGGCAGTTGCGGGATCGCGCCCCAAAGCTTTCGCGTGTAGTCGTGCGCCGGCGCGCGGCTGACCTGCCTGACATCGCCGACCTCGACCAGTTCGCCCTTCAGCATCACTCCGATGCGGTGACAGAGCTGCGCCATCAAATGCAGGTCATGGGTGATGAACAGCACCGAGAAACCATAGCCGCGCTGCAGGTCGATGACCTGTTCGAGGATTTCGCGCTGCACGACCACGTCGAGCGCGGTCGTCGGCTCGTCCATGATGATCAGCTCCGGCTTGAGCGCCAGACAGATGGCGATGACGATGCGCTGGCGCATGCCGCCTGAGAACTGGTGCGGATAGTCGGTCAGCCGGCTGACCGGAATGCCCACCAGCTTGAACATCTCTTCGGCGCGCGCCCGCGATTTTTCGCGCGACGAGCCGGTATGCCGGCGCAGCACGTCGTGGAACTGCGCCTCGACCCGCATCAGTGGATTGAGCGAATTCATCGCGCTCTGGAACACCATGCCGATCCGTCGCCAGCGCACCTCCTGCAGGCGGCTTTCCGGCAGTTTCAAAAGATCCTGGCCGTCGAGCAGGATCTCGCCGCCCGCCACCCAGGCCGGCGCCTTGGCCAGCCGTGTGATGGCGTAGGCGATCGTGCTCTTGCCGCAGCCGGATTCGCCGGCGAGCCCGAACAATTCGCCGCGGCCAATGTCGAAGGACACGTTCTTGACGGCGCGGAAGGCGCCCTTATCCAAAAGATAGTCGACGCTGAGGTCGCGGATTTGCAGCAGCGCCTCGTTCACCGTGCCGCCCCCAGTTCGCGCTTGCGCAGACGGCTGAGGCGCAGCCAGCGGCTGAGCGCCGGACCGGAGCGCAGCTGTGGATTGGCAATCTCGTCGAAGGTGAAGTTCAACAGCGCGAGGCCGAGGCCGACGAGCGCGATGCCGGCGGCCGGCGCGCTGATGTCCCACCAGGCACCGACGATGATGGCGGAGGAATTCTGCGCATTGTAGAGCATCGTGCCCCAGGTGACGTTGAGCGGATCGCCGAAGCCGAGATATTCGAGCGTCGTCTGCGCGACGATGGCATAGATGATCGAGCCAACGATGTTGATGCCGATCAGCGGCACCAGATTGGGCAGGATCTCGACGAAGATGATGCGCCAGGACGGCTCGCCGACCATGCGCGCCGCGGTGACGAACTCGCGGTTGCGAAGCGCCATCGTCTGCGACCGCGTCATGCGCGCGCCCCACGGCCACGAGGTCAGAGCGATGATCATCATGATGGCGACCGGACCGACCGTGCCGGCGAAGGAAGCAAGCAGGATCAAGAGCGGGATATTGGGGATGACCAGCACCGCATTGGTGATCAGGTCCAGCGTCGCATCGGTGCGGCCGCCGAAATAACCGGCGACCAGCCCGATGATGGTGCCAAGTGCGGTGATGAACAGCCCGGTGGCAAAACCGACCGCCAGCGACGGGCGCGCGCCCCAGACGAATTGCGCATAGACGTCGCGGCCCATCTTGGTGGTGCCGAAATAATGCTCGACGGTCGGCGGCTGGTGCGAGCGGCCGACACGCTCGCCCGGATCGGTCGGCGCCAGGATGGGTGCGAAGAGCGCCATCAGGCAGAGCGCGGCGACGATGATCAGGCCGGCGACGGCCTTCTTCTGCCGCCACAGAAGTTGCCAACCGAAATTCATGCCCGTTCCTCCCGGATGCGCGGATCGACGACACCGTAGAGGATGTCGACCAGCAGATTGGCGCCGAGTGTCGCCATCGTCATCAGCAGCAGCTGGCCCTGGATGACCGGATAGTCGCGCGCCACGCTTGCAGTGAACAGCGTCAGCCCCAGGCCAGGATAGTTGAAGACGATCTCGGTGACGATCGAGCCGCCGAACACCGCGCCCAGCATCAGCGCCAGATTGGTCAGCACCGGCAGCATGGCGTTTCGCGCCGCATAGGAGAACATCACCGCGGTCTCGCCGAGCCCCTTGGCGCGGCCCATGGTGACATAGTCCTCGCCGAGCACCGATATCATCGAGGAGCGCATCGTCGTCTGGAATTCACCGATCAGATAGGGCGACAGCGTCAGCACCGGCATCACCGCGTGCCAGAAGACGCTGCCGAAAAAAGTGAAGTTCAGGCCCGGATCGAGGTCGGGATTGTAGGCATAGCCGACCGGGAACCAGCGCAGCGTCACGCCAAAGGTGAACAGGGTCGCCAGTCCGATGATGACCGGCGGGATTGCGATCAGCACGACAGAAAACGGCGAGACGAACGCATCGAAGCGTCCGCCTCGCCGCCAGGCTGCCACTGCGCCGAGGGAGACTCCGACGCAGAGGGAAAAGATGATCGCCGTGGTGACCAGGAACGCGGTCCAGCCGGCCGAACGGGCGAGGACCTGGGTGACGGTCTGCGGGTAGTATTTGACCGACACGCCGAGATCGAGCCGGGCGAGGCCGGTGATGTAGTCGACGAATTGTCCCAGGATCGGCTGTTCGACGGCACCGAAGCGGGCCTTGATCGCCTCGATCGCCGCCGGTGTCGCGCGCGGCCCAAGCTGTGCGATCATGCCGTCGACCGGGCTTCCCGGCATCAGCCGGGGAACGGTGAAATTCATCACGATGGCAAACAGGAAGGCGACGAAATAGACCCCAAGCCGTCGAAGAGGAATCCGCATCGGCTGTTCCTTGTGCTCGATTGCCTTCTCCGTTTGGCGGAGAAGCTGTCGCTGGAAGCGACGGACGAAGAAGCGGCTGCAGGCATCTTACCATGTCCGGCATCCGGCCTCGCGTCGACCGCCGCCGAAGCCAGGATTTTGCGACACGGACCCCCTCTCCCCTCATGAGGGGAGAAGGGCATTACTTCAGACTTATTGTACCGGCTTCAGGCGCAGCAGATGCATCAACCGCATGCGGTTGTTGTCGTGGTTCTCCGGGTTCATCACCGGTTCGTCCTTGGTCACCCAGCCGGTGAAGCGCTTGGTCGAATACTGATACCAGGTCGGTCCGTTGAACACCGGCACCACCGGGAAATTGTCGGCGATGATCACCTGCACCTGGTCGAACAGCTTCTTGCGGTCTTCGTCGGTGGTCGCTTTGCGGTAGGCGTCGAATACCTTGTCCAGTTCCGGATCGGAGTAGCGCGACGGCGCACTGGTGATGCGCCCGGCAAAGGCCGTCGACAGCGACTGGTAGTAGCCGCGGAACGGCGTCGGTCCGTCGGCGCGGGAGTTCATGACCGCATCGAACGAGCCGTCGAGAATCTGCTTTTGCCACTGTTCGTATTCCGGTGTCGCCACCGAGGCGTTGATGCCCGCCTTGCGCAGGCCTTCTGTGGCGATCTGCACAGCGTCGATCCAGTCGGTCCAGCCATTGGGAACGATGATCGCGAAGGCGATCGGCTGGCCCTTCGGCGTGGTGCGCATGCCGTCGGCGCCCTTCTTGTAGCCGGCGTCGTCAAGCACTTTGTTGGCCTTGTCGACGTCGTAGGTCATCCACACATCCTTGTCGCCTTCGGCCGCCTTGTTGCGCCAGGCGTCGAAGCGCGGCGGCAGGCCGCTGGCGTGCAGGTTGACCACCGGATAGCCAAAGCCGGCAATGTCCACCATCGCCGTGCGGTCCATGACCAGGCTGAAAGCGTGACGGAAATTGATGTCGTTGAAGGCCTCGGCCAGCGCCGGATTGGCGGTCTTGAAGTTCACCTGGAAGGCGATGGTTTCCGCCGGCGGCTGCCAGTAGCCATTGTGGTCCTTGTCGAGCGCGACATAGGTCTTGTCGATCTCGGGCAGGAACGAGCCGATCCAGTCCATCGAGCCTTCCGGCAGCAGTGCCAGCATCTGGTCGTTGCCGGAGATCTGCGGCAGCTTCAGGCAGTCGACATGCAGCGAGGCGGCGTCCCAGTAATTCGGGTTGCGGCATTGCTCATAGACCTGCGGCGTGAAACGGCGGATCTCGGTCATCGGGCCGGAGCCGATCGGCTTCTCGTTCTTGAAGGCAAGCGGATCGGCGACATCCTTCCAGATGTGTTCGGGCACGACAGGGAAATCGGCCATCGATTCCGGGAAATGCGTGTCGACGTCCTTCAGAGTGATCTTCACTTCGGTCGGCGAAGGCGCTTCGACCGAGGCAACGCTGCCGCCGACGCCGACAATGTCGACCGCCGGGTTCTTCAGCATGAGTTCGAGCGTGAATTTCATGTCGGCCGAGGTCAGCGGTTGACCGTCGGACCATTTGACGCCGTCGCGCAGCGTGTAGGTGATCGATTTCAGATCGTCGGAGAATTTGTAGCCCGTCGCCAGCCGGAAGATCGGCTTGCCGCTGTCATAGTCGTTGTAGATGACGAGCGGCTCGTAGACGAAATCCATCGTGCTCTGGCGGCGCCCGCCAAGGTCGAAGGGGTTGAAGTTCTGCACCCAGCTCGTCTGTTCCTCGATGTGCATGGCGAGCACCGATTCGGCGGACGCCGGTCGCGCGCCGAAGGAGAAAGTCGTGGCGATGGTCGCGGCGACGAAAGCCGTGCCGATCAACAGCCGCCGGCGGGAAACAGCCGTCGACGGGTCTTGCAGGGAA
Source organism: Mesorhizobium sp. P2_E6 (assembly GCF_056403835.1). NCBI lineage: Bacteria > Pseudomonadati > Pseudomonadota > Alphaproteobacteria > Hyphomicrobiales > Phyllobacteriaceae > Mesorhizobium > Mesorhizobium sp. P2_E6. The sequence goes on from NZ_JBFUEQ010000004.1 coordinate 395,077, forward strand.
CGCATATGCGGGTCTGGCAGCCTGGCAGTCATACTTCATCTCCCATTGTTGATCGGCATTTCCGCCTCTTCGGGCGAGTAACGTAAATCAATTTGATTTAATCCTAGGAGGTAAAGGGGGCCAGCGTCAACGGCTCTGTTCGACCGTCCCCATGAAGCACGCTCCCGCCCTATCGAAACGTGCGCAACGATGGAAGGTTTTGTCGGCGGAAAGACCGGGATCGCGATGCGGAGGGATCGCGTCGCGCCCGATCCCAGGTGCTCAACGCACCGGTGTCACAGGGCGATCATTGTGACGGGATGGCTTCCCTCTCCGCCGCCGGCGGAGAAGCATCAAAGCTCAGACATCGCTATTTTCGAAGGCGCCTATGCCTTGTGCGATGAGGTTGGTCGCCATCACCAGCGAGACGATTGCCGAGGAATTGAAGACGACGACCCACCATTTGCCGCCGGTCAGGAAGCCGTAGCCGTCCGCGACGGCCAGTCCCCAGTCGGCGGAAGGCGGCTGGATGCCGAGGCCGAGAAAGCTCAGCGTGGCGATCGAGAAGAACGCGTACCCGAGCCGGGTGACGAGCTCGATGAGGATCGTTTCCCGAATATTGGGCAGTATCTCCAGGAACATGATGGCGAGAGCACCCTCCCCGCCAAGCCGGGCGGCGCTGACATAATCGCGCTGCTTCTGCTCGCGCACGGCGGCGCGAACGGTCCGCGCCACCAGCGGCGCGTAGGCAATGGCGATCACCAGAACAACGGTCAGGTTCGATGGGCCGATCGCGACAAGCGTCATGGTCACGAGAACGATGAACGGAAACGCCATCAGCGTGTCGAGCAGCCGCGCCCCGATGGCATCGACCAAGCCATCGAAATAGCCGAGCACCAGCCCGATGATGCTGCCGGCGGTGACACCGGCAAGCGTGGCGAGCGGCGCAACCAGCAGGATATCGCGCGATCCGACGACGATGCGGGACAGCACGTCGCGGCCGAGTTGGTCGGTGCCGAACCAATGCACGGCATCGGGCGGCGTCAGCATCGCCAGAAAATCCTCGGCATAGGGATCGTAGGGAACGAAGAGATTGCCGAACAGCGCGCACGCGATCCAGAACAGCAGCACCAGCGAACCGGCCACGACCGACGGAGGCAGTCCGGCAAAAGCGCTGCCGATCCTGCGCGTCGCCGCCAAGCCGACCGCCGCGCGCCGCGGCGCGGGAAACTCCGCCAGGTCCGTCATGACAAAGCCCTTCGGCGTTGTCGCGGATCGAGCAAGGCCAGCACGAGGTCGCCTGCCGCCGCCGACAGCACGAATATTGCCGCCATCACCAGCACGCCGGCTTCAAGCATCGGGAAATCGCGTGCCTTGGCCGCGTTCAGAACCAGATTGCCAAGGCCCTGGATACCGAACAGCGCTTCGATCACCACCAGCCCGCCAAGCATGTAGCCGGTCTGGGTCGCAAGCACCGCGATGGTCGGCGTCAGCGCATTGCGCAGCACATGTCGAAAAATGATCTCGCGCCGCTCGAGCCCCTTTAGCACGGCGGTGCGTGTATAGTCGGCGGCCATCGCCTCGATCACGCCGGCCCGCGTCATGCGGGCGATATAGCCGGCAAGGTTCAGCACCAGCGGCAGCGCCGGCAGGATCAAATAGTAGCCATTCGTCCAGAAGCCCGCGCCATCGGGCGCGACGCCCGAGATCGGGAACCAGTTCAGCCACAGGCCGAAAACGATAAGCAGCATCAGACCGGACACAAAGTCCGGGACAATGCCGAAGGAAACGCCCGCCATCACGATCAGCCGGTCGATGAAGCGGCCCGCATTGAGACCGGCGATGACGCCGGCGCCGACCCCTAGCGGAACAAGCAAAACCAGGATGATGCCGGCAAGCGCCGCGGAGCGCTTGAGGCTTTCCAGCACGAACGGCGCCACCGGTCCGCCCATCGACAGGGAGGTGCCGAAATCGCCGGTGAGTGCGTTGCCGAACCAGCGCCAGTACTGGACGAGAACCGGCTGGTCGACGCCGAGCCGCTTGTTCAGTTCCGCCACCGCTTGCGCATCGGCAAACGGCCCGAGCATGACGCGGCCGACATCGCCGGGCAGAACCTGCCCGGCAAAGAAGACCAGTATGCTGACGAGCCACAGCGTGAGCAGAAGTGTGCCCGCGCGCGCCGATACGGTGCGGCCACTCAGCATCGCGTCTTGCCGCCTTGCCTTGAACCAGTCCCATCCCGATGGAATCGGAATGGGACGTCTCCTCGCTTGAGCATCATGCCTGGACGAAGGTAACGCGGTCGAGCAACAGGTGCGAAATCGCCGTGAAGCGCACGCCCTCGACCTTGGTGCTGGTGATCCGGCTGTACTGCGAGAAGTAGCTGATGATCGCCGGCGTTTCGTCAAGCAGGAGGGTCTGGATCTTGCCGGCGGCAAGGCGCTGGGCGTTGAGGTCGCGTGCCTTGGAGTAGTCGAGCAGCAGAGCATCGTAGGCCGGATTTTTGAAATGCGCCGCGTTCCAGGCCCCCGAACTCTTCAGGGTCGCGTTGAGGAAGATGTCGGGCGTGCCGCGATGGCCGTAGTCGGTGATGCCGAGAACCGAATCCAGCCAGGGCGAACTGCCGAAGGTCGCCGAGCCGTAATAGGCGTCCTGTGGCAGGACATTGAGCTTGACGTCGATGCCGGCCTTCTTGGCGAAGTTCTGGATGATCACCGCATAGTCGGGAATGTCATAGGCGCGCTCGGTGGTCAGCGTCACTTCGAAGCCATTCGGCACGCCCGCCTCGCCCAGCAACCGCTTGGCCTCGGCGATATCCTGCTTGCGCTGCGGCACCGACGGGTCGGCGGAGGGGAAGACCGGCGCGAACGGGGTGTCGTTGCCGACGATGGCGCGGCCTTTCAGCAGCCTCTTTACGATCGCCTCGCGGTCGAGCGTAAGCGCCAGCGCGCGACGGATGCGCTTGTCGGTGAACGGCGCCTGGTCGGTCCGCAGGTGCACCTGGTCATGCGAGCTTGCCTGCACGCTCAGCAGCTTGAAGTTGGGATTGCCCTCGATCGCCAGTTCCAGCCGCGTCGTGCTCGGGATGACGTCGAGCTGGCCGGCCTGCAGCGCCAGCACCTGGGCCTGCTCGTCGTCGAAGAACTTGATCTCGACACGGTCAGGCAGCGCCTTGTCGCCCCAGTAGTCTGGATTGCGCACGAAGCTCGCGCCCTGCTTAGGACGGAAGGATTCGAGCTTGAACGGGCCGGTGCCGTTGAAGGTCTTCTCGAAATCGCCGGCGTAGTCGGCCGGCAGGATGACGGCATTGTAGACGTCGGAGGAGACATAGAAGGGGAAGTTGCTGTTGGGACCGTCGAGGTCGAATGCGACGGTTTCGTCGTCCACCAGCTTGGCGCCGCCCTTGGACAGGATGCCCTTGTAGGCCGACAGCGCCGACGAGCCGCTGGCCGGATCGACAAGCCGCTCGAAGCTAGCCACCACGTCCTTGGCGGTGACCGTGCGGCCGTCGTGGAATTTCACCCCCGGACGCAGTTTGAAGGTCCAGCGGCTGGCGGTCTCGTCGGCCTCCCAGGACAAAGCGAGCTTCGGCTGCAGCCCGTCCTTGGGATCGTCGAGGATCAAATATTCACCGACCTGGCTGATCACTCCGATGCTGGCCGGATCGGTGACCGACACGGGATCGATCGCCTTGGTCGGCTGGCCGAGCCCGACGCGGACAATGCCGCCGGCAGCGGCTGATGCGCGCGCGCCTCCAAGTCCCTGCGACGCGGCAAAGCCTGTGAGGCCGAGCAGCGCTGCGTATTTCAGCAGATCGCGGCGCTTGAGGAAGCCGCCCTGATATTCGTCGACGGCGACATTCCAGATGTCCCCCGACAGATTGCGAAGTGCGTCGATATCTCTGTGTTTGGTCATGTTCTAAACCCCTGTCTGAAATGAAGATTGAAAAGCTGCTCTATGCGACGGGTTCGCCGTCGAGATGGATGCGATCCACGGCCTGCGGGTAGAAGGCGACGAGGCCCTTGATCTTGGGCATCTCGGCGATCGGGTCGCGGTAGCTCCAGGCGATGTCCGGGCGCACCGAACCGTCGCTGACGAGCCCGGACCAATAGGAAGCGATGCCCTTGTAAGGACATCGCGTCGTTGTGGCGGACGCCGTCAGCCGCTCCAGATTGATGTCATCCGGATGCAGGTAGAAGCGCGTCGGCAGATGCGTCTCGAACAGCAGCACCGGGCGGTGGCTGTCGGCGATCGGAGCGCCGTCGAACCAGACCTGCACATGGCTCGCGCTTTGCAAAACATCGATGCGGGCATAGGGATCGCGGGCATGGACGAAGACCTCTTCGTCCTCCTCGAACCACTGGTCGACGAGCTTCCAGCTGAAGGCGATGCGACCGGCGAGCGGCGACAGGTTTTCACCCGGCGGCGACACGAACGACCAGGCCGCGTTGGCGCTGCGCCTGTCGCCGGTGTCGATATCCCAGTAGGCCGTCTCGCCACCGACCGCGTGCGGCTCGCGATGCAGTGAGGGCTTCAGCACCGACGCATCGACCGACGCCACCGGGAAGAAATAGATCGGCAGGAAGTGGTTGGAGCGCAGCACCAGCACGTTGCGGCTGTCGGCGATGGTGCGGCCGCCGAATTTGACGCGCACGCGCTTGGGGCTGTGCAGGACATTGACGAGATGCGGCGCGGTCGCTTCGCGCGGCTGCAGTCTGGGTGCGGCGGTCATCTGCGGTCTCCGGGGTCAGGACACGGCGCGCGCATTATCGCGCTGCTCGGCGAAGCGGTTGGCGGGCCGCGCCAGGCCGAAACGGTCGCGCAGCGTTCCCGGCGCGTACTCGGTCGGGAACACGCCGCGGCGCTGCAGCTCCGGCACCACCTGCTCGGCGAAATTCACCCAGTCCTCGGGCAGCAGCGGGAACATCAGGTTGAAGCCGTCGGCGGCACCCGAGACGTACCAATCCTGCAGCTGGTCGGCGATCTGCGCCGGCGTGCCGGCTACGGTCGGCACCGAGCCGCTGTTGGCAAGCTTGCGGGCAATCTCGCGCAGGCTGAGATTCTGCTTCGACCACTGCCGGACCCGGTAGAGCGACGTGCGTCCGCCATTGAAGGTGCTCTCGTCCGGCAGCGGCGGCAGCGGCCCGTCCGGCGGATAGACGGAGAGATCGATGCCGCTCCAGCTCGACAGAAGGTCAATGCCGACCTGGTCGGGAAGCAAGGTCTGCAGATACTCCTGCTTTTCCCGGCCTTCCGCCTCGGAGGCGGCAACGATCGGCAGGATGCCCGGCAGGATCTTGAAGCTCTCCGGCCGCCTGCCGTGACGGGCAAGACGCTCGTTGATGTCCTGGCGATACTTGATGCCGTCTTCCCTGGTGCTGAAGATGGCAAAATGCACATCGGCCTGGGCGGTGGCAAAGTTCTTGCCGTCCTCGGACGAGCCGGCCTGGACGATCAGCGGATGGCCCTGCGGCGGCCGCGAGACGTTGAGCGGTCCGCGCACCTTGAAGTGCTTTCCCTTGTGGTCGATCGGGTGGACCTTGTCGGGATCGGCGAAATAGCCCGACGCCTTGTCGATCAGTAATGCTTCGTCTTCCCAGCTGTCCCACAGCGCCTTGACGATATCGAGGAATTCGGCTGCGCGCTCATAGCGGAATGCATGTTCGATATTGCCGTCGCGGCCGAAATTGCGCGCCTCCTCGTCCATGGCCGAGGTGACCACATTCCACGACGCCCTGCCCTTGCTGATATGGTCGAGCGAGGCGAACATGCGCGCCACATTGTAGGGCTCGCTGTAGGAACTCGACGCCGTGGTGATCAGGCCGATATGCCTGGTCACACCGGCCAGCGCCGACAGCAGCGTCAAAGGCTCGAGTCGGGCATTGGCGTAGTGGGCGATGCCGCTCTTGACCGAATCCCAGATCGACACGTGGTCGGCGACGAAGATGGTGTCGATCTTTGCCCGCTCGGCTGCCTGTACGAGATCGCGGTAGAAGTCGAAGTCCAGCACCTCCCGGCCCGGCGCCCTCGGATGACGCCACGACATCCGGTGATCGCCCTGCGGGTTGAAGAAAAATGCGCTGAGGATCATGTGATCTCGAGCCATGCCGGCCTCCTTCCAAATCTGCTCTCCGGAGACCGTCGCGCTGCTTTGGCAGACGGCAACAATCTCTCGTGAGCGATGAAAGGTAGATTGCGCTCCGGCTTTATTCGAGTAATTTTATAGAGATTATGTATTGCCAAAGCGGAAGCGATTGCCCTCGATCGCCGCGCTGGAAGAAAGTGGTTTCAAGCTCCCAATGTCCTCCTCGGTTCTCAACGTCGACCAGCTTTCCATCGCCTATTACGGGCGCAATGGATCGCATCCCGCCGTCAGCGGCGTGTCGCTGCACATAGACCAAGGCGAAGCGCTTGGCCTGGTCGGCGAGTCGGGATCGGGCAAAAGCTCGGTGGCGCTCGCCATCCTGCGCTATCTGCCGAAAAATGCCCGCATCGCGGCATCGGCGCTTGAATTCCAGGGCCGAGAAATCCGCGACCTCTCCGCCGAGCAGCTTCGCCAGCTGCGGGGCAACCACATCGCCGCCGTCTACCAGCACCCGGGCGCAGCCCTCAACCCAAGCATGACGATCGGCCGCCAGATCACCGAGACGATCATGCGGCATCGCCCGGTTCGCCACGACGAGGCCCGCGCGCGCGCCGCCGAACTATTAGAGCGCGTCAGGGTGAGCCGTCCGAACCGGGTGCTGGATCTCTATCCGCACGAATTGTCCGGCGGCATGCAGCAGCGCGCCAACATCGCCATCGCGATCGCGCTCGACCCGTCGCTGCTGGTGCTGGACGAGCCGACGACGGCGCTCGACGCCAGCGTGCAGTCGGAGATCATCGCCATCCTGCACGACCTGCGCAAGGATCACAAAACCAGCGTGCTTCTGATCAGCCACGACATAAACATGATCCGCCGTTCCTGTGATCGCGTGGCGGTGATGCAGTCGGGAACGGTGGTCGAAAGCGGCGTCGCCACTGATGTCTTCGACAACCCTCGCCACGCCTACACAAAGGCGCTCATCGCCTCGATCCCGGCCCTCAACTACACCAAGCGGGACGGCAGACTTGCGGAGACGGACGGACCCGGTCTGGCAGTGCACCCGACGCCCAACGATGAAGACGCCGGCACCCGGACAGAGCGCCAGATCGCGATCACCTGCAAAGGCATCAGCCATGCCTTTGGCAGCCAGCCTGTGCTCAGCGATATCGACCTCGACATAGGCCGGGGCGAAACGTTCGGGCTGATCGGCGAATCAGGCTCCGGCAAGTCGACCTTGGCAAGGATCGTCACCGGCCTGCAGACGCCTGACGCCGGATCGGTCGAGCTGTTCGGCAAGACGGTCGCGCCGCGCGTCGAGAAGAGAAACCTTGCCGAACGGCGCGACGTGCAGATGGTCTTCCAGTCGCCCGATCGCACGCTCAACCCACGCCAGCGGATCGGCAGGATCCTCGGCCGTCCGCTGCGCCGGCTCGCCGGGCTGCGCCATGGCGAGGTGAGAGCACGCGTCAGCGATCTCTTGCAGTCGGTCCGCCTGGCCGCCACCACGGCCGAGCAGAAATCGCGATCGCTGTCGGGTGGCCAGCGGCAACGGGCCGCGATCGCGCGGGCCTTCGCCGGCGTGCCGAAGGTCGTGGTGCTCGACGAACCCACCTCGGCGCTCGACGTTTCCGTTCAGGCGACCGTTCTCAACCTGCTCAACGACCTGCAGCGCGACAAGGACACGACCTATCTGTTCATCAGCCACGACCTCAGGGTCGTACGCTACATGGCCGACAGGATCGGCGTGCTCTATCGCGGCCGCCTGGTCGAAACCGGTTCATCCGACCAGATCTTCCAGGGCCCCAATCACCCCTACACGCAACTGCTCCTGGTCGCGTCCTCCGATGAGGCCGCGCCGAAACTGTCCGCTCCGGTGGAGATCGAGGCAGCCGGCACGCAGACCAAGGGATGTTCCTTCGCCGACCGCTGCCCCCTGGTCGTGCCCGACTGCAGAAAGGCCGAACCGCCCGCCAGGCAGGTCGCACCCGGCCATCTGATCGCCTGCTGGCGGCAGGGTTCGTGAATGGATCCCCTGCAGCCCAACGGCTCGCAACGGCATCTTTCCGTTCAGGCTCAGTGCGCTGCCATCATTGTCGCAGGATTGGAATCCCGCTTGCAAATGCAGTCTGTTGAGGCCAGCCTAAAGGGATGATGGCACGCAGGTCGCCAAAACATGTCCTTGTCATGCTGCTCGCGGTGTTCTTGACCGCCGGGTTCAGCCTGTCTGCCGTCCAGGCGAGCGCCATGTCGGCGAAGATGATGACGACTGGCAGCGGCATGACCATGCCTGCCGATACCGGCATGGCCAAGATGGCCGACACCGCCATGAATGGCGACTGCAACGCGTGCATCAAAAGCGCCGGCGACACCGGCAAACCGATGCATTGTCCGCCGACCTGCATCGCACCGGTGCTTGCGGTGTTGCCTCCCGAGTTCGCGGCGATGACCCTGATCAGGGTACGGTTGCCGTCGGCGCTGCCGACACCGTTCCTTCATGGGCGAAGTTCCCTGCCTGACCCATTCCCTCCCAAATCCACCGATCTCGTCTGACGCCGTTTCAGCCATCTCGCGGCTGATTTCTGGCGTTTGATTGCCGCTGGCGCTTTGCGCCGGCGAGCACACTGCAATTCGACGTCGAGACTCGGCGTCGATCGAGATCACAAAGGGCTTGAGAGTGAGCATCCATTTCAATCATTCCATTTCACGCCGCAGGTTTGTCCTTGCAGCGGCTGCGGCCACCCTGGTGCGACCCGCATCGTCAATGGCATCCGCCGTCGATGAGCGCCGCATCAGGGTCTCGCCGGGCCAGGCCAGGTTCACCGGCTCCAGGGGCCCGCTTACGCCTGTCTGGGCCTATGACGGGATGGTCCCCGGCCCGATGCTGCGCTTACGCCAGGGCCAGCCCGCCCGCATCATCGTCGAGAACGGGCTGAGCGAGGACACCACGGTGCACTGGCATGGCATCCGCCTGCAAAACGCCATGGACGGCGTGCCCGGGCTGACACAGCCACCGATCAAGCCGGGGACAAGCTTCGTCTATGAATTCACGCCGCCGGACGCCGGAACCTTCTGGTATCACCCGCATGCCAACAGTCTCGTGCAGCTCGGCCGTGGCCTTGCCGGCGCCATCATCGTCGAGGAGGCCGAGCCCGTCGCCGTCGACCGCGACCTCATGTGGCTGCTTCAGGACTGGCGGCTTACAGCGGATGGGCAGATGGCGCCCGGCTTCGGCAGCGCGATGGATGCGGCGATGTCCGGCCGTGTCGGCAACGTCATCACCGTCAACGGCACGGTGCCGGCCGACCAGAGCGTAACGGCGGGCGAACGCGTCAGGCTACGGCTCGCCAATGCCTCGCTTGCCCGCATCATGGCGCTGCGCTTCGAGGGTCACCGCCCGGTCATCGTCGCAATAGACGGCCAACCCTGCGATCCGCATGAACCGGAAGATGGCCGTCTTGTGCTTGCCCCGGCCATGCGCATCGACGTCGTGGTCGACATGCAGGGCGACCCGGGCAAGCGCTACGCGGTGGTCGACGAGTTCTATGACGGTCTCGCCTACACGCTGACCACTCTAGCCTATGACACTGCAACACCGCTGCGTGCCCATCCGCTCGATGCGCTTGTCGGCCTGCCCCGCAATCCTTTGCCCGAACCCGATCTCGCGAGAGCCGAGCGCCAGGAGATCGTCCTGCAAGGCGGCATGATGGGTGGCGGCAAGCTCGCCGGCGTCGGCGGCATGATGGGCATGGCGACACCCGGCATGAACGGTGGCGCTGCCTGGGCGATCAACGGCATGTCGATGACCGGCGATGGCCATGCCGGCATGGCGCCACAATTCACCTTGCCGCGCGGCGCAACCTGTCATCTCACCATGCGCAATGAAACCGCCTGGCGGCATCCCATGCATATCCATGGCTTCAGCATGCTGGTGCTCGCGCGCAACGGTTCGCCGGTGCCGCACCGACAGTGGCAGGACACGGTGCTGCTCGCCCCCAAAGACACGATCGAATGCGCCTTCGTCGCCGACAATCCCGGCGACTGGATGCTGCACTGCCATGTCGCCGACCATCAGATGGCCGGCCTCATGACGGTGTTTCGAGTTGGCTGAAATTGAACGCTACCAAAAGGAGACTGCAATGAAACTGACCTACCGCCTCGCCGCCCTTGCCGTCCTGACCGCAACGCCGCTGCCCGCATTCGCGGCGACAATCAATGCTGTGATGTACAAGAACCCAAGCTGCAGCTGCTGCGAGACCTATGCCGCCTATCTCGAAAAGAACGGCTTCAAGGTCGAGCTCAAGCCGTCCAACGACCCGGACCAGATAAGCGCCGGCCTTGGCGTTCCCGAGAAATTGCAGGGCTGCCATTCCGTGGTGATCGGCGATTACGTGGTCGATGGCTTCGTGCCGGTCGACCTTATCAAGAAGATGCTGGCGGAACGTCCTGAAATCACAGGCATCGCTATGCCGGGCATGCCGATGGGTTCGCCGGGAATGGGCGGCGAGAAGACCGAGACCTGGACGATTTACGCCTTCACCAAGGATGGTAAGGCGCCAACCGTCTACGCGACCGAGTGACAGCGACGATTTTTCACTCAAGGAGAACTCAAATGAAACGGACTTATTCCCTCGCCGCCTTCGCAGTCGCGATCGCTATGCCGCTACCTGCCGTCGCAGCGACCATCACCGCTGTGATGTACAAGAACCCGCAATGCAGCTGCTGTGAATCCTACGCCAGGTATCTGGAGCACAACGGCTTCAAGGTCGACATCAAGCCGGTCAACAACCTGTCCCAGATCAGCAGCGATGCGGGTGTGCCGGCCGACCTCGAAGGCTGCCACACGCTGATGGTCGACGGCTATGTCGTCGACGGGCTGGTGCCGGTCGATATCGTCAAGAAACTGTTGACCGAACGGCCTGCCATCACCGGCATCACCTTGGCCGGCATGCCAACCGGCGCTCCCGGCATGGGTGGCGAGAAGGCTGGCCCTTTCATCGTCTACGCCTTCACCAAGGACGGCAAGGCGCCCACCGTCTACGCGACCGACTGAAGGGCAACCGCGATGCCTGCCGATATGTCGGATTGCCCTGCCAGAACCGGAAGCCCGGAGTTCCTGCCACCGTGCTGGGCTTGGGAGCTTCCTCGCATACACGTACATTCGTTTGTGCTAATACATTGTGGTCACGCACATTCGTTCGTGACCAATATGTGGGAGGACGCGATGAAAACCCTGAATCGCAGGTCTGCAATTGCTCTCGGTGTGACGGCTGCCGCGATAACGCCTCTGTTCACCCTGGTGGCGTCCGCGAAGACCAAGAAATACGGCCCGAAGGATGGCAAGGAGATTGCGCCCGGTGTCAGGGTGGTTGAGGTCGGCACCGGCAACTCCGACATTCCCGCCTACAAGAGCATTTCAATCGTCGACGTCGTGTTTCAGCCTGGAGCACACGCTCCCGCGATGATGATGGACAATGACATGGTCTGCACGATTACCGCTGGTGCATTCACGATCAAGAAACAGGACAAGGAATTCAAGCTCGAGGAAGGCGGCATATACACATGCACTAAGGGCAAGACCGACGAGGCCACGAATACAAGCAAAGTGGTCGGCATACATCGTATCGCCGTTTTGATACCTGCCTAGGAGACCACATACGGCCGGACGGAAGGTTGCATGCTGTCCGGCCGGCGCTTGCGCATCGCCGGCTGTTGGCCTCGGCTAACGCCTTCGGCAAGGTGGGCAGACCTCCACGACTTGCCAGGCGTCTGCTGGTGCTGCCCGACCATGCATCGCGCCGTCTGCTTGCTTTCGTTCAGGCACAGCGTGATGCCGGCATTGGCTCTTGAACGGCCAAGCCGGACCCGCGTAACATCACGCCATCTGAACTGAGTCTGCTCTATTCGTCCGGGCTAATGCCCGGATTGGTCTGGATATTTCCCTTGCATACGCAAGCAACCAGCGGCGCGGAAAAGCGCGGCAAATCGTTTGCCCATGTGGCCGAAGCCTCGTGGGGCAAGGGCCTCAGCACCTTGCTCCGGATCCTGCGCATGACGCTGCGCCATCCCTGGCAAGTCGCGATCACCCTCGTCTCGACCTTCATCGCCGCGACGCTGCAGCTCTTCATTCCACGCTTGCTGGGACGCGCCATCGACCAGGCGCAGGGCGTCATGACAGCCGGGGCCGGCACCGCCGCCGAGCACGCGCTGTGGAACACCGCTGTGACGCTGCTCGTCGTCAGCATCCTGCGCGGTCTCTTCACCATGGCGCAGAACTATTACGGCGAGGCCGTCGGCCATCGAACCGGCTATGAGCTGCGCCTGGCTTTCTACGAGAAGATCCAGCGCCTGAGCTTCTCCTACCACGACCGGGTCCACACCGGCGATCTGATCACGCTCGGCCTGCTCGATCTCGACGGCGTGCGCATGTTCTTTTCGACCGGCATCCTGCGGGTCGTCCTGCTCGGCGTGTTGATCGGCGTCGGCGCCTACCTCTTGATCAGCACCGATCTGGTGCTCGGGCTGTTGAGCCTGAGCTTCGTGCCGTTCGTTGCCTGGCGCTCCTCGGTCACCCAGTTGGCGTTGCGCAGCACCTGGCTGACCTTACAGCAGCGCCTGTCGGTGCTGAGCCGGGTGATGGATGAGAATCTCGGCGGCATCCGCGTCGTGCGAGCCTTCGCTGCACAACGGCATGAGCTGGAGAAATTCGACCGCGCCAAGCAGGATGCGCTCGACCTTGCCAACAAGCGCGTCGACATTCGCGTCGGTAACACCGGCGCCATGAACTTCTCGTTCCTCGCCGCCATGGGCCTGGTGCTGTGGTTCGGCGGCCAGAAGGTCATTGCGGGTCAAATCAGCGTCGGCACGCTGGCCCAGTTCCTCACTTTCATGACCATCCTGCAGATGCCGGTGCGCCAGCTCGGCCTGATGGTCAACTCCTTCGCGCGCGCCTCGACCTGCGGCACCCGGCTGTTCGAACTGCTCGACGCCGAACTGGACATCAAGGACGCGCCGGGCGCCAGGGACCTCGTCGTCACCGAGGGCGTGCTGCGCTTTGACAATGTCAGCTTCCGCTATGCGGGCGCGGGCGACCGGCCGACGTTGTCCGGCATTTCCTTCGAGGCGAGGTCCGGCGAGACCATCGGCATCGTCGGCCCGCCAGGCAGCGGCAAGTCGACCATCGCGCACCTGATCCCGCGCTTCTACGACGTCACCTCGGGCAGCATTACCATCGATGGCCAGGACATCAGCAAGGTCACGCTGCAATCACTGCGCAAGGCCGTCGGCGTCGTGCAGCAGGACGCGTTTCTGTTCACCACCTCGATCGAGAACAACATCGCCTATGGCAATCCCTGGGCACGCGAGACCCGCATCGGGCAGGCAGCCGAATTCGCTCAGTTGCACAACTACATCATCGGACTTCCCGCCGGCTACACCACGGTCGTCGGCGAACGCGGCGCCTCGTTGTCCGGCGGCCAGCGGCAGCGCCTGACCATCGCGCGCAGCCTGATGCTGCGGCCATCGGTGCTGGTCTTCGACGATTCCACCGCAGCCATCGACGCCGGCACCGAGCAGCGCATCCGGGCGGCGATGAAGCGCTTCGCGAAGGATCGCGTGACGCTGATCATTTCGCATCGGCTGAGCTCGCTGATGCATGCCGACCAGATCCTGTTCGTCGAGAACGGCCGGATCGTCGAGCGCGGCACGCATGAGGAGCTGCTGGCGCTCGGCGGGCGCTATCGTGCGCTCTACGACCTGCAGCTGCGGCCGGACGACGATCGGCCTACGGCTCTGGGAGCCGCTTGATGTCGGCACAGAGCGACGACGAGAAGGAAGACACCAGCGGACGGCCGACAAAGGCTGTCGTCGGCTCGCACCGCGACGAGGAAGAGGTTTTCGGCAAGGCCTATGATCCGCGCATCGTGCGGCGTATCTGGAGCTTCGTGAAGCCGTATCAGAGCCGGATTTTCATCTCGGTCGCCGCGGTGCTGGTGTTCACGCTGACGCAACTGGCGATCCCGCTGGTCATCCGCTACGCCATCGACCACGGCATGGCGACAGGCAGGCTCGACCAGTCGGTGATGATCTCTGCTATCGGCGCCTTCACGCTGATCATCCTCATCAACTATGCCGCCAGCCACGTACAGGAAAGCGTCGTCGGCAAGGTCGCCGAGAATGTGCTGTCGGACCTGCGCCGCGCCATGTTCAGCCACCTGCAGCGGGTCTCTCTGAGCTTCATGGACAAGACCGAGGTCGGCCGGCTGATGTCGCGCCTGCAGGGCGACGTCAATTCGATGCAGGAATTCCTCGAAACGTCGGTGATGTCGGTGGGCGACATCGTACTCTTGTTCGGCATCGTCAGCGTCCTTTTGTGGCTGGATTTCCGGCTCGGCCTGCTGACGCTGTCGACCATGCCGGTGCTGTTCGTCGTGCGCCTGTTCTGGCTGCCGCGCGCCAAGGTCGCCTTCATGGCCGCGCACGAGACCAACTCGATCGCCAACGGCGCGCTGGCCGAAGGCATCCATGGCGTGCGCACGGTGCAGAGCCTCGAACGCCAGCACGTCAATTTCGACCTCTACGACGAGAAGGTGCTGGCCAATCTCAATGCCCACCTGACGTCGGCGAAATATGCGCAGGTGATGGTGCCGATCGTCGACACGCTGACCGGCATCGCCATGGCGACCGTCATCGTCGTCGGCGGTTCGATGGTGCTCTCGCACAGCCTCGACGTCGGCGTCATGGTGGCGTTCCTGTTCTACATCCAGCGCTTCTTCGACCCGATCCGCTCGCTCACCATGCAGTACAGCGTCATGCAGCGCGCCATGGCTTCGGGCCAGCGTATCTCCGAAGTGCTCGACGTGCCGGTGGACGTCAGCGACAAGGACGGCGCCGTGGCGCTGTCGCGCGACATGGATGGCTCAGTCGAGTTCAGGAACGTCACCTTCGGCTACCGGCAGAACCTGCCGGTGCTGAAGAACATCTCCTTCCGCGTCAATCCGGGCGAGACCATCGCGCTGGTCGGCCCGACCGGGTCGGGCAAGTCGAGCTCGATGGCGCTGGTGCACCGCTTCTACGATGTCTGGTCCGGCCAGGTCCTGGTCGGCGGCCACGACGTGCGCGACTTGACCCAGGATTCGCTCGGCGATCAGGTGGCCATGGTGTTGCAGGAGCCGTTCCTGTTCTCCGGATCGGTGCTGGAGAACATCCGCTATCACAAGACCGGCGCCAGCCGCGAAGAGGTGGTCCGCGCCGCGCAGGCCGTCGGCGCGCACGACTTCATCGAGAACTTGCCCGATGGCTACGACACCGAGCTCGAGCAGCGCGGCGGCAATCTCTCGCTCGGCCAGCGTCAGTTGATCAGCTTCGCGCGGGCGCTCGTCGCCGACGCCAAGATCCTCGTCCTCGACGAGGCCACGGCCAGCATCGATTCCTACACCGAGATGCTGATCCAGAAGGCGCTGATAAAACTCCTGGAAGGCCGCACCGGGCTGGTCATTGCCCACCGGCTGGCCACCATTCGCGGCGCCGACCGCATCATCGTCCTGCAGAACGGCGAGATCGTCGAAAGCGGCAACCACGAACAGTTGATGGCACGAAAAGGGCTCTACGCCCGCCTCTACAACATGAACTACGCGTCCTTCGACGACATTTCGGAAGGCGAGCTGGAACTGGACGCGGCGGTCGGCAAGGCGACGTGACTGGGTTTGTCGACGATGACAGCCGATTTTTTCGGCTTCGGGCCTTAACTTTCGCGGCGTGGATTTTACATCTTAGGGGGCTGGAGACGATCGAGCTTGAGGAGGCTCCCGTGCAGCAACCAGAAGACATCGCCGCCCGCCGATTGGGCATTCTCATCGAGCAATATGTGGAAGTGCGCAAAAAGCGCTACGACTATGTGTCGACCGAGCAGGCCTATCTGGCCATCCGGCAGATCCTCAAACTCGCCATTTCCGATCACGAACTGGACGACATGGTCGCCTCGCTTGCCGTCAAGAACGGGCTGGCCGTCGTTTTCGATCGCCAAACCAAAGCGCCTTTCGATACCTTCCTCCACCGGCAAGCAGATAGGCTGGCCCATCGGTGATTTTCAGGTGGCCAAGCGAATCCGCTTGCCACGAAGCCTCACTTAATTGCATGTTAAGTGAACACTGAGATCACCATGAAAACCGCTGCGGATCACGCACTCAACGACAACGCCGCAACCGGCGCGGAAGCCCGCCGCTCCACGGTGCTGGGCGATCGCATCAAGGCCTATCGCACCGCGCGACGCCTGACGCTGCGCCAGCTCGGCGACTTGATCGGCACCACCGCCAGTTTCCTGAGCCAACTCGAGCGCGGTCTTTCGGGAGCCAACACCAGCACGCTTATGCTGATCGCCAATGCGCTCGGCATCGGCCTCGCCGATCTTTTCGACGAGAGCGAAGTCTCGCCGCACGCGGTGCTGACACGCGCCGATCGACCGGCGCTGCCGACCAGCGAAGGCTATCGCAAGACGCTGCTGTCGCGCCGGCCAATCCGAGAGATGGAGGTCTATTGTGGCGAATTCGCCGTTGGCGGCTCGACCGGCGACGTGCCCTACACACATGGCAACGCGCACGAAATGTTTCTCGTGCTGCGCGGGCGGCTGCAGCTGACGTTGGGCGACGAGAGCTTCATCCTCGAAGAGGGCGACAGTATCGAATATTCGACCTCGACGCCGCACAGGACCATCAATGTCGGCGACACGGTGGCCGAAGTGCTGTGGATCATCGCACCGTCGACAAGCGGCGCCGTCGATCTCGACCAATATGTGGCCCGGAAATCACTCGCACCCGGACTGCCAAAATCAAACAGCGAGTCATCGGAGGGTTAAAAAAATGGGAAGCAGATCAATAGTGTCCGGGCTTGTCGGCGCCGCCGCACTGGCCTTGATTGCAGCCGCCGCGGCTCATGCGCAGAGCGCGCCGCCGGCCGGCACCGTGGTGGACGGTTCGCTGAAAGGAAAGACGCTGACGTTCGTCTCCTATGGCGGCATCTACCAGGACGGCCAGGTCGCCGCCCTCAAGGAATTCGTCGACAAGAGCGGCGTCAAGCTGCTGAACGATGGCCCGACCGAAATCGCCAAGCTTCAGGCGCAGGTCGAGTCCGGCAATGTGACCTGGGATGTCGTCGATACCGACGACTTTCCGCCATTCGTGCATTGCGGCAAGCTGTTTCAAAAGCTCGACCTGACCAAGCTCGACGTTTCGCACATCCCGGCCGGACAGGTCGGCGAGTGCAGCGTGCCGGCGATGAACTACGGCACCGTGCTGATGTACAAGAACTCGACCTACAAGGACAATCCGCCGAAGGACTGGAAGGATTTCTTCGACACCAAGAAATTCCCCGGCACGCGCGCCATCGACGGCAGCGGCAGCCCGATCGGCGGTCTGATCGAACAGGGCATTCTGGCCGACGGTGGCTCGGTCGACAACATGACGCCGGCCGACATCGACAAGGGCATTGCCAAGATCAAGGCCATCGGTCCGGACACGATCTTCTGGAAGACCGGCGCCGAGTCCCAGCAGCTGGCAGAATCCGGCGAAGCCGACATGATCATCATGTGGACGGGCCGCGCCATGACGGCGGTCAAGAACGGCGCTGCCTATACGCCGGTGTGGAAGGACTGGCTGGTCGTCATGGATCAGCTGACCATCCCGGTCGGGGCCAAGGACACCGACGCCTCCTATGCGCTGATCAACGCCTATCTCGGCAAGAAGTCGCAGGAGGTCCTGACAGAGCAGACATCCTACTCGCCGATCAACACCGAGGCGCAGCCCAAGGTGGATGCTTCGGTCGCCGCCTTCCTGACCAACACGCCGGAACACGCCAAGCAGGGCTACCAGCAGAACATCAAGTTCTGGGTCGCCAATTTCGCCACCGCGTCCGACAAGTGGACGGCGCTGATGGCCGGCAACTGAGCCGGCCGAGCGCCAAGGCGAAAAGCGTGAGCCAGACATCACATACTCTGGCGGCCGGGGGTGACAATCCCCGGCCGGCGGGTGGCGTGCGGGGGCCGCAACGGCGCCTACGGCTTGCCGCCTACCCTTCGCTGCTGGCGATGCCTGCCTTGCTCCTGCTTATCGCGGCGATGGGCTATCCGCTGCTGACCGTCACGCTGCGCAGTTTCTCAGACCCCGCCTGGGGAATGCAGAACTACGTCTGGTTCTTTTCCACGCCGGTGAACGTCACGGTTCTGTGGCGCACCTTTTCCATCGCCGCCTGGGTCACCATCGTCTGCGTTATCGCCGCCTACCCCTACGCCTACCTGATGACGGCGGTTGGGCCGCGCATGCGGCTCGTCCTCATCCTGTGCGTGCTGGTGCCGTTCTGGGTCAGCGGCGTGGTGCGCACATTGGCCTGGGTCATCCTGCTGCAGGATTCCGGCATCATCAATTCCGTCGTCAGGTTGCTCGGCCTTGACACCGTGAAGCTGATCCGCACCCAGACCGGCGTGGTGATCGGCATGGCGCAGGTGCTGCTGCCGTTCATGATCCTGCCGCTCTATTCGGTCATGCGCGGCATCGACCTGCGCCTCGTGCAGGCGGCGCGCAGCCTCGGCGCGCGGCCCTCGCTGGCTTTCCTGCAGATCTATCTGCCGCTGTCGCTGCCCGGCGTATTCGCCGGCGCCATCATCGTCTTCATCCTGTCGCTCGGCTTCTACATCACGCCGGCCCTGCTCGGCGGCCCCCGCAGCACCATGCTGTCGACGCTGGTGCAGAGCCAGGTGCTCAGCCTGCTCAACTGGGGTCGCGGCGGCGCCATGGGTGTCGTGCTGCTGGTGGCGACCTTCGTGCTTCTGGCGCTCGCCGCGCCGCTGATGCGCCAGCGCCACAAACAGGCGTCCAGATCATGAGACTGGCGCCGTTCCGCATTCTGCTCGGTCTGTTCTGCCTGCTGGTTGCCGTGTGGCTGGTGATGCCGACGCTGGTCATCATCCCGATGTCATTCAACGAAAAGAAGTCGCTTGCCTTCCCGCCATCCGGCTTCTCATGGCAGTGGTACGAGAATTTTTTCACCAACCCCGACTGGCTGACCAGCTTCTTCAACTCGCTCAGGGTTGCGGGCCTTGTTGCCGTCGCCGCCACGCTGATCGGCACGCTGGCGGCACTCGGCCTCAGCCGCATGAAACATTCCGGCGCCGGCCTGCTGCGCGCCATCCTGATCACACCGATGATCGTGCCCGGTGTGGTGCTGGCGATCGGCATCTATGCCGTCTATCTCGACTACCAGCTCGTCGGCACCACCACCGGCTTCGTCATCGCGCACACGATGCTGGCGATCCCGTTCGTCATCATCGCCGTGTCGGCAAGCCTAGAAGTCTTCGACGTGCGGCTGGAGACGGCGGCGGCAAGCCTTGGCGCCGACCGCTTCACCGCATTCCGCACCGTCACCTTGCCGTTGATTGCGCCCGGCATCCTGTCCGGGCTGCTGTTTGCCTTCGTCACCTCCTTCGATGAAATCATCGTCGCGCTGTTCATCACCAGCCCCTATTTGAAGACCTTGCCCGTGCAGATCTTCACCAGCATCACCCGCGACGCCGACCCGACGGTGACGGCTGTCGGAACGATCATCTTCATTGCCACGACGCTGGTGATCAGTGCCGGGCTGATCATCAGCTCGAAATCGACGAGGAGTTGAGATGGCTGCGTCCAACAGCAAAGAACGTGGCGCGGCCATCGACATCAAGGCCGCAACCAAGCGTTACGGCAATTTCACCGCTCTCGACGACGTCAGCCTGCATATCGAGCCGGGCGAATTCATGACGCTGCTCGGCCCCAGCGGCTCGGGCAAGACCACCACGCTCAACGTCGTGGCCGGCTTTACCGACCTGACCTCAGGCGACCTCGCCGTCGGCGGCAAAAGCATCGTCGCGCTGCCGGCGCACAAGCGCAACATCGGCGTCGTCTTCCAGCACTACGCGCTGTTTCCGCACATGACCGTCGGCAAGAACGTCGCCTATCCGCTCACCCTGCGCGGCATGGACAAACAGGCGCGCGACCGCCACGTGGCGCGCGCTCTGGACATGGTCAAGATGGCCGACTTCGCGCATCGTTATCCAGCCGAGCTTTCCGGCGGCCAGCAGCAGCGCGTGGCGCTGGCCCGCGCCATCGTCTTCGATCCGCCGCTGCTACTCATGGACGAGCCGCTCGGAGCGCTCGACAAGAAACTGCGCGAATGGCTGCAGCTCGAAATCAAGCGCATCCACCGTGAGCTTGGCACCACCTTCGTCTATGTGACGCACGACCAGGAAGAGGCGCTGGTTCTGTCCGACCGCATCGCCGTGTTCAACCAGGGACGCATCGAACAGGTGGGAACCGGGCGTCAGCTCTACGACGAACCGGCGACATTGTTCGTGGCGAAGTTCATCGGCGAATCGACCAGTTTGCGTGGCGATGCCCAGACGTCAGGCGGCGAGACCAGAGTGACGATCGCCGGCCAGACGGTCGTCGCCGGCGGCAAGCTCGCCGGCAGCCAGAAACCGGTGGTTCTGCTGCGGCCGGAAAAGCTTTCGCTTGCCAGAACCAACACGCCTGCATCCGCCGGACAGAACAGCCTCACCGGCCAGGTCAGCGAAGCGATCTATCTGGGCTCGGGTTCGAAATACCAGGTGACACTGGGCGATGGTTCCGTGGCCATCGTGCGCGCGACGCTCGAGGCCACGCCTTTCTCGATTGGTGACGCGGTCGATCTGCGTTGGTCGGTCGTCGATGCAAAACTTCTTGCCGACGACGACCGCGCCGACATGACGATGACCTGATCGCTCATTTCCCCCGCAGGATTTTTAGACATGGACGCCAAAGTCAACGGCAACATCTCGTTCTGGTATGCCGACATCGGCCTGCCAGCCTATCGTGCGCCGCTTCCGGGCGACCTCGAAGCCGATGTCTGCATCGTCGGCGCGGGCTATACCGGCTTGTGGACGGCCTACTATCTGAAGAAGGCCGATCCTTCGATCCGCATCGCCATGGTGGACCGGGAATTCGCCGGCTTCGGCGCGTCCGGTCGCAATGGCGGCTGGCTGTCCGGCGGCTTCAGCTGGTCGCGCGAGAAATATCTGCAGACATCTACCCGTGGCGCCGTCATCGACATGGAAACCGCCATGCATGGCACGGTCGACGAAGTGATCGCGGTGACCGAGGCCGAAGGCATCGATGCCGATATTCGCCGCGTCGACAATCTGACGGTTGCGACCAACCCGCCGCAGCTGGAGCGGATTAAGGCCGCCTATGCGGATGCAATCGGCTGGAGCGTGCCTCAGGACCGCGTCAGCCTGATCGGCCAGGCAGAGGCCAAGGCCCGCATCAACATCCGGAACGTGCTTGGCGGCTACATCCACCACGGCACAGCACGCGTGCAGCCGGCCAAGCTGGTGCGTGGACTGTCCGAAGCCGTCGAGCGCCTCGGCGTGCCGATCTACGAACAGACGACCGTGACGGGTATTGAGAAGGGCAAGGTGACCACCGATCGCGGCACGGTGCGCGCGCCCATCATCATCCGCGCCACGGAGGGGTTCACGGCCGGCATATCAGGCAATGAGCGGCTCTGGCTGCCGCTCAACAGCGCACAGATCATCACCGAGCCGCTGCCCCAATCGCTGTGGGACGAGATCGGCTGGGACGGCCACGAACTGCTGGGCGACGCAGCACACGCCTATTGCTATGCCCAGCGCACCCGCGAAGGCCGCATCACCATGGGCGGGCGCGGCGTGCCCTACCGCTACGGATCGCAGACGGATGTGCACGGCCAGACACAGCAGGCGACCATCGAAAGCCTGCACGCGATCCTCACTCGCCTGCTGCCGCAGACCAGCAAGCTTCGCATCGACCACGCCTGGTGCGGCGTGCTTGGCGTGCCGCGCGACTGGTGCACGACGGCCGGCCTCGATCTTGAGACCGGCATCGGCTGGGCCGGCGGTTATGTCGGACTCGGCGTGTCGAGCTCCAACCTCTCGGGCCGGACGCTGCGCGACCTCATCCTGCGCCGCGACACCGAACTGACCCGCCTGCCCTGGGTCAACCGCCAGGTCAGCAAATGGGAGCCGGAGCCGATGCGCTGGCTCGGCGTCCACTCGATGTACCAGCTCTACCGCGTCGCCGACGAGCGCGAGGAAGCCGGTCTCCTGCACACGTCGAAACTGGCGGCTATCGCCGATCGCATCACCGGGCATTGAGCCCTGCGACATTGCATATCGAGTTGAAAAATTCAGTGCCTGCCCGGAGACCGCCATGACCGACTTCCAGACCTTTGCCCATCTCGCCTCGATCGATCTCGGCGAGCCCGAGCCCAAGCCGACCTCGATCAGCGGCGATCAACTCGAAGCGTCGAGGACATTGTGGATCTCGCCGGACGGGTCGCTGGAAGTCGGCGTCTGGGCATGCACGCCGGGCCGCTTCACCGCCTCGCGCGACACGAATTCCGAAACCTGTCACATCGTGTCGGGCCGGGTCTCGCTGCATGGTCCCGATGGCCACAGCAAGGAGGTTAGTGCCGGCGAAATGCTGGTGCTTCCGAAAGGCTGGAAAGGCGAGTGGACGATCCACGAACCGACGCGCAAGCTCTACATCCTGCACTTCGAAGCGGCGTGAGCTAGAGCAATTCCGGGAAAAGTGTGAAACGGTTTTCCCGGGAAAAGCGCGTAGCGCTTTCCCTGAGGGAATTGCGTCAAAACAAAGGGATAGAGCGGTTCGGCGTTTCCGTGAAACGGTGAACCGCTCTAGTCGTCGTCCGAACCGCTGGCGACCGGCTTGCCTTCGATTGCCTGCCGCAATGCGTCGTTGATCCTGTCCTGCCAGCCGGGGCCATCGGCTTGAAAATGGTCCAGCACGGTTCGATCGATCCTGATCGAAACAAGCTCCCTGACACCTGGAGCGGCCGAGGGCTCGCGAGGCGGAGCAACCGGCTTCTTGACTGGCTTGAAGGCGGCTTCGGCCGCCGTCATCGGATTTGTCGGTCGGCGCGGGGGATTTGCCATTGGGTGACCCTGACTGGAAGACGACTCACACTCGCCGATGAGGCGGCGCGCTTGGCACCACCATAGCCCAACTGACGCCATCGCGCAGGCCCATTTGGCCAGGAACAGCTCAGGCCCCGCAGTGTGCGGTCCCCGCATCGCCTTCGCGGCACGCGCTGGCACCGGTCACTCGGCGGCTTGAAGGATTTGTGCGGCGACGATGATCCTGATCTCGGCACGACAAGAGCCGCAATTCGTGCCGGCATGCAGCGCCGCCCCGATCGCCTCGACGCTGGCGCAGCCGCTTCGCACCGCCTGCGCGATCTGGTTGGCGCCGACGCCGAAGCAGGAGCAGACGATGGCGCCGCGATCGACGTCGACCCCGCCCGGCCGCCCGGCCACGATCGCCAGCCTGGCGCGTCGATCGACATGATCGGCGGTCAATTGGTCCGCCGCCCAGCCGCGCGACACCGCGACCGGACCAGGCGCGACGAACAGGGCGCCGGACAAGTGATCGCCGTCGAAAGCCGCGATGCGATGCTGGCCGGCATCGCGGTCATGATAGGCGAGGATTTCGCCGCCCGGGGTCGTGCCGAACAGGGATCCGGCGAAGCCGGCCCAGTCGATCTCGTCATCGGCAAAGGCAAGTTCGACCCGCCAGCCGCCCTTGCATTTGGCCGCGGCCCAGTAGGTCGCGGTATCAGGTTCCGGCCTCTGCCGCATCACCGCGAAGCCGAAGGCCTTTGCGGCGAATTTCTCGATGCGGGCGGCGACATGCTTCAGCGCCGGCTGGCCGGACACCGGATCGGTCAGCGGCGCGGTCAGCGCGTCGAGCCGGCCCTTTGCCGAGAACTGATCCGTCCAGTGCATCGGCGCAAACAGGCTGCCCCGGCGCTGGCGTGCCGTCACCAGCGCGCGCACCAGCACGTCGCCGCGCGGGCTGGAAACGCGCACGATGTCGGCGTCGCCGATCCCGAAGCACTGCGCATCCGCCGGATGGATTTCGACGAAGGGCTCGGCAATGTGCTGGGACAGCCGCGGGCTTTTCCCGGTCCGCGTCATGGTGTGCCAGTGATCGCGGATGCGTCCGGTGTTGAGGATCAGCGGATAGTCCGGGCTGGTGCGGGTCTCGACGGCGGGACGGACGGCGACGAAGCGCGCCTTGCGGTCGGGCGTGTAGAAATTGCCGTCGGCGAAGAAGCGGTGGCTGGAAGAGCCACTTGCGGCCTGAGCGCGCTCCTCTGGCTGATGTCCAGCTTGAGCACCCCCCTCTGGCCTGCCGGCCATCTCCCCCGCAAGGGGGGAGATTGGCGGTTTCGGCGTCCCTGCTCTTTCTCCAACGTTGGCGATTGACGAAAGCCGGTGCAACATCCGATCTCCCCCCTTGCGGGGGAGATGGCCGGCAGGCCAGAGGGGGGTGGCCGGACTCGGCGCTGGCCACTGGAACGGGGCCAATTCCTCATACCCGTCCGCATCAATCCCGGCATACGCACCAATATCGAAATCCCGCGCGCCGTCATTCTCGAACCCCGACAGCGCGGCATGTTCGGCAAACGCCTCCCACGGCGACGCATAGGAAAATGCCTCGGCAAAACCCATCCGCTTGCCCACTTCGGCGACGATCTGCCAGTCGGGCCGCGCCTCGCCGGGCAGGTCCAGGAACGCGCGCTGGCGCGAGATGCGGCGCTCGGAGTTGGTGACGGTGCCATCCTTCTCGCCCCAGGCGGCGGCGGGCAGCCGGACATGCGCGTGGCGGACGGTGTCGGTCCTGGCCAGCACCTCCGACACCACGACGAACGGGCAGGCCTTGATCGCCGCCTCGACGGCGTCGGCATCCGGCATCGAATCGACCGGGTTGGTGGCCATGATCCACAGCGCCTTGATGCGCCCGTCGGTCACCGCCTGAAACATCTCGACCGCCTTCAAGCCCGGCCTTTCGGCAATGACCGGAGCAGTCCAGAAGCGCTGCACGCGGTCACGATGGTCGGGGTTTTCGATCTCCATATGCGCGGCCAGCATATTAGCCATGCCGCCGACCTCGCGGCCGCCCATGGCGTTGGGCTGGCCGGTCACCGAAAACGGCCCGGCGCCGGGTCTGCCGATGCGGCCGGTGGCGAGATGGCAGTTGATGATGGCATTGACCTTGTCGGTGCCCGAAGACGACTGGTTCACCCCCTGGCTGTAGACGGTCACGGTCTTGGAGGTCGCGGCGAACAGGCTGTAGAAACGGCCAAGCTCGTCCTCGCTCAGCCCCGTGGCGGCGATGCCGGCAAGGTCGAGCTCCGATGCTGCGAAAAGCGCTTGCCCGAACCCGGTTGTGTGCGCCGTGATGAAGGCGCGGTCCAGCGCGTTGTGCTTGCCGAGATAGGCGAGCAGCCCCGTGAACAAAGCGACGTCGCCATCGGGCGCGATCGCCAGGTGCATGTCGGCAATGTCTGCGGTCATGGTGCGGCGCGGATCGACCAGCACGATCTTCATCTCCGGCCGCTTTTCCCGAGCCGCCGCGATTCGCTGGTAGAGCACGGGATGGCACCAGGCGAGATTGGAGCCGACCAGCACGATGAGGTCGGCAAGCTCCAGATCCTCATAATTTCCCGGCACGGTGTCGGAGCCGAAGGCGCGGCGGTGGCCGGCGACCGACGAGGCCATGCACAGGCGCGAGTTGGTGTCGATGTTGGCCGAGCCGACAAAACCCTTCATCAGCTTGTTGGCGACGTAGTAATCCTCGGTCAGCAACTGGCCGGAGACGTAGAAGGCGACGGCATCGGGACCGTGCTCGGCGATGGTTTGCGAGAAGGTCGAGGCGACGAGGTCGAGCGCCTCGTCCCAGCCGCTGCGGCGGCCGCGGATTTCGGGATAAAGCAACCTGCCGTCGAGGTCGATGGTCTCGGCCAGTGCCGACCCCTTGGAGCAGAGCCGGCCGAAATTCGCCGGATGGTCGGGGTCGCCGCGGACGGACACTTGCCCGTCCGCGGCGACCTTCGCCAGCACGCCGCAGCCCACCCCGC
This sequence comes from Mesorhizobium sp. P2_E6, assembly GCF_056403835.1. Classification (NCBI taxonomy): domain Bacteria; kingdom Pseudomonadati; phylum Pseudomonadota; class Alphaproteobacteria; order Hyphomicrobiales; family Phyllobacteriaceae; genus Mesorhizobium; species Mesorhizobium sp. P2_E6. The sequence continues at coordinate 421,118 of NZ_JBFUEQ010000004.1, forward strand.
AATAGGGGCAGGTGGTCCTCACCTCGCGCGCAGCGTCAATCTCCATGTGTCAGGCCGCTCGGCTGGCCAGCGCTTCCAGCGCAATGAACAGACGCTCGCCTTCGACCCGCACCGGGATGGTGCGCACCGCGCCCTCATCGGCGCCGAGCGCCCTGCCCGTCTCCAGCGAAATCACCCAATTGTGCAAGGGACAAGTGACCGCCGTGCCATGCACGATGCCTTGGCTCAGCGGCCCGCCCTTGTGCGGGCAGTGGTCGTCGATGGCGTAGACCTGATCGTCGGCGGTGCGGAAGACGGCGATCTTGCCTTCCGGCGTGTCGACGCAGCGCGCGCCGCGGCGGGGGATGTCCGACAGGGAGCCTATTGATACCCAGTTCATGTGGCCATCCTCGCCTTTGCTCGATCTGAAGGCGCCCAGCCGCCCCCCTCTGGCCTGCCGGCCATCTCCCCCGCAAGGAGGGAGATCGGCAGTTGCACTGACAGCGCCCACTCCGCAACGTTGAAGATTGGCGAAAGCCGAAACAGCATCCGATCTCTCCCCTTGTGGGGGAGATGGCCGGCAGGCCAGAGGGGGGTGGGAAGAAACGCTTCCATCGGCCCTACTCTGCCGCCTGCGCAAAACCGACAGTCGCCATCGGCCGGAACTCGTGCTTGTCCTTGCCGGACACGCGTTCCGACCACGGGTCGACCTGGGCGAACTTCTGGCTGAAGACGAAGCGGTCGAAATAGGCCTTGCGCTTGGCATCGTCGTCCATGATCTGGCGCTTGATTTCGGGGATCCCGATGCGCTTGGCCCATTTGTAGATACGCTCGAGATAGCGGCCCTGCTCGCGATACATCTGCGTCAGCGCCACGATATGCTCCAGTGCCTCGTCCTCGGTCCTGACCAGGCCGAGCACTTCGGTGCCTTTGATGTCGAGACCGGCCGCCCCGGCGAAATGGATCTCGTAGCCACTGTCGACGCAGATGACGCCGACATCCTTGCAGGTCGCCTCCGCGCAGTTCCTCGGGCAACCCGACACCGCCATCTTGACCTTGGCCGGGGTCCACGAGCCCCACATGAATTTCTCGATGCGGATGCCGAGGCCCGTCGAATCCTGCGTGCCGAAGCGGCACCAGTCCGAGCCGACGCAGGTCTTCACGGTGCGCAGGCCCTTGGCATAGGCATGGCCGGAGACAAAGCCGGCCTGGCCGAGATCGGCCCACACCGCCGGCAGGTCCTGCTTGCGGATGCCGAGCATGTCGATGCGTTGGCCGCCGGTGACCTTGACCATCGGGATCTCGAACTTGTCGACGACATCGGCGATGGCGCGCAGTTCGGCCGCATTGGTGACGCCGCCCCACATGCGCGGCACCACCGAATAGGTGCCGTCCTTCTGGATGTTGGCGTGGACGCGCTCATTGATGAAGCGCGACTGGTAGTCGTCGGCATAGTCGTCCGGCCAGTCGCAGACGAGATAGTAGTTGAGCGCCGGCCGGCATTTGGCGCAGCCGCAGGAGGTCGTCCATTCCAGTTCCTGCATGACGGCCGGAATGGTCTTCAGGTGCTTGGCCTTGATCAGCCGGCGCACTTCGTCATGGCCGAGCGTGGTGCAGCCGCACATCGGCTGCACGGCCGCAGGGTTGTAGGTGTCGCCGAGCGTCAGCACCATCAGCTTTTCGACCAGCCCGGTGCAGGAGCCGCAGGAGGCCGACGCCTTGGTGTGAGCGCGCACATCGTCGAGCGAGGTCAGGCCCTTGGCCGTGATCGCACCCGTGATCTTGCTCTTGCAAACGCCGTTGCAGCCGCAGATTTCCGCATCATCCGGCAAGGCTGCAACGGCCGCCATAGGGTCCAGCGGGGCACCCCCCTGGTAGGACTGGCCGAATATGAGCGTGTCGCGCATTGGCGAAATGTCGGTCTGCTTCTTCTTGAGGTCGTTGAACCAAGCGCCGTCGGCCGTCTCGCCATAGAGCACCGTGCCGATGATCCGGTCGTCCTTCAGCACCAGGCGCTTGTACACGCCGGCGGCCGCGTCGCGCAGCACGATCTCCTGGCGGTCCTCGCCCTCGGCGAAGTCGCCGAGCGAGAACAGGTCGATGCCGGTGACCTTGAGTTTGGTCGGCGTGTCCACGTGGACGAAGGCCGCCTTCTCGTTGCCGGCCAGCTGTTGGGCCGCAACGCGCGCCATCTCGTATAGCGGTGCGACCAGCCCGTAGACCTGGCCGTTGACCTCGGCGCATTCGCCAAGCGCGTAGATATCGGGATCATTGCTGCGCATGCCGGCGTCGACCACGATGCCGCGATTGACGGCAATGCCGGCTTCCTTGGCAAGTGCCGAATTCGGCCTGATGCCGACCGCCATGACCACCAGCGTCGCCGGAATGACGGTGCCGTCGGCGAGCTCCACCTGTCCGACCTTGCCGTTGCCCGTGATCGCCTTTGTGTTGGCCTTGGTGATGACCTTGATGCCGCGCTGTTCCACCGCGCGCTGCAGGAGATAGCCGGCGGCCGAATCGAGTTGGCGCTCCATCAAAGTCGGCATGACATGCAGCACGGTCACGTCCATGCCTTGCGCGTTCAGCCCGGCCGCCGCCTCCAGCCCGAGCAGGCCGCCGCCGATGACCACGGCCTTGGCCCGCGACTGCGCGGCGAGCATCATCGCCTGCACGTCGTCGAGGTCGCGATAGGTCAGCACGCCCGGCAGATCATGGCCGGGCACCGGGATGATGAACGGCACCGAGCCGGTGGCGATGACGAGCTTGTCGTAGGGCTCGGTGACGCCGTGATCGGAGGTGACGGTCTTCGCCGCCCGGTCGATGGCGATGATCTTGTGGCCCTTGTAGAGGGTGATGTTGTTGGCGATGTACCAGCCATCGCCGTGGATGATGATTTCCTCATAGGCCTTCTCGCCCGACAGCACCGGCGACAGCATTATGCGGTCGTAATTGACCCGTGGCTCGGCGTTGAAGATGGTGACGGTGTAGCGGCCCGGCGCCTGTTCCAGCAGGTGCTCCAGCATGCGCCCAGGGGCCATGCCGTTGCCGATGATGACGAGTTTTTCGCTCATGGTGCTACTCCGCGGCTTCGACGAAGCGGTGGCGTTCGTAGAGGAACTTCAGCACCGCCTCGCGGCAGCGCAGGAAGGTCCGGTCGGAGGCGAGCTCGATGCGCCGGCGTGGGCGCGCCAGCGGCACCGCAAGCACCTCGCCGATGGTCGCCGCCGGGCCGTTGGTCATCATGACGATGCGGTCGGAGAGCAGCACCGCCTCGTCGACATCATGGGTGATCATGATCGTCGTCGAGCCGAGCCGCGAATGGATGTCCATCACCGCGTCCTGCAGATGGGCGCGCGTCAGCGCATCGAGCGCGCCGAACGGCTCGTCGAGCAGCAGGATCTTCGGCTCCATGGCCAGCGCCCGGGCGATGCCGACGCGCTGCTTCATGCCGCCCGAGATTTCGGCCGGGCGCTTGTCCCTGGCATGCGCCATCTGCACGAGGTCGAGATTGCGCATGATCCAGTCATGCCGCTCGGCCTTGTTCTTGCTGCGGCCGAAGACTTTCGACACCGCCAGGTTGATGTTCTCATAGACGGTCAGCCACGGCAGCAGGCTGTGGTTCTGGAACACCACGGCGCGTTCGGGTCCGGGGCTGTCGACCTCCTTGTCCTCGAGCAGCACGGCGCCTGCGGACACTGTGGTCAACCCGGCGATCAAATTGAGCAAGGTCGACTTGCCGCAGCCGGAATGGCCGATGATCGAGACGAATTCGCCCTTGTCGATGGTCAGCCGGATGTCCTTCAGCACCTCGCTGACCTGATTGCCGCGGGCAAAGGATTTGTCGATATGGTCGAGCTTCAGATAGGCCGTCATGGCGCTGTCCTCACTTTGCCGTTGTGCCGCGGGTGACGAAGGCGCCGACCGCCGCGACCAGGCGGTCGAGGCAGAAGCCGGTGACGCCGATATAGGCGAGCGCGACGATGATGTCGGGCAGCCGCGACGAGTTCCACGCGTCCCAGATGAAGAAGCCGATGCCGACGCCGCCGGTCAGCATTTCGGCGGCGACGATGGCGAGCCAGGACAGGCCGATGCCGATCCTCAAGCCGGTGAAGATGTAGGGGGCGGCGGCCGGCACCATGATCTTCACGAAGAATTCGAACTGGTTGAGCCGCAGGATGCGGGCAACGTTGCGGTAGTCCTCGGGGATGTTGCGCACGCCGACGGCGGTGTTGATGATGATCGGCCAGATCGAGGTGATGAAGATGACGAAGAGCGCCGACGGGCTGGAATCGCGGAACGCGGCCAGCGACAGCGGCAGCCAGGCCAGCGGCGGCACGGTGCGCAGGATCTGGAACACCGGATCGAGGCCGCGCATCGCCCAGATCGACTGGCCAACCAGCGCGCCGAGCGCCACGCCTACGATCGCCGCCAGGCCAAAGCCGATGGCGACCCGCTGCAGTGAGATCAGCACCCGCCAGGCCAGCCCGATGTCCTGCGGGCCATTGTTGAAGAAAGGATGCGCGATCAGGTCGTAGGCCTCGTTCCACACCTGGCTCGGCGGCGGCAGGCTGGCGGTCGGCGACGAGCAGGCGATCTGCCAGACGACCAGCATGAGGGCGATGACGATGGCCGGCGGAACCAGCGCGCTCGCCAGTTTGCCGGCGATCACCATCGGATCGAAACGGCGCCGCGCCTTGGCGGTGAAAGCGATGACCTCCGCTGGCTTGGCGGGGAACGCTTTCACCGTTGTGTCCTCGATTGTCTGGATCGACATGTCTGGGAAAAACTCCTTGGTCGGAATCTCCGCAACGGCGCAAGGCGCTGTTGCGGCAAAGGGCGCAATACGCCGTTTGCGCTGGCTCAAGCGGAGGCCTTGATCTTCAGGCTGTCGAGATAGGCGGACGGGTTGGCCGGATCGAAGACCTTGCCGTCGAAGAAGGTCTCGACACCGCGCGACGAGGATGCCGGAATGTCGGCTGCCGCCACGCCAAGGTCCTTGGCCGCCTCGCGCCACAGGTCCTCGCGGTTGACCTGATCGACCAGCGCCTTGATGTCGGTGGTCGGCGCGAACTTGCCCCAGCGGATGTTCTCGGCGAGGAACCACGAGTCATGGCTCTTGAACGGATAGGACACGCCGCCCGTCCAGAACTTCATGTAGAGATCGGAGCCGGTGGCGACGCGGCCATTGCCGTAGTTGATGTCGCCCTTGAGGCGGCCGATGATATCGGCGACAGGCACGTTCATCCATTGCCGCTTGCCGATGATGGCGGCCATCTCGTCCTTGTTCTCCTTGGCCTCGCACCATTGCTGGGCTTCCATGACGGCCATCAGGATCGCCTTGGTGGCGTTCGGGTATTTGTCGATGAATTCGGCGCGCAGGCCGAGCGCCTTTTCCGGATGGCCCTTCCACAATTCGCCCGTCGTGGCGGCGGTGAAGCCGACGCCCTGGTGGACAAGCTGCTCGTTCCACGGCTCGCCGACGCAGAACACATCCATGTTGCCGACCTTCATGTTGGCCACCATCTGTGGCGGCGGCACGACGATGGTCGAGACATCCTTGTCGGGATCGATGCCGCCGGCGGCGAGCCAGTAGCGCAGCCACAAATCATGGGTGCCGCCCGGGAAGGTCATGGCGGCCTTGATGTCCTTGCCGGCCGCCTTCTTGGCGGCGAAGGCGTCCTTCAGCTTCGAGGCGTCAAGGCCGACACCGGTGCCGGCATATTCCTGGGCGACCGAAATGCCCTGGCAGTCGTAGTTGAGCCGCGCCACGATCGCCATCGGCATCGGCTGGTTGTTCTGCGTCACCTTGCCGGTGTGCATCAAATAGGGCAGCGGCGTCAGGATATGGGCGCCGTCGATGCCGTTGGCCGCGCCGCCGAGCATCAGATTGTCGCGCGTCGCGCCCCAGGAGGCCTGCTTGAGCACCTCGACATCGGGCATGCCGAACTTCTCGAAAAACCCCTTCTCCTTGGCGATCATCAGCGGTGCGGCATCGGTCAGCGCGATGAAGCCGAGCTTGGCGCCGGTGACTTCCGGCGAGGTCGTGGCCGCATAGGCGCCGGAGGGGAAGAGCTTGCGGGCGGCCATGAACAGCCCCGCCGTCATCGCACTGCTGACCAGAAAATCGCGGCGGGTCACATCCTTTGGCGATGTCCCAGTCCCGATCCATGTCTTCATCGTCTTCTTCATCGTCGTCTCCGGTTGAACGCGGTCCGCGCCGTCGATTGTTGGCCCAAAAACAAAAAAGCCGCCGGCCAGGCCTGCGCGTCCGGAAATCCGGATCGCGTCTTGACCTGAGCGGCAGCTTTGCCTGTGGGCGCCCGTCATTGGACGCCTATTCCGTGACCCCAAGGAGGCCTGGTTATTTCAAAGCATGAACCATGCCAGATTCGAGAGAAAGGAAAAATAACAATGAAATCAATGAAACGCGCCGTCCGCCTACGCAACAGACGATATGGCGAGCAGGCCAAAGATTGTTCATTAAAGCAATCGCACGCACAATTTTTGTGCAATGCACAAGAATGGCGCGAAAATAATCAGGCTTCCGCGCGGGCCGATTTCTGGCCGGCAATGTAGCCTTCGACCTCATCGGGATCGAAGATCTGGCCGTCGAAGAAACCATCGGGGCCGAGCACCAGGCCGGCGCCTGTCGCGCCGACGGCGGTGGCTATGCGCAGCGCACCCTCGACCTTCGAATTGGCGCCAGGCAGTGCGACGCCAAGCGGCTTCAGCGCCGAACGGTAGAGATCTGGGCGGTAGCAGTCGCGGGCAATAGCGAGATTGTCGGGCGTGTGTTCGACATGCCCCCAACGCACCATCTGCGTGTAGAACCACAGCGCATGGCTCTTCCAGGGAAAGTTCGCCGCCTTGTCGAAGGGCAGGAAGAAGTCTTCGATATCCAGCGCCGCTCCTCCACCCAATTGGAGATGGCCGGTCAGGATCGGCAACTGGACCGAGGGCGGCAGGCCAAGGAAGCCGGGCTGCGCCATCACCCCGGCCAGTTCGCCATGGTTGGCCGGATCCTGGCACCAGCGCGCCGAGTGGTGTAGCGCGCGCAGCAGCGCCGCCAAGGCGTCGGGGGACTGTTCGGCCCAGACCTTGCGCACGCCGATCACCTTCTCCGGGCTGTTGCGCCATATCTGCGCCTTGACGGTGACGATGTGGCCGGTGCCGGCGGCCACCGCGGCGCTGTTCCAGGGTTCGCCGACGCAGTAGCCATCGATCCGCCCAGTGGCCAGCGCGTCGGCCATGAAGGGCGGCGGCACGATGACGATCTCGATCTCGCGCGTCGGATCGATGCCACAGGCGGCGAGCCAGTAGCGCAGCTCGTAATTATGCCCGGAATGCGGATGCACGACGGCGAATCGCAGCGGGTCGCGGCCGGCAGCGGCGCGCTCGCGGATGAGCGCGCCAAGTGCGGCACCGGCGCGCGCCGGGTCGAGATCGGGGGCAGCACCATGCGCTGCCATGCCGGCCCAGACGGCATTGGAAATGGTGACGCAGTTGCCGCCGAGACCGAGCGAGAACGGCACGATGGTTTCTGAAGCGAGCGGCGTCAGCCCGAGATTGCAGGCGAGCGGCATCGGTCCCAGCATATGCGCGAGATGGAAGTGGCCGATGGCGATGCGGTCGCGGATGTTGGCCCAGGACGTCTCGCGGTGCAGCGTGAGGTCGATGCCTTCGCGTGCGGCAAAGCCAAGCTCGCCGGCCGCGACCAGCACCGCACTGTCGAACAGCGGCATGAAGCCGGCGGTGATCTGATGCTCGGCGCCCATGCTCATTCGTCCTCCGCCGGTCCCAACAAGCCGGCGGCGGTCACCAGGCTCTGGGCGATGTCGCCGATCTTGCGGTTCTGGTTCATCGCCGTCTTGCGCAGCAGCGTGTAGGCAGCCTCTTCGCTGAGGCCACGCGACTTCATCAGGATGCCTTTGGCGCGATCGATCACCTTGCGGCTCTCGAGCTCGCTGCGCGCCTCTTCCAGTTCGCGCGCCATGCGCGAAAAGGCGTTGAAACGGCTGACCGCCATGTCGAGGATCGGCTTGACGCGCTCCTGCCGCAGGCCGTCGACGACATAGGCCGAAACGCCGGCATCGACCGCCGCCTCGATCGAGGCCTGGTCGGAGCGGTCGACGAACATGGCGATCGGCCGCTTCACCGCCCGCGACAGCTGGAACATGTTTTCCAGCATGTCGCGGTTCGGGTTTTCGAGATCGATGACGATGACGTCGGGTTCGATCTCGGCGATCCGCCGCGCAATGCCGGTCACGTCATGGATGACGGTGACCCGCTCATGGCCGGCCTCGCGCAGCCCCGCCTCGATGATCGCGGCGCGGATGCGGTTTTCATCGATCACCAGGACGGCGAGTGCGGTTCGGACCATGCCTGCATTGTGCCCAAGCGAGGGAATTGTGCAATGCGGGATAACCCGGCGAGCGCAACATTCGCTGCGCATGGCACGCTGAAACGGCTGCACTGCCGCACACCATGGCCCTGGCCTCGCATGATTTCTGTGTCATCAGAACGATAGCCGACCGGGTTATGCCTGCGCAGGGGCTTGTGGTGGAACAGGGGCCGACCAGGTCTTCCAGGACCCGCACCACCCTGTGCCCAGCAACGCGCCGACCTGGAGCTTGATCCGCATAGCGAATCCGCTTCGGGGAAGATCATGCTCAAACCCAGAGATAGAGCCAAAGAGAGACGAGATGTGGCTGAGTGAATTCGAAATTGTCCTTCGCGACCGCGTGATCCCCAATGGCGCCATCCGGATCGAAAACGGCCGCATCGAAGAGGTCCGCGACGCGCCTGTCGAGAATGCCGACATCGTGGGTGGAGGCCGCCTGCTGCTGCCCGGTTTCATCGACATGCATGGCGACATGGTGGAGAAGGAAGTGGAGCCGCGCCTCGGCGTGCATGTGCCGATGACGATCGGCATTGCCGAACTCGACAAGAAGCTGGCCTCCTGCGGCGTGACCACGGCCTATGCCGCGCTCTCCTTCATCGGCGCCAGCGTCTCCAGCGGCGTGCTGCGCTCGGAAGAGCATACGTCTGATATCATCGAGACCATCGCCGGACTGAAGGACGACCTTTTGGTCGATCATCGCATCCATGCCCGGTTCGAGGTGACCTTCGCCGCGGCCATCGGCGTGCTGCAGAGACTGATGGACGCCGGCAAGCTGCACCTGATCTCACTGATGGACCACACGCCCGGACAGGGGCAGTACCGCGACGTCGAACTCTACATCGCCCGCATCGCCAAGGAGCGCGGCATGTCGGTTGCCGAGGCATCCGAGATCGTCGGCCAGCGCATCGCCGGCCGAAATGGACATGGCGACGTCCTCAGCACGCTGCAGGACCTGTCGGCATTTGCCCGTGCCCGCGGCATCGTGCTCGCCTCTCATGACGACGACACGCTGGAGAAGGTGGAATTCGTCCATGGCCTGGGTGCCGCGCTGAGCGAATTCCCGGTGACCCTGGAGGCGGCGCAAGAAGCCCGCAGGCTCGGAATGCACACCGTCATGGGCGCGCCCAATGCACTGCGCGGCAATTCCTATTCCGGCAATCTTTCCGCCCGGCAGGCCTACGAGGCTGGACTGCTCGACATGCTGGCCAGCGACTACCACCCGGCCTCGATCCTGCCGGCTGTTCTCAGCCTGGCGGCGCTGGATGACGGCGGCCTTGTGGCGGCGGCCGCGCTGACCAGCTCCAATCCGGCCAAGGCATTGGGGCTTGACGACCGTGGCGCCATCGAGACGGGACTTCTGGCCGATCTCGTCGTGGCCGACCGCCAGCCGGTCGCACGCGTCCGCGCCACCTTCCGCGCCGGCCGCATGATCTACAGCGACGGTACGCTGGGCCTGCGCCGGCATTGAACAAGAAAATAGTGTACTGTCACCGTAATTCACGCAATTCGAGAAAATGAAATGGATAAAAAGGAACTTGAATCACTCCTAAATAAAGACCTTTCAGCAAATGGCTTCAAGAAGAAGTCTGCGACATGGTACCGCCAAGATGCAGGTGCGCTTCAAGTCGTTAATTTGCAGAAATCAAACTTCGGGCTAAGATTCTACGTGAATATTGGCTGCGTTCCAAACGGGATGTCTGTTGAAGGATTGCCAACCCCTAAGGAATACGATTGTCCGATTAAGATCAGACTTGACAGTGCCTTCCCTGATCAGAAAACGAGGATAGAAGAAACATTGGATCTTGAAATTTCTGGACTAAAGGACGATGAAAGATCTGCTAACATATCAAATATCGTTTCTACATTGATTATCCCCTTTCTTGAAAATATAAATGACGCAGATAGTTTGATTTCATCTATAGAATCTGGAGTTCTTGATCGTGCATTTGTCATGCTAACTGCAAAGTCCTTTCTTGGAATTGAATAACGAAGAAATTACGGTGACAGTGCGAATTACGGTGACAGTGCACTTTTTGCATGTTCGCTCGACCATCGTTTGTGTGTAGATTGCCCCCATGGCTCGCCTTGCCCGCATCGTCATTCCCGGACTGCCGCATCACGTGACCCAGCGCGGTAACGGGCGCGCCAAGGTGTTTTCGAGGTACCATAGCGTTGCGCTTGGGCACCGCTATCCAACAAACCTGTGGCCAACCGCCCTTCCCCGTCTTCGCGAATATCCGCATCACGCCAGCAATTGTAGTAGTCTCAGCCTGAAAATCCTGGCTGAGAATCAGCCGGGGTGGCGGGCGGCTGGTCGTGGCGACACTCAACGCGCAGGTTCTTGATTTTTTCGACTGGTGGCTCGACGAGCTGCGAGGTGTCTGGTCGCGGGTCGCGCGCGGACAAAAGCAATCTTCGACAAGCGACTGGATCATCAGCCTGGCGGATGACGGCATCCGCGCCCGCGAGGCCAATGCGCCGGAGTTCCAATCGATCCCGTTGGCGCTCGCAGCGTCCTCGGACGAGATCTTGGCACTTCTCCAGGGCGGGCCCCGGCGCAGGCGGCCGAGCTTCGATATCCGGATCCAGCCCGGGTTGTTCCTGACCCGGCAACTGGCGGCGCGGCGGCTGCCGCTTCGCCAGGCGCGCGACATGGCCGAGCTCGACCTTCTGGCCTCGACGCCGATCGACCCGGCGCAAGTGCATGTCGTCTTCGCCAGTCAGGTCGGGCAGGACTGCTTCTACCATGTGGTCAAGGCGAAGACGCTTGCCGCGGTCCTTGACACGGTCCGCCGGGCCGGCGGGTCGATCCGCTGCCTGTCGCTGTCGCAACCGGAGGGCACGCTGCGGGCCGATCCGCTCAGCCTCGCCGCCATCTGGCCACCGACCGCGCGCGACCGGCGCGCCAGGACCGCCTGGGTGACGGCCTGTTCGATGCTGGCTGCGGCATCGCTGGTCACCTTCGGACATGCGCATTGGCGTACCTGGCAGGCCGGCGCGGAACTGGACACAGAGATCGCCGATGCACAGCTGCTGGCCAAGGCGGCCCGCACCGCGCTGCAGAAGCGCCAGACCGGCATCGAGCAAATTGAAAGGATCCGCACGGAAAAGAAGACGACCGCGTCGCTGGTGCGCGTCTGGGCCGAACTGACACACCTGCTTCCCGACTCGGCCTGGCTGACCGATCTTTCGGCCAAGGGCGACGACCTGACCATCACTGGCTTTTCCGCTTCCGCCGCCGAACTGATCAAGCCGATCGACGATTCGCCGCTGTTTTCGGCGCCCGAATTCGCCTCGCCGGTGGTCAGGGTTCCTGGCCAGGACGGCGAACACTTCACCATTTCGGCAAAGATCGGAGCGCTCTGACCATGCTCTCCGCGATCCTCAACACCAGCCCGCTGGTCCGCCGCCTGATTGCGCTCGCCCTTGCGGCGGTGACGGCCTGTGTCCTGGCCTGGGCGATGTTCGCGGGGCTCGACAGCGTCGCCTCGGCGCAAGCCCGGATCGAGGAAAAGCGCGAGCTTCTCGGCCAGTTGCAGAGCGTGGCGGCGCTGGCCAAGCGCCTCGACAGCGCCGCCAGCCCCGTGGCCGCGGCAAATCCCGAGTTTCTCACCGGCGAAAGCGAGGCGATCATTCGCGGCGGGCTGCAGACCCGGCTGAACGCGATTGCCACCGCCAACGGGGTCAACGTGCTGTCGGCCGGCAATGCGCCGGTGCTGAGCGAAGCGGGCGTCGATTTCATCGGGCTGCGGGCCAACCTTTCGGGACCGCTGGAGGGCATTCACAACGCCGTTCTCGCCATCGAAACATCGCTTCCGGTGCTGTTCATTCGCGAGGCCACTCTGCGCACGACCGACGTCGGGCCGGTCGCCGGGCGCACCGGCGACCCTGAGATCTTTGCCGAAATCCTGTTTTACGGCCCGCTGCAAACGCCGGTGGCGCCGGCGCCGGGCGGGGTCAAGCCATGACCCGGAAATTCGCCGGGCTGGCGATTGCGGCCATGATCGCGGGCCTCGTCCTGGTCAATGTCGTCCTCTACGACACGCCGGTCGACATCTCGCCGGTCGCTTCCGGCAAGGGGCATGACGGCGGCCTGGCCTCGGCGGCGGGAGCGCTGCAGTTTCCCGAGGCCGGCAATTTCAGCGAGACGTTCGAGCGGCCGCTGTTCACGCCGATGCGCCGGAAATTCGTCGCCCCACCGGCTGGGCCGCCGCCGGTTGCGGTCGTCGCGGCCGCCGTCGAACAGACGCCGCCACCGCCCGAGGCCGCGCCCGCCGCCGCGCCTGCGCTTCTGGGCATCAGCATTCACGGTGGGGGGGCGAAGGCCCTGATGCGCGTCGCCGGCAGCGAAACCGCGATCTGGTACGGCAGCGGCGAGACCGTCGACGGCTGGACGGTGTCGGCGATCGACAAGGATCAGGCCGTGCTGGAGCGCAATGGCAAGGTGGCGCGGGTCCCGCTCTATCCGCCATGGAGGAACGCCCCGCAACCACCCCCAAATGCCCCGCCAGCGGCCCCGGATGTCCCGCTGCCAGCGCCGAACGAACCGCAACTATGAGCGACCGCCACGAAAGCCCGAACGCAGGGGGCGAAAGCGCGAGCAGCGGCTTTTCGCTGGTCGCCGTGCTGGTGTTCATGCTGATCGTCTCGGCCATCGTCGTCCCCTTTGCCGTGACGGCAAAAACGCGGCTGATGATCGCCAACAACGAGGTCGAGCAGGAGCGCCTGTCGCTGCTTGCCGAAGGCCTGGGCAATGTGGTTGCGAGCGAATTGGTCGGCGGCTCGGGGGCGAAAACATTGCCGCTGGATTCCACACCCGCAGCGTGCCGGGAGGGAGGCTTCAGCTTCGATGTCCGCGTCCAGGATCATGACGGGCTGATCGATCTCAATACCGCGGACGACCAGTTGCTGGCACTTGGTTTCGCATCGCTCGGCTTCCAGCGGGAGATGGCGCAAGCCTTGGCCAAGGCCGCGATCCGGTTTCGTGACAATGTCACGCTGTTCGCTGGCCAGCCCAGAAGCCCTGTCGGGCCGCCGCAAGACAAGCGGGCGCCGTTCGAATCGGTGTCCGAACTGCAGGAGTTTTCGGCCCTTGCGTCGTTGCCCTTGCAGACCCTCCACGCTGTTTTCACGGTCAACTCGAAGCGCGGCACGATCAGCGCCGATCGCGCGCCGAACCGTCTTCGCGCTGCGCTTGCCGGTGCCAGCGGTGCATCGGTCACTGAAGCGCCGGCCGACGCATCGGCTTACACGGTCGACGTGGTCGTGAGGCGGGACGGATCCGGGATCACGGCCGAAGCCGGGTTCATCATCGAGAGGTCCCCGCTCAGCCCGACGGCATTCCAGCGCGTTGCCCGAAGCCCGGTCCCTGCAGCCTCCGCACTGCCGCCAGTCGTCGGCGCAGCCGGCTGCGAGGTGCTTTTCGGCGCCGAGGCAGCGCAGATCCTGCGCGGGTGGAGCTCATGAACGCGTCTTCGCCGCCCGTTGGCCAGACCCGGGGCCAGACCCAGGGGATCGAGGCGTTCCTTGCCTTTCTCGAGGGCGAGAAGGTGCTGACCGCGCACGCCGCCCAGCGCGCATTGGGGGCATCGCGAACATCTGGACACCCGTTCGATACGGTGATGACCGAACTCGGCCTGATCGGCGAGCAGGACCTTGCCAACAGCCTCAGCCGCTACCTGAACGCACCGACGCCGGTCGAGATTCCCGAACAGGTCAGCCCCGAAATGCTGGCAGGCGTGCCGCTGGCCTATCTGCGTGAAAATGCGATCCTGCCGTTGCAGATGGACGCCGAACGGCTGGTCGTCGCCGTGGCCGATCCGTTCTCGTCGGCAACCATCGACGCGCTCGCCTTTCACTATGAGCGGACGCTGGCACTGCGCATATTGCCCAGGCGCATGATTGCAGAAAGCATCGACCGCATCGAGCAATCGGCCATCGCGGCGGTTTCAAACGGCGGCAACGGTGGCGAAACCCTGGATTTCGGCCCCGACGACCTCGAACGGTTGAAGGACTTTGCCCGCGAGGCGCCGATCGTTCGCTTCGTCGCCGAGACCATCCACAAGGCGGTCGATGCGAGAGCCACCGACATCCACATCGAGCCGCTCGAGGATCACGTCCGCATCCGCTTCAGGCATGACGGCATGCTGTCCACCGTCGACACCGCATCGATCGCGATGCTGTCCGGCATCTCCACCCGCATCAAGATCCTGTCGCGGCTCAACATTGCCGAACGGCGTCTGCCGCAGGACGGACGCATGCGCATTGCCGTGCGCGGCCGCGACGTCGACCTGCGCGTCTCGGTCATTCCCTCCATCCACGGCGAAGCCATCGTGCTTCGAATTCTCGACCGCGCGGGCGTCGAATTGAAGTTGGAGAAGCTGGGGTTCGACGTCGCCGCGCAAGCGAAAATCCGCACCATGTCGCAAGCCGCCAACGGCATCGTGCTGATCACCGGGCCGACCGGCAGCGGCAAGACGACGACGCTCTATTCCATCCTCGCGGAACGTTCGCGGCCGGACGTCAAGATTTTCACGGTCGAGGACCCGGTCGAATACCGGATGGCCGGCATCACGCAGTTGCAGGTCAATCCGGCGATCGACCTCGACTTTGCCGCTGCCCTGCGTTCGATCCTGCGGCAGGACCCCGATATCATCCTGCTCGGTGAAATTCGCGATCGCGAGACGGCGCAAGTCGCGGTCCAGGCGGCTCTGACCGGCCATCTGGTGTTTTCGACACTCCACACCAACAGTGCCGCGGGCGCACTCACGCGCCTTCGCGATATGGGCATCGACGGCTATCTGCTCGGCGCGACGATCAGAGGCGTCATCGCACAGAGGCTGTTGCGACGTATCTGCCCGACCTGCCATGGCGCCGACCAAACCGGTCCGGCCTGCCGCACCTGCAACGGCTCCGGCTACAGCGGGCGCACGGTGACCTACGAAATGCTGCAGGTGTCGCCGCGCATCGCCGAACTTATCGACCAGGGTGCCGGCGAAATGGAGATCGGGAAAATCGCGGCCGAAGACGACCTCGTGCCGATGTCGGTCCACGCAACCGCACTTGCCCGATCGCAGGTCACCACGATGGACGAAGTCCGGCGCGTCATCGATCTCGCAGGAGGTGACTGATGCCGGCCTTTGCCTATCGCGCCTATCTCGTCGACGGCAGCACCGAGACCGGCGTCCTCGATGCATCGACCAAGCAGGATGCCGCCCGCAAACTGGCGCAGCAGGGCCGCCGCTCCTACCATCTTGCCCCGGTGAACGGCGAAAGGCAGCAGCTTCGCCTGCCGGGGCGCAGCGCGCTGACATTCACCCGCAGGGTCGATCTCAGCCGGCTGTTCTCCGAGCTTTCGGTGCTTCTGAACGCCGGCTTCACCGTCGACCGTGCCTTGAACGCGGTTATCTCGGGCGAGGCCAACCGCCAACGGCGGCAACAGCTGCAATCGGTGCTCGATCTCACGACAGGCGGCCGGCCGATCGCCGAAGCATTTGCCGGCCTGCCGGGGATCACCTCCGACGTTGCCGCCTTGCTCGCCAGCGGCGAGCGCAGCGGCAAGATGGCCTATATATGCCAGCGGCTGGCCGATACGTTCGAGGCAACGGCCAAGCGCCGTGCGGCGATCGTCGAGGCCCTGGCCTATCCGGCTTTCCTGCTATTGGTCATGAGCGGCGCACTGGTCATTCTGGCGACGGTGCTGGTGCCGGCGCTGGAACCGATCTTCGAAGGCTCATCCGCCCCCAAGCCGTTCACCATGACCGTGCTTTCGGCGCTCGGCACGGTGTTCAGGGACTATCCCTTCGTCTTCCCGCTGGCGGCGGTGCTGGGCCTGCTTTCCTATCTTTTCCTGTCCCGGTCCACAGGCGCCAGAAAACAGTTCTCGCATTGGCTGTTGAAGGTACCGTTGATCGGCGCGCTGGTCAGGGATGCCGTGGTCGCGCGCTACCTGGAAACGCTTGCGCTGCTGCTCGGCAATGGCGTGGCGATGACCGAGGCGCTTGGGCTGGCCGCCAACGTTTCCAGGCAGAGTTCACTGGCGGCAAGCTTTGCCTCGATCGAAGAAACCGTCGCCAATGGCGCCCGCCTGCATGGCGCGATCGTCAAGGCGGGAATTTTCGACAACGCGACGATGTCGCTGGTCTCGCTCGGCGAAGAGGCGAATGCGCTTCCGGTGGTGCTGGATCGCGCCGCGAAAATGCTTCAGCTGACGCTGTCGCGGCGGATCGACACGGTGCTGAAGCTGTTGACGCCTGCGCTGACGATTTCGCTCGGTTTTCTCGTCGGCAGCCTGGTCATTTCGGTGATGACCACGATCCTCAGCATCAACGATCTGGCGCTGCAATGACGGCCGCGCCGGAAGCCAGCGCATCGACGGACGCAACGGCTGGATTTACCCTGGTCGAAATGCTGGTCGTGCTGGCGATCATGGCCCTCGTCGCGTCGATCGCCGCGCCGGGGCTCGTCAGCAACTATCGCACCAAGAATCTGGAGACGATGGCCGGCGAAATCACCATGCGGCTGCGCCTGTCACGCACATCGGCAATCGCCACCGCCAGGCCGAAGCAGGTCGTTGTCGATCTCGGCACCCGCATCATCCGTTTTGGCGAACGAGACATCGTCGCCCTGCCGGACGATGTCAAAATGACCGTGGTCACCGGCCAGCAGACCGTCATCGGCGACCGACAGACGGTCCTCACCTTCCTTCCCGACGGCAGCGCTTCCGGCATGGATATCTCGCTGCAGCAAAAAGGGCGAACCGCGCGCATCGCGGTCAACTGGCTGACCGGGCTTCCAACCTGGCGCGCGCTGCCATGACCGGGTCTTCATCGCAGGCCTCCCCCGAAGACGGATTTTCGATCCTCGAGATGATCGTCGCCATGACCATCCTGGCATTTGTGCTTGGTATCGCCAGCCAGTCGATCGTACTGGCGAGCCGCAGCATCGCCGTGGCCAAGCGCCAGGCCGAAGCGGCCAGGACCGTGCGTGTGATGCTGGCCGACTACGAAGCCCAAATCCACACGGCTCAATCCGGCTGGACCCTGAAGACCCGCACGATAGACGTGTCGAAGGCAAGGGTAACCGCTGTTGTCATCGAGAGCAGCGGCGGTGCGTTTCCAGGCGGGCCGTTTCTGACCTTCGTGCCCGTGCGGGATCCGGCCATCCCATGAGCGGCCCGTTTTTCCGCGCTCTTTCCAAGGTCCGAGCCGGCAGGCTGCGCGAACGTCCAGGCACCCGTCGGCCTGGCCGCAAATCGCCGCCGGGACAATCGGCATCGGTCGAGGGGTTTGCGCTCATCGACGTGCTGGTCGGGCTGGCCCTGATCGGCGTGATCACGTCGCTGATGATGGTCTTCCTCGGCCAGGCCCGAACGATGATGCGCATCGAAAAGGCAACTGAATTCCAAATGGAGGTCGATGCCGCATCGCGGTTTCTGGAAACGGCCATCAGCCATGCAGAGCCGTTGCCCCTGTACAAGTCGTCGCCGGACATGGTGCTTTATCTCAACGGCAACGGTGCCCGGATCGAATTCAGCGCCGTTCAGGCAATCGGTTTCAAATCCTCCGCGCTGCGCGAAATTGCTGTTTCGCTTGGCCAGGCCGGAGGCGCGCTGGCCATTGTCCAGAAAACACGGCGCGGCAGCGAATCCGGCACATCGACACCGGGCGAACCGGTGCGGTTGATCGGCGGCGTGAGCGCCATGAAATTCGAGTATCTCGACGGTGCGGCGTCGGCCTCGTCGTGGTCGCCGAGCTGGACCGTACCACGGCGCCTGCCCGCCGCCGTGCGGTTCACCATCTCGGTTCTGCGGGATGGTGCGGCCTATTCAGCGAGAGGTTTTGCACGACTCGACCTGGCAAATGCCCAGGTGATGCCGCGCACGAAGTGACTCCCAGGCCCTATCAGTTGCTGACGTCCTGGTCTTCGCCGGTTCCGTCCGGCTTGCCGTCCTTGCCCAGGCTGCGGATGACCACGCCGCTCGCATCGGCCTTCACTTCGTAGGAATAAGGCCTCCCCCACGGATCCTTCAGGCCGGTTGTTCCCTTGAGATAGGGTCCGTTCCAGCGCGCTTCGCCGGCAGGCGCGGCGACCAGGGCCGAGAGCCCCTCCTCCGCGGTCGGGTATTTCGCGTTGTCGACATAGTAGAGCTCGAGCGCGCTTTCGATGTTGCGAATTTGCGCCTTGGCGGCGTTGGTCCTGGCCGAGCCGAGATAGCGCAGGACCTGCGGCGCGGCCAGTGTCGCGATCAACGCGATGATGGCGAGCACGACCAGGAGCTCGACCAGGGTGAAGCCGCCCTCGCGGTGGTCGCTTTCACCGACAGATTTTCTGGCGCCGACAGATTTTCTGGCGCCGACAGATTTTCTGGCGCCGACAGATTTTCTGGCGCGGCCGGATTTTTCGGAAAGTTGAGTGAAGCGCTGAGTGATCATCAGAGCAGTCCCATGTTCAAACCTGCAAATTGCTCCAGCGCCCAGCTGCAGCCGAGGCCGATGGCGATAAACGGACCGAAGGCAACACGAGCCCGCGCCGCTGCGGGCCCTGTCGCAAGCACGTGCCCGCCGACGAACAGCAGAGCGCTGGCGCTGGCGATGAACAACAGCACCGGCAACAGCAGCGGGCTGATCCAGCATGCGGCGGCGGCCAGCATCTTGACGTCGCCGAGGCCGAGACCGATCTTGCCGGTCATCAGGAAATGACCGCGCCGTATCAGCCAGGCAACGGCAAAAGTCATGGCTGCAAACAGGAGCCGCAGCGGCAGGCCGTCCGCCTCCGCCGCCATCTGATAGCCAAGGCCGAGGGCGGCCAGAGCCAGGTTGAGCCCGTCCGGGATGATCTGCCTGCGGAAATCGGCGATCGAAATCGCGGCCAGAACCGCCGCCAGGGCGACCGTGGCAGCCAGCACGAGAGATGGGTGCGTGGCCATCGTCAATACGCCAGCCTCTTCAGATCCTGTTGCAGCTTGGTGCCGCCGCGCCGCTTCTGGATCGGCGTCTGCAGGCTGATCTTGCCGCGGAATTCGTCCGTCACTTCGCGGGCTTCGTTGATGTCGCGGACAACATGCGGCCGGATGAAGATGATCAGTTCGGTGCGTCCGATACTGTCCGTCTTCTGCTTGAATGCGTTGCCGATAATCGGGATATCGCCGAGGATCGGCACCTGCGTGCGGTCGACATTGTTGCGCGACTGGATGAGGCCGCCCAGCGCCAGGCTCTCGCCGTCATTGACCAGAACGCGGGTCTGGATCTTGCGCTGCTGGATGGTCGGTGAATCGATGCCGGAGCTCGTCGTCTTCGTCACATTGCTGACCTCCTGCTCGATGTCGAGCATGACCCTGCCGGCATTGTTGATGCGAGGCGTCACCGTCAGGATGACGCCGGTGTCCTTCATCTCGACCGAGACGACCGGCGCGCTGCCGAACGACTGGTCCACCACCTGTCTTGTGGCGATCGGTACCTGGTCGCCGACCTGCAAGATCGCTTTCTGGTTGTTCAGGGCCATGATGGTTGGCGCCGAGATGACATTGACGTCGGTGATGCTGGAGAGCGCGTTCAGCGTCACCTGGATGTTGTCGGTTGCGTAGCTCCAGTTGAAGCCCGGCAGTGCCGCCGCGGCGGCTCCCTTCGCCACGTCGGACAGCGAGATCTTCATGCCGCCATTCTCGAAGAACCAGCGCAGGCCGTATTTCAGCTCGTCGTTGAGCGTGACTTCGGCGATGACGGCTTCCAGCATGACTTGCGTCGGCAGAACGTCGACTTTGGCCAGGATCTGCTCGATGCGTTCGTAATCGCGCGCCGTGGTCTGGATCAGCAGCGCATTGTTTTCGATATCGGCGACGACCGTGGCGTGGGCGGGCGGCTGTCCGTCCTGCGGGGGCAGCGAAGGCGACGGCCCGGTCAACGGCACCGGCGTGACGCCATCCGATTGCATGGCGATCGGGGTCTGGTCGGGCGACACGTTCGAGCCGCCCGAGTCTCCTTCGGTCTTGACGGTGGTGCCAAGAACGGAGCTCAGCACAGCGGCCAGTTCCTTGGCTGGACGGTTCTGGATCTGGTAGACGAAAAGCTGGCTTTCATTGGTCTCGGCCAGCCTGTCGAGCTTGTTGATCCAGCTCGCCGCACGGGCGAGATAGGCCGGGCGCGAGGTGATCACCAGCACCGAATTCAGCCTGTCGTTGGGGATGAACTGGATGAGCTTGGCGCCCGGCCCATCCTTGGTGCCGAAGATCGAATCGAGTTCGGCGGCAACCGCTTCCGGTTTGGAGGTCTTCAGCGGATGCAACGCGACCGACATGCCGCGCATCCAGTCGACGTCGAACACCGAAACCGCTTCGCGAATGGCATTGAGGTCGCTGTCATTGCCGGCGACGGTGATCAGGTTGCGGGTGGAATCGACCCGCAGCACCGAGCCCTGGCGGGTGATCGGTTCCAGAATGGTCTTCATCTCATCGGCCGCGATGAATTGCAGCTGCAGCACCTGCACCTTGACGCCGGGGCCGGACGGTGACGTCGACGGCACGCTGACCGGCGGCGTGCTGGACATGATTTCGGAAAGCGGCACAACCTGGTAGGTGCCGGCGCGGTTGGTGATGCCGGCGCCATTCACCGCAAGCGCCGATTGCAGGATGTCGACCAGCGCATCCTTCGACACCGGCTGCGATGTCTGCAGCGTCACCGTGCCTTGCACGCGCGGGTCGACGATGTAGTTGAGGTGAAGCGCATCGCCGAGCACGGCCTTGGCCGCCTCGGCAATCGGCGCGTTGACCAGATTGAGCTCGAACTGGCCCGAGCCATCGGTCGTCACCTTGGTGACGGGGGCTCCGGAGGAGACGAACTGACCCGAGCCCTGGTATTGCGCGCCGTTGAAGCGCTGTGCCTGGCCGGCGGCCGACGTGACGGCGCCAGTCCCGGTATATCCCGACCGCAAGGGCGAGTTCTTGGCATGCAGGCTGTCGATGGTCTCGGTGAAGAAGTCCTTGCCCGGCGCGGAGGTGCAGCCGGCAATCGCCAGCAGCGTGCACAACACGACGCGACTACTCGGCTTGCTCGACATCCACCCGATTCCCCTAGATTCCCAGTCTAGGGCTTCTTGCAAGCGGATGTTTGGAATGATGGGCGTATTTGGGGTCTATCCACAGGGTAGGTGGTGCAGAGCAACGCGTGCAACGGGTGCCCAAAATGCCGTCGCCTGTGATCCGAAATACCAAATACGATCCGGCAACCAGAACGCTCTCCGTCTGGTTTGTCCCAAGCGGCGACAGCTATGACTACGAAGATGTTGCCCCGGCAACCTACGCCGTCTTCAGCTTGACCGAAACCGGTCAGGTGGGGATCGTATCGAGGTCCGGACAGGTGACGATCCTCACCTCAAACTGGCCAGTTCAGTACATGATCCTTTGCCTCAGCCATGCAAAGAATCCGTTTCCTCCAAGCGCTGTGCGAACCCGCGCGGCAGCCCAATGTGCTTTCATGGTTGCGCCGACATGACAATCGCAGACGATTTCGTGCAGTTGCCAGTCGCTTAGTTTGAAGAACCGCCTGGCCTCGCCATACGTGTCATCCTTCAGGCCGCATGCGCGCAACACCGGATCGTCGAAGGCAACGGCAAGTGCTGATCCGTCCCCCCGCACGCTGGCACGTTCCTCCAGGTGCAGATATTCGGTACCTGTAAACGCGGCAAGGCATCGCTCGGGATGTTGCTCCAGAAGTTCCGCCCAGCGTTCGATGCGCTGGTTGCGTGTCATTTCCGAATATGCGGCCGAAGTTTCAATCTTGGCGACCGCATGCAGTTGATCGAGTGTCTGATGTTTCATGGCAGTCTCCTGTCGAGAGGGAGAAGCGCCCACGCCTTCAAGGGAATTATCGCGCGATGATGCTTCGACAAGAGCCGGAAACCGCTGGGAAGGAATCAATCTTTGGTACCGCCAGGCCGGGCCGGTCGAGACCATGAGAGTCTACTCAGTGTTCCACCTTCCGGGTTGGCCATGAGCCAATTGCCGATTTCGCACCGACCGGCACCGGCGGCTGGCGGAGCCCGTGGCAATCGATCAATCGCGAGCGTCAAAAAGGACGGCCAGTCCCAGTTCCCTTGCCAGGTCGACGATCTCCTCCGTCAACTCGTCATCTGTATCCTGCAGATAAGGGGCGTCCCTGCGAGTTGCCTCGATTGCCGCTTTGACCGAGATGATATCGCCGTACCGCGAACTTGCCAGCTCTACCGCCAGAAAGTCCCTGGCAGTGCCGGCAGGTCCTGTTGTCCGTCTGGCGATGCTCATGCGGCTCCTTCCCCATGATCACCTCCGGCTCATTTTGATCTCGTGCAAGATGCAGATCAATCGATAGTACGATTCCGTACCAATTGCCGGTTGACGACAGTTGCGGCGTCGCTGGAGTGGCCGGGTGATGCCGGGCCAACCCTTCTTGTGATTGAGCGGACGAGTTTGTCCGCCCCGCCAATCAGATATCTTTCGCCAAGCGAAGTGCGTCGTAGATCGCAGCGTGGGTGTTGCGAGCTGAAACGGCGTCGCCGATGCGGAAGAGTTGGAACTGGCCCTGCGCATTGCGTACCACCGACTGCGGTTGTCCGGTGATGAGTTCATCGTGCGAAATCTCGCCGTGGTTGGTCGATTTCGGTTTCAGTTCGAAATAGATGTCGTCGAGCGGAATGGTGCCGTGATTGACGACAACCTGATCCACGATGCGCTGTTTGGACACGCCGCCATAGTCACTGCCGACATGGGCAATGAGCTGGTTGCCGCTCTTTTCAACAGACTCCAGCCGATAGGTGACCGTGAAGATCACATCGAGTTTTTGCAGAGACCTCATGTACGGCACGAGGTTCATTGCCATGACCTCGGGTGAAAAGGACCGGTCCGGCGTCATGATTTCAACCTTCGCTCCGGCGCCCGCGAGAAATTCCGCGGCCTGGAGTGCCGCGTGGTCACCCGCGTCGTCGTAGATGAGGACATTGGTTCCCGGCTTCACGTCTCCGGAGATGATGTCCCACGAAGACACCACCAACTCGTTGCCCTTCGAAAGGACGTCGGTGTGCGCCACCCCGCCCGTGGCAATGATGACGACGTCCGGGTTTTCAGCCTCGATGGTTTCGGCTTCCGCCCAGCTATTGAACTGGATGCTCACGCCGTGTTTTTCGCACTGGGCCATGCGCCAATCGATGATGCTCATCATCTCCTTGCGGCGTGGGCTCAGTGCTGTCAGGCGGATTTGTCCTCCCGGTCCGCTCGCGGCTTCGAACACCACAACCTGGTGTCCCCGCTCACCCGCCACGCGGGCGGCCTCGAGGCCGGCCGGACCTGCACCGACGACGACGATCTTCTTGCGGGTCTCGGCCTTGGCGACAATGTGCGGCATGGTCAGCTCGCGACCAGTGGCGGGGTTGTGAATGCAGTATGCCGCCCCGCCCTGATAGATGCGGTCAAGGCAATAGTTGGCGCCGACGCAGGGCCTGATTTCGTCTTCGCGCTTTTCGATGATCTTCCGCACGATGTGTGGGTCGGTCATGTGAGCGCGCGTCATGCCGATCATGTCGACCTTGCCCGACGCGATCGCGTGGCGCGCAGTCGCCACATCCGAAATTTTTGCCGCATGGAAGGTCGGAAAGTTGGTCGCGGCACGAATCTCGCCCGCAAAATCAAGGTGTGGGGCGTTCGCCATTCCCTGAATCGGAATGACGTCCGTCAGGCCCGCGTCGGTGTCGATGTGGCCGCGGATCACGTTGAGGTAATCGATAAGTCCGCTTTCCTTGAGGCGTTTGGAGATTTCAAGGCCTTCCGACTTGCCAGTGCCGCCGGGGAGACATTCATCCGCAGTGTATCGCACGCCCAGGATGAAGTCCTCGCCCACCCGTGACCGGATCGCCTTCAAGACATCCATGCAGAAGCGCATGCGATTATCGAGCGAACCGCCATAAGGACCGTCAAGTTCGTTCGTGAGGGGAGACGTGAACTGTTCGAGCAGGTGGCCGTAGGCCTCGAGCTCGACGCCATCCATCCCGCCTGCCTTCATCCGTTCGGCGGCGTCTGCGAAGTCCTTGATGATGCGCTCGATATCCCAGTCTTCAATCTTCTTGGGAAACGCTCGGTGTGAGGCTTCGCGATGATGGGACGGAGCCACAACGGGCAGCCAATCGCCTTTGTCCCAGCGGGTGCGCCGTCCGAGATGGGTCAGCTGGATCATGATGGCGGCGCCCTCTTCGTGCACCGCATCGGTCATTTGCTTGATCCACGGTACGATCTCGTCCTTGTAGGCGAGCAGGTTGTTGAAAACCGGGGGGCTGTCCTTCGAGACCGCCGCCGACCCGGCCGTCATCGTCATCGCCACACCGCCTTTCGCCCGCTCCACCGTGTAAGCAAGATAGCGCTCCTTCGGCATCCCATCCTCCGGATAGGCCGGCTCGTGGGACGTCACGATGATGCGGTTGCGAAGGGTCAAATGCTTGAGTTTGTACGGCTGCAAAAGGGGATCGTTCGACATCTGACGGACTCCGGACTGGGGTGGCAGGTGCAAACGCTATTTGAAAATGTACAGATATGTCAAGTTTGAGTTCTCATAGGTCGATCAAATCGACATAGGTGTACATTTTGCTGGTTTTCACTTTTGCGTTTTGTTAGGTTGGTCGCTCATGGAGCAAATTTCGAACGACAGCGGATGGCGCGGATCGCCGGAGGGGTGGCTTGAAGCCGCCTACGACTTGCTTCTCGAATCCGGCGTCGACACCGTGAGAATTTCGCCCTTGGCCAAGAAGCTGGGCCTGTCCCGCACCAGCTTCTATTGGTTCTTCAAGGATCGAGAAGAACTGTTGGCGGCCCTATTGATCCGATGGCGGGATAAGAATACCGGCAACCTCGTCAAGCAGGCTGAGGCCTATGCCGAGACAGTGGCCGAAGCGATGCTGAACGTTTTCGACTGCTGGCTCGACAAGACCTTGTTCGACTCCCAGTTCGAGTTCGCAGTCAGAAGCTGGGCGCTTCAATCTCCCGAGATCCTGGCGGAGGTACAGACAGCCGATCAGACGCGCCTCGATGCAATGAGCCAGATGTTCGTCCGGTATGGCTACGAAGAAGGCTCGGCCGATGTTCGAGCGCGCACCATCTACCTCGTCCAGATCGGCTACATCTCAATGCAGACCAGGGAAGATCTCGCGGTCCGCATGAAGCGCATTCCCGGGTACGTTGAGATTTTTACGGGCGAGGCCCCACAGAAGCGGGAGCTGGATCGGTTCTTCGCCAGACATGGCCATTCCGCGGGTTGAGGAAGAGTTTCGACGATGGGCGAACCCTTGAGCATCGGAATAATTGGCGGAGGTGGCTGGCTTGGACGGGCCATCGCCGAGGCCATCATCGATGCACAGATAGTCGCCGCTCAGCACCTCACGCTTTCTTACAGAAGCGGGCAACCCGGCTTTCTGCCAAACGCCACATGGACCAGGGACAATCAGGAACTGGCCGACCGATCCGATGTCATCATCGTATCGGTCCGCCCCCAGGACTGGCCTGCCATCGACATCTCTGCGTATGGCAAGCTCGCCATGTCGGTCATGGCCGGAGTGCCTCTCGACCAACTGGCTCGACGTCTCAAGACCGAACGCGTCGTGCGCACGCTTCCGAATGCTGCGGCAGAGGTGCGCAATTCCTATACTCCCTGGATAGGTTCTCGGGGTGTCACTGCGGATGACCGCGATGTCGCCCGTCGGATTCTGGAGGCCTGTGGCGCCGCAGATGAAGTCAAAAGTGAAGCAGATATCGACTATCTGACGGGCCTCACCGGATCCGGCCCGGCCTTTCCGGCCCTCCTTGCCGCAGCGATGATGGACGATGCCGTCGGTCGAGGAATAAGCCCGGACATTGCCCGAAGGAGCGTCAGCGCGGTGCTGATTGGAGCGGGAAAACTCCTCGAGGCTCGCGCAGACAATCCCAAAGACATCGTCCAGACCTTCCTCGACTACCGCGGCACCACCGCAGCAGCAATCGAGGCCATGCGCGCAGCCGGATTTGAAGCGACCGTGGCAGACGGACTTGCTGCAGCGCTTCAGAAATCCGTGAGTATGGGACAAGCCTCCTGATTGCCACACGAGGCGGTTTGCCGTCCTCCGACCCGCAGGTGATGTACAATGTCAAAACTCTTTCCGCATCTGTTTTCACCTGTAACGCTGGGCAGTCGCACCCTGCGAAACCGGATCGTGTTCGGGGCTCACACCGCCAACATGGCCGAAAATGGCGTGCCGACCGAACGGCACGTTGCCTACTATGCCGAACGAGCGATTGGCGGGGCCGGCATGATTGTTGTCGAACCCATGCCCGTCCATCAAGCCGCCGTGCTGACACGCGGCAATTTCCGACCTGGCGACGATAGCGTCATTCCTCATTTCCAACAGGTCACGCGGGCGATCAAGGACCACGGGGCGATCGCCATCCAGCAACTCTACCACGTCGGTGCGCATGGCGATTCGGACAACTCATTTCACGCACATTGGTCGCCCTCGGGCCTTCCGAGCTACCATGACAGCGACGGTTCCCACGCTATGTCGCAGGATGAGATCTGGGAGACCATCGACGGCTTCGTTCAGGCCGCGCGCCGCTGCCGGGAAGCCGGTTTCGATGGTGTCGAAGTCTGGGCTGCCTATGTCGGGCTGATCGATCAATTCTGGACGCCCTGGACAAACCAACGCGAAGACCAATGGGGAGGCTCGCTCGAAAACCGCACACGGATCTCCCGCGAGATCCTGACCCGCATCCGGGAAACATGCGGTCGAGATTTTATCGTTGGGCTCTCGGTCAGCGATGAGCCCGACTACACAGTCGCGCTCAGTCGCCAGGAACTGGCGGAGATCATTCGGTTGCATGATGAGCAGGGGCTGATCGACTACGTGACCTGCGGAACCGGCAGCTACCTCGATTTCTACAAGATAATGCCGACTTTTCTCTACCCGGAGAAACTTGGCGCCGATCTTGCGGCGACCCTCAAGGGCGTGGTCAAGACGGCCCTCGTGGTGGCCGAGAGCCATATCAGGACGCCTGAAAATGCCGAAACGGTGCTCGGCGAAAAGGCTGCGGACCTGGTCTCGATCGTGCGGGGCCAGATCGCCGACCCGCATCTGGCACGCAAGGCCGCGGCAGACCGGCCGGACGATGTGCGCGGGTGCATTTCCTGCAACCAGATGTGCTGGGGCCGCCGTTCACGCGACTACTGGATCAGCTGCCTTATCAATCCCTCGGCAGGACGCGAGTTTGAATGGGGCGGTGACCGGTTCACGGCCGCCGCCATCAAAAAACGGGTACTTGTCGTCGGCGGCGGTCCCGCTGGCCTCGAGACGGCACGCGTTGCCGCCGAACGGGGTCACGACGTGGTGCTGGCCGAAGCCTCCAGCAGACTGGGCGGGAACTTTCTGCTCGCCGGGCTGCAGCCGCGCCGGGGGCAAATCCTCGACCTTCTTGGCTGGTATGAGCGCCAGCTCAGCAAGCTGAATGTCGACATACGGCTGAACACCTATGTCGAGGCATCGGAAATCCCCTCATTCCAAGCCGACACCGTCATCCTGGCCACAGGGTCGGTGTCTCCAGAAACCGGATTTCAGAAGGCGCTGCCGGCAATGCCGAGCCTGCCAGGCATCGAAAAGGGCAATGTCTTCTCGATCGAAGCCGTGATGGCCCGCCATGCGCGACCCGGCAAGCGCGTGCTTTTGCTCGACGAGGGCGGAGGCTGGCGCGGCGGTGGCACAGCCTGGAAACTTGCCGAGGATGGCCATCAAGTGACCATTCTCACGCCCGATCCGCTGGTCGGCAAGGAACTGCAGCGGACAGCTGCCGATTTCCCGCTGCGACGGACATTGCGCCAGCTTGGCGTCAAATGGTTCGTGGACGTCAGCGTTCTGGAGTGGCACGGGGACGGCGTGACCGTCGTCGACCACAACACCCGTGAAGAAAGTTTCGTACCGGGCGATTGCCTTGTTCTCGCAACCACCAACGTGGCGGCGGATTGGCTGGCGAAAGAGTTGAAAGGCACATCGCAACCTTTCACGGAGGTCGGCGATGCCGCCGCTCCACGCCAGGCGCCCTACGCATTCCACGAAGGGAGGAAGGTCGCCTTGCGGCTGTGATAGGCACGCTAGACGGGCCGGATCGATCCAGACAAGCGAAAGACGACGATAGTTACTATGATTAGCGATCCCTCCGAAGCCGGTCTGTCGCTACTTGATGATGCCAATCTTCTTACGATCGATGGTGACGAATACGGCGCAAACGAGAACCGTACCCTTGACGATATTCTGGAGGTATGGATCGACACCGGTCATGTTCATGCCGTTCGACAGAAGCGTGATGATCAGAACGCCAAGCGCGGTACCAACAACACTGCCCACACCTCCGGTTAAAGGCGTTCCGCCGACCACGACGGCAGCAATGACATCCAGTTCAAGCCCTTCCCCGAGCTGCGCTGTGGCGGCCATGGCGCGCGCGCCCTGCAGCAATCCCGCGATGCCGCACAGGGCCCCGAGAAGCACATACATGTAGATTTTCACGCGGGCGACCTGAATGCCGGTCAAGATGGCGACGCGTTCCCCACCGCCGATGGCGCGGACCTCGCGTCCGAACACCGTCCTGTTGATGATGCCATAGGCAAGGACCATCAGCACCAGGCCAATGATCACCGAATTGGGAATGCCCAAAGTACGTTCGGCATAGGCGTTGAGGAATTGCTCGTCGTCTATCGACACTGGAGCGCCGCGGGTGAACAGAAGCACGATGCCGCGATACACCACCATCGCCCCCATGGTGGCTATGAAGGACGGGACCTTGCCCTTGGCGAGGAGCACGCCATTGATCAAACCGGCAACCGCACCAACAGCAATGGCCGGAATGATTGCCGCAGCGCCGAGACGATCGGCCGTCAAGGCCGTTGCCAATGCCGCGAGGGCGACGATTGAACCGACCGAAAGATCGATCGAGCCCGCCATGATGACGAAGGTCATGCCCAGCGCCGCGACCAGCAGCACAGTGCCCTGCTGAAGCACGATGAGAAAGTTGCTGAAGGTGAGAAAGCGCGGCGACGACAGAGAGAATATGACGACGAGCAGAACGAGCATCGCGAGCGGAAAAGTGCGCTTGAGGAGTTCGAAGCTGCTCGCGCTGCGGATTTTTTCGCCGCTTGCGCTCGGCGTCATGGCGGTGCTCGCGGTCTCGTTTGTGTCCATGGTCAGGCCATATGTCCAATGATGTCGTGTTCGGTGGCATCGGCTGCAGTCTCGATGCGATGCGTGACATGTCCTTGCCGGAGCACCAGCAAGCGGTCCGACATACCGATCAGTTCAGGCATGTCTTCCGAAGAAAGGATCACGGCGAGGCCTTCCGCCGCCTTCTGCCGTATGATTCGATAGATCTCCGTGCGAGCGCCGATGTCGACGCCGCGCGTTGGGTTGTTGAGCAGGAGCAGGCGTGGCTGTACGGCCAAGCATTTGCCAATCACCACCTTTTGCAGATTGCCTCCCGAGAGAGAACGGCAGGACGCGTCGATGCTCTGCGTCTTGATTCCGATCCGAGTGATGAGATCGGCCGCAATGGCGATGGCAGCGGGGCGGTCGAAGAATGGCCCATGCCGGGGCGGGCGGACCATCACCAGATTGTCGAGGACACTGAACTCAGCGATCAGCCCTTCATTGTGACGGTCGCCGGGCAGATGGGCTACGCCCTGCCGCCAAGCATCAGTCGGGCTCGATGGCGCGAATGGAACATCCGCAAGCCTCATCGTGCCGTGGCCTAAAGGCAGGTCGCCGCAAATGGCTGCGAACAGCGCTTCGGCGCCAGCGCCTTTCAATCCGGCAAGGCCGAGGATTTCGCCGGCATGAACATCCAGGCTGACGCCGTTGAGTTCGCGCCCAACGGCCACGTCGCAGGCTTGGAAGACAACAGGGCCCCGCGCGGGCTTGCTTGGGTCTGCCGTCAGACGAGACGGATAGATACCTTTCGCGAGGTCGCGTCCCACCATGCGGCGATGAATCTCATTGGGCTCGATCTCGGCTGTACGATATGTTCCGACATATTGCCCATCCTTCAGGATCGTCAGTCCATCGGCGACGGCAAGCACCTCGTCGAGATGATGAGAAACGAAAGCTACGGTCATCCCCTGAACCTTGAGTTCGTTGATGACGCCAAGGACCGCCTGAACCTCGCGGTGATCCAGATAGGCGGTGGATTCGTCGAGGAGGAGAATTTTCGGATTTGTAGATAGAGCTCGGGCGATCTCGATGCATTTCAGCTCGCCGAGATTGAGGCGGCCTGTGTCTGCAGAGACTGGTATTTGCGCGCCGATCCGCTCGAGGATCGCTTGCGCCGCCGATTCCATACGTCTGCGATCGATGAGACCGAGGCGACCGGCGAACCTTCGCAGGCGATCGATAAAGATGTTTTCAGCAACCGACAACGACCGGTTGATCGTGATTTCCTGGTAAACAAGCGACACGCCAAGGGCCGCCGCACCGCTGACACTCTGTGGGGCATATCGTGCTTCGTCCAGCGTCATCACGCCGCTGTCAGGCCGTTCGGCACCGGCGAGCATCCGCAGGGTCGTCGATTTGCCAGCTCCGTTTTCGCCGACGATGGCGTGAACCATACCAGGCAGAAGCACCACCGACACGCCATCCACGGCACGTGTCTGGCCGTAACTCTTGCGCAGATCGCTCGCGGTAAGCGTCATGGATCGAATACGTCCAATGCCCTGGGAGAAGCCTGCCCGCAACCGTGCGGTTGCAGGCAGGCCGAACCTTGCGTTCAGTTGCTGTATTGCATCTCGAAAACGGCTGGCTTGGCGTCCTTGTTGTAGAAGCGGGAGTGCTGTCGGAAATCATAGGTGGGCACTCCGCCCGGAAAGTCCTTTTCAAACTGCGCAACGCGATCCTTGGTCAACGGCAGCAGCTTCAGCTTGACATTGTCAGCGCCCGCGGGAACCGGAACGCCCTTGATCTGGTCGAAGAGGGCGACAAGGGCGAAGCCGCCCTGAAGCCAATGACCGCCGATGTCGAAGAGCAGATCGCCGGACTTTACCGCTTCGACATTCTCAGGGTTGAGATCCATTCCGACGACCATGACCTCCTTCCCCGGCGTTTTCCCGTGGTTCTTGAGAGCGGCCATCACGCCGGTCGCAGTGCCGCCGTTCGCAGCCCAGACGCCGGTGATCTCCGGATTCCCCTGGAAGAGCGATTCAAATGCCGTCTGCGAAGTATCACGGACGAAATTGCCATCGACCTCACCAGCGACACGCACATCGGGAGCTTCCTTGAGAGCGTCTTCCAGACCCTTGCGACGATCAATGGCGACCGAGGTGCCGGCGGTGCCGTTGACCACGCCGATCACTTTTTTACCGTCCGGCCCGGGCTTGATCGCAGCGAACAGCGCCTTGGCCATTTGGTATCCGGCGTCTTCATCGCTCGGCCCGATAAAGGCGATGTAGTTTGGGAAACGCTCGGTTTGAGGCGAAAAATCCGGGTAGCTGTCAGTGAGGATGACCGGTATGTCGGCTTCCTTCGCCAAGGTAAGTCCACGAGCGGCAGTGGCCCAATAGGGCGTGAAGATTATGCCATCGACTTTCTGGGCCACCAGATCCTCGAGCGACTTGACCATCTGGTCGGGCTTGTTGTCGGCGTTGAGCACGACGAGATTCACGCCGAGTTCATCCGCTCCCTTTTTCATGAAGGCGACATAGCTGTTCCAGAATTGCGCATCCAGGGTCGGCACGACAACGCCGACCGTGGGGCCGTCGGCAGCGACAGCCGCCGTTGACAAGAAGGCCGCAGCAGCGACGCCGATGACGGCCGATTTCAGCCTAGACAAGAAAAACATGGTTCCTCCAACCCGGTTCGCAATGGAGCCCACTGGCCCTTTGCATTGCTGATTCATTTAGACTTTTTGACCAGAACTGCTCGTTCTCCAACCACCAGATGACGACGATTGACGACACTTGATTACCATATGCGGTCAAAATCAGTCAAAATAATTCTAAGTCAGCCAAAAACGATAGCAATTCGCCCACCAAGGTGACAAATCATTGGGCTCGCCTGAGGGATTCGTGATATTCGCGATGCAGAGCGCTGTGATTCAGGCGAGCGCGTTGCGACACCATGCGGAGATGCGAACGTGGCAAGGAATGTTCGAAAATCAGCGGCGGAGGACATGGCGCCTGTCGTGTCCGGCGGGTCATGGGAAGACGACGGCGGGCGCGGACGGGTCGATCTGATTCCGGCCAAGCGTCACGCCTTCATTCTCGAATGCCTGAAACGAGAAGGAGCCGTCGGCGTCCAGGAACTCATCGATCTCATCGGCGCGTCGCCTTCGACGATCCGTCGCGATCTCGAGACGCTTGAAAGGCAAGGAGCGTTGGAGCGAACGCATGGCGGGGCGATGCTTCAACGCACGGAACTGGCCACCTTCGAGCCGGATCTCGCCACTGCAGCGCATTTCGCCAGGGCCGAGAAAGAGGCCATAGGCGCTGCCATGATGTCGGAGCTTCGAGCTAGCCAGAGCGTCATTTTCGACGCAAGCACGACCGTTCTGGAAGTCGCCCGCGCCATCGCTGCGGCGCCTATCCCGCTTACGGCCGTGACCAACAGCCTTGCGATCGCGCAGATCCTTGCACCTGTGCCGGAAGTACGCCTGGTCATGCCTGGAGGCACCTGCAAGCCTGGTTCGCTGACCCTTATCGGCCAGCCTGGCGAGAATTTCCTGCGAACCATTCACGCCGACATAGCCATTCTGGGGACGCATGCCATCACCGGCGACATGCTCACGGAGACCTCCCTGGAGGTTGCGGCAATGAAGCAGGCGATGATCGCCGCGGCGCGCCGCGTCGTCGTGCTTGCCGACCATTCGAAGTTCACTGCGCCCAATTTTTGCACCATCTGCCGTCTGGCCGACATCCACCAGATC
This sequence comes from Mesorhizobium sp. P2_E6, assembly GCF_056403835.1. Taxonomy (NCBI): domain Bacteria; kingdom Pseudomonadati; phylum Pseudomonadota; class Alphaproteobacteria; order Hyphomicrobiales; family Phyllobacteriaceae; genus Mesorhizobium; species Mesorhizobium sp. P2_E6. The sequence continues at coordinate 454,429 of NZ_JBFUEQ010000004.1, forward strand.
ATTACCGACGAGGGCATCGATCAGGCTCACCTCACCAATCTTCGAACGCTCGATGTGGACGTCAGGGTCGTGCGCGTCAGCCGTTCGGGTTCTTCAGTTGAGCGCTCTTGAGGCTATGGATATCCGGGTCGTCGCGGACGACCTGACCGGGGCCCTGGACAGCGCGGTTTCCTTCGCATCGCCTGGGAATGGCATTGGGGTCAGCTGGCAGCTGGACCGTACGTTTGCGGGGCGTATGGCTATCGATGCCGCCACCCGGGAGGGGCCAGTGGCGACGGCCGTCGAGCGACACCGGACGCTTGCGCCATGGCTTGCCGCCGGACACCTGAGTTTCAAGAAGATCGACAGCCTCTTGCGCGGCCACGTCATCGCCGAAATCGAGGCCTGCATCCTCAACGGGGCGTACCAGCGCGTTGTTCTGGCACCTGCGTTCCCATTTCAGGGACGTGTTACGCGCCTTGGGCGCCAATGGCGACTCGATCAACCCGAAATGGTAGGTCCCGACCTTGTTGCCGGTCTAGGCCAGCGCTTTCCGGCTGGGCGTTCAACACCAGGGTCACGCCCAGTTGATTTCATCACACTCTATGACGCCGAAACGGATGCGGACCTGGACAAGATCGTCGCGACGGTGCCGGAGGGCGCGACGTTGTGGGTCGGTACTGGCGGCTTGGCGGCGGCACTTGCACGGCACATGAATGCGCCACACAAGCCTGTTCCTGCGTTTTCCGCCCCATTCCTGGCCCTTGTCGGCACAAATCATGAGGTCACGGCGGGACAGGTAGCCCTCTTTGCCGCCAGGCATGCGGATGCGCATATCGTCGTGGAACACGACGTCGACAAAGCGAAAATGCGTTTGGCGAAACGGATGATGCGCGGGGAGCCGTCGGCTGTCAGCGTCGTTGCATCGGGCGATCGCCACGTCGTGGCAGATCATATCGGCAAGGTGTTTGCCTCGCTTCTCGCGGGCTTGCCAAAGCCCGGCACCTTGCTCGTCACTGGCGGTGAAACATTGCGATCGGTGTGCGACAGCCTGGGTGCCGTCGAACTCACGGTCGAATGCGAGATTGAGCCAGGGCTTCCGGTTTCCAGAGTCAAAGGCGGCGTTTTCGAGGGGCTAGCCACAATTTCGAAATCTGGCGCATTCGGCGACAGTGCCCTGCTCTGCAGGCTCGCGGCTCTCGCGCGTCGCTGATCAAGACAATCGCCGGCCAAGCACCGGCGGGTCCATCCCCGCCGGTCAAATGGCGTCAAACGATGTCTCAGCAGCCGAATACACCGGGATCGCACCCACGGAGAGGCAGGCAAACAGCCGGATTTTCACCATTCAGGTGATTACGAATGACTGAAAAAGAAAACTATTGCGCATTCATGGTTAGAAGGATTAGAAGATGATCACAATTGACCGATTAGGGGCGTTTATGTCTGGTCCAAGACTCGGCATCACAATGGGTGATCCTGCGGGCATCGGCCCTGAGATCATCGCAAAGGCATGCGCACGGCTGAAACCGCGCCTTGCCGAAGGATCGTTGTCGCTTCTCATTATCGGCAGCGTCACCGCGATGCGTGCAATGGAGTCGATTTCCGGGCGCATCGAGGAGGAAGATCCGTCGGCTTCCGCCGCTGGGACTTTTCCGCCTGTAGCCCTTCTCGAAGCCGGCCCCGAACGGACTCCCATTGAAACGGGCGTCATGTCGGCCGAAGGCGGGCGCCTCGCCTATCTGGCGATCGAAAAAGCTGTTCGCCTTGCACAGGCCGGTTCAATTGCAGGCATCGTCACGGCTCCCCTCAACAAGGAAGCGCTCAATCTGGCCGGCTATCACTATGCCGGTCACACCGACATGCTGGCAGATCTGACAGGCGCCCGCGATTCCGTGATGATGCTGGCCCATGGCGATTTTCGCGTCAGCCATGTCTCGACCCATGTAGCGCTCGCACAGGTTCCGTCGAAACTGACCGAACCTCGGTTGCGGCGGGTAATCCAGTTGACGGTCGAGGCGTTGCACGGCCTTGGCATTGCCCATCCCCGCATTGCGATTGCCGCGCTCAATCCGCACGCCGGCGAAGGCGGCATTTTCGGTCGTGAGGATATCGACATCACGACCCCCGTCGTCGCTTCCTACACGCCCGCCGATTTTACCGTGTTTGGGCCTGTTCCGGGCGATACGGTTTTCGTCAAGTTGCGCGCCCGCCAGTATGACGCGGTGGTCGCGATGTATCACGATCAGGGCCATGTCCCGGTGAAACTGCTCGGCTTCAACGTCGATCCCGCGACCGGTCAGTGGAAGGCGCTCTCCGGTGTCAATGTCACGCTCGGCCTTCCGATCATCCGCACCTCCGTCGATCACGGCACGGCCTTCGACATCGCCGGCAAGGGCATCGCCAACGAGGACAGTCTTATCGAAGCGATCGAGTTCGCGGTCCAAATGGCCGCGGCAAAATCCAACCCTTAGGCGTCGGCACGCCTGCAACGCACGCAGAAGCGGATTGAACCATGGCAGTAGAAGACAAGAAATCCCATCACATGTTGATCGACGGGAAGTTTGTCTCCGGCGAAGCCGGCACGCGCCCGGTGATCAATCCGGCCAACGGCAAGGCCTTTGTCGACGTGCCCGAGGCAAGCCCAGGTCAGGCTCGCCAGGCGATAGAAGCCGCCCGCAAGGCGCAGAAGGCTTGGGGGCTCAAATCACCTCTTGCCCGTGCGGCGATCATGAAGCGGATCGCGGTCTTGATCCGGCAGAACGCCCGACATCTGGCCGAGGTGGTGGTCAGGGAACAAGGCAAACCGATCAATGAAGCAATAGGTGAAGTCGGCGGCGCGGCCGAGTTCTTCGACTACTACGCCGAGTTTGCCCGTCGCATTCAAGGTGAGATCCTGCCATCCGACTATGCGGGAGAGCAGGTCTGGATCCAGCGCGTGCCTGTAGGCGTCGTCGCCGCCATCATTCCGTGGAATTACCCGAGCGCCCTGGTCAGCCGAAAGGTGGCGCCCGCCATGATCGCCGGCGACACCATCGTCCTCAAGCCGCATGAAGACACGCCACTATCGGCACTCGAATTGGGTCGCATCTTTGTCGAAGCGGGCGTGCCGGCTGGCGTGGTCAACATCATAACGGGACCAGGTGAAACCATAGGCGAAGTGCTCTGCACGGAACCCGGAATCGACCTCATCACCATGACGGGCAGCGTGCCGACCGGCAAGCGCATCATGGCCAACGCTTCTCGCAATCTGACGCCGGTTTCGCTGGAGCTCGGCGGCAAGGCGCCATTCATCGTCCTGGCCGATGCCGATCTCGACCTGGCAGTGCGTTCGGCAGCCACCTCGCGCTACATGAATTGCGGACAAGTCTGCATCTGCAACGAACGCACGCTCGTCCATCGTTCGATTTACGATCAGTTCGTCACGCGCTTCGTGGAATTCTCCAAGTCGCTCGTCGTCGGTGATCCGATGCAGGCAAACACCGATATCGGCCCCAAGGTCAGCCGTGAGGAGTTGGAAAAGGTCGAGGCGGTTCTTGCCGAAGCCGTCGCAGGTGGCGCCAGGCTCGCTCTCGCCGGTGGCCGCCCGACCAAGGCGCCGATCGATGGCGGCTACTGGCTCAATCCGACCGTATTGACCGATGTGACGCCCGACATGCCGATCATGACGCGCGAAATCTTCGGCCCGGTCGTGCCGATCATGCCCTTCGACACCTTCGAGGAAGCGGTCAGCATCACCAATGCCAGTCGCTATGGCCTGTCGGCCTATCTTTTCACCAATGATCTGAGCCGCGTCATGAACGCCGTCAACGAGGTTTCGTTCGGTGAGATCTACGTCAACCGGATTGGACCGGAAATGCTGCAGGGTTTCCATGTCGGCTTCCGCGAAAGCGGACTGGGCGGTGACGACGGCGTGCATGGGCTCGAGAGCTACATGCGCAAGAAGACGGTCTACGTGAATTACTCGGGTGCCGCCACGGCGGCATTGATGCCTTACGGGCGCTGAACACCGCCCAACCAGTACGACCAGCCAGGTCGCCACCCGGCCGATACGGCCGTTTCATATGATCGGGAGGAATGAAATGCACTATCGTGGGTTTATGGCGGCCGCTTTGGCCGTGGCGCTGTCAGGAATGGCCGCATCCTCGGCGATCGCCGATGACACCATTCCACCTGAGGCAAAGGCCTTGCTCGAGCCGCTGCCCCTGTCGCCGAGGGGCCAACCCGTCCCGGGCTTCCCGGACGGCCCGCCGGCGGTGTCGCCAGATGTGCTAAAGTTTTCGGCCGACGACCTTGCCAAGCTCAAGGCCGGAAAGTTCACCGCAGGACTGGTGATGCATACCATGGATGCCGGCTGGCCCCAGTTGCAGGTCGCCGGAATCACCAACACACTCAAGGACTTTGGCATCGAGATTGTCGGAACCACCGACGCCAAGTTCCAGCCCGGCCAGCAAATCAGCGATCTCGAGCAGATGATTGCCCGTAAGCCGGATGTGATCTTCTCGATCCCGATCGATCCGAAGTCTGAATCCGAAGCTTACAAGAAGGCGGCAGCCGCCGGCATCAAGCTGGTTTTCATGGACAATGTCCCGGTCGATATGGCGCCGGGCAAGGACTATGTGTCCGTTGTCGCCTCCGACAATGAGAAGAACGCCTATTTCGCAGCGCAGGAACTTGTAAGTGCGATTGGCGGCAAGGGCGAGGTCGGCGTCATCACGCTGGTTTATGACTATTACTACTCCGTTGCGGCCCGCAAGGTCGGCGCACTGAAGGCCTTCGGCGAACATCCCGACATCAAGGTCGCGGATGTCGGCACCTTCACCGCGCCGGAGAAGGCCTACGAGGTTGCCACCGCCATGTTGACGGCGCATCCCGACATGAAGGGCATTTTCGTTGCCTGGGACACGCCCGCCCAGCAAGTCGTGGCCGCGGCCAAGACACTTGGGCGCGATATCGTCGTCACCACGAATGACATCGCCGCGGACAGCGCGCTGAACGTTGCACGTGGCGAATTTCTGGCCGTAGGCGCGCAGCGTCCCTACGACCAGGGCGTCGCCGAGGCCAAGGCGGCCGCGCTTGCGTTGCTTGGACATGAGGTCCCGCCATACATTTCGGTGCCGACATTGCGCGTCAAGAAGCTCGACCTCCTCAGTGCCCTCAAGCAGGTCACAAAGGAAGATGCGCCGGCTTCGGTGGTGAAAATCTGCAACGGCGAGTGCTTCTAGCTCCTTCTTTCGCCGGCGGGCCGCAGCAGTCCGCCGGCGCTCCCCGAGCGATCGAGAAATCGTCATGCCCGAAGCGACAACTTCAACGTCCAAGAACGCTATCGTAACGATGCAACGCATCGGCAAGTCGTTTGGCGCAAACCGCGTGCTTTCGGACATTTCGTTCGATGTCATGGCTGGTGAAACGCATGCACTGCTCGGCGAAAACGGCGCGGGCAAGTCGACGCTCATGAAGATTCTCATGGGGGCGTATCGAACGGATGAAGGCCGGATTCTGTTTGACGGACAGGATGTCACCGCCTTGTCGCTTCGAGAGAGGATCGATCGCGGGATCGCGATGATCTTCCAGGAACTGAGCGTCTTGCCGAACCGCTCGGTTGCCGAGAACCTCTTTGTCCTTCGCGAGCCCCTCGCCTTTGGCCGGCGTGTCGACAGCAGGAAAATGGTTCGCGAGGCTCGGGCTTTGATCGAGCGCTATGCATTCTCACTCGACGCCTCGGCGCGGGTGGGCGATCTGGCCTTCGCCCAACGCCAGATGGTCGAGATCCTCAAGGCGATTTCGCGGGGCGCCAAGCTGCTCGTGATGGATGAGCCGACTTCATCTCTGACCATCCACGAGGAGGAAACGCTCTTTCGCACCATCGGCCAGCTCAAGCAGAACGGGATCGGTATCGTCTACATCAGCCATCGCATGGCCGATGTGCTGCGGCTTTCGGATCGCATCTCGATCATCAAGGATGGGCGACTGGTTGGCCCGCTTGATCCGAGCAAGACATCCATCGAGGATATCGCCGCGATGATGTCGCGGCCAAAGGGCCAAGCGCCTTTGCCAGCCGCCGCAGCGCCCGCGACGCGCCGTCCGGCAACGGCTGCGGGAACCCCTGCCCTGGAGGTCAGCAATCTTGCCACGTCACGCAAGCTGGCTGGCGTATCGCTTTCGATCGACCCAGGTGAGATCGTCGGCCTTGCCGGGCTTGTGGGCAGCGGACGGTCGACCTTGGCCAAGGCCTTGTTCGGCGTCCTTCCCGATGTCTCGGGCGACATCGCCGTCGCGGGTGAACCGGTTCGGCTGGGCAGTGTCACGGGGGCCATCGCTGCCGGTATCGCGCTTGTTCCGGAAGACCGCCGGCTCGAAGGTCTTGTAGGCGGGCGCTCTATCGAGGAGAACCTCTCGCTTCCCCGCCTTTCCGATTTCTCGCTGGCGGGTCCGTTCGGGCCGATGGCGAAGGCCCGGATGACGGCTCTGTTCCGACAATGCCGAGACGATCTCAATATCCTGTGTCGCGGTCCCTTGCAGAAAGCCCAGGAGCTTTCGGGCGGCAATCAGCAGAAGATCGTCTTCGCCAAATGGCTGGCAATGAAGCCTAAGCTGTTGATCCTCGACGAGCCTACCTCGGGCGTCGACATCAACGCCAAGCGCGATATGCGCGAACTTGTGCGTCGTACAGCCGGCGAAGGCGTCGCCGTGCTGCTCGTTTCTTCCGAACTCGAGGAACTCCTGGATCTGTCCGATCGCATTCTTGTGATGGCGGATGGACGGATCACGCGCAGCATCGGTCAAGCGCATGACGAGACAGGACTTCGCGCGATGCTGCAGGCCGAGGCCGCCAGACAAACCAGCATACGCGCCCAGGGAGTTGCAGCATGAAACAGTCGTCGATGCCCTTGCGCGCAAGTGCAATGAATTTCTTACGCGATCACATCACTTATGTAATCTTCCTGGCTATCACCCTCTATTTCGTCCTGTTTGCTCCCCACTTCGCTTCTGTCTCAACTGCAAGCGCGGTTTTGCGCATCACAGCCATCGTCTCCGCAATGGCGATCGGCATGACGTTCGTGATCATCTGCGGTGAAATCGACCTGTCGGTCGGATCCCTCGCCAGCTTTTCAGGGATGATCGGGGCGCTGTTGCTCGAGCAGAATGTCCCGACCTATGTCGCCGCACTTCTGGTTCTGGGCGCCGGCGCCGCGATAGGAGCGACCTCGGGCATCCTTGTTACAAAATTGCGCATTCCATCGTTTCTCGTAACGCTTGGCATGCTCTCCATCTTTTCCGGATTGGCACTAACGATCACCGGCACTCGGCCGGTGTCTATCGTCGATGATGATTTTTCGAACCTGTTCTGGAATGGCAGTTTTCTAGGCATCCAGGCGCCAATCTGGTGGACCATCGTCCTGACCGCCGGCGGCTACTATCTCTTGCACCAGATGCCCTATGGAAGGCGTGTTTATGCGACTGGCGGAAATGCCATAGCCGCCCGCTTTTCCGGAGTGCGCACGGACGGCGTCAAGATCTTTGCCTTTGTGCTGTCGGGCATGACCGCGTCCCTTGCAGGCATGATGCTCGCGGCCCGCTCGACGGCCGGCAATCCCAGCCTGGGAGCGGGTCTTGAACTCGACGTCATCGCGGCCGTGATCATAGGCGGGACAAGTCTCTTCGGCGGCTATGGATCAATTGTCGGTTCCGTCGTCGGTGCAATCTTCATTGGAATTCTCGGCTTTGGTCTTCTCGTGCTCGGTCTTTCCACCAGCATCCAGGAGGTGATCAAGGGAGCCATCATCATCATTGCCGTCTCGTTGAACCGGCGTCGAAGGCAGCAGAACCCATGATCCGACCATGTGCGCTCATTCCAAGAATTCGGCCTCCGCGGCGGTAACTGCGGGGGGATCAATTTGAAAACCGGCGATGGTCGCCGACAGACGGGAGGAAAATGAAATGAAAAGACGTATTGCACTTCTGATGATGGGCGCTCTTGCAGCATCCACCGCAATGTTCACAAGCGCCTGGGCGCAGGACACCTACAAGCCCGACTGCTACGCTTCTGCGCCAGACAGTGCTTCGGTGATCTCGTATCCGAAGAAGTCCGGGCCCTACAAGATTGCCTTGGTCAACGGCTATGTCGGCAACGATTGGCGTGCCAACTCAATCCAGACCGCCAAAGCCTGGGGCGCCCGTCCCGAGAACAAGTCCAAGCTGTCCGAACTGAAGATCATATCGGTGGGCAACGATTCCACGGCGCAGATCTCTGCGATCGACAACTTCATCGCCGCCGGCTACGACGCCGTGATCATCAATGCCGTCAATCCCACCGCCTTCGACGCAGTCGTGAGGCGTGCCAAGCAAGCCGGTGTGGTGCTGGTCACCTATGACAACGTCCTCGATTCCGACCAAGTCGTGCAGATCAATGAAAACCAGGTCGAACTGGGCCGGATCAAGGCGCAGGCCGTGGTCGATGGCATCAAGGCCAAGAAGGGCAATGTTTCGGGTCAGGTTCTGGAAATCGATGGCGTCCCCGGCAACAGCGTCGACCGCGACAACCAAGCGGGCTTCAGCGAGGTCTTCTCCAAGTACCCCGATCTAAAGGCGGTCAAGGTCGAGGGCGACTGGGACGTGGGTACGGCGTCGAAAGTGACGTCCGACGCCATCGCCACCAACGGCAATTTTGACGGCATCGTTGTCCAGGAGGGCTCCGTTGGCGCGCTCGAGGCGCTGGCCGCAGCGAAGCACCCGGTCGTCCCGGTCGGCTTCGACGCCGGCAACGGCACGCGGATGCTGGTCAACAAAGGCAAGTACCCGGGGATCACCGCCGCCCAGGCGCCGGCGTTGGCCGCGATGGCGCTGGAGGCCTCGGTCGTGCTGCTGGAAGGCAACGCGCTGCCCCAGAAGGTTTTCCTGCCTATCCCGCAGAAGAACAATGCGGACCTGGCAGAGGGCCAGGATTTCTACCCCAACCTGCCTAAGACCTTCTACACGGCCACCGGCTTTCCGCAGTGCTTCCCCGTATTCACGCCGGATGAGCTGAACGGCCAGACGGCCGATAACGCCAACTAGGCAATGACACACGAACCTGGCCGGCGTCTGCGCCGGCTGGGTCGACGGCAGGGAGCGCGCATGGCCGACCGCTATGTTGAACTGAAATCGGTGTCGAAATCCTACGGTGGCGTTCCGGCGTTGACTATGGTGGATTTCCGCTGCGAGCCGGGACGCGTGCACGCCATTCTCGGCGAAAATGGCGCCGGCAAATCGACGCTGATGAAATTGTTGGCCGGTGTCATCCAGCCGGACACAGGAACGATCTCCATCGGCGGGCAGACGGTGCGCTTTTCCTCGCCGCGCGAGGCGGCCGAACAGGGCACGGTCTGCATGTTCCAGGAACTGTCACTGATGCCGCACCTTTCGGTCGGCGACAACATCGTGCTTGCCGCCCCTCGCACCCGGATGGGATTGATCGAGCGCGGCGTTTATCGGGAGGCGCGCGAGGCGCTGGACCTCGTAGGGGCCAGGTCGATCCCGCTCGGCGCCCGCGTCTCGGGCCTGTCGCTGTCCGAACGCCAGCTTGTGGAAATCGCCAAGGCCGTGTTCCGCAAGCCCAAGCTTCTTATCCTTGACGAGGCGACCTCGGCGTTGACCAGCGAACTCGTCGAAACGGTGTTCGGTGTCCTCAGAATGCTGAAGGAGCAGGGCGTCGCGATCCTTTTCATCTCGCATCGCATGCACGAGGTCGACGCCATCGCCGACCGCATATCCGTCTTCCGCAACGGCAAGCATATCGAGACCTTCGACGTCGGCGCGCGCACGACCGATGAGATCGTAGGCCTGATGATCGGCCGCTCGCTGGAAGAGCTGTTTCCGCCGCGCCGCCCGCCTGTGCCCGACACGGCGCCGCTCGTTCTGGATGTGTCGAACGTCAGTTGGCAAAGCCAGCTTGTCGACGTGTCGCTTGCCGCGCGCGCCGGCGAAATCGTCGGGCTCGGCGGTTTGGACGCGCAGGGACAGCAGCAGATCATGCATGCTGTCTTCGGTGTGCTGCGCGGCGTGACGGGCCGCATCACGCTCAATGGCAAGCGACTGAATGGTCTGCAGCCGCCGAGGGTGAAGCAATCCGATATCGGTCTGGCGCTCGTGCCTGAGGATCGCAAGACCGAAGGGTTGATCCCCAGCATGTCGGTGGCGCAAAACCTGCGCTTGGCGGTTCTTGGGCGCGCCCCCTTCGGCCTGCTCGACCTGAACGGCAACAACGAGGCCCGGCTCCAAGAACTGATCGAACGGCTGGCACTGACCTACGGTTCGCTCGACGACCCCGTCTCGACGCTGTCGGGCGGCAACCAGCAGAAGGTGGTGCTGGCCAAATGGCTGGTGTTGTCGCCCAAATGTCTGCTGCTGATGGACCCGACACGCGGCATTGACCTGCCGACCAAGGCTCAGATCTACAGGCTGCTCACCGACCTGGCGGCCGAGGGGATGGCTGTGATCCTGCAATCGACCGACTATGAGGAACTTATCCACTTGTGCGACCGGGTCTATGTCTTCTACCGGGGCAGTGTGGCCAAGGAACTAAAGGGCGATCAGCTATCCGCCGATGCGCTCATCGCCGCCTCGATGAACGTGCACCTTCACGCTGAGGCCCGAGCATGATGACCTGGCTACGCCAAAACGCAAAGGAAGCGATTGCCGCGCTCGCGCTGGTGATACTTTTCGCCGGCTATATAGCCATCCATCCACGCGGCTTTTCAACCTATGTGGTTACCATCTGGTCGAACCAGGGGACATTGCTTGGGCTTGCCGCGATCGCTCAGTTCTTTGTGGTTCTGGTCAAGGGAATCGATCTGTCGGTAGGGTCTATTATTGCGCTGACCAACGTGGTGGCCTCGTTCCTTCTCAATGGATCTCCGACCTCGATTGCCCTTGGTATGATTGCAGTGCTGGCCGTCGGGGTGGCTTGCGGGCTGGTGAATGGGATCGTGGTTGTCTATGGCCGGGTGCAGCCAATCGTCACCACCCTTGCGACGGGTGGCATCTTCGGTGGCATCGCTCTGCTTCTGCGGCCTACGCCCGGAGGCAGCATCAATGAGACAATGTCAGATGCGCTCACCTATGCAGTGGCAGGCGCCCCGGTCTCGGCGATTATTCTTGTCATCGTTCTTGTCGCTCTGATGGTCCTTCTGCGCCGGTCGGACATCGGTCTCGGCCTCTATGCCGTCGGATCGTCGGAACAGTCGGCTTACATGACCGGCCTTCGCGTGAACCGGCTCAAGCTCATTGCCTACGGCAGCAGCGGCTTTATCGCGGCCCTTGCCGGCATCTATGTCAGCATGGTCACGCTTACTGGCGATCCCAATATCGCGCCGTCCTACACGCTGAACTCGATCGGCGCCATCGTGTTGGGCGGAGTGGCGTTGAGCGGTGGCGTCGGCAGCCCCATCGGCGCCGTTATCGGCGCTTTGATCCTCAAGACGATCTCGTCGCTGATGTTCTTCTCCGGGCTGCCGCCGTTGGCGCAACCGTTCTTCGAGGGATTGATCCTCGCAACCGCAATTGCACTCGGCGCGCTCGGCGTTTTCCGGGTGCGCAGCCGGCTTGAGTTGTACCGCTGATGACTGATGCAGCCGCACAAAGCGCTACGTCCTACAAATCCCGTCGCTGGCTAAGCCGGGACCACGTATCGGTCCTGCTGATTGCGCTGGGCTGCGTCGCTCTGCTGTTGGGCGGTTCGCTGTTGTACCCCGGCTTCCTGAAGCCCGGCTACATTCTACAGCAGCTTCAGATCGCCGCCTTTCTTGGTATCATCGCAACCGGTGCCATGCTGGTGATCCTGCTGGGCGAGATCGACCTTTCGGTGCCGTGGACGATCACTGGCACGGCGATTGTCGTCATCTCGGCCTCTGGCAGCTCCAATCCCGTGATCGCCAGCCTGGCAATTCCGCTGGGCCTATGCTTTGGCATGGGTGTTGGGCTCTTGAACGCCATCGGTGTTGCCGTTTTTCGCGTACCCGCGATGGTCTGGACGCTAGCGGTCAACGCCATGCTGCTTGGCGCCACGGTTTTCTACACCGGAAACAGCCGTCCCAACGGCGAGGTCCCCTGGCTGGCGACGCAGGCGGCGATCGGTCGGACCTTCGGCATCCCCAACGCCTTTCTCGTATGGCTCGGTGTCGCCGTGATCACAGTCTGGATGCTCCGGCGTACCGTCTATGGCAACTACCTCTGTGCACTGGGCAATTCGCGACGTGCAGTGTTTCTTGCCGGGGCGCGGGTGCGTCTGGTAACAGTGGCGACCTTCGTCCTTGCCGGAGTGTTTTCGAGTTTCGGCGCTATCCTGCTGCTCGGCTACACCAACCAGGCCTATCAGGGCATGGGCGACCCTTATCTTATGCCGGTCATCTCGGCTGTGGTGGTCGGGGGAACCTCCATTCAGGGTGGTCGAGGGAACTACATCGGCACCTTCGCCGGTGCGATCTTCATCACGCTTCTGTCGTCGATCCTTTCGGTGATGCAGATGCCCGCTGCCGCGCGCGAGATGATCTTCGGTGCGATCATCCTGGTCATGCTGCTTGTCCACGGTCTCACCAATAAGAACAAGGACATCTGAACGCTCCTGGCGAAGCCGGAAGCTGCGTGTCGCCAATCCGACCTACAGCAGTGATGCCTTCACCGATCGCCGGCCTGAAAATCTGGAGCAGCGTCCTTTGCCGCGGCAAGCGCTCCCCAGATCCTTGACGGTGTCGCCGGCATTTCCAGTTGCTGAACACCCATCGGCAGCAGGGCATCCTTGATGGCGCTCATGACCGCGGGCAGCGCGCCCACCGTCCCAGCCTCGCCCGCTCCCTTGACACCAAGCGGGTTGGTCGTGGTGGGGACGGAATGGCTTTCGACGTTGATAGAGGGAAGATCGTCGGCGCGAGGCATGCCGTAGTCCATAAACGACCCCGTCACGATCTGGCCGTCCTCGCTGTAGACGACCTGCTCGCTCAATATCTGTCCAGCACCCTGGGCAACGCCGCCCTGGATCTGTCCCTTGACGAGCATCGGGTTTATCAGCACGCCGACGTCGTCGACGACGTGATAGGCGACGATGCCGGTCATGCCCGTCTGCGGATCGATTTCCACTTCGCAGATGTGGCATCCATTGGGATAGGTGGCCTGCTCGAGCGCAACGATTGCCGTCTCCTGAAGGCCGATTTCCAGTCCCAAAGGCATTCTGGACGGCACGAAGGAAGCGATTGCTACCTCGGCCAGGGAAATGTTCCGGTTAGTGCCGGCAACTGAAAAATAGCCATCCCTGAATTCAATGGCACTTCCCGGCGCATTCAGCAGGTGTGCTGCGATGAGGCGGCCTTTCTCGATGACCTTCTGCGTCGCGCGCACGAAGGCCGCTCCAAACGCCATCATGGTTCGCGATCCGAATGTTCCGCGCCCGTGCGGCACGGCGTCGGTATCTCCAAAGATGATTTGCACGTTCTCGCACGACAATCCGAGGAACTCCTGCGCCATCTGGAGGTAGGCAGTCTCATGACCCTGTCCCTGCGAATGGCTGCCGGCCAGGATTGTCACATTGCCCGACGAATCGAAGCGGATTTCCGCGGACTCTTCGAAAGGACGCTCGAATGGTCCGCCGGCGATCTCGATGACGCAGGCGATGCCGATTCCTCGCAGAAAACCGCGGGCCTTTGCTTCCTCCCGGCGTTCTTCGAACCGGCCCCAGTCGGCGGCGGCGACACATTTGTCCATGACGGCCTCGAACTCGCCGCTGTCATAGGTAAACACAAGCGGTGTCCTGAAAGGCATCGCGCTTGCAGGGATCATGTTCAGTCGCCTGATCTCGACCCTGTCAATGTTCAACTGTCGAGCCGCCTTGTCGATGATCTGCTCTATGCAGAACGACGCCTCGGGGCGGCCCGCGCCGCGGTATGGGCAAGTCGGCAGCGTATTGCTGAAGACGCCGCGCACGACCACGTCGAAAGCCGGAGTCGTGTACTGGCCGGCCAGTCCGCCGATATTGTTGGTCGGCGAGTGAAGCCCATTGGATGCGACATAGGCTCCGAGATTGGCCAAAGTCGAAACGCGAAGACCCAGGAACCTGCCGCTCTCATCCAGGGCAAGAGATACGTCGGAGACGTTGTCGCGTGATTGATGGTCGGACAAGAAACCCTCCGACCTTTCGCATATGTGCTTGACCGGACTGCCGACGAGTTTGGAGGCCCACAGCACAAGAATGAGTTCGGGATGCAGACTGGCCTTCATGCCGAAGGCACCGCCAACGTCCGGCGCGACAATCCTGAAACGGCTTGGTGGCAGACCGAACACCTGAGCGATCTCGCGGCGCATCGCATGAGGCGACTGCATGCCGGCGTAAAGTGTGAATCTCTGCGTTCGTCCATCGAACGCGCCCAGGGCTGATCGCGGCTCAAGCGCGTTGGTGGCGACGCGGCTGATGACGAAACGCTCCGACACGACATGAGCCGCCGAGGCGAAGGCGGCGTCGCAGGCCGACCTGTCCCCGGATCGTTGCTCGAAGCAGATGTTGCTCGGTTGTGAGGGCCAAACGAGCGGGGCATCGGGGTTCGCCGCTTCGGCGGTGTCGACCACGAAGGGCAGGCTTTCGTACTCGATTTCAATCAGCTCTGCCGCATCTTTCGCTTCGTTGAGCGTGTCGGCGACGACGGCCGCAACGGCGTCACCGACGTGGCGCGCGCAGCCGTCAGCCAGGGGAAGGTATGGCGGAACGAAATTCGGCTGGCCATCGGGCTGATTGCGCCGCACCCGCGTTGGGAAGGGATGAAAATTTTCTGTCGCCATCTCCTCGCGCGTGAGCACCGCCCTGACGCCCGGCGCGCTTCGCGCCTGCGAGGCATCGATGGAAACGATCCGCGCCGCCGCATGGGGCGAGCGGACGACGACGAGATGAAGCACCCGCGAAAATTCGGTCGACACGTCGTCGGTGTAGCGGCCAAGGCCGCGAATGAGGCGCAGATCCTCCCGCCTTTCGACGGATGCTCCGATGCCGCCATTTTCCATCAGCAGTTTGCCTCTTATACCGTCATGGTCGGCTCGGGATGCCGTTACGGCGTAGCTGCGGTCGAACGGCCCTGCTTGGCGCTCGTGACACCCTCGCGCGAGCGTTCGTGATGCAGGAATGGCCGCTGAAGCAGGGAAAAACCGGAATTCACAAGCGACGTGACCGCAAAGATCACAACTATGACTGCGTACATCGCGCTGATGTTGAAGGCATCGGAATAGTGGATCAGGCGCGCACCCAGACCGATATTGGCGTAGGCGATCTCGGCGGAAAGCACGCCGATGATCGACATCGCTATGCCGAGTTGGAACCCTACGAACAAGGGGCGCAACATGGCAGGGAGATAGATCATACGGCCCATTTGCCACAGGCTCAGATTGAAGCTGCGCCCGACGTTCAGCAGCGCCTTGTCGATCAGGAGGAAGCCTGTGATCGTGCTGAAAACAACGGGAAAGAAGGCCGACATGGCGGCCTTGGCGATTTTCGATTCGATGCCCAATCCGAAGACCAGAAACAGGATGGGCAGGAAGATTATCTTGGGCGTGCTTCCGAGGGCATGGATGTAAGGCTCGAAGGCCCTGCGTATAAACGGATTCGAACCGAGCCATATGCCGACCACGACAGCGATAGCCGACCCCGCAAAGAAGCCTGTGAAGGATTCGAAAAGGGTGATCGCCAGGTCGCGATAGAAGGTCGCGTCGCCGAATTCGGCCACAAGTGCGCTCAAGACCGAGAGCGGCTGCGGAACAACGCCTTGGTAGAGCAGTCCCGAAATGGCGATTGCCTGCCAGAACGCGAGCAGGAGGACGACGGTGGATATCCTTATCACAGCGACTTTGGACAAGAACGTGGTTCCCGAGGAGGGGATGGCGATTCTCATGTCACCTCACAAGCTTCTCGAGCCTGTTGACGATTGCGTTTGCAAGGATGCTGACGAGCGCAATGGCGATGATTGCGGTATAGGTGCCTATGACGTCGAAGCGGTAGTAGCGATCGGACACGATCCGCCCCAGGCCGCCGGCATCGACGAGATATTCCACCGCCACAATATTGATCAGCGTGTAGAGGAGCCCGAGCCGGATTCCGGCGAAGATTGTGGGCGCCCCGCTAGGCAGGATGATCTGGCGGAATATGGCAGCGTCCGAAAGACTGAAGCTTTTTCCGACCTTTATCAGCGTTTCGGGAACGGACATGAAGGCCGCCCTCACATGCGTGATAATGGGAATCACGCCCGAGGCGAAGCCCATGAAGATCAGGGTGAAATCGTTTCTTCCGAAGATGACCATGAAAAGTGGGTAGAGAAGAAAGATCGGTGCCGCGAACAACGCCGCCAGCCAGCCTTCGTAAGCCAGTCCAAAATCGCGATAGCGGTAGAGAAAGTAGCCTAGCGGCACCGCAATGCAGATCTCCAGGATGAGTGCAGCGCCGACCAGAGCGAAGGTCAGTTCTGCGCCGTGGAACAATTCGGCGCGCAGATCCCCCACGAAGAGCCCGGCAATGGCATCGCTCGGCCGAGCAATGATCACTGGCGAGACGATATCCAATCGCACCAGTCCTTCGACAATGGCCAGGGCCACCAGCACGCTGGCGATCCCGAACAGGGTCGCGGGATCGAGTGTGCGGGAAATGATCCTTCCGATACCAGAGCGCCGCCGGCGTCCATCCGGGCGGCCGCCGCCAGCGTTTCCCGCGGTGACTGCGGTCACCGACGTCGCGTTGTCCGGTTCTGCGGAATTTTCCTTCACCAAAGACATTGCGGGCTGATCATCCGGTTCAAGCAGGAGACCTCCTAGTGATGGTTGAGCCATTCGAGGCTGGACCCTTCTGACGAGTCGATGGTGATGTCGAGAAGGTAGCAGTAGCCGGCCTCGACCGCTTTCAGCCCGCGCTCAATGGCAGCGCCAAGATCGGCAACATCCGCGACGGTTGGTTCAGATGAGAAGCCGAAATCCCTGGCGATGCCAGGAATATCGATGGGCGGATCGTCTATGCGTTGGCCGATCCACTTGTTCTCCACGGGTCGGTTGCGCTGCTTTGCGACCGATTCCTGTTGCACCTCGTCGGTGTAGTAGCTCCGGTTGTTGGCGACGACGATCAACACCGGGATCTTGTAGTGGGACGCAGTCCAAAGCGCGGTCGGTGAACCCAGGAACTCGCCGTCTCCCATCAGGCCAACTGCCAGTCGGCCCGTGTCTTTCAGGGCCAGCGCCGTCCCGATCGTCATGCCCGGGCCCGAGCCGACACCCCCGCCGCCGTCATAGCCCAGGTAATCGAGCGGTTCGTGGAAGACGTAGGATCCGGCCGGCCAGTTCAGCGGCACGCGCGCCAGGCATAGTTTGCGCTCTCCGCGTGCCGCCGACAGCGCCGTGCCGATATCCTCGAGGCGCGGCGTGCCCTTACTGCGTCGTTGACCGGACCGTTGAGCGGGGCTCGGCACCGGATAGGGCGTTCGCTGCATGCCCAGCCGCTCGAGTGCATCCGAGAGCGGCCTCAACAGGGTGTCCGGATCGACAGCCACGCGCAAGTCGGCGCCGACCAGTCTCTGGTGATCGCCAGACCATCCATTGTGGACGTGGTGGTCGATGGAAACTTGGATCAATTTGGCCCGGTGCTTTCCGTCCACGGCAGCCTGGCGCATGACGTCCGCGGTATCGCCCCAATCCAGGCTGAGGACGACATCGGCTTCGGCCAGAACCTGCCGGTTGACCGGCGTCAGAAACAGGTCGGGCGGCGCGCCGTGAAGCGGATGGTCGGTCGGAAAGCTGGCACCCATCCTGAGGTCGGTGATGACGCGGGCGTCGAGCAATTCGGCGAGACGAACCCTTTGTTCCCAATCTTCCGGCAAACGCGAGGCGCGACCGACCAGCAATACAGGTTTCCGCGCGGCGACGAGCAGACCGGCAATCTCGCTGATCGTCTCATCGGCGGCGCGGGATGGCGCGGGCGTGCGGAACAAGTCGAAATCCGGAAATTCCACGTTGCCGGTCAACGCATCTTCCTGCAGGCGCCGATCCAGCGCGACATAGGACGGCCCGCACGGCGCGGTGCAGGCCGACATGTGGGCGCGCAACATTGCCTCGACGATCGCAGAAGGCGACGTCGGCTGGTCGTCCCATTTGACGAAATTGCGGATCAATGCGCCCTGGTCGCGGCTGGTGTGTAGCCAGTCGATCCAGTTGCGACGAACCGCGGTGTCGACCGCGCCTGTCGCGCCGAGCATTATGATCGGCACACGATCGCACCAGGCATTGAATATCGACATCATGCCGTTCATCAGCCCGACATTGCTGTGCAACACCACGGCCATCGGGCGACCCGCCGCCTTTGCATATCCATGCGCAATAGAGACGACGCTTTCTTCATGAAGCGCCAGCAGCATCGCCGGCGACTCGTTGGCAAGATAGTTGATCAGACTGTCATGCAGGCCGCGAAAGCTCGATCCGGGATTGACGCAGACATACTCAATCCCAAGCCGACGGAGCATCTCGGCGGCCACGTCGCTCCCCCAGACCATCCGGGCGTCTTGAGCGGGAAGCGGAATGTCGGGTGTCATTTGAGGTCCCTGCCGTCCGTCAAGCGAAAGTTTCGACGATGGTTTTGATGTTGGTGTGCTCGAGTAGCCCCTCAATCCCGGCTTCTCGGCCCAGGCCACTGTCGCCAACTCCGCCGAAAGGTGCTTCGGGCGCCGTCACGGTCACACCGTTCACAGCGACGACTCCCGCTTTCAGCCCATCCGACAGAACTGCCGCGCTGCGGTGAGAACGCGTGAATGCATAGGCGGCCAAACCGTAGGGAAGGCTGTTTGCCCTTTTCAAGACTTCGTCCAAATCGTCGAACGCTACGATCGGTGCGACAGGGCCGAACGGTTCCTGCTGCATCACGTCGGCGCCATCGGGGACGCCGGTCAGAACAGTGGGCGAATAGAAAAAACCGCGATTGCCGACGCGGCCGCCGCCGGCGACCACCTGCGCGCCGCGGTCGACGGCATCCTGCACGAAACCTTCCATGGCCTCCAATCTTCGACGGTTCGCCACCGGCCCCATCTGGAACCTGTCTTCCGCGCCGTCGCCGACGGTGATCTTGGCTGCCGCTGCAACGAAACGCTGCGAAAATTGCTCCATGACTTCGGACTGGACGAAGAAACGTGTCGGTGCCGTGCAAACCTGTCCGGCGTTGCGGAAGCGGGCCTTCACGCATTGTTCCACGGCGCGATCCACATCCGCATCGGCCATGACGATCGCCGGCGAGTGGCCGCCAAGTTCCAGCGTCACCTTCTTCAACGCGCGCGCTGCCATCTGCGCCACATGTTTCCCGACCGCGACAGATCCCGTCAGGCTGACCTTTTTGATCACAGGGCTGGAAATGAGATAGTCGGAAATCTCGGCAGGATTGCCGAAGACGATGTTGACAACATCCTTCGGGATCCCGGCTTCAAGGCACAGCCGACCCAGGATGACTGCCGCGCCAGGCGTTTCCTCGGACGGCTTCAAGACGACCGAGCAGCCCGCCGCAACAGCATGCGCGATCTTACGGGCCGCCATCATGCAAGGGAAATTCCAGGGCGAGAATGCTGCGACCGGCCCCACCGGCTCATGCGTGACAAGGATCCTGCTATCTTCGTAGCGGGATGGAACCACTCGCCCATAAATCCGGCGCGCCTCCTCTGACAGCCACTCGATAAGTTCAGCGGTGGCGGCAACCTCGGCCTTTGCCTCCGCAAGCGGCTTGCCCTGTTCGGCTGTGATCGTCGGCGCGAGAAGTGCTGCATTCTCACGGATCAACGTCGCAAAGCGCCGCACGACCTTGGCGCGCTCCTGCGGCAAAACCTTGCGCCACATGACAAATCCGAGTTCCGCAGATTCCAGCGCGCGATCCAGGTCGGCCATCACTGCGACGGGAAGGCGTCCGAGTTCGACTTCTGATGCGGGATTGACAACTGCCAGCGTCTCGCGCCCGCTGCCCTTGGTCCACTCTCCTGCAATCAGGTGCGCGAGCTGATCATGCATGGCTTGTTCCTCAGACCAAACGATCTTTGAGATGGTAGAAAGTGCTGAGCTCATGCGTGGGTCCGATGACATCGGCCTTGCGCACGTAGCTGGCGGTCAGCTGCGAAAAATCATTCACGCCCAGGAGACCCAGCGCGTTGATGATCTCCCGCTCGATGAGTTCCAGGCAGCGCACCAGACCCGCTTCGCCGCCCGCGGCGAGCGCCCAGCCCTGAAGACGACCGATCGCCACAGCACTGGCGCCAAGGGCAACCGCTTTGATGACGTCGGTGCCTCGCAGGAAACCGCCGTCGACAATCAGTTCCGCCCTGCCCTTCACGTGCGGAGCGATTTCGGCCAACGTGTCCAGCGCACCCAGGCAATGGTCCAACTGGCGTCCGCCATGGTTGGAAACATAGAGCGTGTCGACGCCGCGCTCGACCGCCATCTCGGCATCCTCGGCCGAGGCGATCCCCTTCAGTATGAAGGAGCCATCCCAGAAATCCCGAATCCGGGCCATCAGATCCCAGGTGATCGCTGCCTGCAGATGACGGTCCTTCTGGGCCTTCACACTGGGCGGCAACCACCGGTTCATAAGCTGGCGCTCGCGGATTCCGTAGTAGGCGGAATCGACCGTCAGCGCGAGCGAGGTGTAGCCGGCATTCTTCACACGGCCAAGGATCGCCTTCACCCAATCGAAATCGCCGCGCACGTAGAGCTGGAAGATCTTGGGCCCGTCCGTTGCTGCGGCGATCTCTTCGAGCGACGGCTCGGTTATCGAGCTGATAATCGGGATGGTTCCGAAAGCCGCGGCCGCACGTGCCGCACTGGCACCGCCGCCGACAGATATCGCCTGCAGCGAACCGATCGGCGCCAGCAGCACGGGAATCCGGACCTTGTTGCCAACGACCGTCGTCGACACATCGATCTGGGACATGTCGCGCAAGACGCGAGGAATAAAGGCATAGCTGTCGAGTGCGTGCCGGTTGCGTCGCATCGTCATTTCCGATTCCGCGCCGCCGGTCAGATAGTCCCAGACATCCTGGGTTAGATTGCGCCGTGCGAGCGTCACGATTTCCTGATTGCACGTAAATTCGCTCACATTTCCCTCGCTACACCCGGCAGACTTGCGCTTCTCTTGACACTGCGGTCCCTCAGTGAAGGGACGTCGCTTCCACCTCGGCCACTGCGGCGGCGAAGATGCGAATCCCTTCCCACAGGTGCGCCTTCGTGGTGACCAGGGGCGGCATAAGACGAATGGTCGATCCATAGCGGCCACACGCCATGACACGTACGCCGAGCTGCTCGCAGCGCTGGAGGATCGCACCGACCCGTTTGGCGTCGAGGGGCGTGCGGGTCGCCTTGTCGGAAACAAGTTCAATACCGATGAAGAAGCCACGACCGCGCACATCGTCCATGAACCGGCTTTTCGCGGCAATTGCCGTCAACTCCGCCTTCATTTCGGCCCCCACGATGGCCGCGCGACCAATGAGGTCGTCTGCCGGATCGGTCAGGATTTCCAGGTTGGCCAGCGCGACGACGTTGGCGACAGCATTTTCCGCAGCAGTTAGAACCTGGGAGCCGAGTGGAAGTTTGCCTCGATACCGCTCGTGAATCGTGAGGCCGGAAAGGGGCATATCGCCGCCGATAGCCTTGGCCCATACGACCATGTCGGGAACAATGCCGAAATGCTCGCTTGCCCACATCTTGCCAGTCCGCCCGCCGCCCGCTTGCACTTCGTCGACGATGAGCAGAATCCCCTTCTTGGTGCAGGTCTCACGCAACATCTGCATGAATTCGACAGGCGGATCGATGTAGCCGCCGTCCGCCTGCATGGATTCGATGATCACCGCCGCGACGTCGTCGGCGCCTGTGTTCGGAGTGGTGAGCTTGTAATCGAGATACTTGGCGCAGCGCACCTCGCATTCCGGATAGCGCAGGTCGGCGAAGCAACGGTAGCAATAGGCATATGGCATATGGATTGCGCCCGGCATCAGCGGACCGAACCCAGCCCTGAAGTTCTCGCGGGTGGTGAGTGCCAACGAACCATGGAATACGCCATGGTAGGCTCCCTCGAAGGCGACAATCTGTGACTTGCCGGTGATCGCCTTGGCAAATTTTAGAGCCGTTTCGATCGCACCCGACCCGCTCATCCCGAACCAGGTGAAGCATTCGTCGCGCAAACCGTGCGGCATCGTCGAAGCCAGTTTCTCGGCAAGCGCAACGGTGGTCTCATTGATCAGGCCGGCCGAATGCATCAACTTTTCCGACTGGCTTTTGATCGCAGCCACGACCTTAGGATGGTTCCGTCCCACGCTCGACACCGCAACGCCGGCGGACATATCGAGGAAGATGTTGCCATCGGGATCCTGGATTCCGGCGCCCTTGCCGCCCTCCACGACCAGGCGTCCACGAACGGAAGGCCTGGTGGGACTCTGGGCTTTGAGAGCCCGCTCGATCAGCGTGCGTGCGATCGGTCCCGGAAATTCGTTGGTTACGATCCTCGGCATGATCGGATAGGACAGGGCTGCCAAGCTTTCTTCCGAAATCATCAAAGCGCTCCACTTTGTTACCGCCAGACCGTGCGGCGGCTGGCAACGACACGATTGGCCACAGCCGAGTTATTGCCAGACGACGACCTGAGGCGGGTTGATCGCGCCATAGACTGACTTGTTGCCGAGGATCTCAAAGGCATCGGGTACCTTCTCGATCCCCTCCAGTTTGTGCGTGATTGTCGGCTCGATCTGCACTCGCTTCGAGGCGACCAGGTCGATCGCGTATCGCACCATCTTCGGGGACGGCAACCGGCGTCCGTAAACGCGCAGCCCCTTCTTCTCGATCAGGCCGTAGACGACCTCGGTGCCCACTGGCAGATGGCCGACCTCCATGATGCGCCCTTCATGCCGCAGCATCTGGAGTCCCTGCTGGAATGCATCTGTGCCGGCATGCCCCTGCTCTCGGCTGCCACCGGCGCACTCGATGACCACGTCGCAGCCAAGGCCATTTGTCGCCTCCATTACGGCAGCGACCGGGTCGGTCGTAGTCACGTTGACGGTAATGTCGGCGCCGAGCTTTCTTGCCAGCTCCAACACCGGCTCGCGACGCGCCATGGCGATAACCTTGCCTGCCCCCGCAGCGCGCGCAACTTGGAGCGAATCGAGCCCCATTGGCCCGAGCCCGATGACCGCGACCGTGTCGCCCATGGATATGCCCACGCCCTCGATTGCACCGACGATCGACACGAGAGGCTGAAGGGCCGCGCACTCAAAGTCCGACACCTCATCGGGAACCGCAGCAAGCATCCGCGCCGGCGCCGCAAAATACTCGGCGAGACAGCCGGGCGTATCTTCGCCGACGTTGATGACCGATCGGCAGAGCGTAGACAGCCCCGCATTGCAATATTTACAACCGCCGCATGGAACGCCGCGATGGTAGAACACGCGCTCGCCAAGCTTGACGTTCTCGACACCCTTGCCGACCTCGACGACCTCAGCACAGAACTCATGCCCGAAAAGCGGGACCGGGCGCTGCTTGGCGAACATAGCCTTCAAGGTTTCGTGCCCCGAAACCGGCAGGCCGCGAAACTCGGCCACTTCCGTCACGGACAATTCCAGCACGCGCGTTCGCAACACCACCCAGCCAGGATCCGCCGATGGCATGGGCGCGTCTTCCAACCGCATATCGTTAAAGCCATAGGACAACCAGGACTTCATTCTCGCACTCCGTCGTTGGTGGGATTAAACCCTGTTTGCCAATTTAGGTCAATCAAAAAGCTACATAATTAAGCTATTTTATTATTATTTCTACGAGGGCTGAGCTGCGGTCCGCCATCTGCATTGCGCTTCAGCCGCGCGGCGACGCTGCAACCTTGGCGGAAGCATGCTGTCCCACCTGCTCGCCAAAGTTCTCGAAGAACTCCATGGCCAATTTCCTGCTGGTGGAATCAATGAGCCGCGCACCGAGTTGCGCGAGCTTGCCGCCAATCTGAGCATCGACCTCATAAGAGAGCGTCGTGCCACCATTGACGGGTGTCAGACGAACCCGCGCGCTGCCCTTCGCAAAGCCGGCAATGCCGCCACTGCCCGTGCCGGAGATCGTGTAGCCGAAAGGCGGGTCGAGATCCGTCAGTTCGACATCGCCTTTGAATTTGGCGCTGACCGGACCGAGCTTCACGGACACGACGGCGTTGAACGACGTATCCGACGTGCGTGTGAGGGACTGACAACCGGGAATGGATTTCAGCAGGGTCTGTTCGTCGTTCAGGTAGTGCCATACCACTTCGGGAGGAAACTGAAGTGGATAGTCTCCGCTCAACTTCATCGCTCAACCTTTTCCTGTATCGATGACTTCGCTGCTGCTCGGCCCGGCCAGAATCGGGCTAGGCTCCGGCCTGTTGCTTCACTTCCGCCTCGGCCATCCCCAGGCTCGCTTCGGTGCGAAGATCCGCCCAAATGCCGCCGACGATCCGGCCGAATCTCTCGCTGCCGATGATCTCCGACGTACGCGGGCGCGGCAGGTCGATTTCCACGATGCGTTTGATACGACCTGGCCGATAGGTCATCACAATCACGCGGTCGCTGAGCTGAACCGCTTCGGTGATGTTGTGCGTAATGAGCAACGTGGTCTGCTTCAGCGACTGCTGAATTTGCAGGACCTTGTCGCCGAGGAGCATGCGCGTCTGCTCATCCAGCGCCGCGAAGGGCTCATCCATCAGGAGGATCTTTGGTTTCGCCGCCAAAGTTCGCGCGATGGCGATACGCTGGCGCATGCCGCCAGACATTTCTGACGGATAATGGTTCTCGAAGCCATTGAGACCCACCAAGGCGATCAGGTCTCTCGCCTGCTCCAACCGCTCGCGCTTCGGCACGCCAGCGGCCTCGAGCGGAAAGGCGACATTGTCGAGGGCGGTTCGCCAGGGAAATGTGGATTCTTCCTGAAAAACGCTGCCGATCGATTTCCGGATCTGTGCACCAGTTTGCCCTTCGACGAGAACCTCGCCGGAATAGCGCGAGAAGAACCCGCCTATGATGCTGAATAGCGTTGACTTACCGCAGCCGCTTGGCCCGATGATCGAGATGAATTCACCAGGCTGCACATCGAAAGAGAAATCCCGTACAGCCCAGGTTTCAGCAGCACCTTCACCGTAGGATTTTCCGACGTTCCGCAGGGCGAGTGCCGGAATGAGAGCGTCGGCTGCGGCAGTTGGAGTGACGAGCGTTTGAGGCACGTTCATGGGTGTCAAATCCCTGTTTGTGGCTGGCGGCTCTTGGCCCTGGCTGGGAACACTCTCATCCCTCCGGTCTTCGATCTTCAGAGCGCGGCCCAATTGCGGCTCGCTCTTATGGCTTCGGCTCGACAACGCGTCTCAGTCGCCTACCAAACATAAGGTACATTATCATTGGAGAGGATAAAGGCGTTGTCAACATGCGATACTTAAATATTCAGGCGATGATTTCATCAATCAAAGAACATGTGGATGGATCGCCTTTCAACGATCCATCCATTTCTAAAATTATCATCCGTATTTAAGACGACTATTCATAAAACCATCTTTCGATGGCCTACTTCGGAGTCGAATAAACAATGTCGATTAGTTGTTTCTGCTCATCGTCTGTTAGACGCCTGCTGATCGACTTTCCTGCGACAGCCTGATCAATAACCCGATCCAGATGGGCAATCGGTCCGAAGGCCAGGGCAGGCCGTTTGTAGAAGGCGAGGCCCTTCGCAGCGATGTTCGCATCTACCTTGTTGAGTTCGCCGTAGAACTTCGCAGACGCCTCAGGGTTCGCGTAGGCCCAGTCGATGCAGCCATCCAGGACCTTGAGGAACTTTTCGGCAACATCCCGGTGGCCAGAGATAAAGTCCGAATTCGCGATAATGACACGGCCGGTCAAATCGGCCTGGGATTTGATGTCGTCGCCGGAGAAGAGCACGCGCACCTCGCCCTTCTCGACCGAACCGAGCACGGACGGAGGCACTGAATAACCCACGTCGATCTGACCAGTCATTATCATTGTGAAAGTGGCATCCATGCCGCCGGTCGCTGTCGGCTTGAAGTCGATACCCTTCTCGGTTTTGAGAGCGAGCAGAGCCGCCTCGGTGGCGCCACCCGGACGCGAGAAGGCGACCGTCTTTCCTGTCAGGTCGTCGATGCCTTTGATGGGGCTTGCCGCAGGAACATAGAAGAACGTGTCGTTCTGGCCCATGAACTCCGCACTGATGATCTTGATTTTCGCACCCTGCATGGACGCGGCCAGAACGGCGTTGATGCCGGGCGAGTAGCCGATATCCATACCGCCGGCCACTACGGCCTGCACGTTCTCCGACCCCCCTCGTGTGGAAATGACCTCAACATCGAGGCCCGCCTTCTCGAACTCGCCGCGCTGCTTGCAAAGCGTTGGCTGAGACGTATCCCAAAGCCCAAGGAACGTCGTCGCGACCTTAACCTTCTCAAGTTGCTGCGCTGCCGCCGGATTTGACGCAAATAACATCGCGCCGACGGCGAAGAGCGGCAGAACCCTCATATTGAGCATATCAACCTCCATTGATGGGCGCCGTCGAGGCATCGGTGGCCAAGACTTTCAGCGCAGATAACAGTCATCCGTTCCCAACAGAGCGACCGCGCCGTGAGCACGCTCGCCTCGCGGATGCAGCCCTTGCGATCAACCGATGGTCGTCGAGGCTCTATGGCCTAATTTAGCTACATCAGAAACTAACATTACATAGATACAAAGTGTATTCAAGGCCTCGAATGGCACATAATTTTGGGCAACCCGCAGCCCGGATTCCTCGAGGCGTCGGCTCGCCGTGCAGTTTCGTGTGAAACCGCCTGATGGCCGCTTCAGATCTTCAAGGCTTGGGCTGATGGGACGGTATCTGGCCGGGGCTATGAACGCTGTCCGCCTCGGATAGGCGATTGGTCGATGCGCGCTTTGTTCTCGGAGAGGCTTGACATGCAGGGAAATAGCTTCACTATTCATCTACATATTGAACGTAAATCGAGTTGGCCGCGGCCACGATATTCGAGTTGGTTTGCCATGACAGACAGCGCCGTAAACGAACATTCATCGCGTACGCGGCCGAACCGGCCAGAGGTTCCGGCGTCGTTCCAGGCGGGGAATGAGCTGTGGGGTAGCGATCGGGTCGCCAGTCTGCTGGCTGCCTTCGATCTGAAATATTTATGTCTCAACCCGGGCTCGAGCTTCCGCGGGCTGCACGACAGCATCGTGAATTTCGGCGGCAATGCCAATCCACAGATGCTGGTCTGCCTCCATGAGGAGCATGCCGTGGCGATCGCGCATGGTTATGCCAAGGTTACCGGAAAGCCGCTGGCGGTCGCTCTCCATGCCAATGTCGGACTGATGCATGCAACGATGGCCATCTTCAACGCCTGGTGCGACCGCGTGCCGATGCTCATTCTTGGTGGAACCGGTCCGGTCGATGCGGCCAAGCGGAGGCCGTTCATCGACTGGATCCACTGCGCACGTGACCAGGGATCGATGATCCGCGGCTACGTCAAATGGGACGACCAGCCTGCCTCCCTGGCGGCCGCCGAAGAGGCGATCTTGCGTGGCATGCAGCTAGGGATGACGGCGCCTCAGGGTCCGATCTATATCAACCTGGATTCAGAGATTCAGGAGGAGGCCATTATAGCAGGTTCTCCCTTGCCATCGCTCGATCGCTATCAGCCGGTTGCGGCGTCCGCGCCAAATGAGGCTATGCTGAAAGCTGCTGCTGCGGCCCTGGCTGGCGCCAAACACCCGGTCATCCTTATGGGGCGCGTTTCGCGTGACATGCAGGCCTGGGCGGAGCGCGTCACGCTGGCCGAGCGGCTTGGCGCCATGGTGATTACCGACCTCAAGGTCGGCGCCGCATTCCCGACCGCGCATCCCCTTCATGCCGGTGCTCCTGGCATGTCGGTTACCAAGGCGGCTGCAACAAGGCTGAAGGAGGCCGATGTCATCCTGTCGCTTGATTGGGTCGATCTGGCGGGCGTACTCGCCACGCATTTCCCGGGCAAGACCTGCCGGGCGCAGATCATTCAGGTTTCAGTCGATCATCAGTTGCACAACGGATGGAGCTTTGACCACCAGGCACTGCCACCCGTCGACATTCACCTGGCGACAACACCCGAAGCATTCGCTTCGAGCTTGTTGCCGCTCCTTCCCACCACCAAGCAGACGTATCAAGCGCTCAACCGCCAGCCGGCAAAACCCGGCAAGGCCGAGGAACTTGGCCTTGCCGACATCGCCTTCGCAATGGCCAGTGCAGCACGGGAAACGCCGATATCGCTCCTGCGCATCCCGCTCGGCTGGGACGGCGCACTCACCGATTTCGACCATCCGCTGGATCAGCTCGGCCATTCCGGCGGCGGTGGTGTTGGCTCCGGCCCGGGCATGGCCGTCGGCTCGGCCCTGGCGTTGATGGGAACCGACCGCTTGCCGGTCGCCGTCCTGGGCGATGGCGACACCTTGATGGGCATCACAGCATTGTGGACGGCGGTGCACTACGGCATCCCGCTGCTCGTTGTGGTGGCCAACAACCGCTCGTACTTCAATGATGAACTGCACCAGGAACGGGTCGCACGTCGAAGAGACCGGCCGGTGGAAAACAAATGGATTGGGCAGCGCATCGATGACCCCGCTCCCGATATTGCAATGATGGCGCGTGCCCAGGGCGCGGAGGGGGTCGGGCCGATCCGCGAGGCGGAAACACTGGATAGCGAAATGCGCAAAGCCGTCGCTGCGGTTCAAGCCGGCAAGGTCGTGGTTCTCGACGTGCATATCGGCGCCGGTTACGCCGCCGGCGGCGCCTCATAAAGCGCGCTTGGCGCCTAACAGACTGTTTTACAGGCGGAACCCGTCGGCCATGGCAAAACTCAGGATACTGGTTCCCGATACATACGTGAAGGTCCTCGACATCGAGCGGTCGGTGACCGGAGACAGCTTCGAATACGACGTTCACGACGAGAACGATGCCAGGGCGATTCCGGAAGCTGTATGGCGATCCTGCGATGCACTCCTTGTCTGGCATCGCGTGCGGATAGACGCAGGCATTGTCGCGATGCTGGACAACTGCCGGCTTATCGTGCGGGTCGGCGTTGGCTTCGACAACATTGATCTCGCCGCTTGCACCGGGCGCGGCATCCCCGTTTGCAACGTGCCGAACTACGGCACAACGGAAGTGGCCGATCACGCCCTGGCATTGTTGCTGCATTTGGCTCGGGGGCTTGGAAGCTATGAAGCTCGGCTGAGGGCGAACCCTGTGGGCGAGTATTTCGCCGAGAACGTTCCGGTGGTTCGCCGTCTGCGTGGAACCACCTTTGGCGCGGTCGGCCTTGGCCGCATCGGAACCGCCGTGGCACGGCGCGCAAGCGCATTCGATATGAAGGTCGTCTACTATGACCCGCTCTTGCCGGAGGGCCACGAGCTGGGCATAGGCCTCAAGCGGGCGGGTTCGCTTGAGGAATTGCTAGCCGCCTCCGATGTGGTGAGCCTTCATACCCCGCTGACGCCAGAGACGCATTCGCTCATGAATGCGGCGCGGCTGGCGCAGATGAAGCCCGGCGCCATCCTCATCAACATCGCAAGAGGCAAGCTGGTCGACTTGAATGCCGTGGAGGCCGCGCTGCGGTCGGGCCATCTCGGCGCTGCCGGCTTGGATGTTCTCCCCAGCGAACCGCCGGATGTCGCCTCGCCGCTGCTCGCCGCGTGGTTGAGCCGGGAGCCATGGCTTGCAGGTCGCTTGGCGCTGACGCCGCACGCGGCGTTCTTTTCCGAGGCCTCCTACGTCGACATGCGCACACTCGCCGCCGAGGTAATTCACGACTTCTTCCTGCGTGGAAAGCTGCGCAACAATGTGAATGCGGGCTGGCAGTCGAATGCAACCGAGCGCGAGCAAGCCGGGCTCGTCATGTCGACCAGTTGACGGCGCGATCATGACCGATGACCAGAACGCATTGCTTGGCACCCGTAACGTGAATGCCGGCAACTCGCCAAAACACGAACTCGACCTGCGAACCACTGGGGTGGCTGCCTCGACCCCGGCAGGCGACCTTCCCGGCAACCCCGCGAAAATGGCGACAATTGTCACCGAACGAAGACGGCAATCGTCGAGATCCGCACGGGCGCTGACTTCCGTTCTGAACCTCGACGATTTCCAGACCATAGCCCGCCGCAGGCTACCGCGTCCGATCTACGAATATTATGCCGGCGCCGCGGAAACGGGCCAGTCCTTTGCCGCCAACCGCAGCGCCTTTCTCAAGGCCGCCTTGGTGCCAAGAGTGCTCGTGGATGTTTCGGCCCGCAGCCCGGCCACCGTGCTGTTTGGCCGCGAGTACCGACTTCCGATCGGCATTGCCCCGATGGGCTTGAGCGGCTTGTCGACGTTCGAAGGCGACCTCGTGCTTGCCCGGGCCGCCGCCGACGAGAACATTCCGATGATCGTCAGCGCAACATCGATCATGCCTCTCGAGCGGCTTGCCGCCGAGGGTTCGGCCAGATGGTTTCAATCTTACCTTCCTGGCGAGCCCGAGCGGATCAAGGCGATGGTCGACCGCGTCGCGGCGGCCGGCTACGAAACCTTTGTGCTGACCGTCGATCTTCCAGTGCCGGCCAACCGGGAAAACAACATCCGGACCGGCTTCAGCATTCCGCTTCGCCCGAGCCTTCGACTGGCCCTCGACGGCCTGCTTCACCCGCGCTGGTCGATCGGGACTTTTGCACGGACGATGACAACGGGCGTTCCGCGTTTCGAGAACATGGACGCCTTCCGCGGCCCGCCGATTCTCTCACGCAATCTGGTGCGATCGATCGGTGCGCGCGATCAGCTGAACTGGAGCCATGTCCAGTCTATCCGCGACCGTTGGAAAGGCACCTTCGTTCTCAAGGGCATCCTTGCCGCTCAGGATGCGGCCAGGGCACGTGAATGCGGCGTCGACGGCATCATCGTTTCGAACCACGGAGGGCGCCAGTTGGACGGTGCGATATCGCCCTTGCATGTGCTTCCGCAGATCGTTCAGCAAGCCAACGGCATGCGTGTCATGCTCGACGGCGGTGTGCGGCGCGGAACCGACGTGCTGAAGGCACTGGCCGCAGGTGCGGACTTCGTCTTCATCGGCCGGCCATTCCTGTTCGCAGCCGTGCTGGGCGGCGGGGGCGTGCGCCATGCCATCCAGTTGATCGGCCAGGAGATCGACCGGGACATGGCGATGCTCGGCGCAAACACGGTCGGCGAAATCGACAGTTCGTTCCTGACAAGGCCTTGAGCACAGCCCCTGCCGGGCCGGCATCCAAGGTTGAGTACCAATCGCAAAATCGTCGCTCGGAAGGGAGATAACATTGTTCATCGCCATCATGAAAAGCCGGCCCAACACGATTGACCTGCGGACGGCCAACCGCGCTGCCCACGACGCATACTGGATCACCAGAATGGAGAAGCTCTGGCTGGCTGGGCCGATCCTTTCCGACGACCAGTCCGAGCGTTTCGGCCAGGTGTTGATCATCGATACCGACAACAGGCAGGAGGCAGAAGAACTCATTGGCAACGACCCGTTCGTCCTTGCCGGCCTGTTCGAAGACTATCCTGTCCGCTTCTTTCGCAAATCAGTCGAAAAGGGCCAGTCGATCTGAGCTCTCCGGAATGACCCTGCGCTTTGACGTGGGGATGGGGCGATCGACGCCGCCTGTGCGCGGTCGCACCCAGCCTGATGGCGCGTCTTATCGTTGGAATTCGTCAGAGCGCATGCAGCCCGGGCTGAAAAACTTCGCCTCAGGGGAAGCGCCAACACTTGACGCGCGGTGATACTGGAATATAGTAAGGTACCTTATCAATTTGAGGTCGAAAAATACATGGCTGAGCATTTTGTTTGCAACATCGACGAACTGCCTGAGGGCACGACGCGCGTCATCAAGCATGACTTGCTGGAGATTGGCGTCATCCATCAGGGCAATGCCTTTTACGCGTACCGCAACCTCTGTCCGCACCAGGGCGGGCCGGCCTGTGAAGGTCTCAAACTCCCCCAGGTCGAGGACGTCATCGACGGCGCCGGCCTGTTCACTGGGCAGCGCTTCAACACGGACGACATGCACATCGTCTGCCCCTGGCATGGCTATGAATTCCACTTGGCAACCGGAAAGCATGTCTGTGACGCGCGATTGCAACTGCGAAAATTCGACGTCGTGACTCGTGACGGCGGCATCTATGTCGACATCTAGCGCACCCGCACCAAATTTCGAGGATCTGGCGGGAGACCTCATCCGGCACTGCGAACTGGCAGTCGATGCCGACCATCTGGACACCATCTCGGAATCTCAGCTCGCTGGCACCATCACCGCGCTGCTTCGTGTCCTCGCGGCCAAAGCGCAGAGCAATCTCCCGATACGGCTGGCAGTCGGCAACAGCCGCCTCTCGGCCACCGATGCGGTCATCGCCAGTACCGCTATCCTCGAAAGCGCGGGAATCGAAGTCTTCGAACTCGCGGCCTGGCAGGCGATGACCAAGGTCGGCTCCAGCCGGCGTGACAACCAATACATCCAAGACGGAGATCCAGAGACATGACCTTCACGCCCGGAAACCATCTCATCGAGCCGTCTCGCGAAAACTTCGACACCGAGGTTCACCTTGATCATGCCAAGCAGCAGGCGCTTGCCCGCGGCTACGAGGATTTCCTGATCGTTGACGTTGATTCCCACCACTACGAAACGGAAGCGTTCCAGGAGATCGCCGAATATATCGACGATCCGGTGTTGCGCATGGAGGCAAAATACCAAGGCATGGCCCGAGGCGGGGTGACGTCGGTCGACGGTTCCTACCAGGAGATGACCGGCCGAGTAGCGCGCTATCCCCTGCGCAGCCGCGAAAAGGTTCCGCCAACGATCCATCGCGACATCACGCTGATGCGGCGGTGGATGGATTCGATGGGCGTGGACATGGCCTGCATGTTCCCCACGCCGATGCTCAACATTGCTACCTGTCCGCGCATCGAGGTCGAAACCGCCCTCGCCCGAGCCTACAATCGCTGGCTATGCGACAATGTTCTGGCCGAAGAGCCGCGCCTGACTTCCATGCTCTACCTCCCCTTCAACGATCCCGACGCCTGCCTGAAGGTGATCGAGGAATTCGGGGACCGGAAGGGGGTGATCGGTTTCATGGTCACCTCAACCCACTACAAGGGCGTTCACGACAACGCCTACATGAAGGTTTACGCGGCCCTGCAGGAACGCGACCTGCCGCTCGGCTTTCACGCCGCCTACACTTGGGGCGACAAATCGACTGCCCTGATGAACCGGTTTATCTCGGTTCATGCGCTAGGCTTCGTCTGGCACAATATGGTGCATATGACGAACTGGCTGGTCAATGGTCTGCCAGAACGCTTTCCGCGCTTGAAAACGGTATGGATCGAGAGCGGACTGGCCTGGGTGCCTTTCCTGATGCAGCGGCTGGACAACGAGTATATGATGCGCAGTTCCGACGCGCCTTTGCTGAAGCGCAAGCCCAGCGACTACATGCGCGAGATGTTTTACACGTCTCAGCCAATGGAAATGGTGGAGAATCGAGAAGCGCTCGAACTGACCTTCAAGATGATCAAGGCCGAAAGCCAGTTGCTTTATTCGTCGGATTATCCGCACTGGGATATGGATCTGCCGAGCACGATCTATGACTTGCCGTTTATCTCCGAGGGCGCCAAGCGTGCCATCCTTGGCGGCACCGCGCAATCGCTCTTCAAGCTGGAGCCGAGCTACGCGCCATGGAAACATGCCCGCAAGGCCGAGAGGATCGCCTCGCCTGCTGCATGAATTGAAAGGGACCAGCGCCAATTTTCGTGTAGTCGGGTCGCGGCATTTGGTAGATCGGCGAATGCCGACGTCCACAATTGGTGCAGGAGGACAACCGTTGCCAGACACGAAATCGGAGATTGGCCTGGGTAAGCGACTCAGGTTGGCGCACATGGCGTTTAGTCGTGCGCTTCGCTTGGAATTGGCGAAGGAGGATGTAACATTTGGGCAATTCGTCCATCTTGAACGGCTCTGGGAAGAGGATGGCCTGACGCAGACGGAGCTGTCTCGGCGGGTTGGCGTCGAAACAGCATCTTCCACCACCATCCTGGATGAACTCGAGCGCCTTGGCTTCGTCGAGCGCCGGCGAAATTCGTCGGATCGGCGAAACATCAACGTGTTCTTGACGCCCGCAGGTGCTGGGCTGCGTCCGCGTCTTCTCGATCGAGCTTCGATCGTGAATGTCACGGCCAAGCAAGGCATGTCAGCACAGGAAATCAAGGTTCTGTTCTCTGCACTGGATCGAATTGCGGATGCTCTGTCGTCGGAATATCCGCAAACCGGACGGTCGAGCGGCAAGGACCGGCTTCAAGCCTGAAAGTGGCGCCCAAACGGCATCGCGACTGCAACGATCCCGCTGCCCTCCGCCGAACGTGCCGCGATCAAAAGTCGACAATAAAAAGCAACAAAACATAGCTATGGATTTATATATGTGTTGTATTAATGTTGACTCTGATCGTGCTCACGCGCTGAACCGGCAGGCAATTTGACAAATGACCGGTCCACCGAAACTGGGCCGGGCGAACAGAAAAACACCGAGGTTTGAAATGGCCGTTGCATACAGAGATCTACGCGACTTCGTTTCGCTCGTTGAGGCAATCGGCGATCTGCGACGTGTCTCCGGCGCAGCGCTCGAGCATGAAATCGGCGCCATCACGGAGGTAGCTGCCGGGCACCCGCGTTGCCCGGCACTGCTGTTCGATGCAATTCCAGGTCAGCCAGCGGGCAATAGGATCTTCACCAATGCGACAGTCAGCGCACGCCGTGCTGCTCTTGCCCTGGGCATCGATCCGAACCTGCCACCGCTGGAAGCCCTGAAGGCCTGGAAGACCATGCGCGGCGGTCTCAAACCTGTTTCACCGAACCAGATCAAGGATGCACCCTATCTCGAAAACTCCGTGACGGGCGATGATGTCGATCTATCGCAATATCCCAGCCCGATTTGGCATCGCAACGACGGCGGGGCCTACATCGGATCCGGTAGTGTCGTTATCACCCGCGATCCTGACACGGGTTGGGTCAACTGTTCGATCTACCGCGTCCAGGTCCACGACAGGAACCGGGTGACGGTCCAATTCGATCACAATGGCCGCCATGGGGCGATGATCTCGAAGAAGTACTGGGATCGCGGTCAGCCCTGTCCGATCGCAATCGTGAATGGCGAAGATCCGGCGATTTTCATCGCCGGCTTCGAATATCTTCCAGAAGGGGCGTCCGAACTCGACTTCGCCGGCGCGATCAAGGGTGCCCCGATCGAGGTATACCCGGGTCCGGTCACGGGCCTGCCGATCCCGGCGCATGCCGAAATCGTCCTGGAAGGGATGCTGCTGCCGTTCAGCGAGACGAGCTTGCCTGAGGGGCCGTTCGGAGAGTTCACCGGCTATTACGCCGCGGAGAAGCGCCCGGCGCCGGTTATGCGGGTCGACGCCACGCATCATCGCACAGACCCGATCCTGCTCGGTTCGCCGCCAATGAAGCCGCCGCGTTTCCATTTCGGGCTGCCATTCCGTGCGGCCAGCATCTGGGGCAACATCGAGGCGGCCGGCGTAGCCGATGTCGTCGGCGCTTGGCAGCACGTGTCGCAATTGATGACCGTCGTCTCACTGAAACAGCGCTACGCGGGGCATGCCAAACGAGCTGGTCTGATTGCTGCGGCCAACAGCTATATGGGGCGCATGATCGTGCTGGTGGACGATGACGTCGATCCGTCAAATCTCGCCGATGTGATGTGGGCGGTGACCACGCGCGCGGAGCCGTCGGAGGATGTCGATATCGTGCGCAATGCCTGGAGTTCGTCACTTGACCCCCGCATCTCCGCCGCAGACCGCGATATCGGTCTGACCTCCAACTCCAAGATGATTATCGACGCCTGCATTCCGTTCCAACACCTTGCCAGCTACCCGCGAACATCCGCACTCAGCATCACAGAGGCCAATGACATCAGAGAGCGATGGAACCACCTCTTCGAAGGAGCTTAAGCGATAGCTCACGCGAAGCCTTCGTTACGCGCTGAGTTGGTAAGACGTGGTCACGGTCCAAACATGCGAAGATACGGAAATTGGCTACGACCGAGAACCACTTGGGCGCTTCTATATGGATCGTTCTTCGCGACCTACTGTTGCTCACAGATCCGCCATCTACAGTTTACGATGGCAAGATGACATTGCAGATCGGGTCCATGAACGCTCAATCCGAACGCAGACGCAAATCGGCTGGGACACGGCGAAACCGTGACAGTGAGGTTGCTGTTCTCAGAGCCGCCGAAGCGCTACACGTTGAGGCGGTACGCGGGGTTTTCGATCTTGGACGGCGACTTTTACAAAACTGCGTAGCTTGGTTGGTGGAACGCCTGACCTCGACGCGCCCGGTGCCGGTCACATCTTACCAACCGTGTAGCCACATCGCCTCGTCAGGCACCCTGTCGCCTTGCGTATGCGGCGCGACGCTCCGATAGGCACCGCCGAAGAACAGCAGCGGCGCCGCCGCCTCGCTATTGCGCATTGCTGCGACGACCCTGCCTAGGATCATTATGTGATCGCCACCATCGTATCGGTTGTAGACCTCGCATTCGAACCAGAGGAGTGCGCCCGAAATTAACCGAGCATCGATCGATCCGGCCGGGAAGGTGCTGACGCCCGTCCACTTGTCACCAAGGCTTCGGGCGAAGCGCGTCGACAGATCCGCCTGTGATTGCGCCAGGACGCTGACAGCAAATTGGTTGACGTTGTTCCAGCCATGCACGGCTTTGGCATTTCGCGCGATGCTGAACGAGATTAGCGGCGGATCGAGCGAGACCGAGTTGAACGAACTGACGGTCGCCCCCAGCCTCTCTCCCGCGTGATTGGCGGTCACAATGACAACCCCGGTCGCAAACGTGCCGAAAGCGTCACGCAATATTCGTGCTGATTCCACACTCAGATGTTCGTGCGCCATCGTGCGATCCCCGCTTTCGGTCATGCAGCGTCAGACCGCGGACAAGGCGGCGTCGACGAGATCGGTTGCGCGTTTCATGTCGTAGCTCCTCAGCATGTTCTGTTTCACGATGAAGGATGCACCGCCGTAGAATTTCTCGTACTGATGATGGCGGTTGCCGAACTCTGATCCGACGAAATCCCAGGCCAGACGCATAAGCTGGATCCGATCGCGCGCGCTGCTCACGCCGGACGCCATGTAGCGGTCCATGTCGGCCGCGGTTGCCGGGCTCTCCAGATCCTTGACCGACGATGGCATCGTGATCATGGCGGAGCCTGTCAGCTCACGGATGATCTCGATCATCCGTGGGTTGATTTCCGACTGCAGTGCCATCACGGAATACAATGCAGTCTTGCTCGGCCAGAGGACGCCCTTCTCGTCGACAGTGGCGAGTGTCTCTTGCGCCTCCAGCATGTTCTCGACGATCGAGACCAGCGCCGCCAATTCGCCCATCTGCACCATAACTGGCGGCAAATTGGCATTCCCGGTCGATTCGTTCATCCGCGCTGCCAGGCCGATCATGAAGCGCAGCTTGGTCGCATATCGCGCTTGGGCCTGAAGGTTGCCGTAGAGATGGGATGGCGTCTTCCACCACTGATCCCTGCAGATTTCGAGGTTGCGGTAGATGAAGACGTGCTCCCAGGGAATGAACACATTGTCGAGGACCACGAAGCAATCCGACTCGTCGAAGCGGCTGCTCAAGGGGTGGTCGAAAGTGTTGCTCGCCTGCAAGGCGAAGGGCCGCCTTGGATAAAGTTTCAAGCCTGGCGCATTCATCGGAATGGCAACGCCGATTGCGTAGTTCTCGTCGCCTGGCTGCAACGGGTGGATACAGCTCAGGTAGAGATAGTCGGAATAGATCCCCGCGGTGGCCAGCTGTTGGGCACCGGCCACAACGATGCCTCCGTCCTTCTCCTTGACAACGCCGGCATAGAGGGTCGGGTCGCTCTGTTTGTGTGCGGGCTTGGATCGATCGATCTGCGGCGGAACGATTGCATAGGTGGCCCACAGATGGTTTTCCCGCATCTTCTCGTAGAAACTGACGACCCGCTCGCCGAATTCCTTGCCAGCTGACGCGAAGACTTCCGGAACGGCTGCATACCCGCAGAAGAAGCCCGCGACATGGTCGGGCGTCCGTCCCATCATGCCGTACGACGCTTCCGACCAAGTCTCCGAAGCGAGCCGCTTGGCGCGCAGATCGGCGTGGGTTCGTGGAATCTGGTAGGCCCGCAGGACGCGTGCGCCAGAGCTCGGAGAGATGTATGTCATGCGCTCGGCCATCGAAGGGTCCGACGCAATGTCGTAGAGGCTCGCTGCCGAATGGGCAGCTGCGGCAAAGGCCGGATGCGTTGTAACGTTGGCCACCTTCTCGCCGTCGACGTAGACAACGCGCCCGTCATTCAAGGAACGCAGGTATTCATCGCCTGTACGCAGCCCAGATGACGCCGGGGTGGTAGCCTCCGAAGAGGCACGGGTAGCCGCAATCATCGTCTTTTCCTCCATCTGCAGAGACCGTTCCAGTCCGACTATAAATACAACAAGTAGCTATATGTTGTACATTTATCGGGTGCTGTCAATCTGCGCCTGCCCCAAGCGGGAGGAAATCCGCTCGCCCGAGAACCGGATTTCTCGCGCAACGAATCGAAAGCCAAGGCCAGGTTCATCCGGGCGCAGTGCGTCGTTGGCACATGCCTTGACACCATTACAAACCTAATAGATTATCTACAGACTGTATGCTTTATCGAAGCCTGGCAGTAGACCTTTTGTATCGGAAAACACCCCGGGAACGACAAGAAATAATAACATAAAACAATGACATAAGCCTTGGTCTGGTATGTGGAAGACGGTCGCCTTGCGGCGAAACAATGGGAGAATGAAATGAACGGAAATGATGCAGTGAGTGCGAAAGCGCTCAAGCTTGGTATTGCGCTCGCGTTTGGTGCGGCGCTGTTGTCTTCTCAGGCCAGCCGCGCAGAAGACCTGACCGTGGCGGTCAGCCTCGGACCGTTGGGTGAGACGCTCAAGAAGGCCGTCCTGGCCCCTTTCAAGGAGCAGAGTAAACTCGACGTCGCCGTCGACGATCGTGACGCCGGCATCGGCGCCGTTCGCACCAAGCTGGAGGGCGGCGGCAACACCTGGGATGTTGTGGCGGCCGAGGATATCGAGGTTCTGCAGGGCTGCGATGAGGGGTTCTTCGCAAAAATCGACAGATCGAAGCTTCCCAATCTCAAAGACTACAATATCGCAGACCCGCGCTTCGAATGCGGGATCCCGTACGTGGTTTACAACACAGCCCTCGGCTACGATAAGAACGTGGTCAAGACCGAGCCGACATCCTGGGCCGATCTCTGGGACACGCAAAAGTGGCCTGGGAAACGGGCTATGGCCAAATCGCCGGTCGATGCACTGGAGATAGCACTATTGGCTGATGGTGTCGCCGGAGCAGATGTCTACAGCGTTCTGGCAACGCCAGAGGGCGTAGACCGCGCCTTCAAGAAGCTCGACGCACTCAAGAAGGATATCGTGTGGTGGACCAATGTCGGCCAATCCAGGCAGATGCTGGCATCGGGCGAGGTTGTCATGACGGTTACCTTTGACAACGGCATTCGTTTTTTCAACAAGACACAGAAAACAAATCTGGGCGCGGTGCTGAAGGATGCCATCACTCATGTGGACTATTGGGCGATCATCGCGGAGAGCCCGCAGATCGACAATGCCTACAAGTTCCTCGAATATGCTTCGCAGCCCGAACCGCAGGCTGCGGTCACCAATATGCTCGCCATTTCGGTTCCCAACCGCAACGCATTGCCGCTGACCTCAGACGACATCCGTCCGTTCGTGTCGACCGATCCTGAAAACCTGAAAAGCACCTTCAAATCGGATGCTGATTTCTGGATCAACAACTATGACGCCCTCGCCAAGAGGTTCGATACCTGGGTGGCAGGTCAGTGACATTGTACGGTTCGGGAAATCAAGTGCTTGTCGAGGTCGATGCCACGGTCTCCGACGATACAAAGCACCTGATCCGGGATCTCAAAAGATCGCAGCGCGCGGGCAAGATCCGCGCGTTTGCCCTCATTGCTCCGCTCCTTGTTTTTCTGGTTCTGGTCTTTATCGGGCCGGTCGCAAACCTGCTGACCCGCAGTGTCGTGGACAGCGGGGTCTCCGAGGCCCTTCCCGCAACCATTGCCGCGCTCGCCGACTGGAACCCCAGCAACGCCGAGCCCATTCCCGATGCCGCCTTCGTGGCGCTCGTTGCTGACCTGAAGAGTGGCGGAGCAACGCAAATCGTCGCGCGCGCCGGGACGCGTCTCAACTACGGCCTGCCAGGCATGCGCGCCCTGCTGATGAGAACGCGTACGGCTGTCCAAGGTACCTCCCCCTCCGCTGACGCCCGGCACGTTCTGGCCGGCATCTCGCCCAAATGGGAAGAGGTGGCGACTTGGTCGGTCATTCGGCAGGCCGGTGGGCCTCTGACTGATTTCTATCTTCTCTCATCACTGGACCTGAGGCGGGATCCACAGGATCACGTCCGGCTGGTGGACGTATCGGATCGCGTGTTTGTCCCCACAATCATGCGCACCTTCGAAATATCGCTCGTCGTCACAGTCCTGGCATTCCTGTTTGGATTTCCGTTTGCCTATCTAACCGCGAGCGTCTCAGACCGCGTGGCCCGATTGCTGATCTTCATGGTCCTGCTGCCGTTTTGGACGGCCGTCCTCGTTCGCACTTTGTCCTGGATGGTGCTGTTGCAGCGAAATGGCATCATCAACCAGGCCCTGATGGACTTCGGATTGATCGACCAGCCGCTTGAGCTCCTGTTCAATCGCTTCGCGGTCTACGTCTCGTTGTTGCACATCTTCGTTCCCTACATGGTGCTGCCGCTCTACAGCGCCATGAAGTCCGTGCCGCAATCGCATATGCGCGCCGCAGCATCGTTGGGTGCGCCTCCCTGGATTGCCTTTCGTCGCGTTTATCTGCCCCAGATCGGACCGGGTGTCGCTGCAGGCGCTCTGCTGGTGTTCATACAATGCCTTGGGGTCTTCGTTATTCCGGCCATTCTTGGCGGCCCGAATGACCAAGGCATCCCCTACATGATCGTCTTCTACGTCAACCGCAGTTTGAACTGGGGCCTTGCAGCGGCGCTGTCCGTGATCCTGCTCGTCGCGGTGTACCTCTTTTACTGGCTGTTCACGAAGCTCGCCGGCACCACGAAACTAAGTGTGGGGTAAGTCCTATGTCGACGCGTCCCTTTGAAACGAATGGGCAAAAATTTGCCTTCTGGGCCCTGCGTGGTTTTGGCGTGCTGTTTTGCCTGTTCCTGATCGGACCGATCTTTGTGTTTGTCCCCCTGTCCTTCAATGACCTGGCGCTCTTCCATTACCCCATCGAGACGTACAGCCTCCGATGGTACCGGGAATTGATCGGGTCGCTCGAGTGGCGCCGGGCATTGATCAACAGCGTCGTGGTCGCCACAGCCTCGACATTGCTCGCGACTGCATTGGGCGTGAGTGCCGCGGTCGGCCTTTGGAAGGCAAAGTTCGCGGGCAAGAATGTCTTGATGGTCATTTTCCTGACACCAATGATCGTGCCTAGCGTCATTGCCGGCGTAAGCATGTATCTAGCACTGGTACAAGTCGGGCTGGACAACAGCTACACGGGCTTGATCTTCGCGCACACGGCGCTCGCTTCGCCTATGGTCGTCGTTACAGTTTCAGCGACG
The DNA here is from genome assembly GCF_056403835.1 of Mesorhizobium sp. P2_E6. Taxonomy (NCBI): domain Bacteria; kingdom Pseudomonadati; phylum Pseudomonadota; class Alphaproteobacteria; order Hyphomicrobiales; family Phyllobacteriaceae; genus Mesorhizobium; species Mesorhizobium sp. P2_E6. Next base: position 496,162 of record NZ_JBFUEQ010000004.1, read on the forward strand.
CTCGCCCGCTTCGACGCCACGTTGCTTCGCGCCGCCGGAAGCCTGGGTGCGGGACCGCTGACTGCGTTTCGTCGCGTCACCTTTCCACTCATCCTCCCTGGGATCGTCACCGGGGCCATTTTTGCCTTCGCAATCTCTTTCGACGACGTCATCGCCGCCCTGTTCATCGCTGGGCCGAGCCAGCGCACCCTTCCCGTGCAGATGTACAGTCGGGCGACGGACCTGTTCGAACTCACGATCGCTGCCGCGGCGACGGTGATGCTGGTCATCGCGGTGCTGCTGATGACGGCGCTCGAATTCCTTAAGAGGCGCGAGAGGCTTCCGCCGACCGCGAACGGCTCTCGGTGAAACAAGCCAAATCCACATCTCTGACCAAAGGCCCCCCGGCCGGGATCGGAATGAAAGAACCGGAGACTTCCTTGGACACGATTGTCGAATTCCTCAACATCACGAAAACCTACGACGGGCGCACGAGGGTCGTTCGCAACCTCGATCTCAAGGTTGCTAGAGGCGAATTCCTGACCATGCTCGGACCGTCAGGCTCGGGCAAGACGACGTCCCTGATGATGCTGGCGGGATTCGAAGCGCCCTCCTCCGGCGAAATCCTGCTCGAAGGCAAGTCGCTTTCCAGCCAGCCCCCCTATAGGCGCGACATTGGCGTGGTGTTCCAGAACTACGCCCTATTTCCGCACATGACCGTCGGCCAGAACATCGCCTTTCCCCTTGTCATCCGAGGCATGTCGCGCAGCGAGATCGATGCCCACGTTGCACGTGCCCTTGACATGGTCCGCCTTCCGCAGGTGTCGGGACGGCGCCCTGCCGAGTTGTCCGGCGGCCAGCAGCAGCGCGTGGCCCTGGCCCGTGCTCTCGTCTTCGAGCCCAAGATCGTCCTTATGGACGAGCCATTGGGCGCGCTCGACCGGCAGCTGAGGGAGGAGATGCAGCTTGAGATTCGAGCCATCCACAAGCGGCTTGGCGTGACCGTTGTCTACGTCACGCATGACCAGGGGGAAGCGCTGACAATGTCCGATCGAATTGCCATCTTCAACAACGGCGTCGTTGAGCAGTTGGCGGGCCCGGAAACGCTGTACGAGCACCCTGAGAATGCCTTCGTGGCGCGTTTTGTTGGCGAAAACAATCTGCTCCCGGGATTGGCGACCCAATTTCGCGGCGACGCGTGCGAAGTGGAGGTATCAGGATCCGGGCGGCTCGTCGCGCGGGTCGGCGATATCCGCAACAACTACGTGAATGCCGTCGTCTCAATCCGGCCGGAGAAGGTCAGGTTGGCCTTGTCCGAAGACGGCAGCGAGTCGGCGAACAGTTTTCCGGCTGTGGTGGAAGAGGTCGTCTATCTCGGCGACCAGACGAAGCTCATCATGCGGCTCAGGGGTGGCCAGTCCCTCATCGCCAAGATGCCGACGAGCAGTCAAAGCCGGGGTCACCGCGCGGGACAGGACGTGACGGCGCGTTGGGACTGGACAGATTGCGTCGCGTTTAAGGAGGAGCCGCGACCCGTGCTTGCACCAAACGAGGTGCTCAAATCCCCGAAGCCCGTCGAACGGGCCCGCAATCAACTCGAGCTAACGGGCTTTGGCCACTACTCTTGATTGGGGCAAACCCATTCCTGTGACGGCCGTGCGCAGGTCCATCGCTCTCGACGGATCCAACGCAGAACGACAGATCCAACATTTCGCTCAAGGAGCAGACCATGCGGCCACAGCCCAGCAAGAACTTTCTGCGCGATAGCAACGCGAAGCACGTCTACCATCCTATGGCACATCCCAACGATATGGAGGCCCACCCTCCCCGCATCATCGCGCGCGGCGAAGGGGTTTATGTGTTCGATGACGACGGACGCAAAGCGGTGGACGCCGGGGCAGGCCTATGGAACGTCAATCTCGGCTATTCGAACCAGGCCATCAAGGATGCTATCGCCGAACAACTGGCGCAACTGCCGTATTATTCTGCGTTCAAGGGCTCAACCAATGAGCGCCTGATCGAACTTAGCCATGTGCTCGTGGAGATGCTGCAGCCCGAGGACATGAGACGGGCCTTTTTCACGTCGGGCGGATCGGATTCCGTCGAGACCGCGCTCAGGCTGGCGCGACAATACTGGAAGATGATGGGTCAACTGGATCGCAGCAAGTTTCTGTCCATCAAGCGCGGCTATCACGGGACCCATTTCGGCGGCGCCTCCGTCAACGGCAACACTACGTTTCGCCGGGCATATGAACCACTTCTACCGGGCTGTTTCCATGTTCCGGTCCCGTTCGACTATCGCAATGCCTTCAATGAGGCCGATCCGACAAGGCTCGCGGAATTGTGCCTGGCCGCCGTGGAGGACGAAATCCAGTTCCAGGGCGCCGATACGATCGCCGCCTTTATCGCCGAGCCAGTGCTGGGTGCCGGCGGCGTCATCGTTCCGCCGGAAGTCTATTGGCCTCGACTGCGGCAGATCCTCGACCGTCACGGCATCTTGCTGATCGCCGATGAGGTCGTTACCGGCTTCGGCCGCACTGGCAGCTGGTTCGGCTGCCGGGGGTGGGGCGTCAAGCCGGACATGATTTGCCTGGCTAAGGCAATCACGTCGGGATATTTTCCGATGGGCGCATTGGTCGTCAACGAGCGTCTCGAACGGGCTTTCAAAAACAACACGGACGCGATGGGCATCATATCCCATGGCTACACCTACTCAGGCCATCCGGTTGGCTGCGCTGCAGCACTTGCGTGCCTCGAGGAAACCGTCGCGCTCGACGTGGTCACCAACACGCGTGTGCAAAGTGACTTCCTGATCCCAGCCATGCGGGCGATGGCTGATCGCCACGAGACGATCGGAAACGTCCGTGGCAAGGGTCTGATGTTCGCGATCGAGGTCGTCTGTGACCGCGCGGCCAAGGCGCCCGCTGGAAAGCAGTACATGGCCACGCTCGGGCAACTGGCCTATGACGCCGGCGCTCTGGTCAGAATCGTCGGGCACATGATGATCTTCTCACCGGCCTTGATTATCCAGCGCGAGGAATGCGAACAAATCGTATCGGCTGTTGAAGCCGCATTCGCCAAGAACCTGGTAAATCCGGCGACGTAGATGCGGGAACCATACGCATAGGCAGCACGGGGTGGCCCTGAATACCATCGGCGGCGCCAAAGGCTGCAGCGTCATTGGATGCAGTCCGCGCTGTGCGCGCCGTAAAGGGTCAGGCCTCGGTCACCTTGACCAACTTGGTGACCATGTAGGCTTCCATCGCTTCGCTCCCGCCCTCCGAACCGTGGCCAGAATCCTTGACCCCGCCAAATGGTACTTCCGGCAGCGCCAGCAGATTGTCATTGACGCTCAACATCCCGGTCTCAAGTCGCGATCCAAGTTGCGATATGATTGTATTCGATCGCGTGAAGGCGAAGGCCGCGAGGCCAAAGGGTAGCCTATTGGCCTCGTCCACCGCTTCTTCCAGCGTCTCGAACGGCCTGAAGAGCGCGATCGGCCCGAACGGCTCCTCGTTCATTGCTCTCGCGGAAAGTGGCACCTCCGAGAGGATGGTCGGTTCGAAGTAGTAGCCGATATTCCCGTGGCGCCGGCCCCCGCTGCGGAGCCGCGCACCTTGCTCCAGCGCGTCCTGGACGAGAGCTTCCATCGCATGCAGACGCCGCTCATTGGCGAGAGGTCCAATCGTTGTACCCGCATTCATGCCGTCGCCGATGCGCAGCGTCGATGCCTCTGCCACGAAGTGGCTCAGGAAATCGTCATAGGCTGCCTGCTGGATCAGGAAGCGGGTCGGCGAAACACAGATCTGTCCGGCATTCCGGAATTTGGCCTGCGCCATGACCTTGGCGGCCGCCGAGATGTTCGCATCATCGAACACGAGGACGGGTGCATGTCCACCAAGCTCCATCGTCGTGCGCTTCATGTGTTGGCCGGCAAGGGCAGCAAGCTTCTTGCCGACGGCCGTCGATCCGGTGAAGGAAATCTTGCGAATAGCCGGATGGGCGATCAGGAATTCGGAAATGGCGGCAGGATTGCCGTAGACAAGATTGAGCACACCCTTCGGCAGGCCGGCATCCAGAAATGCCCTGGCCAATTCCGCGACGCATGCTGGCGCTTCTTCTGCAGGCTTGGCTACCACCGAGCAACCGGCACCGATGGCTGCGGCGATCTTGCGGGCAGCCTGGTTCAGGGGAAAGTTCCATGGCGTCAGAACGGCCACGGGGCCAACTGGCTCCTTCAGGACGAGTTGCTGTGTTGCAGGCGCCCGCGACGGCACGACTCTGCCGTAGGTGCGCCTGCTTTCTTCGGCGAACCATTCGATCGTATCGGCCGCGACCTGCACTTCCGCGGACGATTCGGCCAAAGGCTTTCCTTGTTCGAGCGTCAAAAGCCGCGCGATAATCGCAGTACGCTCCCTCAGCAGCGCTGCCGCGGCGCGCATGATCTTCGACCGCTGGTAAGGTGCGACGGCGCGCCATTCGGCGAAGCCCAGCCGTGCCGCCTCCACCGCGCGCTCGAGGTCAATCGCAGTTGCGCTGGCAACATGGCCGATTGGTTGTCCTGTCGCCGGATTGACGACCGAATAGGTTCCTCCGTCGTCGCTGTTGCGCCATGTGTTCCCGATGAACAGCTGCACTGACGGATAGGAGATGCCGGCTTCGTTCGTCATCGCTTCCTCGGAATGTATCTTGATGGTCGCGCGCCGGGCCTTATGTCCGCGGCGGATTGCGTCGTTCGGCTCGTCAACCGGCTGGAAGAAGTCTGCGTTTCATCGTCGCGAAAGTCAATTAAAACATACGAAATTTATGTTTTTTATGAAGCTTATGTTGAACCAGGCCTCGCGCGAAACCGAGTGATTTCACCACGCCGTGAAGGAGCAGCCGGTCACACGCTCCAATTCCTCGAGGTCATCCCGATCCGGCCGAATGCCGGCAAGCGTGAAGTAGTGCCGTAGGTTGCTGTGCAGTGCGGCGAGGCGGCCGTCCTCTCTCGGCGCCCTCCCGGCAGTCAGTTCCTCAGCAGTCCTCGCGATGATGAGTTGCTCGCCGTGCTCACACTCGATCTCACTGGCAAGCACGTGCCTATGCAGCCCCTTTGCCTCATCCGCGGTGAGCGACGCGGCTCCCGCCTTGCAGGCACGGCGAGCAGCGCGCATGACAAGGACGACCTCTCTATGCCAGGCATCGGCCCTTTCGACGATGATGCCGAACGTCTCTCGGTCGAGATCTGGCCTGGGCTGCGCGCTCCACCAGACGCAAAAAAGCAGCAGATTGACGTCGACGCCCAATTTCTCCTGCAGTTTCAGACAGGCGCTGCCGATTTCGGGCCGACCATAGGTTTCGAGCGAGAAACTCCAGAACGGATGCGGCGCGAAAAGCCCATTCCCGTCGGTATTGTCGGCTTTCCCGGTCATCGATCGATAGCCTCTCTCCGGCAGTTGGCGGCCGGCGTCCCAACAGCAGGCGATCCGAGTCTAGAGACGGCATGCAGCCACCGCAACGGACCCTGGCGTCGGCCCGCCGCGACTAGCCGAGCGAAAACGGCTGGACAGACCGGCCTCATGCTTTTATATGTTCAATGAAGCTATCTAATGTAGATAAAAGACTAATACAAATAGGTTCGACGGAACAGACCCCATGCATAGCGGTCCAACCCTTGCAAGAGAGCGATTGGAGGAGGCACTCGCCAGGATCGGCGATCCGTCGGGTGAAGGCTCCCGCGCCTGCCTGACGGTCTATGCCGACGCCGCGAGGGAGGCCGCGGATGCTGCCGACGCCCGTTCGCGCACCGGAACGCCTTTGGGTCCGCTCGATGGTGTCATTGTCAGCATCAAGGATCTCTTCGACGTCAGGGGCGAAGTAACGCGGGCGGGATCCAAGGCCCTGTTGCACGAGGGACGAGTGGCGGGGACAGACGCTCCGGCCATCCATCGGCTCCGAGCGGCCGGCGCCGTCATCGTCGCCAAGACGAGCATGAGCGAATTCGCATTTTCGGGCATCGGCACGAATCCCCATTACGGCACGCCGCGCAATCCACTCGACAGGAACCGCGTACCCGGAGGGTCGTCATCGGGGGCTGCGGTCGCGGTGGCGGACGGGTTCTGCGGCATCGGCATCGGAACCGACACTGGTGGATCGGTCAGGATTCCAGCGGCGCTGTGTGGTCTTGTCGGGTTCAAGCCGACCAAGGCTCGTATTCCGACCACGGGCGCGTACCCTCTTTCGATGACGCTCGATTCCGTCGGTTCGATCGCGCGCACGATCGACGACTGCGCGGTGTCGGTGGCAATCATGTCGGGCCAGGAGCCGCATTCTTCCCGCGCGACGTCGCTGGCTGGCTTGCGCGTTGGCGTCGCTCAAGGCCTTGTTCTCGATGGTCTTGATGGTGTGGTGTCGGAGGGCTTCGAGGCAGCGCTTGCGGCGCTCTCGTGCGCATCCGTGCTGGTCAGGGATGTCGCGGCACCTGAATTCGACGGCATGCGCGCTGTCAACCAGCGCGGCGGCATCGCCGCGGCTGAGGCCTTCGCCCTTCACCGCCATCGCTTGGACGGGAACCCGGACATTGATCCAAACATTCTGAGCCGCATTCAGAGAGGAAGCTCGATCAGTGCTGCCGACTATATCGACATGATCAGTGAACGGCAGGCCTTGGCACGAAGCTTCGATCAGCACTTCGAGGAATTGGACGTGCTGGTAATGCCGACCGTGCCGATTGTCGCGCCGACCTTCGATCAGGTCAGCACGGCTGAAGGCTTCTCGGAGCGCAATCTCATGTTGCTGCGCAACACGGCGGTCGCGAACTTCTTCGACTGTCCGGCCATAGCGCTGCCGCTGACGGGCATAGGCTCAAGTGCCAGCCTCATGTTGGTCGGTCGGGCCGGCCAGGACGACAGGCTTCTTTCCATCGCACGCGCGGTCGAGGCCTGCTTGGCAGGCCTTGGCGGCAATCCATCGAAGCAATCGGCCACGGGCGGAGAATTCCAATGATACAGACAAGGGCACTGGATCCGAAGAAGATCACCCACCTGACGATCGCGGGCTGGACCGGGCGCAATCAGGAGGCGGTCGAAAAGCATATCCTCGAACTTGAGGCGCTCGGTGTACGGCGTCCCGAAGCAACCCCGATCTTCTATCGCGTCGCGTCGTCCCTGCTGACGACGAACGAGACCATCGAGGTGATGGGGACAGCTTCCAGCGGCGAAGTCGAACCGGTGATTTTCTCGCTTTCCGGTGAACTCTGGGTGGGGATCGGTTCCGATCATACGGACCGCAAGGCCGAGACGGTCGGCGTCACCTTGTCCAAGCAGATGTGCGCCAAACCCGTCGGGCGCATTCTGTGGCGGTTCGCCGACGTCGCCGATCGATGGGACGACCTCGAGATTCAATCTCATGTCGTAGTTGGAGGCGAGCGACGCCTCTACCAGGAGGGAACGCTGCGCACGATGCGACCGCCAGCGGAACTGATCCGACTTGGGACGGGCAAGGAAACGATGGCTGATGGTTCTGCGATGTTTTGCGGAACGCTCGCGGTGCAAGGAGAGATCGGCGCATCCGAGCGTTTCGAGATGACGCTTCGCGATCCGCTGACCGGAGAGAGCCTGACCGCCTCTTATTCGACCATAAGCTTACCCGAACGAGGATAATCGGCATGTCGACGACCAAGGTTCATCAGGAATTCTTCAAGCTCGACCTGGACGAAGGCTGGCACACGCCCGAAGGCTATCCGTCGGGCATCAAGCAGAAGATCGTCGCCGGCAGTCTGGACGAGGCGGCGGGTAAGGGAAACCGCACCCGCCTTCTGCGCTTCGACCCTGGTGTCTATACGACCGCCCCGTTCGTTCACGCCTATTGGGAAGAGGTCTTTCTCCTTGCGGGCGACCTGATCGTTGGCAACGACATCAATGGAGAGGGCGGAGAAGAATTCACCGGCTACACCTATGCGGTTCGCCCGCCCGGCATCTACCACGGCCCGTTCAAGTCGAAGCACGGCTGCCTGCTTCTCGAGACCCACTATTACTAGGATCCGGCCCTGGGTGACATCACCCACCTGGCTGTCGCCTCCCTGGACAGGAAATGCCTATGTTGAAGCTCGCCGTTCCCGATCTGGTGTCGAATTCGTACTTTCCCGCCGAAGCGGCGATCGAACTCGGCTTCTTCAAGAAGGCTGGGCTCGACGTGTCGCTCGAGCTCATCTTCCCGGTCGACCGGGCCTACCGCGCCTTGCGTGACGGCGACGTCGATATCGTGGCCGGTTCCGCGCATTCGGCGCTGGCGGCATTTCCAGGATTCGAAGGCGCCAAGCTGCTCTGCGCCCAAGCCCAGGGCATGTACTGGTTCCTGGTCATGCATACGGATTTCAAGGCATCACGCCACGACTTGTCGGTGGTGAGAGGCAAGCGCATTGGCGCTGCACCGTGGGTCGAGATGGGGTTGCGTCGGCTGCTGGTCGAGAGCGGGATCGAGACCGACACCGTGACCATCATGCCGGTTCCATCGAAGCCTGGTCAGACGGTGAATTTCGGATTGAACGCGGCCAAGGCGCTCGAAGAGCGGCTGATCGATGGGTTCTGGGCAAACGGGATGGCCGCCGAACTGGCGGTTCGAGATGGGATAGGATCGGTCGTCGCCGATGTTCGGCGAGACGGCCCACCTTCTGCATTTGAATTCACATTTGCGTCGATCGCCACGCGGGCGTCCTTTGCTGCCGACAGGCCCCAAGAGGCGGCCGCGATCGTCTCAGCGATCGTTGAAACTCACGCGGCGCTGAAACAGGACGTCGACCTCGCAGGCAAAGTCGGACGTAGGCTTTTCCCCGGTAGAGCGGCGGACCTCATAGTCGATCTCATTCGTCGCGACCTGCCCTTCTACGATGCGTCCGTCTCAAGACGTGCGGTTGAAGGTATGAGCCGCTTTGCACGCGATCTGGGTATCCTCAACGCAGATCTGTCCTACGACAGCGTGGTGTGCACCGAGCTGTCCGATTTGTGGATTCCGTCCCAGCGCGCTGCACAAACGTCCGATTGATGCCGTGAGGTCAATGCTGCGACAGCAAACAAACCATCACATCAATCCTTGTCGAAGAACCTGTCGTCGCGCTCGGCAACCTTGAGTTCGGCGACGGCGAATTCGCTGTTGCGTGATAGTCTGGTGAACATGGATTGCGCGGACGCCAGGTCCGCCGCGGTGATGCCCGCGAACAACACGTCGTTTACCTGCCGGACGAACGCGGTCACCGATATGACGGCGGCTTCGCCTTCGGGCGTGAGGCTGACCAGGACGCTGCGACGATCATCGTCTGCCGCAACCTTGTTCAGCAACCCTTTGCGAATGAGGCGTCCAACTTCCGTCGTGACATGCGTGGAAGCGAGATGGACATAGTTCGAGAGCCGCTTGATGGTGACGCCGCCTTCTCCTTGGCGGTAAGCAACCCCAACGAGTACCGCAAATTGTGACCCAGTCAGCCCGATTGCCCGGCCAAAGGCTTCCCGGCACATCGCCAGCCTGCCGAGCACCTCGACAAACAGATAGATCACTTGCCGAAAATTGTCGTCGCTTCCGTCGACCAGCAACTCGGCATGGGAAACCGTCACAGGAGGAACGAACGCACGAGCCTTGGTCTTCCTCTTGGGAGGCGGGCCTTTCTTCGCAGGGCGCTCGACGGACTTGTTCTTCAGCGCCGCCATTATCCAATCATCTCCATGACATTCTTCATCGCATAGGCTCTATCGTGAAAGGCAGGCTTGACCACCGCGCTCTCCGTGAAACAACAAAGAAGACAATACATTCGAAACATATGTTTATAGGGTAATCTTTCGGATAGCAATTTCGACGGCTACGGTGGGAGCATTTTCCACACTGAAATTCGTTGTAAAGCCAGACATGATGAAAACTCGGATGGCGTCTCCTATCTTGCCGCGCCGCCTTGAGAGCGGTCAGCTTCTCAACCTGCGAGCCAGTTTATCAACTGGTCGCTTCACCACGGACCTATGGTCACGAGCCGCGATCGAGCCACGAGTTGACGCGGGTAAGCCTTATGAATTAATATACATTTTGTATGCTATGGCGAACTCGAAAGGTTCGACGAAGCCGACATTTTTTCGCCGGGACCATGTTCTGGCACGACCCAATCAGCGCGGAGTGAACCAGAATGACGTCGTACATGGCTGCTCTACCAACCCACCGAACCCTCTTTTATGGCGGCCAATGGCACGAGGCGATGGATGGCGCTGTTGACGAGATCATCAACCCGGCTACGGGGGAAAGTTTGGGAAATGCCGCGGCGGCGAGCAAAGCGGATGTTGATAAGGCAGTTCGCGCGGCCACCGCGGGATTCAAGATCTGGCGGCAGGTCAAATTGTCCGAAAGGGCGGCTATTGTCAGGGAGGCAGCGAGGATCATCCGCGCGAATTCGGAGAGGATTACCCTGACGGACTCGGCCGATTCCGGTGGCCCTTTCAAGAGAATGATCCGTGACGCCGAGGCAGGTGCGGCGACATTCGAGTTTTTTGCGGGACTGGCAACCGAGTTAAAAGGGAACACGATTCCGTTCAGCCACGATTCGCTCAATTATTCCGTCCGTGAGCCATTGGGCGTGGTGGTGCGTATCAATGCTTTCAATCACCCCTTCCTGTTCGCCGCGCAACGTGCCGCTGCGCCTCTCGTGGCTGGAAATGCTGTTGTCATCAAGCCGCCAGTACAGGCTCCTTTGTCGACCCTGCTCTTCGCCGAGTTGATCGGCCACCTGTTTCCGGACGGTGTGTTGAGCGTACTTCCTGGCGGGCGTGAATGTGGCGAGGCGCTGGTCGAGAATCCACAGGTCGCGATGGTCGGACTGATCGGTTCCGTCGAGACCGGCAAGGCGATTGCCCGGTCTGCGGCCGGTACGTTGAAGAAGTTGAGCCTGGAGCTCGGCGGCAAGAACGCGCTTGTCGCGTTTCCCGACGCTGACCCGGCCAAGGTCGCCGCGGGAGCCGTCCAAGGAATGAACTTCACCTGGTGCGGCCAGTCCTGCGGATCCACATCGAGGATATTCCTGCATGAGTCCATTCACGATGCGGTCGTCCAACAAATAACCGCGGCAGTTTCCAAGTTTTCCTATGGTGTTCCCACCGACCCGACAACTGAAATGGGCTGTTTGGTCAGCCAGCAGCAATTGGAGAAAACTGAGAGATATGTCCGGTACGGACACGAGGACGGCGCCACCCTGATTGCAGGCGGTCTCGCGCCTGCTGATCCGAAATTCTCGGGCGGCTTCTTCTATCCACCGACGGTCTTCGTGAATGTGCATCCCGCAATGAGGATCGCCCGCGAGGAGATTTTCGGACCAGTGATGTCGGTGATCAAATGGCAAGACGAGGAGGAGATGTTCGAGGCCGTCAACGACTCCGACCTCGGCCTTACCGCCTCGATCTGGACCCGCGATCTATCAACCGCTCATAAAGCGGCCGCGCGCATCGAAGCCGGCTACATCTGGATCAACAACAGCAGCGCACACTATTTGGGCGCACCGTTTGGCGGCTATAAGCAATCGGGACTCGGCCGCGAGGAATCCATCGAGGAACTCCTGGCCTGCACGCAGCTCAAGAACATCAATGTCACCTTGGATTGATCGGCGCGCAGCTTAGGATCTGCTTGGGACCAGTCGCGTCAATGTCCGGACCAGCGCCGAAGTCCCGAGACATCGAAACCGAACAGGTCAAGTGCTCGCCCAACAGTGTGGTCGACGATATCGGCGATGGTCTCCGGCTTTGAGTAGAAGGCCGGGACCGGCGGCATGATGATAGCGCCGGCTTCGGTCGCCAGGGTCATGCTACGCAGGTGCCCAAGGTGGAGCGGCGTTTCGCGCACCATGAGCACCAGTCTGCGACGCTCTTTCAGGACCACATCTGCCGCTCGGGTCAAGAGGCTCGATGTCGTGCCATGGGCAATTTCGGAAAGGCTTCGTATGGAACAGGGCGCAACGATCATACCAAGGGTCTTGAAGGAGCCGCTCGAAATGGAAGCCGCTATGTCGTCAGCCGAGTGAACGACGCTGGCCAGTGCTTCTATGTCCTTGACCTTCGTTGAAGATTCGTGAGCGGTAGCAATCTTGGCTGACTTCGTCATGACCAGATGCGTCTCCAACTCGAGTTCTCGTCCAAGCTCAAGCAGTCGTATACCGTACACGACTCCCGAAGCGCCACTTATTCCGATCACCAAGCGTCTCGGCGCTGACTGGCTCAATTCGCAATCTCCCGCATTCGAACTTACGCACCCCGTGGCGACCAAGGACCTTCTATTTTCGGCCATCCCAATTGCGCCGATGGACGCTCATTAAGAGGACAGAAGGCATCGCCAAGGCATAGCCAATTGATAAGCTACCATAGCATTTTCTCGCAAGCGAAAACTGCAGACAGGCTGCCCTAGCGAACGCGGCGGACCACCTTCGTCTGTACTGACGGCCGCGTAGACGTGGTGCTCAAAACACACGAACCACCGGACCAATCGCCGGCCCCTTCGGAACCGACATGCCCAACAGTCGTTTGTCCCCTTTCGCCAATTCGAAAGGAAACGCCTATGCCAGCCCCCGCCGAACTCAAATCCAGGTTCTGGGCATCCTTGAAGTCCGATATGACGATGATGATCGGACTCGATAACTCCAAGGTCATTCCTCGTCCAATGACTGCACAAATGGAGACTGACGGAAATGGTCCAGTCTGGTTCTTTACGGCGAAAGACACCGAACTCGTTCAGGGTCTGACGGATGGCAGCAAAGCGACCGCGACCTTCACGTCCAAAGGCCACGATCTGTTCGCCACGGTGCAGGGGAATCTTTGGCTCGACAACGACCGTGCAACGATCGATCGGCTTTGGAATCGCTTTGTGGCCGCATGGTTTGAGGGCGGGAAAGATGATCCGAGGCTAGCGTTGCTACGGTTCGATCCGCGGGAGGCAGAGATTTGGCTGGATGGATCGAGCGTAATGGCAGGGATCAAGATGTTGCTCGGGTTCGATCCCAAAGACGAATACAAAGACAACGTCGCCAAAGTCGAGCTTTGACTCTGACGCGCCGACCGCGCTGCGGGCTCTGGCCTAGTTCGATCGTTGTGTACTGCGTGCAGGCAACCCTGCTGCCCTCGGCACGAAGACGCGTTAACGCAGGGATCTACGCGCTTAGGCTCGACCTTACGCTACACATGCCTCGAGCACCGTGGGCGAGTGACCGGTAGCAGGGTGACACTCGATGGTCGCGTTGCTGCCTAAAGTTGGGACTCGATCGGGAGATGGCGGACCAGGATCGCCAGGATGCGGCGGAAAATCCCCGCTTCAGGTTCGTGAGAATAATTTTGGGACCTGCCTTCGTCGCATCCATGCCAGTGGAGCGCGTTGTTTTTCAGTTCGAGCCGATAACTCGCTTCCGGTGATATCTCTGCCTGGAACCTGCGCCGCAGTTCAGCGACCAATTCCTGATCCTCAAAAAGCACTCCCATTTCCGAGTTCAACGACACCGATCGCGGGTCAAAATTGAAGGAGCCGACGAAACCGGTCTTGTCATCGACGCTGAAAGCCTTCGTGTGCAGGCTGGCGCCCTTGGATCCAAATACCGAGATCGCCTGCCGCCGGCTGAACGGCTGAAGCTCAAAAATCTTGACACCGTTCCTGAGCAATCGCTTGCGATAATTTGCATAGGCGCCGTGGACCGCTGCGACATCAGTGGCTGCCAATGAATTGGTCAGAACCGCAACTTCAACGCCGTTGCTGACGAGGTCCGACAAGATTGCGGACCCCCTTTTGCCAGGAATGAAATAGGGAGACACAATTTCCAAGCAATTGCGCGCTGACTGAATGATCGGAAGCAATTCCTTCAACAGCCAACTGCGACGTCTCCAGCCGCGCACTTTCTCTGGAGGGTCGGAAATCACTCGAACACGTTCCACCCAGTGCACATCGTTGCCGGCCGCAATGAACTCAGCGACGGTCCCATGGTCGCCGATCCCGTTCAAAAGTTTTGACTCGGTTTCAGCATCGCTTCCTCCAAACAATTCGGCCTGCGTGGTCGCAGCGGCTGGACCGAGCGCGCCAATTGGTTTTGCGTCCTGGCACGTCCAGAAAGCCTTGAAAATTTCGGCGGTTTGCTGCACGGCGGGGCCGAGGAGGAGAACGTCGAGGTCGCGGAAATTTGTTTCTGCTGCATCAAAGTAGGCATCGCCGACATTGCGCCCCCCGACAATGGCGATGTCGTCGTCGGCTATCCACGCCTTGTTGTGCATCCTGCGCGTCAATGCAAAAAGCCGCAGGAGAACTTCCATGCCGCGTACAATGCCGCGTGCTCTGACGCCGCTCGGATTGAACAGCTTCAGCTCGATGTTTGGATGGCTGCTCAACGCCAGATATGCAGAATCACTTTTGCGCGGGTTGACGTCATCAAGCAGCATTCGCACGCGCACGCCCCGCTGAGCGGCCCGGAAAACTTCCTGCAGAAGCAAGCGGCCGGTGTGGTCGTCATGCCAGAGGTAGTACATGAGATCGAGAGTGCGAACCGCGCTTCTTGCCGCCAACACACGCGCGGCGAAGGCATCATAATTGTCTGAGATGAGCAGCAAGCCGCTCTTGCCGGTTTTGATATTGTCGTCCCGTGTTCGGGCGATGCAGACATCCATAAGTTGGCGACCTTTTGACGGCGGTCGAAGCCGCTAGAAATAGCCAGCGCTTCAGAGTTCAAACTGATCCACTACCGCGTTGCCAACCCATTGACTCATTTCGGCTCGCTCTTGATTGCCGCAACGAGAGCCTGAACCTGCTGGCCATGTTGTGTGGCAATCTTCAACAGGGTCACGGCCGTTTCGTGGGGTGTCCATCCCTGCGCCTGTGAGGCAGTTACCAAAGCAGCAAATGCGGTCTCCAGTGCGACTTCACAATTGATCTCCCGATCCGGGCTGCCCTCTGGCAATATTGGCGGTTCAACAGTCTGGGTCATGTCGGCTTTGTGCTACCTCCTGAGGCCAAAAAAGCTCAGAACGGCAAGGACGACGACGACGAGCCCGACGAGATAGATAATGCTGTGCACGGTTCGATCTCCTCAAAATGATTTGGCAGACCAAGCTCTCTCGCCCAGCCTTTGAGGATTTGGTGGCAACCCTCGCATCGAGTGAACACTTGGAACTGTCTAATGTTCCAATGCCCATGCCGCCTTTTCTAGATGCGAAGGTTTTCCTCGCCGGACAGATGCGCCGAGCAGTCCATGCTTGAACCAGTACGTGGTCTTCCGTTTCTGCCCTCGCTGAAGATGGCTCGCGCAATCAAAAGCTAAATTAGCAAATCGATGGATCGAAAAAACAAATCGCGCATTTATCACCGGGCTCAATGTCGGGCCGCTGGAGGACAACTCATGAAAAAGACATTGCTCATATTGAGCCTTATCATTCCGCTCGCAGCATGCTCGCGCACCGAGCAGGGCGCCGCAGTCGGTGGTCTGGGCGGTGCGGCAATTGGTGCCGCCGTAGCCGGTGATCCCGTGAAAGGCGCGATCGTTGGCGGTGCCGCTGGAGCCATTGCGGGCGCGGTGATCGGGCATGCCAGTGAAGCCGGTCAGTGCCGCTACAGAGATCGTAATGGGCGTGTCTACATCGCACGGTGTCCCGACGGATATTGATACTATCGGGCCGTGTGATCCCGTCAGCGGGATCACACGGCCCAAAGCTCGGCCGTTTGTCTTGGCTGCCGACAGGCTCCACATGATCCCAGTCAGAAAGCTGCGGTCTAAGGCTTCCTGTTTTTCAGCATCCGCGCTTCCCGCAAGAGCGATGCCCAATTGAGCCCGAGGAAGTCGATCAACTCACGGGCCTGTGCTTCGGTGATGCCGGTCTCTCTAGCCAGACGACGAGCCATATCGTCCGTCGCAGCCGGTGGCCTTCCTTGCTCGTCAACCATCTGTCGGATGTCCCTTCCTGTGACCCAACGGCCCGCGAGGTGGATGGTTCCTGCCGCCTGCCCAGCCCAACAGGCTCCGGCCATCTGCACAGCGTTTTGAGAAAGTCCGAACGGCGAGGACATCGTGGAACCTCCCTCTTCGGACGACGTTTGGCCTTGTGTGAAACGAAGGAGACCCTGTGTCATGGACTGGAACCGCGTCGAAGGAAACTGGAAGCAGGTCAAGGGTAAGATCAAGGAACAATGGGGCAAACTCACTGACGATGATCTTGATCGAATCGCCGGTAAACGCGATCAGCTCGAAGGCAAAATCCAGGAGCGTTACGGCATCGAGAAGGATCGAGCCCGTCGCGATATCGATGACTGGTATGGCCGGCAGGGATGGTAGGTTCGAATTCTCCGACCCGCGGAAGCGCGACTGAGCATAACGCCCGTCGCTCCATTCACGGCAGCGACGGGCCGTCCTTAGGGGATATCATGTCGCCTAATAGAGCGCGCAGAAAGAGACGTAGCTGCGCCGATCTGAAAGGCGGTGTTGGACGGCTAAGCAAAGCCGGATCAGGCGAGAGGTACTTTGCCGCGCTGGCGGCGCCCAACGACATCTGTTGAACGCGGGATTGATTGAGGCGCGCACAGTGGCTTCGAAGGCGGAAGGGAAACAGCAGCCGACCGGAACGAAACCCTCACTCATCGATGGGGAAGCGGCCAGTCGAGCTGCATCAACCACAGAAGGCAGCAAAGCCACCCTGCGGTCGGAGCCTAGAGGCCGCGGACGCGATGCTGCCTGGCCATCACAGATCCCGGCACTGGGCTGGAAGGATATCTTCTGGCGGCTGTGGGAAGAATTCAACAAGGACCGGGTCCTGCTGGTCGCGGCAGGCGCGACCTTCTATCTATTGCTCGCCCTGTTTCCGGCGCTGGCGGCCTTCATTTCGATCTATGGTTTCGTCGCGGATCCTGTCACGGTCGCGGATCATGTCGCCTATCTGGGCGGTTTGCTGCCGTCGGGCGGGCTCGATCTTATTCGCGACCAATTGCAGGCCCTGGCCAAGCAGAAACCGGGTGCTCTCGGAACCGGCTTCTTCATCGGCCTTGGCATCGCGTTATGGAGCGCCAACAGCGGCATGAAGGCGCTCTTCGACGCCATGAACATTGCTTATGAAGAGCGCGAGAAACGCAGCTTCATCACCCTCAACCTGATGTCGATCCTGTTTACGGTCGGAGCCTTGCTGATTGGCATCGTGCTGTTGCTGACCGTGGGCGTCGTTCCGGCATTGTTGCGCTATTTCTACCTTGATGCCTGGACCGAAACGCTTGTTGCGGCGTCCCGATGGCCGATCCTGGTTTGCACCACGCTGACCGGCATTTCCCTGCTCTATCGCTTCGGGCCGAGTCGAGAGTATGCCAAGTGGCGATGGCTGAGTTGGGGAGCCTTGATCGCGACCACTGTCTGGATCGGGGCATCGTGGCTCTTCTCGTTCTATCTGCAGCATTTCGCCAACTACAACGCCACGTACGGATCGCTTGGCGCGGTGGTCGGCTTGATGATGTGGACTTGGATTTCAGTCATCATCCTTATTGCCGGCGCCGCCATCAACGCGGAGATGGAACATCAGACGGCCGTTGACTCGACCACGGGCCCTGCCCTGCCCATGGGCAAGCGCGGTGCGGTCGTCGCCGACACATTGGGCAAGACTGCGGATTGATGGTCTGACGATCCCATCTGTCGCCGTTCTTGCGACGCAGCCTGAAATCACACGGTGCCAGAAGCGACACGCCGGCAATCAACTCAAGCGAATGACTTCCAAGGGTCCGCCATGCGCCATTGGCGCACCCGAAAATAGTTTGGACTGAACAGCGAGGTCTAAGTTTCGCTGCCTGGAAAATGTGCTTCAGCCTCATTCGGCTCAGACAGGTTCACCTGGAAAAGGCAGACCAGTCCCGATCTTTCGAAAGTCAGCACCACGCGTCCCGCGGAATCGGAGTCGAATATGCGCTCCAGGAGCTGGGTGCCAAACCCCTTGCGCTCGACGGGACCGACGGTCGGGCCACCAGTCTCTCGCCATTCGAGTTCAAGTTGGCGTTGCTGTTTTTGACCAACAAGCTTCCAGGATAGCGAAACCCTGCCGTTTGAATTCGACAACGCCCCATATTTGATCGCATTTGTCGTAAGTTCATGAAGTGCTAGAGCACATGAAAGGGCGACGTTGGGCGGAAGCCAAACCTTCCCTCCGCTGATTTGAAATCGTTCGATCGGAGCGTGTGGCTTGATCGAGGCTGTGACCAGATCATGGAGATCGGCGCCGCTCCAGTTCTTCTGCGTCAGGATATCGTGCGCCTTCGCCAGCGAGATGAGCCGGTCGGACAGGACCCGTCCTGCCTCGGGCAAAGTGGTTGCGTTGCGGATCGTCTGGCTTGCGATTGCCTGGACCACCGAAAGCGTGTTCTTGACGCGGTGGTTGAGTTCGTTGACCAGCAATTTGCGATGCTCTTCGCCGCGTCTGCGGTCGGTTATATCGAGGCTGATCTGCACGGCACCAATTATGCTGCCGCCCGGGCTGCGGATCGGACGCGCGCTCGAGAGCAGAAAGCGCTCCACGCCAGACGGAAGCGTATAGGCGAATTCTTCGTTGTCTGTCAGCTCTCCACGCATGGCCCGGCTCAGAGGCCGGTCCTCTCGGCTCACCGTATGCCCGTCCTTGACCGCCACGGTGTTGATCACGAGGTCGGGCGCGCCAAACGATTTGCGGGCGTCGGTCGGCAAACCCATGAGTTCCGCCGCGAAGCGATTGCGAATGACCTGTAGGGCTTGGGGGTCATAGGTGAACCAGACCGCTGCCGGCACCGTCTCCAGTACTGTCTCCAATTCATACCGGCGCTCGGCGATGGCGCGCTCGGCGTCTACCAGCGCCTGCGCAATGGCGCCGAACTCCGCAACCGTGGTGGACATGGGCTCAACTGCGCGGCCCTGACCAAGCGCCTCAGCTCGGGCAGCTAGGTCGGTGGTCGCTCCAGTGAAGCGCTTTCCCACGACGTAGCCGAGAGCGATCGACACAAGAAGTGCCAGCAGGCCGATCCCGCAAATTGCCGCGAGCGAGCGCCATAGCGGCGCCTGCACCTCGGAAAGCGGCACGTTGGCGGTATAGAACCAATCGGAATAGGAGGATCGGTAGTAGCCCGCCAGCAGCGTGGTGCCCTCGAAGTTGCGGGATGTGAAGCTGCCGGAGCGGCCAACGATCTTTTCCAGATATTCCGGCAATCCAGGCTTGCCGCTCATCTCCTGATGCGACCTGGAACGTGCCACGTAACTTCCGTGGCGATCTCCAACACCAACCGTCCACCCCTCAAGAACAGCAGGCATCATCACATCCCGGATGCGTCCGGTCGGGATGGAAATCGAAAGGACCAGATCTTCGCCCGTCGGCGCCGGCACCCGTATGGCAACGGCTATGCGGTAGTTTTTGGAATCCTCGCTGGCAAAGACGTCGCTGACGAAAATGCCGGACGCTTTGAGTTTCTCCAGATCCCCTGCCGGCATCGGTTCGACCGGCGGCAGAACTTCACCGTGCCCGATCCCTGTATTCAACAACTGATTGCGACCTAAATCGCGCAGGACGATGATCCGGTCCGTCCCTTCGACCAGGCTGAGCGCCTCGCCGCGAAAGGTTTCCAGATCGCCATTGGCCAGAGCAGGCGATTTCGACAGACCGTTGAGAGTCGTTTGAAGATTGGCTAGTTCGCCCTCGACAACGAGCGAAACCTGCCGGGCGGTTTGGCGAGCGTCCTGGTCGAAGCGGGACCGCTCATGCACAGCATATTGGACCAGCAGATAGGCCGCGAAGAGCCAGACCGGTATCACCGCGGCCGCGATCAGACCAAGCAGGTGCGATCGAGCTGATCGACGAGGCAAAATGCTGTTTCCCCTGCCGCCTCAGAAAACCTGGCCAACCATAATCGCAAGCCGGTGAACAGCAAGCATTAGTTCAAGCTAGAGCGGCCGCGGCAGTCGAGAGAAATTCGACCCGCCGATAAACGGACTGATCCCACAAATAATGCGTCGGACCGGCCCCTCGGGTTTGCGTGAGAATGATCCGTTGGGGCCGGTTCGCGTCGAAGCCGTAATTTTTTACCGAGGGCCAGCCTTTCGGAATTTCATCCCTGTCTAAGTCTATAATATTAGTGGACTTTAATCCTCGGCCCCTCCCTCAGGGCTGGCAATCGAAGCTGTGCCCTCTGTTTCAAAGGATTAAGATACCATGCGAAAACTGATTTCCGCTGCCCTTGTCGGGCTTGCCCTGGCGGCCAGCTCCGCCGCAGCGCTTGCCGCCGACAAGAAAGTCGTCATCGCCTACCAGACGGGTGCCAATCCGTACAATCTCGGCATTGCCAATGGCGATCTTGCCAAGAAGACCGGCTGGGACATCGAATTCCGCCGCTTCAATTCAGGCGCCGACATCTTCGCCGCCATCGCATCCGGCGACGTCCAGATCGGTGATGTCGGATCGAGCCCGTTCGCGGCCGCCGTCAGCAGGGGCATCGACGTGAAGGCGTTCTACATCTCCTCGGTCTCTCGTGACGGCGAAGCCCTGGTGGTGCGGCCCGAGATCAAGTCGCCGGCCGACTTGCGGGGCAAGAAGCTCGCCGCAGCACCCGTCTCGACTGACCATTACCAGCTTCTCGCCGTACTCAAGCAGGAAGGCATCACGGAGAAGGAAACCCAGGTCATCGCCATTCCTCAGCCCGAAATCGTCGCGGCCTGGAAGCGCGGTGACATCGATGGCGCCTTCGTCTGGGATCCGGCACTCTCCGAACTCAAGAAGAACGGCAAGGTCCTGCTCACAGCCGGCCAGGTCGCTGATCGCGGCGCTCCGACCTTCAGCGCACTTGTCGTGACCGGCGATTTTGCCAAGGCCAATCCCGACTTCCTCGGCCAGTATGTGCGGCTGATCGACGGCTACACGACGTCATACCTGACCAACCCGGCTTCCTGGGGACCGGACTCCGAGAGCGCCAAGGCGATCGCCAAATTGCAGGGCGGCACGGCGGCCGAGAATTCGGAGCAGTTGAAGACGACGGTGGTTCCGCCGCTCGACGAACAGGCTTCCGACAAATGGCTGGGCGGTGGCGACAAGAGCGCTGTCGCGAAAATCCTCAAGGACACTGCGGGCTTCCTGAAGGACCAGAAGAAGATCACCGCCATCAAGGACAGCTACGCCTCAGCCGCCGATCCGCAATATGCGGAGGCCGCCAAGGCTTCCAACTAAAAGTCCTTGAACGACATTCGGCTCTGGCTGGCGGCAATCTCGCCAGCCAGGCTTGCCTGGAGGCCACCATGCTTCGAATTCGCGACGCCAGCGTCACCTTTCCAGCTTCCGACGGCCAGGACGTTCACGCGCTCGATCACGTCTCGCTCGACATTGCACCTGATTCCATTGTCGTCGCCGTCGGTGCTTCCGGGTGCGGCAAGTCGACATTGCTCAACGCGATCGCCGGCTTCCTGCCGCTCACCCAGGGCACGATCACTCTGGATGGAAAGGAGATTGTCGCCCCCGGCGGCGATCGTGGTGTCGTCTTCCAGAAGGATACCTTGTTGCCCTGGGCCAATGTGCTGGACAACGTTGCTCTCGGCCTGAAATACCGGGGCGTGCCGCGCAGTGAACGCCATGAGCGATCGAGGCGTCTGCTGGAACTGGTCGGGCTCGCCGATTTCGCCGAAAAGCCGCCCTATGAACTGTCCGGCGGCATGCGCCAGCGCGTCGGCATCGCGCGAGCCCTGGCCACCGATCCGAAGATCCTGCTGATGGACGAGCCGTTCGGCGCCCTCGACAGCCTGACGCGCGAGACAATGCAGCAGCTTCTGGCCTCGGTCTGGGCCAAGACCGGCAAGCAGATCCTGTTCATCACCCATTCCATAGAGGAAGCCCTCACGCTCGGCACGACCATCGTTGTGATGTCGCCTCGGCCTGGCCGTATCGTTGCCCGGTTCGAGGCCGATTTCGTCCGCGAGTTTGCCAGGAGCGGCGACATCGGGCCGATCCAGTCCCACCCGCGTTTCATTGAACTGCGTCAGGAAATCCGCTCGCTGATCCACCAGCCGGAAGGCGCCCGCACAGGAACCTTGCAATGACGCTTGCCGCCAATTCCCCGACTTCGTTCCCACCTTCGACGACCCAGCGCAGGCCTTCCCTCCGGCCACGCCGATCCGCGTCGACAGGCACGCTCGGCATAAGCCTGGTCACGCTGGCTGCACTGATCGCGTTGTGGTTCATCGCCGCGCGCTTTGGCTGGGCGTCGCCGCTGTTCCTGCCGTCGCCAGCCGAGGTGCTGACCCAGTTCAGCGCCGTCTGGGCCGACGGTTATGCCAACGGCACGCTTCTCGACCACACACTGGCAAGCCTGGGCCGTATCGCCGCGGCGCTCGGCGTCGGCATTTTCCTGGGCATTCCGCTCGGCCTGCTGATGGGCCTCAATCGTTGGGTCAAGGGCATCTTCAGCGTGCCGATCGATCTCTACTGGGGCTTGCCGCCGCTGGCCTACCTGCCCCTGCTGATCATCTGGCTGGGCATCGGCGAGACTTCCAAGATCGTGCTCCTGTCGCTGTCAACCTTTGCCCCAATCTGCTTTGCCGCACAGGCCGGTGTCCGGTCAGTGCCGGCTGAACGCATCAATGCCGCGCTGTCGCTCGGCGCCAGCCGGCTGCAACTGTTCACCAGCATCATCCTGCCGTCCGCATTGCCGGAAATCATGACCGGCTTGAAGATTGCCATCGGTGCCGGATTGTCGACGCTGGTCGCGGCCGAGCTTATCGCGGCCCAGTCAGGCCTTGGCTACATGATCATGTCGGCCGCCAATTTCCTCGCCACCGACGTCGTCTTCGTCGGCCTCATCGTCATCGCCATCCTTGCCTTTGCGTTCACCAGCGGCATGCGCTGGCTGGAGCACCGTCTCATCCCCTGGAAGGGCAAGCTCTGACGCTTGCCTGCCCACACATTCCACATCGCTGAAGGAACAATCCGATGCCCAGCAAGCCGCTCGACCTCTACTGGTACCTGCCGACGCATGGCGATGGACCGTATCTCGGCACCGACGAGCGGCACCGCCCGGCAACCTTCGGCTATCTCAAGGAGATCGCCCAGGCCGCCGACCGGCTTGGCTTCAAGGGCGTGCTGCTGCCCACCGGGACGCGGTGTGAGGACGCCTGGATCGTGGCGGCCGGGCTGATCCCGCTCACCGAACGGCTGAAGTTCCTCGTCGCACTTCGGCCGGGCAGCGGAACACCGGCCCTGTTTGCCCGTCATGCCGCCACCCTGGACCGCATCTCCGGCGGCCGCGTCCTGCTCAATGTCGTCACCGGCGCGGATCCAGCCGACCTCGCCGGCGACGGCAACAAGCTCAGCCATGACGAGCGCTATGCCCAAACCGACGAGTTCCTGACCATTTGGCGGCGGATACTTTCGGGTGAGCCAGCGGATTTCGAGGGCAAGTACCTTTCTGCCCACGGCACCGACATTTCCTTCCCGCCGGTTCAGCAACCCCATCCGCCACTCTGGTTCGGAGGCTCTTCCGACGCCGGCATTGCAATCGCCGCCAAGCATGTGGACGCCTATCTG
Organism: Mesorhizobium sp. P2_E6; assembly: GCF_056403835.1. Classification (NCBI taxonomy): domain Bacteria; kingdom Pseudomonadati; phylum Pseudomonadota; class Alphaproteobacteria; order Hyphomicrobiales; family Phyllobacteriaceae; genus Mesorhizobium; species Mesorhizobium sp. P2_E6. Next base: position 519,660 of record NZ_JBFUEQ010000004.1, read on the forward strand.
AGCTGGGGCGAACCGGTGGACCAGCTTGCCGAGAAGATCGATCGCGTGAGGAAAGCAACGGCTGCACAAGGCCGCACGATCCGTTTCGGCCTTCGCATTCATCTGATCGTACGCGAAACGGAGGATGAGGCCTGGGCTGCCGCTGACCGGCTGATCAGCCACGTCACCGACGACCTGATCGCCGAAGCCCAGAACGGATTTGTCCACATCTCGGAATCCGTTGGGCAGAAGCGCATGTCGGCACTTCATCAGGGCCGGCGCGACCGGCTGGTTGTCGGTCCGAATCTGTGGGCTGGACCTGGGCTGGTGCGTGGCGGCGCGGGAACGGCGCTGGTCGGCAATCCCGACAATGTTGCTGCGCGCATACGTGAGTATCAGGACATCGGCATCGAAACGATCATCGCGTCCGGCTACCCGCACCTGGAAGAGGCGTTCAACGTCGCCGAACTGCTTTTCCCCAAACTCGGGTTGAGTGGCGAAGCCGCACCCGTGGAGCGTAGCTGGGACGTCGAGTTCGGACGCGGTGTGCCTTCCAAGGTCGCAGCATCCGCATCGTAACGTCCTGTCTGCTCCGCGCTCCGAACAGCCACACCTACTGGTAACATCGAAGGACTGAGATCAGGCCGGCAGCAGACCGGCGCTTTGGGGGAATGTAGCATCCCAGTGGACAGTCCGCAGCTTGCGGACTCCGTCCCGCGGTGGGACATCCGTCAACTCGAGGCGAATGGCCCGCATTTGCCAAACCTGCCAAAGTCGAAATTTCGACCCGCCACCCCTTCCAGACCTTGACGAAAATTGGTGCGCCTGTTTGAGACCGGGGCAATGGGGATATTTGCTCCATGGGGAGAAGAGCAAGCGGTGGGCAAGCTGGTGAAGCGCGTTTTTCGATTGCTTGCCGCGATGATCATGGCGTCCGGGGTGACCGGCTGCACAAGCATTTCCTACTACGCGCAGTCGTTGGAAGGTCATGTGCAGATCATGGCGGCGCGCGAAGATGTTGGAAAACTGATCCATGATCCTTCCACGCCCGAGGCATTGCGCACCAAGTTGACGTCGGCGAGCGCCATACGACGGTTTGCCACAGATGAACTGGCACTGCCCGAAAACAACAGCTACCGCAGCTATGTTGACATCGGTCGGGACGCTGTGACCTGGGCCGTTTTTGCGGCGCCACAATTCTCCCTGACGCCGCGAACCTGGTGCTTTCCGGTTTTCGGCTGCGTGCCGTACCGGGGTTACTTTGCTCGGAAATCCGCGACTGACACCGCTGTCGAGCTTCATCGACAGGGGCTGGACGTCTATGTCACAGGCATCACCGCCTATTCCACACTGGGCTGGTCCAGTGACCCGCTGCTAAGCACCATGCTTCGTCAGGATGACACGTATCTCGCAAGCCTTGTCTTTCATGAGCTGGCGCATCAGCGCATCTATGTGCATGACGATTCCGCATTCAATGAGGCTTTCGCGGTTGCCGTCGAAACCACCGGCGTAAGGAAATGGCTGCGCGCTGCTGGCGATCGCGCCGGATTGCGCCGCTACGAAGCCGATCGCAAGCGCCGAGCCGATTTTCTTGGACTGCTGTCGAAAACGCGGGACGAGTTGGGGCAGGTCTATGCAAGTCCCCGTACCCCGGAGCAGATGGCGGCTGCCAAGGCAGCCACGATCGACAAGCTCCGGACGCGCTACAGGCAAATGCGCGACAGGCGCTGGGGCGGATACCGGGGGTACGACGCGTGGTTCGATGCCCCGATCAACAACGCAAAGCTCGCCGCGACCGCTGTCTATGGCGAACAGGTTCCGGCGTTTCTTCGCTTGTTCGATTTGTGCTCCGGCGACTATCCAAGGTTCTACGCTTCTGTTCGGCGGATCGCGGATTTGCACAAACCTTCCCGTGCCGAAGCGCTTGAGGCTGCGGCCACGTGTGATTGACTTGATCGCCCATCAAGGACATCCACGATGCCCGCACAATCCGCGATGCAGAGCCGATCCAGGCATTGTTCGCCGCACGACTAGATAAGGCAGATACGGTGAAGCGTTCTGGGCGACACCCCAGGCACCGCGCCCGTGGAACAAGGGTCCAAACTTTTAGAGTAAGGGCGAGACACTAGGCAGCCGACGGCGCCCCAGCTGAGGCCGGGATTTTTGGGAGGACACATACCATGAAGCGCCATTTTCCGATTGCACTCGCTGGGCCTGAACTTGCCAAATGACACTATATGCGCGAAACTTGTTATGTGCGGAACTTGGTTTTCGAAGAGCCGCTCATAGGGCGGATGTGGGAATGGCGTGGTTGTCCGCACCACCACCGTCACGACCGGGCGATCAAGGATAACGGCGAGCAAGCGGGGGTTCCAATCAATGGCATATGTCGCGTCTTGGCGGAATCCTCGCGTAAGAGCAGCTTTTGCTGCCATTGCGCTATCGCAGTTTGCGGCCATCGCGCATTCCAGCGAGGGATCATTTGATGACTTTCCCTTCTTGGTGCATTGCGAGGTTAGCGGTCTGCATCGTGCTTTCTATTTGTCCACAATTAGCCAAGACGGGGTTGCCGTCTATATTTCGCCGGACAGGCTGGCCGGCACCATAACTGTAAGAGGCAAGGCCGATCCGGTGGGCGCAGACGGGTCGGGAAGTTGCGCAGGAAAAACACTTGAGCAACTACGATCGACGGGTCAAGCATATGACTTGAAGCACTGATTTTTGAGGAATGCTGTCGGCGCAATTCCACCTTCAAATGCGAACTTTTCGCCGCCTGTTGGTTCGGTCACACATTTCCGCCAGATCCCGTTTGTCAAACGGCTTCCAAAACTGCCCTCCGATCGGCGTCCAATTTTGACCTCCTTTATGTAGTGCGGAGCGGTCAACGTTCGCCCGGGCGGACCTGGTCAGGGTTGCGCAGCCCGGTCGAGCGCGGATTGCGCTTGGCAGCTGATTGGGTGATCAGGCGCGGTTCTTGAAGCGCCAGGACTCGTTGCCGGTCTCGATGATCTCGCAATGATGGGTGAGACGGTCGAGGAGCGCTGTCCTCATCTTGACGTCGCCGAAGACGGCGGGCCATTCTCCGAAGCTCAAGCAGTTCCGCAGTGTCGCAACCCGCTACGACAAGCAGCTGGCCAACTTCACGGGTTTCTTCGTTAAACGCGCCGCTATCGCTATCTGGCTCAGATAGTTTAATCGTTACTGCGACCTAGGGTTGAAAAGAAATAGTACCTTTTTTGTCACATCGTTTGGGCAATGTCGTCTCGACTGATTTCGTTGCGGCCGATTTCGATTGTGGTGACTAAGCGCGAGCGTAAATCTCGCACTTGGAAAAGAGTGTGACTCATCTCTTTCGGAGGCCGGTAGATTCACGGCACCCACTTTGAAGCTGGAGTTTAAAATGAACGTCAAGAGCCTTCTTCTCAGCTCCGCTGCGGCTCTAATCGCTGTTTCCGGTGCGCGCGCCGCCGACGCCGTCGTCGTCGCCGAGCCGGAACCCGCTGAATACGTCAAGATCTGCGACGTCTACGGCGTTGGCTACTTCTACATCCCCGGCACCGAAACCTGCCTGCGCATCGGCGGCTATGTCCGCTACGACATCGGCATCGGTGACACCGGCTCGTTCGACGGTGCGAAATCCGCGGATCATCAGGATGGAGATGACAACAGCACGTACTTCAAGAACACCCGCTTCACGCTGAAGACCTGGACCGGCCAGGAAACCGAACTCGGTACCTTGAAGACCTACACCGAGACCCGCTTCAGATTCGGTAATTTGAACGGCTTCGGTGACGAGTTCGGCAACGACGCTCACAATAAGGACACCGAGCTGAACTTCGCCTGGATCCAGCTCGGTGGTCTGCGCGTCGGCAAGGACGAATCGGCCTTCGATACGTTCGTCGGCTACGCCGGCAACGTCCTCCAGGATACGCTGGTTCCGTACGGCGTCTTCGATACCAACGTCATCCAGTACTACTTCGATGCTGGCAACGGCTTCTCCGCCGTCGTCTCGCTCGAAGAAGGCTATGGCGCCTACACGATCGACAGCTACGTTCCGCATGTCGTCGGCGGTGTGAAGTGGACGCAGGGCTGGGGCGCCATCACCGGTGTCGTCGCTTATGACAGCAACTACGAAGAAGTCGCCTTCAAGGCCCGCTTGGACGTGAACGTGTCTGACGCTCTGCAACTGTGGGTCATGGCGGGCTACGGCACCGACGACAACCTCAGCGACGGGACCCTGGCTTTCCCGGCCAACGGTCGCGGCTTCTACAAGCAGTGGGGCGGCAACTGGGCAGTCTGGGGTGGTGGCACCTACAAATTCAACGAGAAGACCTCGTTCAACCTTCAGGTGTCTGCTGACGACTGGAAGAACCTCGGCGTTGCAGCGAACGTCGCTTACAACGTTGTTCCCGGCTTCACGGTCACGGCCGAAGTCGACTATCTCCATGCAGGCCGGTTTGGCGATGTTGACTTTGTCAACCCCGCGTTTACGCCTGCCGACAAGGAGAACAGCGTCGGTGGTATGCTCCGCTTCCAGCGCGACTTCTAACAGGTCTCGCTTCGGCGAAACCGAAACCCGGCGGGTTGCCGCCGGGTTTTCTTGTCCACAACAGAGTCTGCTCGGCGCGATTTGACGTCCAAGCTTAGCATTCTCTCTGCTTCTCTATTCCGCAGCTGCGTCAGAGAATGATTGTGGCATGAAGCAGCCGTGATTTGCCGCCTCAAAAATCAATAGTTATGGTGGGCCCGGAGGGTCACCGTTTTCTACACAAAATCAATATGTTAGCGGATGGTTCGCCAACCCATTTCCTTCGTATTCACTCGTATGGTCAGGCGAACCTAAGGACTAGGAGGAGGACTAGTTTTTCCATGCACGCGGACAAAAGGATCGATGAACCCGTGACAAGCGTAGCTGATTTTGGGCTGCAAGCGGACTGCCAGCTTTCCGGCTTCGCAACGAAGATAATCAGAAGTTCAACCTACCTCGGTCGGGCCTAGCCCCTCTTACCTTCGCAAAGTGCGTTGATGAAGTTCAAACGGGAACGCGATCTGACAAAAAGCGGCGCCAGCCACCGAATGACGAGATGTCAGAAGCGCCTAGCAAGCCCACGGATTCCACCAGAAAGCCTTTGGCGGTGCTGCCGTCATCAAGCTCTATACTGCCAATGCCCAGCGGCGGCGGGATGGCGGCCACAAAGTGGCCGAAAGCGTCGACAGGGAGCCGCCAGATCTCCACCTCGATCGCAGTGCCGCCGTTGCCGACACGGACCAGTCCCGGCTTGGGCGTGGCTTGGCCCGCGAGCTCATAAAGCTTGTATGAAGAGGCCGTCCTCATCGCCCGGCAGAACCGGGCACCAGCCTCCCTAAGCTGGCCATTGAGCGGCATTCCCGAGAGGTGAGCGCCGACCACCACCAATTCGATCGTGCCGTCTTCGGTCGATGCGCCGACAGGCTGCGCGCTCGGCTGCCGCCAGCCAGTCGCGCCGAGGGTGAGCCCGTTCGCGGCATGGAGATCGCGCGCGACGGACGCCACAAGGCCGTCCAGTCCGGCGGCCGCAAGCAATGTCACGCTCATCGGCAGCCCATCGTCGCGCTTGCCTGTCGGCACGGCGATACCGCACATGTCGAGCAGATTGACGAAATTGGTGTAGGTGCCGAGCCGGCTGTTGGTCTCGACCGGATCGGCGAGCACGGCGGCAGTGGTGTAGTGCGTCGGCGCGGTCGGCACACAGAGCAGGTCGACCGAGGCGATGACCGGGGCGAGCTTTGCCTTGTAGGCCTGCAAGGCATAGAGGCCGCGAAAGGCGTCCACCGCCGACAGACCTCTGGCGCCGCCGATGATTTTGCGCGTCACCGGATGCAAGGCGGCTTCGTTGGCTTCCATGAAATCGCGGATTGCGGCATAGCGTTCGGCTACCCAGGCGCCCTCGTAGAGCAGGTTGGCGGTGGCGTAGAAATCGCCGAAGGGAATCTCGACCAGCCGGCAGCCGAGCCGCGACAGCATGGCGAGCGAGGCCTCGAAGCCGGCCTGCATCGCAGCATCGCCGAAGAATTTCAGGTCGGCCTTCGCCGGTACGCCGACGCTCAGCACCGGCGGGCGGGCGGTGAGCGGCTGCACGGCGATGTCGCGCGAATAGGGATCGGCCGCATCGCGCGCGGCTGCGACCGAGAACACCCGATAGGCGTCGTCGACGGTCAGCGCGAACACCGAGACGCAATCGAGCGTTCGGCAGGCCGGCACCACCCCGGCCGTCGACAGCGCACCGACGGTCGGCTTCAGCCCGACGATGTTGTTGAGGCCGGCCGGGATGCGGCCGGAGCCGGCGGTGTCGGTGCCGAGCGCGAAGGAAACGATGCCGCGCGCCGTCGCCACCGCCGACCCCGAGGAGGAGCCGCCCGGCACCAGCTCCGCGTCGATGGCGTTGCGCGGGATCGGCCAGGGCGTGCGGACGCCGACAAGGCCGGTGGCAAACTGGTCGAGATTGGTCTTGCCGACGACCAGCGCGCCGGCTGCCCTCAGCCGCGCCACTACGGTGGCGTCACTGTCGGGCCAGTAGGTGTATTCGGCGCAGGCCGCGGTCGTCGGCATGCCGGCGACGTCGATGTTGTCCTTGACGGCGAAGGGGATGCCCCAGAGCGGTTTTCCCAGCGGGTCGAACGGGCCGAGCGCTTCGGCCGCCGCAAGCAGATCCGCCCTCGCGGCGAGATGGATGAAGATGCCCGGATCATCAGCTGTCTCGATGCGGGCATGGATCGTCGCGATCACATCGCCAACGCTGACGCCGTCCCGATAGGCCGCGTGCAGGCTCGCTATGTCGAAGTGGACATCACTCATTTCGTCTCCCCCAGAATGATCACCGGCAGGTCCCACTGGATCAGCACGACGCAGCCGTCCTTCGTCCACACCGAATGCTCGGTCCCGACCGGATTGAGGATCACGCTGCCGGCAGGATAGTCACCGTTCTCGTCGCTCTGGATGCCTTCCAGCACGACGATGGTTTCCAGCCCGGCATGGCGGTGGCGCGGCACGCCGGCGCCGGGCCGGTATTTGAGGATCGCGACCGAGGGTTCGACCGGTCCGCCCTTCAGCAGCCAGTACACCCCGATACCGTCGCGGAAATGCTCGAACGCCAGATCGCGCCAGCCGCCGTCAAGCAGGCCGGCAAACGCGAGATTAGGCATTCGCGATTCCCTCCAGCACCTGGTCGGTCGTTGCCGTCCAGCCGACGATCGCGCCTTGCGCCCTGATCATGGCCAAGGCCGCTGCCTTGAATTCGGGAAAGTAGCTTTCCGTCGCATCTTCGGCGACCAGGCATTCATAGCCACGGTCGTTGGCCTCGCGCATCGTCGTCTGCACGCAAACTTCGGTCGTCACGCCGGCAAAGACCAGTTGGCGGGCGCCGATCCACTTGAGGTCGTTGCCGAGGCTGGTCGCATAGAAGGCGCCCTTGCCGGGCTTCTCGATGACGATCTCGCCGGGCAAGGGCGCAAGCTCGTCGAGGATCGCGGTGCCGGGTTCGCCCGCGATCAGTAGACGTCCCATCGGGCCCATATCGCCGATGCGGATCGACGGATTGCCGCGGTCGCGCTTGGCCGGCGGCAGGTCCGAAAGGTCGGGCCTATGGCACTCCATGGTGTGGATCACCGGCAGGCCGGCAGCGCGAAAGCCTTCGATCAGCCGCTTCACTGTCGGCACGATCGCGGTCACGCGACCGACGTCGTTGCCGAGACTGGCGCCGAAGCCGCCGGGCTCGGCGAAGTCTCGCTGCATGTCGATGACCACCAGCGCCATGGTCTGCGGCTTGAAGGTGAAGGAAAACGGCAGCGCATCGATTTCCGCCATCAGTGATGTCCCGCCATGTGTTCGCCGATGGTCTGCACGCTGGCCTGCGCAATCGGCGTCTCGTAGACCAGCGCGCCGTCCGACATGACGAAGATGCGGTCGGACAGTTCGAGCAGTTCGTCGAGGTCTTCCGACATCAGGAGCACGGCGGCACCCGCATTGCGCGCCTTCATGATGCGGGCGCGGATTTCGGCCACGGCCGAGAAGTCGAGGCCGAAGCATGGGTTGGAGACGATCAGAAGGTCGACTTCGCCGGTCAGTTCCCTCGCGAGCACGGCACGCTGCACATTGCCGCCCGACAGCGAAGCGATTGGCGAGGCAAGCGAGGCGGTCTTGACCTTGAACTGCTCGACCAGCCCGGCGCTGAATGCCTTGATGGCGCCGGCGCTGATCCAGCTTACCGGCTTGCCGTTGCTGTCGATGTCGAAGGTGCGGAAAGAAATGTTCTCGGCCACCGTCATCTTCGGCGCGCAGGCGTTTTTCAGCGGCTCTTCCGGGATGAGGCGGACGTTAAGCGCACGCGCCTCGGCGCGCGTCGCCGCATAGGCGGTACCGCGCACCATGACTTCGCCGGCATCGCGGGGGCGCTGGCCGGCCAGCACTTCGAGGAATTCCTTCTGGCCGTTGCCGGAAATGCCGGCGATGCCGACGATCTCGCCGGAGCGCACGCCGAGATCCTCGATCCGGATCGACTTCAGCCCGGTGCGGTCAGGCGCCTTCAGCGCCTTGACCTTGAGCACGATCTCGGCGTCCGGCTTCGGCTCGGCGCGGCTGTCGAGCGCGGCGATCGGCTGATCGCCGATCATCATCGTCGCCATGGCTTTGCGGTCGAGGTCGACGACGCGGCCGGTGCCGGTCAGCCGACCCTTGCGCAGCACGCTGACGTCGTCGGCGAACGCCGTCACCTCGTGGAATTTGTGCGAGATCATCAGCACGGTCAGGTCGCCGGCTTTTGTCATGTCGCGCACAAGGCCCAGCACTTCCTGCGCCTCGCCGGGGGTGAGCACGGAGGTCGGCTCGTCCAGCACCAGGAAGGAGCGGCCAAGATAAAGCTGCTTGATGATCTCCAGCTTCTGCTTCTCGCCGGCCGCCAGTTCGGCCACCTTGACGTCGAGCGGCAGCTTGAACGGCATGCGATCCATGAACACGGCAAGGTCGCCGCGCTCCTTGCGCCAGTCGATCACGCCGGGAACCTTCTCACGCGAAATGACCAGGTTTTCGGCACCGGTCAGCGACGGGACAAGCGTAAAATGCTGGTAGACCATGCCGAGGCCGAGCGCCGATGCGTCCCTGGGGCTGGCGATCGCCACCTCGCGGCCGTCGACCAGAATGTCGCCGGCGGTCGGGTGATAGAAACCCATTATGCATTTGACCAGCGTCGACTTGCCGGCGCCGTTCTCGCCGAGCAGTGCGTGGAAGGAGCCGGCCGGCACCTTGATGGAGACATCGCCCAGCGCCGTGAAGGCGCCGAAACGCATGGCCATGCCGATGGTCTGTACGCCGACGGCTTTGCCGGTGATCGCGCTCATCCTGGCTTCCTCACGGCAGTTGGGCGACGAAGGACGCCGCGTTCGACACCGCACCGAAGACGCCGCCCTGCATCTTGATCATCTTGATCGCGGCGAGATGATTGCCGTAGTCGGTCGCCCCGCAGCAATCCTCCAGCATCACGCATTCGAAACCGCGGTCGTTGGCCTCGCGCATGGTGGTGTGGACGCAGACGTCGGTGGTGATGCCGGTGAGCACGATGTTTTCGATGCCGCGCTGGTTGAGGATCAACTCCAGGTCGGTGGCGCAGAACGAGCCCTTGCCCGGCTTGTCGATGATCGGCTCGCCCTCGATCGGGTAAAGGTCGGGAATGATGTCCCAGCCCGGCTCGCCGCGCACCAGGATGCGCCCGCAGGGGCCGGGGTCGCCAATGCCGGCATTGATGCGGCGCGAGCGCCAGCGCTTGTTGGCGGGCAGGTCGGCGAGGTCGGGCCGGTGGCCCTCGCGGGTGTGGATGATGGTGTAGCCTTTCGCGCGCATAGCCGACAGCACCGATTTGATCGGCTCGATCGGCGCGCGCACCAGCGAGAGGTCGTAGCCCATATGGTCGACATAGCCGCCCGGTCCGCAGAAATCGGTCTGCATGTCGATGATGATCAACGCCGTGTTGTCGGGGCGAAGTTCGCCATTGTAGGGCCATGGATACGGGTCGGCGTCGATATAGCGCTGGGTGATTTCGGCTCTGGCGTTCATGGCAAAAACTCCAGTTATTTGGTGCCAGTCATTTGGTGATCGACAATTCGCCCGGCGCGCCGGCAAGCGAACGGGTCGGCGACGAGGTGGCGATCATGATGATCAAGGTGAGGATGTAGGGGGCGGCGTAGAACAAATAGTAGCCTTGCGTGACGCCGACCGACTGCAGCGCCGGTCCGAGCGCGCCGGCGCCGCCGAACAGAAGGGCGGCGGCAAAGCAGCCGAGCGGATTCCAGCGCGCGAAAATGACCAGCGCCACCGCCATCAGCCCCTGGCCCGACGAGATGCGCTCCGTCCAACTGCCGGGATAGTAGAGCGACAGATAGGCGCCGCCGATGCCGGCCAGCGCGCCGCCGACGCCGGTGGCGACGAGGCGCACCGTGTTCGGGTTGAGGCCCATGGCGCGCGCGGCGTCGGAACTGTCGCCGACGACGCGCACGATGAGGCCGGCGCGGGTGTTGCGGAAGGCCCACCACAGGACGAGCGAAAGTGCCGCCCCGATCAGGAACAGGACGTTGACGTCGAGTGCCGCCTGCACCTGCGGAATGTCGGACCAGGCGCCGAACGGAATGGCCGGAAGGTTGGGCGCCTTCGGCTTGATGAACGGTTTGCCGAAGAAGAAGGCGAGCCCCGAGCCGAACAGCATCAGCGCGATGCCGATTGCGATGTCGTTGACTTTCGGGAATTTGCAGATCCAGCCATGGAACAGGCCGAAGCAAAGGCCGGCGGCCGCGGCGGCCAGCAGGCCGAGCCATGGCGAGTCGGTCATCACCGCGATCGCATAGGCGGTCATGGCGCCGAAGACGAGCGTGCCTTCGAGGCCAAGGTTGATGCGACCGGAGCGCTCGGTGATGGCCTCGCCGAGCGAGACGAAGATAAAGGGCGTCGACACGCGGATGGCACCGCCGAGGATGGCGAGCGGCACGCCCCAGAGACCGATCTCGGTTGCGTCCATCAGGAGGCCCTCTGCCACAAATCGGGATTGAAGGCCTTGAAGCGGCCGTACAAGGTCTCGCTGAACAGGATGACGATGAACAGCATGCCTTGCAGCACCAGCACGGTGGCGTCGGGCAGGTCCATGCGGCGCTGGATCAGCCCGCCGGACGCGTCGATGCCGCCAAGCAGGATGGCGACCGGGATGATGGCAAGCGGGTTGTGGCGGGCGAGGAAGGCGACGAGGATGCCGGTGTAGCCATAGCCGGCGGCGAGCGAGCCGTTGGCGCTGCCTTGCACGGCCGCGACTTCCAGCATGCCGGCAAGGCCGGCAAAGCCGCCGGCAAGCGCGGTAAAGCCGACGATGAGCGGTCCGACGGCCAGCCCCTGCACCTGCGCTGCCCTGACATTGCCGCCGGCGATACGGGCGGCGAAGCCCCAGCGGGTCTTTTCGATCAGCAGCCAGGAGAGCACGCAGGCGACGACGCCGACGGCAAGCCCCCAATGCACCTCCATGCCCGGAATGTTGCCGATGCGGTAGATATCGGCGAGCGGCTGGGTCGAGGGCTTGTTGAGCGAGGCCGGGTCGCGCAGCGGCCCTTCCACCAGCTGGTTCATCAGGGCGATGGCGATGTAGGCCATCAGCAGGCTGGAGATGGTTTCGTTGACGGCCCGGTAGTGGCGGAGCGCGCCGACGGCACCTATCCAGATGCCGCCGGCGGCCATGCCCGCCACGCCCATGGCAAGAATGACGATTGATGATGGCGCGCCGCCCAGCGCCACGCCGATGGCAGCGGCGGCGACGCCGCCGAGAACGATGGCGCCCTCGCCGCCGATGACGACGAGGCCGAGCCGCGCCGGCAGCGCCACGCAAAGCGCCGCGAGCAGCAGGGGCGCTCCGCGCGACAGCGAGTTCTGGATGGAGAACCACGAGCCGAAGCCGCCGCGCCACATGGTTTCATAGAGCTGGACCGGCGACTTGCCGACCAGCGCAATGAACAGGCTGAACAGGACCATGCCGACGACCAGCGCCGCGAGCGGGATGACGAAAGCTTCCGCCCGCCTGGCGACCCATTCGAGCGCCGCCGGATATCCCCTGGCGCCGAGCATCGCCGGCGCTTCCGCACTGCTGGTCGTATCCGTCATGGTCCCCGTCTCCGCACTCAGCTTCAGGCGGTCGAGCCGACGACGCCCTCGACGAGATAGTCCATGCTTTCGAGCTCGATGGCGGTCTCCGCGAAGGCCTGGCCTTCCGTCGCCACGACGGCGCCCTTGTTGCTCTTCAGCGGGCCCTTGATGACGGAGAAGCCGCCCTTCATCATTTCGGCCAGGGTGGCGTCGAATTGCTTGCGGGCCGCCTCACCGACCGCGGGGCCGAGCGGGCTCATCTTGACGAAGCCGTCGGCCAGTCCGCCGCGAGTGAAATTGGGAAGCGGCGTGCCGGCGATGAGGTCGTCGACGAACATCTTGTAGACCTTGGCCCAGTTCCACTCGGCACCGGTGAGGTATTTTTCCGGCGCCAGCGGGCTCTGGTTGGCGTGATAGCCGCAGACGAAGGCGCCGCGGCCGGCGGCCGTCTCGACCACCACTTTCGGGCTGTCGACATGGCAGGTGATGACGTCGGCGCCCTGGTCGACCAGGGCGTTGGTGGCTTCCGCCTCCTTGACCGCCAGCGACCACTCGCCGGTGAAGATCACCTGGCAGGTGATCGTCGGGTCGACCGAGCGCGCGCCGAGCAGGAAGGAGTTGATATTGAGTAGCACCTGCGGGATCGGCTTGGCGGCGACGAAGCCGAGCTTTTTGCTCTTCGAGGTGTGGCCGGCGACGACGCCGTTGAGATACTGGCCCATGCCGATATAGCCGAAATAGGAACCGGCATTCATCGGATGCTTGTCCTTGTTCCACATGCCGCCGCAATGGCGGAACTGCACGTCGGGGAATTTCGCGCACATGGCCAGCATGTGCGGATCGAAATAGCCGAAGGAGGTCGGGAAGATCAGCGAGGCGCCATCGAGATTGATCATCGATTCCATCGTCTTCTGGACGTCGACCGTCTCGGGAACATTTTCCTCCTCGACGACGGAGATGCCTTCGATGCCCTTCAGCGACGCCGCCCCCTCGGCATGCGCCTGGTTGTAGCCATAGTCGTCCTTCGGGCCGACATAGATGAAGCCGACGGTGGCGGCGGCGGCGAAGGCACGGCTGATGGGAAAGGATGCCGAGGCCAGGCCGAGCGCGGCTCCCGCGGCGGACGTCTTGAGCAGTTGGCGGCGGTTAAGCATGAATCTGTCGGTCATAGTGAATGCTCCCCTTTGGGACCCTTTTCCGGGTCGGTTAACATGCCGTCAAGAAAGTGCATGCAATCACCATGCCAGTTTTCTAATTGAGATTTATCCAATAAAATCAGTTATCATATCGAAGGCGTGTGCTCACAGCAGAGGCAATTGCATGCACTTTTTGCCTTGAAAATAGCCAGTTTGACAGGCAGATTAAAATAGAGGCATAGAAGGCATGTCGAGTCGAAGGACCAACGAGTCGGCCGACTCAACGAGAAGACGCGACGGAGGAAACTTGTCGGGGAAGCGCAGCTTGATCAGGTCGGGCACGACCGTGGATCAGATGGTGCGGGCGATCGGCGACCGGATCGTCACCGGCTACCTGCGCCCCGGCGAAAAGCTGGACGAGGCCTCGCTCGCCGCCCGCTTCGACGTATCACGCACCCCGGTCAGGGAGGCGCTCGGCCAGCTCAGCGCCACGGGCCTGGTCGAGAGGCGACCCAACAGGGGCGCTATCGTCGCCGTCGTGACGCAGGAGCATCTCGCCTCGATGTTCGAGAGCATGGCCGAACTGGAGGCGATCTGCGCGCGCTTCTCGGCCGAGCGCATGACCAGCAGCGAGCGCCGCGGGCTCGAGATCGAGCACCAGGCTTCAGCGCGGATGGTTCAGCTGGGCGCCGAGGAGGACTATGAGTATTTCAACACCGAGTTCCATAGCCGGCTTTATCGTGGCGCCCACAATACGCATATCCACGATCTCACCGTGATGACCCGCAGCCGGTTGGCACCCTTCCGCCGCGCGCAGTTCATGCTGCCCGGACGGCTGGCCAAATCCTGGCAGGAACACGACCTAATTGTCACCGCAATCATGCGCGGAGACAGCGTGGCTGCGGGCAAGGCCGCCAGGGACCATGTCTCTATCGTCAGCGAGGCGAGCGCGGTGTTCGCGACTGACGATCGCAAGCCAATTCGGCGGGACGTGGCCTGAAAATTTCCGGACAGCCCGAATGCCCGCTTCCAGGCAGTGCAAAGTTTCACTCCAACGACCGCGATGCGACCCAAAGCTGCCATTCGGTATAAGGTGACCCTATTGCCGAATGGCTGAACCAGCTTCTTGTCGACCTTGGCGAACCGCTTCGTAACCTATTGGCGGATAACGATTATTTTAGTCACGGAGGGTCAACGTTTCCTACACAAAATCAATATGTTGGCGGATGGTTCGCCAACCCATTTCCTTCGTATTCTCTCATATGGTCTGGCGAACCTAAGGACCAGGAGGAGGACTAGGTTTCCCTCCACGAGGTGCCTCTTCATCCCCCAAAAAAGGTCGATGAACCTGTGACGAACGCGGCTGTTTTTGGGCCGGAAGCGGTCGGGCAGCTTTCGGGTGTGAGACGTGATCTGGCAGACATTCGTCTCGGCAAAGGGATTTGGCTGGTCCTGACCCAGAGATCGCCTTTCAAGCCACGGTCTTGGAACATCCTGGGGAGAACTTCATCGCTTGGACGGCATGCAATGCGGACATTCGTTCAACGCAATCCGCTATCATGTCTTCGCAGCCTTACGCTGCTCCGACTGCGATGAGCCAATGGCGCGCAGCACCGCCTTAACAGTCTGGCCTGTCAATTCGGGCAGAGCGCCTCGCTCTAGAATGCCGCGCGTCACCTGCAGCCATATCCCAATCACTATGTCGACTGCCAACTCTGCGTCCCGAACGCTCAGGCGGCCTTGAACAATCGCCTCGGCAATATCCGCCTTGAGGTTATTACGGATCGCTCGCGCAAATTCCGTTGGTGAGTGAGAACTCTGAACGACAAGCCGGGCCCAGTTGGAGTCCGAGATCGCCTTTTCCAAGAATCGCGTGAAGGCGAAGGACAGGCGTTCGACTGGATCTTGTAGTTCCAGGCGCGCAGGCGTCAGCACGGCGTCAAAGCTCTCCCCGAGTTTCTCCCCTACGGCTGAGGCCAATTCATCGATGCTCTGGAAGTGATAATAGAACGTGCCTTTCGCGACACCTGCTGCCTCTACCACTGCATCCACCGTGAGGCCCTCGCGAGGCCGCTCCGCCAGAAGCATTGCCCCTGCGTCCACGATCAACGCGCGTGTCCTTTCCCGCTTCTCGCGTCCGATCTCCGCCCTGCGCGCCAAATCAACCTTTGCCATCCGTCATACCTTTTTGCATTGCACCATTACGAAAATCTCATATTGACCATATAGTCGATTTGACCTAAAGATGCAAATTGAAATTCAGCCGGCGAATTCGACCGGCCCCACTCGGGCTCCCCTGCAGCCCTATCGCTTTCAGATAAGAAGGAACAGCATCCCCATGAACGTACTGTCTCCGAAAGACTTCAGAACAGAAAAACGGCCTCTCCCGTTCGAATGCGTTGCCCTGGTGTTGCAGGGCGGCGGCGCGCTCGGAGCCTATCAAGCCGGAGTCTACGAAGCTCTTGCCGAAGCCGATATCCATCCAGACTGGGTCGCCGGGGTCTCAATCGGTGCCATCAACTCGGCCATAATAGCCGGTAATGAACCTGCCGAACGGGTTCCAAAGCTGCGGGCCTTCTGGCGCGAGATCACCGCGAACCCACTTCTCGACTGGGCTGCCGCGCCCTCATTCTCTCCGATAGGGAACCTGCCCCGCTCGCTCTTCAATCAGTTCAGCGCGGCTTGCGCGCTCGTCGCCGGTGCCCCTGGCTTCTTCAGCCTTCGGCAGCCCGTTCCCTGGCTGCAAGCGGACGGCTCCCTCGAGGGGACGAGCTTCTACGAAACCAAACATTTGAAGAGCACACTGGAGCGGCTCGTCGACTTCGACCGGATCAACGCCGGCCGCATGCGCTTCAGTGTCGGTGCGGTAAACGTGCGCTCCGGAAATTTCGTCTATTTCGACAATGATCAGCATACAATCCGCCCCGAGCACGTGATGGCCAGCGGATCGCTTCCGCCTGGCTTCCCCGCCGTCGAGATCGACGGCGAATTCTATTGGGACGGCGGCCTTATCTCGAACACGCCTCTGCAATGGGTAGTCGAACATGGGGCACGGCAGGACACGCTCGCCTTCCAGGTGGATCTCTGGAGTGCGCGCGGCGAATTTCCTCGCAATCTGTCCGAGGTCGCGACGCGGCAGAAGGAAATCCAGTATGCGAGCCGCTCACGCGCGCACACCGATCAGTTCAAGCAATATCAGCGTGCCCGACACACCCTCGCGAGCCTTCTTTCAAAACTGCCGCCCGAGTTGCTCGACAGCGAGGAAGCAACCGCACTGAGCTCGATCGCGGACCACAAGGTCTACAAACTCGTGCACCTGATATATCGCTCAAAACAACATGAGGGGCACTCGAAGGATTATGAGTTCTCGAGGCTGTCCATGGAGGAGCATTGGCGCGCCGGCTATCTCGACGCCGTGCGCACGTTACGCCATCCCGAGGCATTGCAACGGCCCGACAACCTGGAAGGGGTGAGCACCTACGATCTTGCCGAGGACGGGCGGGAATAGGCGCCTGCAATGGTGCCTGACGTGCTCAGTCCAATCGCAAGCCTGTGCGACTCCTCCTCAACGCGAGCCATCCACTTCAACAATTGAAGGAATCTTCAGCCATGCATCAAGACACCGTCCGGGCAACGGCCTTCGCCATGCCCCTGACCAGCCCGGCCTATCCGGTCGGTCCATATCGCTTCCGAAACCGCGAATACCTGATCATCACGTATCGGACAGATCCAAAGAAGCTGCGCAGTCTCGTGCCGGAGCCGCTCGAACTATCCGAACCCCTCGTGAAATTCGAGTTCATTCGCATGCCGGACTCGACGGGCTTCGGCAACTACACGGAGAGCGGACAGGTCATCCCTGTCACGTTGCGCGGCCGCAAAGGCAGCTATACCCACTGCATGTTTCTTAACGACCACCCACCGATTGCCGGAGGGCGCGAGCTGTGGGGATTTCCAAAGAAGCTTGCGAGTCCGACACTGCGCACTGAGACTGATACCTTGGTGGGTACGCTCGATTACGGCCCGGTGCGTGTTGCTACGGCCACCATGGGCTACAAGCACCAAGCAGCCGATCTTTCGGTGGTGAGAGGTTCCCTCGCGGAGCCGAATTTCCTGCTCAAGATCATTCCCCACGTCGACGGCACGCCGCGCATCTGCGAGCTCGTGGAGTATCACCTGGAGGATGTCGATCTGAGAGGCGCCTGGACCGGTCCGGCATCCCTGAACCTCTGGTCGCATGCACTGGCTCCGGTCGCCGAGTTGCCAGTGCTCGAGGTGGTTTCGGCGATGCACATCGTCGCCGATCTCACACTCGCGCTCGGCAAGGTCGTTCATGACTACCTCGCAAAATCCGATCCTCGCGATCTGAAAGGAAGAATCCATGCGTTTGCAGAATGAAGCACCATCAAACGGGAACGCCGGCGGCCGGCTTATGGACAAGGTCGTGGTAATCACCGGAGCTGCGAGCGGCATTGGCAAGGAGCTTGCGCTTACTTTTGCCCGCGAGGGTGCAAAGGTGGTCATCGCGGATCTTGATCTGAAGGCGGCCCAGGAGACGGCCCTTGAGATCGATCCGGCCTCTCAGCGCGCCCTTGGGATTGGCATGGACGTTAGCAACGAGGAGCAGGTCGAGAACGGAATGGCGCGGGCTGTCGAAACCTTTGGGCGCCTCGACATCCTTGTCAGCAACGCCGGCGTCCAGATCGTCGCGCCGCTCGTCGAGTTCGATTTCGAGAAATGGAGGAAGTTGCTTTCTATCCACTTGGATGGAGCCTTCCTGACCACCCGCGCCGCCTTGCGGCAAATGTACCGCCAGAACAGCGGCAGCGTCATTTACATGGGATCCGTCCACTCCAAGGAGGCGTCTCCTTTCAAGGCTCCATATGTCACCGCCAAGCACGGCCTGATCGGCCTGGCCAAGGTCGTGGCCAAGGAAGGCGCCGCCCATGGCGTCCGCGCCAACGTGATCTGCCCCGGATTCGTCCGCACGCCGCTGGTGGAAAAACAGATCCCGGAACAGGCGCGCGAGCTCGGAATCTCTCCCGAAGACGTGATCAAGACA
Source organism: Mesorhizobium sp. P2_E6 (assembly GCF_056403835.1). NCBI lineage: Bacteria > Pseudomonadati > Pseudomonadota > Alphaproteobacteria > Hyphomicrobiales > Phyllobacteriaceae > Mesorhizobium > Mesorhizobium sp. P2_E6. The sequence goes on from NZ_JBFUEQ010000004.1 coordinate 537,979, forward strand.
ATGATGCTGAGGGAAACGGTCGACGGTGAGTTCACGACCGTGCAGGACGTCGCGGAAACAGCGCTGTTCCTCGCGGCGTTCCCGTCGAACGCACTGACCGGCCAGTCGATCGTGGTGAGTCACGGGTGGTTCATGCAGTAGACCCGTCAGAGAGGCGTGCCTTCGCCCGTCTCTCTGGCTCCCTGCCCTGCCTTTCAGATCACTCTTTGCAATCCCCCTAACTTTTTTGCACAGCACAAATGCGCAAATCTCATATTGACCATATAGTCGATTTGACTTAAAAGTCCAAAGTCAAAATTGAACAGCGGCGAGATCGCCGCGCTCGCAAAACCGCCGATCCTTTCAACCTCACCGTTCCAACGGAGGCTCTCATGCGCCTGCCATCAGGTCTGCTCCTTTCTGCCTGTATCGCGTGCCTTTGTCTTTCCAGCTGTTCTCAAGAAGAATCCGCCGCACCATCAGCGCCACGGCCTGCACGGGTCGTCGTGGTAACGCCTCACAAGCTCGCGCTGGTGGCGCAGGGCGCCGGCCGCATCCGATCGCGTTATGTGAGCGCGGTCGGCTTCGAGGTCGGCGGTCGAATGATCTCGCGAGAGGTCGACATGGGCGCAATCGTCAAGAAAGGCCAGAAGCTCGCGGAGCTCAGCGCCGTCGACTACCAGAACAAGGTGACTGCGGCCGAGGCCGACGTCGATGCAGCAAAGGCCGCGCTCGCCCAAGCATCCGCACAGGAGGAACGCTTCAGAATCCTGCTCGGCAAAGGCTTCGCCACACATTCCCAGTACGATGACGCGCTCAAGTCGCTGCAGAGCGCACGAGCGGAGGTCCAGGCGACCGAAGCCAATCTGCGTATCGCCCGGAACCAACTAAGCTATACCCAGCTCACGGCGCCCGACGACGGTGTGGTGACGGCGACTGGAGCCGACCCGGGTCAGGTCGTGGCTGCGGGCCAGATGGTCGTCGAAATATCCGGCAATGACGCACGCGAGGCGGTGTTCGCGGTGGCCACCAATGATGTCACCCGGGCAAAGCTCGGCATGGCGGTGAACGTATCGCTGCAGGGACGTCTCGACATCGCCGTCACCGGCACGATCCGCGAGATTTCGCCAGAGGCCGACAGCGCGACAGGCACCTATCAGGTGAAGGTGGCGCTGGCTTCGCCGCCGGCGGAGATGCGCCTCGGGGCCGTGGTTGTCGGTCGCGTCGAAAGCGAAGGAGGTCAGGAGGTCGCGACATTGCCGCCGAGCGCTCTGCTGCAGTCCGGAGGCCGCCCGCAGGTTTGGGTGGTCGGCCAGGACGACAAGGTGCAGCGCCGCGAGGTCAAGCTTGTCGAATTCGATGCGGCCTCGATCGTGGTGAGCCACGGACTGTCCGCTGGGGAGAAGGTGGTGACCGCCGGCGTCAATTCGCTCGCCGACGGTGACCTTGTGAAGCCAGAGACGGAGACCAAGTGATGACGCGTTTCAATCTCTCCGAATGGGCTGTCCACAACCGCGCCCTCGTCGTCTTCCTCATGCTCATCTGCGTCATTGGCGGGGTGAGCGCCTATGAGCGGCTCGGCCGCCAGGAAGATCCGGATTTCACCGTACAGACCATGGTGGTCCAGGCAAACTGGCCGGGGGCCACCACGGCTGACACGCTCAAGCAAGTGACGGACAGGATCGAAAAGAAGCTCGAGGAGACCCCTAACCTCGACTACATCAAGAGTTACACTAAGCCCGGTCAGGCGACGATTTTCGTCTACCTGAAGGAATCGACGCCCAAGCGCGACCTTAGCGACATCTGGTACCAGGTCCGCAAGAAGGTCAGCGACATAAGGCCGACCCTGCCGCAAGGCGTGGTCGGGCCCTTCTTCAACGATGAATTTGGCGACGTCTTCGGCACCATCTACGGCATCACCTATGACGGCTTCACCGCACGCGAAGCGCGCGACTTCGCTGAGACCGCGCGGGGCGAGTTCCTGCGTGCGCCCGACGTCGGTAAGGTCGATATCTATGGCGACCAGGATGAGAAGGTCTATCTGAACTTCTCGCCGCAAAAGCTCGCGAACCTCAAGCTCAGCCTGGACGACGTGCTGGCGGCGATCGCCCGGCAGAATGCCGTGGCGCCCTCGGGCATCATCAACACGCCTCAGGAGAACATGCTCGTCGACGTTACAGGTTCCCTGCTGTCGCCTGACGGCATTGCCAACCTCAACCTCTGGATTGACGGGCGCTTCTACAAACTGACCGACATCGCCCAGGTCCAGCGCGGCTACAGCGACCCGCCCAGCAAGATGTTCCGCGTCAACGGCAAGCCGGCGATCGGCATCGGTGTCAACATGCGGGAGGGCGGCAACAATCTCGACTTCGGCAAGGGCCTGCACGAGGCGGCCGAACGCCTGAAACAGCGCTTTCCCGTCGGCATTGAGCTCAACCTCGTGTCGGACCAGCCCGAGGTCGTGCACGAAGCGATCGGCGGCTTCACCGAAGCACTTGTAGAGGCGATCGTCATCGTTCTGGTGGTCAGTTTCCTCAGTCTCGGCTTCAGGGCCGGGCTTGTGGTCGCCCTCTCCATCCCCCTGGTGCTTGCCATCGTTTTTGTGGCCATGGATGCGCTGGGCATCAGCCTGCAGCGCATCTCCCTCGGCGCCCTGATCATCGCGCTCGGGCTTCTCGTCGATGACGCGATGATCACCATCGAGATGATGATCTCAAAGATCGAAGAAGGCATGGAGAAGATCAAGGCGGCAACCTTCGCCTACACCTCCACCGCCTTCCCGATGCTCACGGGGACGCTGATCACGATCCTCGGCTTCCTGCCGATCGGCTTCGCCAACAGCAACACGGGACAATACTGCCTCTCGCTGTTTGTCGTCATCGCGGTGGCGCTCGTTGCCTCATGGTTCGTGGCCGTCGTCTTCGCGCCGGTGATTGGTCTCTCTCTTCTGCCGTCGCACCCGAAGAAAGCGCACGCTAACGGCGAGCCGGGCCGGTTCATGCGCGCTTTCGAACGCCTGCTTGGCTTCGCCATGCGGCACCGCTGGCCCACCATCGCCGCGGCGCTCATCCTCTTCGGCGCGTCCCTGTACGGCATGGGCTTCGTGCAGCAGCAGTTCTTCCCGACCTCCAACCGGCCCGAGCTCCTCGTGACGATGACCCTGCCGAAGAATGCCTCGATCGCTGCGACCGAAGCGCAGACGGAGCGGCTGGAAAAGGCCCTTGCCGGCGACCCCGACATCGCCCGCTTCTCGTCCTATGTCGGAGGCGGCGCCATCCGCTTCTACCTGCCTCTCGACGTGCAACTTGACAACGACTTCATGGCCGAGACCGTGGTTGTCACCAAGGACCTCGAGGCGCGTGACCGGGTGCAGGCCAGGCTGGAGACCCTGTTCGCCGGCAGCTTTCCGGACGTGACTGTTCGTATCTCGCGCCTTGAACTCGGACCACCCGTCGGCTGGCCTGTGCAATATCGTGTGAGCGCCCCGACCACCGAGGAGGCGAGGCAGTATGCCGAGCAGGTCGCGCAAACTCTGCGAGCATCGGGCCTTGTGCGTAATGTCAACTACGACTGGGCAGAGAAGAACAAGGCGCTGCGCATTGTCGTCGACCAGGACCGGGTTCGGCAGGCAGGCCTGAGCTCCGAGCAGCTCGCCCAGGCGCTCAACCGTGTGATCAGCGGTTCGACCGTTACACAGATCCGTGACTCGATATACCTGGTCGACGTCGTGGCACGGGCCGAGAGCGACGAGCGGTCGAGCGTCGAAGCCTTGCGCAATCTGCAGATCACGACGCCCACCGGTGCCTCGGTTCCCCTGCGCGAGCTGGCGCAGTTCCAGTATGATCTCGATGACGGCTATGTCTGGCGCCGCGGTCGCCTACCCACCATCACCGTGCAGGCAGAGCCGCTGCCGGGGCTGCAACCAGCATCCGTTCACGGGCGGATCGCTGGTGCAATCGAGGGGCTGCGCAAGTCGATGCCGGCTGGCACGTTGCTTGAGACCGGCGGCACGGTCGAAAAGAGCGCGCAGAGCAACGCCGCTCTTGTGGCCCAGTTTCCGCTCATGATCACCCTGATGCTCACCGTACTTATGGTGCAGCTCGGAAGCTTCCGCCAACTGGCAATGGTGATCAGTGTGGCGCCGCTCGGTCTCATCGGCGTCGCTGCTGCCTTGCTCACCACAAATACGCCGATGGGCTTCATCGCGACACTCGGCATTATTGCGCTGGCCGGTATGATCATCCGCAACTCGGTGATCCTTGTCCACCAAATCGAACACGAGCGGGCGCAGGGTATCGAACCCTGGAGGGCGGTGATCGACGCGACCACCCACAGGTTCCGGCCGATCATGCTGACGGCCGCCGCCGCGATCCTCGGCATGATCCCGATCATGCACGACGTGTTCTGGGGACCGATGGCTTTCGCCATCGTCGGAGGGCTCGCCGTCGCGACCCTGCTGACCCTGGTCTTCCTCCCGGCTCTTTATGTCGCTGTAAACGGCATACGGGAAAAGGACGAAACGACGACAGCAGTGCCTGACGTTCCGGCATTCCCCATTCTCGCACCCCAGTACTGAGAAAGGGGACAGCCATGTCGGAAACGTCATCTCTCGTCGAGCGCTTTCTACAATCGGATGCCGCCATGTTCCCGGACCAGATCACCCGCGGCCATGTCGACAAGATGCCGCTCGCGGCGCTGCAGCACGCGCAATCCGTGGCACGCTCGTACGATACCAAGACGGTGGTTCGGGCAGGAAGCGTGCCACCGGCAGTGGCACGCCTGAACATTTCAAAATCGGCCAGAGTTTCGGCTTGGCGAGGATCCACTCCACCAAACCGGCGTCGACCGGAAACTTCAAGAGCAACTCCATGACTTTGGACCCTGCGACCATCTCAGCCCTATCGGCATTGGCCGGCTCGGCCATCGGTGCTTTGTCATCCGTGGCCACGACCTGGCTCACCCAGTATCAAAAGGACCATATGCAGCGGCTCGAACAGAAAGGCTCGCATCGCGAGCGGCTGTTCGGCGAGTTGATCGACCAGGCATCCAAAACCTATGCAGATGGCATCGTCCAGGAACGCCTGGATGACCCAGCCAAGCTTGTTCCCATGTATGCCACCATCAACAAGCTACGCCTCTTTGCCGCGCCCAACACGATCGGTGCCGCCGAAGCTGTACTCGAACGCATCATAGACACGTACGAGTCGCCTTCGACTGCTCCGGAGGCGCGGAACACGCATGTCGCCGCCCATGACATCCTGCGCGCATTCGCGGAGTCCTGCCGGGTGGAGTTGGCTCACCTACGATGACATTCGGAGGAACTTTCCATGCCATTTACCTGTGAGACCCCGCGCGTGCGCTACGTTGGATTGGCAGCCATCCCATGCATTCTGCGGCGAGCGAGCGAGGCAGTGCTCAGCTCCAGGACCGCGGAAGCTCTGCTGAGGTTCACCCTCCTTGGGCTGTGTGTAACCCAGCTTGCAGGCTGCATTGCAGCCTATCCACGCGACGGCGTGCCTACAGACCACATGGCGACAGCCGAGGTGAATGGCTTCCCCGGCGACATACGTGCCTGGGGCGATTCCTATGCAAGTGTCCCGCCCGATCGGCTCGTCTTATTTCGAAACGAGCGGTTGGAGGCGGCCAAGACCGACCCATCCATAAAACCGCGAGAGCTCAATGTGCTGACGCTTTCCGGCGGTGGCAGCAGCGGCGCCTTCGGAGCAGGAATTCTCACCGGATGGACCAAGGCCGGGACTAGGCCCAAGTTCGACATTGTCACCGGCATCAGTACTGGATCTTTGATCGCTCCATTTGCGTTCCTAGGGCCTGCTTATGACGATCAACTCAAGCAATCCTTCGCCACAATCAAGGATGCCAACATCTATACCAAGCATAGCTTCCTCGGCGTGCTGTCAAGCGCCTCCTTCACAAGCAATGCGCCGCTCGCCAAGATGCTCGACAAATACATAACCCAGGACATGCTCGATCAGATCGCAGGGGAGTCAGCTAAGGGACGGCGACTCTTCATCGGAACCACCAACCTCGACGCGGACCGGGCGGTAATCTGGGACATGGGTGCTATTGCTGCGAGCAATCGGCCGGACCGGTTGAAGCTCTTCAAGCAGGTCATCCTGGCTTCCACATCCATTCCCGGCATTTTTCCGCCGGTCGAACTGGAAGTGACCGCGGCGGGCAAGACCTATCACGAAATGCATGTCGACGGTGGCACCAGCAACGAGGTCTTTCTGATGCCGGCTGGACTGAGCCTGCGCGAGCTCGACCAGACGTTCCACGCTCGGGTCAAGGCGCGGCTCTATATCATCCGCAACGGCCGGACGACGCCGGAACCGAGCATCGTCAAGGCCACGCTGCCTGACATTGCCGAAAAGGCGGTCTCTTCTCTCATCAAGACGCAAGGGATTGGCGATCTCTACCGGCTTTACGCCGTCGCCAAGCGCGACGGCATCAAATACAGCTACATAGATATTCCAACCGACTTCACAGTCGAAGCAAAAAGCCCGTTCGATAACAAGTTCATGCGGGCGCTGTACGAAAGAGGCTACGAAATGGGCCGCGATGGCGTACCGTGGAAAACGGCGCCACCCGGATTTTCGAAATGAGCAGATTCAAGCCGGCAGGCAATATCGAATCTGGCCCGCCTGACGGAACCGATGAGCAATAACGGCCGACAGCGGTCATCGGAAGGATTTGGATTTGGCCCACTCGGGGCCCGCCAACTTGGTCGCCGGAGATGTCTGGTTTTGGGCAACCCCCTAATTGATCTCAACGGCCGAGATTGAGGCGCAAAGCTGACGTTCAGAGCGATCAGGGAAATCTGTGCGCCAGGCCAATAGGCGACACGGCTATGTCCGGCAGCCGACCGTTTTCAGGACACGACCAATCTGACATCCACCTCGAAATCCGAAGGCTGGTTTTTTGGAACCTGTGTTCGGATTTCTAATGTTCGCAAAACCTGCAATCGCACAGAGTCGTCAACGCGCTGCACACGACCTCAACAAACGATCAGATTTGGGTCGGTTGTCTGACCTGCGACCAATGAGTGGTAGGTGAGACATAGGCGGTTCGAGTCCACGTCGTGGGCCCCTTCCGAAAATTTCATAAAAATCAGCCACTTAAGCGGTCACTTTGGTGGGCCTGGAGGACGTATTGAAATCCTTGATTTTATTGAGTTTTTCGTGGGCAAAAATAAGAAATCTTCCCGTATCGTTCCGCATGGTCCCGTGACGTCAAACAGTCGACTGGAGCGGTCCTATGGAGCAAACGCACCAGTGCTTTTGCTCCATAAGGCCGCAGTTCCGCATTCTGTTCCTCGACAAGAAGAACATGCTGATCGTCGACGAGGTGCAGCAGGTCGGCACCGTCGACCACACGCCGCCCTATCCGCGCGAGGTGGTCAAGCGGGCGTTCGAACTCTCCGCCACCGCGACTTATCCCCTGTCTCAATAAACCGGAACACTGCTAACCTTGAAACCAGCGATGCGCTTCTTGAGCCAGTCTGTCAGGGGCTTCGAGCGCCACAAAGTGGCCTACGCCTTCAAGCAAGACTTCTTGGTGCTCCGCCATAAAATAGTTCTCTTGGCCGCGTCGAGACTCAAGATTGATGCATCCGTCCTCAACGCTATGCACATACAGCAGCGGCGTATGAACCTTGTTGGCCGCCCGTAGTTGCTTGAGGGCTGGCAACGGCGGCCAGAACATCGCACGGTAATACATGACCGGCTTTGGCATACTTTGAGAGAGGCATTCTTTAATGATCTTCCATTGCGAGGCAGAGAGCGCATAGCCCGGAGACCAAGTCCGCCACAGCTTTTCTATCAGGGAGAATTTATTCCTTGACACGAAGTAATCAGCGAGGGGGCCTAGCTGGAAGAATAAGATATACCAGCTCTTTTTAAACTGACTTGGCTTTGTAACGATGCTCTTAAAAAAAACTGTCGGATGCGGCACAGAGGCGGTCACCGCCCGCAAGAACAGCTGCGGATACTGCGACAGCGTCAAGTAGGTAAGGGCCGCGCCCCAATCGTGCGCGACGATAAAGACCTTTTTGTTTGGAGAGATTGCTTCAATCAGACTCTTAATATCTTTGACGAGCTGTTCGGTTGTGATGGGGCCATCCAACGTGGAAGGCGCGTAACCTCGTAACCAAGGTGCGATCACTCGATAACCCAAAGAGGAGAGCTTGGTCGCGAAGTCGCTGAAACTATGCGGCGTATCTGGGAAGCCGTGCAGACAAAAGACGATAGGAGCACCCTCTTCACCCCAGCTTAAATAAGCGAAGCGCCCCTCTGAACAAGTAACAAATTGAGTCATTGAGAGATTGGTCCTTTTAATTAGGCTGAAAGGATAAACCTGCTGGGCATCAAACGAAGCTCGACACCAGAGTCCTACTCGGTAGCCATTGCTGGTCGCAGTTCCGGCTCCTCCGGCGAAACCTCCTGGGGCTCATCCGCGGTCGGCTTGATCCGGAACCACGCGATGTAGAGCGCGGGAAGGAAGAGCAGGATCAACACCGTGCCGGCCGCCGTTCCCCCGATCAGCGTATAGGCCATCGATCCCCAGAAGACAGAGTGCGTGAGGGGGATGAACGCGAGCACGGCTGCAAGTGCGGTCAGGATGACGGGCCGTGTGCGTTGCACCGTGGCCTCGATGACAGCGTGATAGTCGTCAATGCCGGCAGCACGGTTCTCCTTGATCTGTTCGGTCAGGATCAGCGTGTTGCGCATCAGGATGCCGGCCAGTCCTATCATACCCAGAATGGCGTTGAATCCGAAGGGCTGGTGGAAGGTAAGCAGCATCGGCACGACGCCGACAAGGCCAAGCGGCGCCGTCAGCATGACCATGAACATCGTCGAGAAGGATCGCACCTGCAGCATGATGACGATCAACATGGCAGCTATCATAGCCGGGAAGACCTTGCCCAGCGCGGTGTTGGCCTTTTCAGCCTCTTCGATCGATCCGCCCATTTCGATGCGATAGCCGACCGGAAGGGACGCGATCAACGGCTGAAGGGCCTTCATGATCTGCTTGGAGACCTCCGGAGGCTGGGTCGCCTCATTGATGTCCGCGCGGATCGTGACAACGGGCGTCCGGTCGCGGCGCTTCAGGATTGGCTCTTCCTGACGGATTTCCGAATGCCCTATCTGGTCGAGCGGGATCGAGCGGCCGTCTCGGCTCACGAGTGAGAAGTCCGCCAGACGCGCCGGATCCAGCCGCTCGCCACCGGCGCTGCGTGCCACGATGGGGACATTGCGGATGTCCTCGCGGACCTGCGTAACGGGGATGCCGGTGAGAAGGAATTGCAGTTGCTGTGCCACCTCCGCCGGCGAGAGGCCCATGAGGTTCAGTCGATCCTGATCCGGGACAAAGCGAAGTACGGGCGTGCGATTGCCCCAGTCGCGGTTGGCCTGCCGCACATCCGGAACGCTCCGCATGATGTCGAGGGCCTTTTCGGAAATGCTGTAGAGTTGAGTGGAATCGGGTCCCATGACCCTGAACTCGACCGGGAACGGCGTGTAGGGGCCGAACACAAGCTGCGTGACGCGGACATACGCCTCGGGTGCAAGCCCCTGCGCCACCGCCTCTCGGAGCCGGTTCTTCAACGCCTCACGCGCCTCGGCGTCCGGGGTCAGCACGACGATCTTGGCGAAAGCGGGATCCGGAAGCTCCGGGGCCATCGCGAAGAAGAAGCGCGGAGCGCCCTGACCGACATAGCTCGTGACGATCTTGGCCTCGGGCTGGCTGTCCAGCCAATGTTCGATCTTCTCGACCGCTGCGGTCGTTGTGTCGATGCTACCACCTTCCGGCAGGCGAACCTCCACCAGCACTTCGGGGCGGTCGGATGTCGGAAAGAACTGCTGTTTGATGCCCCCCATACCGACGACGGAAAGCGCGAAGGCGATGCCAACGATACCGCAGGTTGCAAATTTATGCCGCACGGCAAAGGTGATGAGCCGCCGCAAACGTCGATAGTTAGGCGTGTTGTAAATGGCGTGGTGACCGCCCTCGACCGGTTTGATCGCGGGCAGCATTTTGACGCCGAGATAAGGCGTAAAGACCACCGCTACGATCCAGGAGACGATGAGGGCGAACCCCACCACCCAGAAGATGTTGCCGGCGTATTCGCCGGCCGTCGAGCGCGCAAAACCCACCGGCACGAATCCGGCGATCGTCACCAGGGTTCCCGATAGCATCGGCGCCGCAGTGTGGCTCCATGCATAGGCCGCCGCCTTGATGCGGTCCATGCCCTCTTCCATCTTCACCACCATCACCTCAATGGCGATGATGGCGTCGTCCACAAGAAGACCAAGCGCCAGGATGAGGGCGCCGAGCGTGATGCGATCGAAAAACCGGCCTGTTTCCAGCATGATGAGGAACACGACGGCGAGCGTCAAAGGGACGGCGGCCGCCACGACGATGCCGACGCGCCAGCCCATGCTGATCAGGCTGATCAGCAGCACGACGCCGAGCGCCATCGCGAACTTCAACATGAATTCGTCGACCGCCGAGGTGATGTTGACGGCCTGGTCGCTTACCTTGTCGAGCGTCACGCCGAGCGGCAGTGTCTGCGCGATCGAGGCAGTCTTGTCCTCCAGTGCCTTGCCGAGCGCGCGCCCATCCCAGCCCTCCTGCATAACCGCTGCAAGCATGATGGTAGGCTCGCCCTGGCGTCGGATGAGGTATGTGGGAGGGTCCTCAGAGCCGCGGCTGACTTCGGCGATGTCAGAGAGCTTCAGCGTCCGCCCCCCAGCGACAATCGGCGTGTCGGCGATCGCCTGAACGCTGTCATAGGCGCCGTCGACCCGAATGAAGAGGCGCGGCCCTAGGGTGTCGATCGAACCTGCTGGCGTGACGGTGTTCTGCCGCTGCAAGGCAGCGACGATGTCCTGTGCCGACACGCCGAGGGTTGCCAGCTTGGCGTAGGAAAACTCCACGAATATCTGTTCGGGACGTTCACCAAGGATGTTGATCTTCTTGACGCCGGGCACGTGCAGGAGGTCCTGGCGGATCACCTCCGCCTGCCTCGCCAGTTCCCGCATCGGCATGCCTTTGGCCTTCAGCGCATAGAGGGCGAAGCTCACATCCGAATATTCATCGTTGACGAAGGGGCCGAAGACGCCGGGCGGCAGGTTGCGGGCTTCATCCCCGAGTTTCTTGCGAGCCTGGTAGAACTCCTCCTGCACGACGGATGACGGTGTGCTGTCCTTCAGCGTGACCGTCATATACGCATACCCTGGCCGTGTGGTCGTCTCCACCCGGTCGTACCAAGTCAGTTCCTGAAGCCGCTTCTCCAACGGCTCAGCGACGAGGTCCTGCATCTCGCGCGCCGTCGCGCCCGGCCACGCCGTCGTGACCGTCATGGTCTTGATGGTGAAGCTAGGGTCCTCGGCCCGGCCAAGCATGAGGAAGGCGTAGGCTCCGGCAGCCACCAGCAGCAGGATGAAGAACAAGGTGACGGCGCGTTCGCGAACGGCGATCGCGGAAAGATTGAAGCCCATTAGTTGCTCCCGCTCTCGGACCCAGTCCTAACGAGAGCGCCTTCCTGAAGGAGGTGGGCGCCGAGCGACACAATGGGAACGTTGGAGTTCAAACCGGAGATCACAGCGGTTTCGCTGGTAACACGAACAAGCTGGACGGGCTGAAAGCGTACGGTTGAGGTGGCGCTGTCCAACACCCAAACGCCGGTCTTGCGGCCGTCATCAAGCACGGCTCCCAGTGGCACCTGAACCTCCGGCTGTTTCACCTGGCTTGCGAGCCGAATGGTTACCGTCGCGCCAAGCGGTGCCGTGGCAGCCTCGCCGTCCAGCACATAGCGCGCCTCATATGTGCGGGTCTGGGCATCGGCGGAGTCCGACAGCTGCCGCAGATGCGCTGAATAACGACGCTCATCGCCACCATACACGCTGGCCACGGCCGCCGAGCCGATCGCCGGCCGGATCGTTTCGGGAAGCGCGACGACCGCTTCGCGCGGGCCTGCCTTGGCGGTGCGGATCACAGGCTGGCCGGCTGCGACGACCTGCCCCGGCTCGCCAAGCGTTTCAACCACCGTTCCATCCGCGTCCGCCAACAGAACTGCGTAGGCCGCCTCGTTCTCGGCGACCCGTGCATCGGCTTCGGCAGCGGCAAGTTGCGCTTGAGCGGTATCCAACGCAGCCTTCGCCTGCTCGTAGCGCTGCGGTGTAACCCACCCACTGCCGAGCAAGCTGGCGTATCGCCGTTCATCCGGCTGTGTCTGAACGACTGTTGCCCGCGCAGCCGCAACGGCATTGCGCTTTGCCGAAAGTGCCAGGCGGAGATCGGTATCGTCAATCCGCATCAGCGGCTGACCGGCTTTGACCTGCTGACCGACGTCCACCAACCGTTCCACGATCTTGCCGGGAACCCGAAAGCCGAGATTGCTCTGCACCCTCGCCCCGATGATTCCGGTAAAGCCACGTTCTGATCCGGTGACCGGCGCTGCCGACACAAGTCTGACGAATGGTGCTTCCTGCCTCGGGTCGATCACCAAAGGAGCTTCCTGCGCAGGAGTAGCAAACGTGGCGAATGCCGCCGCCCATGACATCGCCATCAGGGTCGATCCCAATACGATAACGGTTCTCTTTTTCACGATCGCCTCCATCTCAAAATAGATTTCATTCGACCGCTATACAGGTTATAGATTACGAATGCAATCTAAAAAATGCGTGTGAGTCGCATTCAGGCTGCGAGACGGCGGCGCCCCCCGACGCGAGTTCAGGTGAGTCGATTCTCACAATCGAGGACCGGGAGGAACCGCTGATGGCAAATACGCATTTTCCGGGCCGAGGTGCTGGCGACCCCGAGCCAAGCTATGAGGGCCACGGGTAGCGCACCCACGGTCACATGACCCGGTGGCCTTTGGTGGCCTCTGATCGCGCTTCTGTTAGCTTACAATCTGTTCGGCGACAGCTTCTTCGAGGCCAGATGCACCTTGGGCGGCAAGACCGCGAGCCGCCGCTTGCGAATCGAAAAATTCCTCAATTGCATAGACTCTTCCCCACCGCAGGGTGAACATGTGGAGACCACGGTTGACGTACGACGTGTCGCCGTTGAGCAGCGTTGCAGTACCGTCCCACTGGGCAGACACGGTGGTATGCCACGGCCAGCCCTTCACCCAGATGCGGTTGACCGTGAGACGAAGAGTGGGCAGGACACGGCCGAAGCGCTGAAACCAGCGGCGCAGAGCTTCTTTATCGTGGCGCTCACCGCCAAGTGCGTGGGCGCCGGAAACTCGGTGATGGACATGCGGCGCGAGTGCTTTCACCGCCGCATCCCACCGATGGTTGTTGATGTGGTCGAAGCTCTGTCGGATCGATTTCTCGACAAAATAACTGTATAGCATTTCACCTCTCCTCCAAATTTAATGGATGGCACGATCGAGAGCACCGTGTGGCAAGCCCGCGGACGCAAGAACTCGTTGCCGGAAGCAGGTGCGGTATGCGTGTAGGGTCAACGCATTGTCGCGTCGGCCCGCAGATGCTTGTCAGTCTCGGTCGAGACCGTCACATCCTTGCTAGGCGAGCGAAGCCCTCGGGGTTTTGCGGATCATCTCGTATCTTTTCTTGATAGATTGCATTCACCCTCTATATCTATTATAGATTACGAACGCAATCAAAAAAGGAGAGCGATGATGCGCGTGAGCCGAATTCAAGCTGCGGAAAACCGCGAGACCGTGATCAATGTGGCAAGCCGCCTTTTTCGCGAGCGCGGCTTTGACGGCATCGGCCTTAAGGATCTGATGAAGGGTGCCGGGTTGACCCAGGGCGCCTTTTACAAGCAGTTCGCATCAAAGGACGACCTGGCTGCGCAGGCGTCCAGGCGGGCGATGGAGAGTGCCACCCACCGATGGTCGACCGCAATTGCGGCGAACCCTGAGGATCCGCTGGACGCGGTGATCGGATTCTACCTCAGTATGGATCATCGCGGAGAAAAGATGGACGGCTGTCCGATCGTGGCGCTCGGCTCGGATGCTGCCAGGCAGGGCGCCGAGGTGAAGGCGTCATTCGAAGCCGGCATCAAGGAGCATCTCGATATCCTCGGCCGTTTCATTGCCGAGACCAATGGCGAGGAGACCGGCGGCAAGGCCATGGCCATTCTCTCGACGATGGTCGGCGCGGTGCTCCTTTCGCGCGTCGTCAACGATCCCGATCTCGCACAGGCCTTTCTGGATGCGGCGACCGATCAGGTTCGCGAAGCAGCCCGCGCTTGAACGGCGTGCGCAGTGCTGGCGCCGCACTCAACTTGATAGGAAAATAAATGCGACGGATTGTTGTTACAGGCATGGGAGCGGTCACTCCCCTTGCCGCCAATGTCGAAGCGTCATGGTCGCGCCTGCTGGCCGGTCGTTCGGGCATCCGTAGGCTTCCTGACGATGTCGTGGGAGACTTGCCGGCGAAGATTGGCGGCGTGGTTCCCTCCTTGGATGAAGATCCGGACGCTGGCTTCGATCCTGATGGCGTCCTGTCCGCAAAAGATCAGCGCAAGGTGGATCGGTTCATTCTCTTTGCGCTGGCTGCTGCAGAGGAGGCGCTTGCACAGGCGAAATGGAAGCCTGCCTTGGAAACGGATCGCCTGCGCACGGCAACGGTCATCGCTTCGGGGGTCGGCGGGTTCCCCGCCATCACAGAAGCCGTGCGTACGGTCGACCTGCGTGGCGCCCGCCGCCTGTCGCCTTTTACGGTGCCGTCCTTCCTGGTGAACCTCGCAGCAGGCCACATCTCAATCCGCCATGGCTTCAAAGGCCCGCTCGGCGCGCCAGTGACGGCGTGCGCGGCCGGCATCCAGGCGATCGGCGACGCGGCCCGTCTCATCCGCGCGAACGAGGCTGATATTGCCGTGTGCGGGGGCACGGAAGCTTGCATGAACATAGTCAGTCTCGGTGGGTTTGCTGCGGCACGCTCTCTTTCAACCGGCTTCAATTGGGCGCCGGCTCAAGCCTCGCGTCCCTTCGACACATCGCGCGACGGCTTCGTCATGGGTGAAGGAGCGGGTGTGCTGGTCATCGAGGCGTTGAGCCATGCGCTGGCGCGCGGCGCAAAACCGCTAGCCGAACTCGTCGGCTACGGGACGACTGCGGATGCTCACCACGTCACTTCTGGTCCTGAGGATGGCGACGGTGCGCGCCGGGCCATGGAGATCGCCATCGCGCAAGCAGGGATTTCGCCGCGCGAGGTTCGTCATCTCAATGCGCATGCGACCTCCACGCCAGTAGGCGACCTGGGTGAGATCGAAGCGATCAAGAGCGTGTTCGGGCGCGATTTCGCGATAGCTGTCAGCGCAACGAAATCGGCGACCGGACACCTGCTGGGCGCGGCTGGCGGGCTTGGTGCCATCTTCGCGATCCTGGCGCTCCGGGATCAGGTGGCGCCGCCAACGCTCAATCTGAGCGCTCCCGATCCGGCCGCCGACGGCATCGACTTCGTCGCAAACGAGCCCCGGCCAATGGAGATGGATTACGCGATCTCCAATGGCTTCGGCTTTGGCGGCGTGAATGCCAGCGCCTTGTTCAGGCGCTGGACCGCCCCGGCGGCCCGACGCGAGGGCCAGGGGCGCTCATGATTGGCACCCTTCGGACCGATCTTTCATGCTTCTCCAACTCCGATCCAACACAAAGAAAGAAATGATTTCCATGAACAAGACCAATCCTGGCGTCGCCCTGGTCACAGGGGCATCTTCCGGCATCGGCCGCGCTACCGCCGATGTCTTGCTAAGCGCGGGCTATCGCGTATTCGGAACCAGCCGTCGCGGAGCCGCCGAAAACTCCGGTGGCATTGCCATGCTCGCCTGTGACGTGACCGACGACGCGTCCGTTGCGAAAATGGTCGATGACGTTCTGGCCAAGGCTGGACGCATCGACCTGCTCGTCAACAATGCCGGCATGGGTCTCTTTGGCGGCGCGGAAGAGTCCTCGATCACACAGGCTCAGGCGCTGTTCGACGTGAACGTCTTCGGCGTGTTCCGCGTGACCAACGCGGTGTTGCCGACAATGCGACGCCAAGCAAAGGGCAGGATCGTTAATTTGAGTTCGGTACAGGGGTTTATCCCCGCCCCCTATTTCGCGCTTTACGCGTCGACCAAACATGCCATCGAGGGTTATTCCGAATCGCTCGATCACGAATTGCGCCCGTTCGGCATTCGCGTGTCGTTGGTGGAGCCCGCCTATACCCGTACATCATTCGAGGGCAATCTCGCCGCGCCCGATCAGTTGCTTGATGTCTATGACTCCGCGCGCGCCGGCATGACCATGGCCGTGCGGAAAGCGATGGAAAAAGGCGATGCGCCCGAAGTGGTAGCCAAGACCGTTTTGGCGGCTGCGACGGATCCCGCGCCCAAGAGGCGCTATGCGGCGGGCAAAATGGCGCGCCAGGTCAGTCTCCTGCGCCGTTTCGTCCCCGCGTCCGCATTCGACAAGAGCCTGAGAAAGCAGCTCGGGCTGCCAGTCTGACGATTTCGGCTGCGGGCAATTCAAAATGAACCCTCATCCAAGACAACGGAGCAGGAACCGCCGATCTGATGAGTTGGGGGAAAGGCGGTAGCGCTCTCGCAATTCAAACCCCCGAACAATGCAATCTCGCCTCAGGCGATTCTGAGATCGCAACGAAAATCCCTGCTGCTAGTTTTTGGTCAGATTGAGGGGGTTCGAGTCCACGCTGTGGGCAACCTCAGAAATATACAGCAGAATCAATTACTTATATGGGTCTTTTGGTGGGCCTGGAGGGTATATCAAAAGCGTTGATTTTGTTGAGTTTTTCGTGGGCCAAAATCAGACATCTTCCCGCATTGTTCCGTATGGTTCCGCAGCCAATGGGCGACGTCTGGTCCGCAGGTTCAAATCATGAATACGCAACCACCGATACCGGCCTACGCCGATCACAGCAATGGGAGCGTTGCCGATCAAGATCCCAATCAGACCGGCTCGTACTCATTTGCCTCGAAAACATGGTGATGCACGCGGCCGGTGAACATCTTCAGCAGTTCACCGGTGACCTCCCGACTTTGAAATCTTACGTCGGATTGAAGCGCCCGGTTGCAGGCGTCCATGTCGGGATAGCGAATGGCCAGCGCCATCGCGTAGGCGGGCGCACCTTCGTCGCGCGCCGTGCCGTCGAGAACACGCACTTCCTGGGCGCCGGGAAACTGTGTCCACAGCGGCACCAGCCTGTCCCTGACGAAGCGCCGGAATTCGCTCTCTTGCCCGGGATGGATTTCACCTTCGAAGAGGGCGTAGCGAATGATCATGGCAATACTTTCCTGACTTTGTGCGCTTGAGACATCGGTCGGGTTTGCGGGCGCATCGGGTGATGCGCCCGCCTCCGTGCGTGCTTATTTGCCCCAGATTTTCTTGTACTGGTCGCGGTAGCCGTTGTCGGGGTCGAAGGCATTCTTCGGGCCGCCGTCGAACTCGACATTCTCGGCCGTCACCACGTGCAGCGGCGACAGATAACCCGACCATTTTTCACCGGCGATGGCGCGGTTCAATTCGTCGACCAGTTGCCAGCCCTGCAGGTTGAGCGGTTCGGCGACAGTTACCTTCTGAAACTGGCCGGCGCGGATGCGCTGATAGGCCGATTCCGAACCGTCGCCGGCGGCGACATTGATCGGCGCGTCGGTGCCGGCCTTGCCTGCCGCGGCAAGCGAGGGTCCCATGAAGTCGAAATAGAGGTCGTTGATCGCCAGCGAATGCGTCCAAGCATCGCCGTATTTCTGCAGCAGCGAGGTGGTGAGTTGCGGCATGCGCTGCGAGGTCTCGGCGATCGGCGTGTCGACATATTCGAGCACCTTGCCGCCCAGGCGCTCGATCTCCGCCTTCATCTTGTCGGCCTTGGCGATGGCGATGGCGTAGGTCGAATCGGTGAAGATGACGACGCCGGGCTTGCCCTTGGCGTCGGCATAGGCCCAGTCGGCCGCGGCCGTCGAGACCTGCATGGCGTCGGTCGAGACATTGGCGAAGACACCACTCTTTTCGTCTGGTCCGATCACCGGTCCGGCATGCCAGGAAACCAGCGGGATGCCGGCAGCCTTCGCCTGCTCCAGCGCCGGTGCCTGCTCGATGGCGTCGAAACCGTTGATGACGATGCCATTCGGCTTTAGCGCCATCGCCTGGCCGAAGGCGGCGGTGCGGCCACCGATCGAGCCGGCGCCGTCGATCACCTTGACCTCCCAGCCGATCGCCTTGGCCGCTTCCTCGACGCCGGTGGTGACGCCCAGAATGCCGCCGTTCTTGAGGTCGCCGGCGAGCACGACGATCGTCTTGCCCGGCTGCGCCTTCGGACCGGTGGTCGGGCCGTCCCAGGCGGTGACTTTCTGGGCATATTTTTCGACCACCGCCATGGCGTCGGCCATCGCGTCCGCCCGTGCCTGGCCGGCGAACAGGACTGGAGCAGCGATTGCGATAGTCATCAAGGCGACGGATGATTTCAAAAATGTTCTGCGTTGCATGTTGGTACCTCCCTTGGTTTCAAAAAAATTGTCTGGTCTTCCGGAACTCGCCTTCGGGCGCCAGGTCACTGGCTGATATGCCCAGCCACCGGGCCCAAACCGGCTGGATGCGCGTTGACATAGATGGCATAGAGCGACGTCTGGGCGGTGATGTAGAGGCGGTTGCGCTTCGGACCGCCGAAGCACAAATTGGAGACGATTTCGGGAACCAGGATGCGCCCAATCAGCACCCCATCCGGCGCGTAGACGCGAACCGCATCGGCGCTGGAGGCCCAGATATTGCCATCGCGATCGACGCGGAACCCGTCGAAAAACCCTGCACCACACTCGGCCAGCGTGCCGCGCGACCGCAGCGAGCGGCCGTCCGCGGCGACATCATAGGTCTTGATCGCACGCGGCAGGCCCTGAACATGGCTCGCGCCCGTATCCGACACGTAGAGGATGCTCTCGTCGGGCGAAAAAGCCAGCCCGTTCGGCTGCACCATATCGGTGATGACCGCACCCACCTCGCCGGTTGCTTCGTCGAACCGGTAGACATGGGAACCGCCGATCTCCGGCGAGGCAATCATGCCTTCATAATGGCTGTCGATGCCGTAGACCGGGTCGGTGAACCAGATCGTCCCGTCGGATTTGACCACCACATCGTTCGGCGAATTGAACCGCTTGCCGTCGATGGTTTCGACAAGCGGCTGCCAGCGCCCATCATGTTCGAGCCGGGAGATGCGCCGGCCGCGATGTTCGCAAGCGACAACCCTGCCCTCGCCATCGAGCGTGTGGCCGTTCTGGTTGTTGCAATGGGTTTCGAAGACACTAACCGAGCCGTCGCTTTCGTCGTAGCGCAGCAGCCGGTCGTTGGGGATATCCGACCACAGCAAATGCCTTGCTGAGGGAACATAGACCGGCCCCTCGGCCCATCGGCTGCCGGTCCACAGCCGTTCGAGCTTGGCATGCCCGATCGTCAGCTTTCGGAAGCGATCGTCCAGAATCTCGTAGTCGCTCATTCCATTGTTCCCGGATGGGTTCGGCTGGTCACTTCGAGGACTGAGCTACGGCCTTGATCCTGGCCCTGTGCGCCGCGCCGCGCTTGCGCTGGGCGTAGCCGGCGATGCCGATGGCGACGAGCAGCGTCACGCCGTTGAACAGCGGTTCGACGAAGAACGAGCCGCCGAACTGCTGGATGCCGGAAATGCCGACGGCCAGGATGATGACGCCCGTCATCGTGCCCCAGACATTGACGCGTCCGGGCTTGATGGTGGTCGAGCCGAGAAAGGCGCCGACGAGCGCCGGCAGCAGATATTCCAGCCCGACGCTGGCCTGGCCGATGCGCAGCTTGGAGGCGAGCAGCACACCTGTCAGCGCCGTCAGGAAACCCGACGAGATGAAGGCGCCGATGACGAAGCGGCGCACCGGAATGCCGTTCAGCGCAGCAGCCTTCGGATTGGCACCGATGGCATAGACGTAGCGGCCGATCGGCAGATATTCGAGGATGATCCACAGCGCGACGGCGATCGCCAAAACATAGAGGCCGGTGATTGGCAACCCGAACACCATCGTGCCGTTCAGCGCGTAGAACCCGTTGGGCAACACGCCAACCACTTGCCTGCCGCCAGTGTGCCAAAGGGCGAGAGCATAGAGCACGGTGCCGGTGCCGAGTGTGGCGATGAAGGAGTCGATCCGGGCGACTTCGACCAGCAGCCCATTGAGGAAGCCGGTCGCGGCGCCGAGCAGCAGCACGATGATCACCGCCAGCGGCCACGGAACGCCGAACATGGTCTGCAGGCTGATGGCCAGGATGTGCCACAGCACGATGCCGTAGCCGACGGTCAGGTCGATGCGACCGGACGCCATCGGGATCATCGCCGCCAGCGACAGCAGCGCGATGATCGCCTTGTCGGAGATGATCGAGCGCAAATTGAGCAGCGTCGGAAAGGTGTTCGGCAGCAGGATCGAGAACAAAAGGATCAGCAGCGCCGTCAGGATCACCAGCCCGTAGACCGGCAACAGCCGGATGATCTTCTGCCCAAAAGACAAGCCCGCCATTTCGCCGCTTGTCGGTTCGAGTGCGCTGGATTCGATCGATTGCATGGGTTCGCTCCCAGAAAAATCAGGCGGCTTCGGAAGCCGATGCCGCAATGATCACGGCGGATGTGGTCAGGTCGTCGCCGGTGAGTTCGCGCACGATCTGTCCACGCGAAAACACCAGCGCGCGGTGGCAGATATGCGCGATCTCCTCGAAATCGGTCGACACCACGACGACGGCGAGGCCGGCTTCGAGCGCGCGGCCGATCAGCCGGTAGATCTCGGCCTTGGCGCCGACGTCTACGCCGGCCGTCGGGTCCTCGGCGATCAGCAACGTGCGGCCGGTGTGGAGCCAGCGCCCGACGACCACCTTTTGCTGGTTACCGCCCGACAACGCCTCGATCGGCAGGTTCGGATCGTTGGGGCGCAGCCCAACCAAGCCGCCGATCACTTGCGCCAGCGCAGCCTCCTTGTGCGGTGCCAGAAACGAGAACAGGCCCCGCTTGCCGGCACCGGGATTGAGAAAACTGTTTTCGCGGATCGACAAGGAGGCCGCGATCGATTCTTCGGTTCGGTCGCGGGCGATGAGGCCGACGCCGGCCGACATCGCCGCGATCGGGCTCGACAGGTCGGGCGTAGCGCCATTGATCGTCACCGAGCCGGAAAAGGCCTGGCAGCCGAACAGCGCCCGGCCGACCAGTTCTTGTCCGGCGCCGCGCAGTCCGACCAGGCCGAGCAACTCGCCCTTGCGCACGTCGAACGACACCGGGCCAGCGCCGGCGCACACCAAGTCGCGGACGGCGCACACCGTCTCGCCGGGCTGCGTTTGAGCCTTGCTGAAAACCTGGCTTACCGGACGGCCGACGATCATCTCGACCAGCTCGTCGGGCCTGGTGTCGGCGACCTTCTTCTGGCCGACCAGCCTGCCGTCGCGCAGCACGGCGACGCGGTCGGCGATGCGAAAGATCTCGTCGAGGCGATGCGAGACATAGATCATGCCAACGCCGCGCTGCTTGAGCGGGCGGATGGCGTCGAACAGGCGGTCGACCTCGTCGGCCGGAAGGCTGGCGGTCGGCTCGTCGAGCACCAGCACATCGGCCTCGGTGGCCAGCGCGCGGGCGATGGCGACCAGTGATTTTTCGGTGCGGGTCAAATCCTGGACGCGCGTCGTCGGATCGAAATCACAACCGACCAGCTTCAGGGCTTCGTGCGCCCGCTTTTCGGTGGAACGCCAGTCGATGAGACCAGAGCGCAGCGAAAATCCCTGGGCGAGGCCGACATTTTCGCCGACCGTCATCCATTCGATCAGACCGAGATCCTGGTGAATGAAGGCGACGGATTGGCGCTGGTTGGGCCGCGGCGGGCGGTGGTGATAGGGCTCGCCGCGAAACAGGATGCGGCCGCCATCGGGACGGTAGATGCCGGCGAGCGTCTTGATCAAAGTCGACTTGCCGGCGCCATTCTCGCCGAGCAGTGCCAGGATCTCGCCTTTGTGCAGATCGAGCGTCACGTCGGAGAGCGCGCGGGTGCCGCCAAACTCCTTGGTAATCGACTTGAACTCGATCAGTTTTTCTTCAGTCACAAAGCGTTCCTCCCGAGATCGCCAAATGATGTTATCGATAACATTTCTGAGCGTCAAGCGACAAAATTTGGCACTCAGCTTAGCTGGTCTTGCCGTCGAGCAGGCGCATCATTTCGGCCGAATCCCTAGGCCCCAATCCAGCCGCGCAGAGCAAGCGGTGGATCTCGACCACCTGCCCGGTCATCGGCATCGGCGTCTTGGTCTTGAGGGCAAAGGCCTGCAGCGAATCCAGGTCCTTGAGCATGTTGTCGATGCGGCCGGTCGCTGAAAAATCGCGAGCGGCAAACTTCGCCATGAACTCCTGCATGATGCTGGAATCGGCGCGTCCGCCCTTGAGTGCCGCCGGGATTGCCTTCGGATCGACGCCGCCGGCTTCGGCGAGTTTCACGGCTTCAGCAACAGCCTGGAACAGCACCGCGCAGAAAAGCTGGTTGATCAGCTTGGTGGTCTGCCCTGCCCCGCTCGGCCCCATCAGCGTGTAGTTGGCGCAGAGATGCCGCATCACCGTACGCGCGTGTTCGAAGTCTGCCGCCTCGCCGCCCGCCATGACGGTCAGCCGGCCGGCCAGCGCGCCGGGAACGCCGCCTGAAAGCGGACAATCGAGCCATTTCATGCCCGTCTCGGCCGCCAGTTTCTTCGCCATTTGCGCGGTGTCGGCCGGGTCAATCGACGACATGTCGATCAGCAGCTTGTCGGACGATGCCGCAGCCGCGACACCGGCATCGCCGAACACCACCGAACGCACGATATCGGCATGGTTGAGGCTCAGGATGACGAAGTCGCTCGCTTGCACTGCCTCGGCGACCGACGCTGCGGCAGACGCACCCTTCGCGGTCAGGGCAGCAACCTTTGCCTTGTCCAGATCGAACACGGTGACCGCCTGCTTGGTCTCGATCAGGCGGGTGGCGATTGCGGATCCCATGATGCCGGCGCCGACAACGGCGACTCTTGCAGCTTGTGTCATCTCAACGAGCCTCTTTCCTTGATCCTGGCAGGGGCGATCCCAAAGGCGTCCAGGCCCTTCAACGCCACATCGGCAATGCTGTCGACCGGGGCGTCGACGTCCACGGTGACCACCAGCTTCTCTTCGCCAGGATGTTCCAGCGCGGCGAACTGGCTGTCGAGCAGCGCCGGCGGGAAGAAGTGGTCGCGGCGTGCGGCGAGCCTGGCTTGCAGCAGCGCGCGCGACCCCTCCAGGAAGACGAAAAACAGCGGCCCGCCCGCCGCATGGCGAAGCCGATCGCGATAGGACTTCTTCAGCGCCGAGCAAGAGACGATCAGCCCGCGGCCCTCCTCACGCGCCTGGCGCAAGGCTGCACCGACCAGATCCAACCAGGGCCAGCGATCCTCATCGGCAAGCGGGATGCCCGCCGACATCTTTTCGACATTGCTGCGTGGATGCAGCGTATCGCCTTCGACGAAGGCAAGACCAAGCCGCGCGGCGATTTCGACACCGACCCTGGTCTTGCCGCAGCCGCTGACGCCCATCACGACGATGAGCGCGGGTTCAAAGACAGGTCGTGATGCCACCGTCGACATAGAGCGTGTGTCCATTGACAAAGGATGAGGCCGGTCCGGCCAGGAACACCGCCGCGCCGACCAGTTCGCCGACGTCGCCCCAGCGTCCCGCCGGCGTGCGGTTGGTCAACCAGGCTGAAAATTCGGGATTGTCGACCAGCGCCTGGTTGAGTGGCGTCTTGAAGTAGCCCGGTGCGATGGAATTGACCTGCAACCCGTGCTTGGCCCAGTCGGCACACATGCCGCGCGTCAGGTTGCGCACCGCGCCTTTCGTGGCCGTATAGGGCGCAATGTTGGTCCGTGCCAACTCGCTCTGCACCGAAGCGATGTTGATGATCTTGCCGCGCTTGCGCGGGATCATGTGCCGCGCCACCGCTTGCCCGACGAAGAACACGCTTGAGATGTTTGTACGCAGCAACTCGTCCCATTTGTCGGCGGGGAAATCCTCGAGCGGCATGCGAAACTGCATGCCGGCATTGTTGATAAGGATGTCAATGGCGCCGATCGTCGTCTCGATCTCGGCAACGCCATCCGCTACCGCCGCGTGATCGGTGACGTCGAAGACGGCGCTATGGGCCTTGTATCCCTTCGCCGCCAGCGCATCCGCGGCTGCTTTGACTTTTTCTGCGCTGCGGCCGTTAATCACGATTTCGGCGCCGTGCTGCGCCAGCCCCTCCGCCAGCGCCAGGCCGATGCCCTGCCCCGACCCCGTGACCAACGCCCGCATGCCGGTCAAATCGAACAACGAACTGCTCAAGTGCTCCTCCCGAGGAATGTCCCTGAAGCGGGATACGATTTCCGCCGCGCCGCCGCCAGTGCCTATTGACATGAATGTTATCGATAACATAGTCAATGGAAAAAATTCACTTGGCGAGGAGACGATGCAGTGACCGACATATTGATGACCGGCCCCTATCCGGACTGGGACATGGCAGACCTCGAAGCGAAGTATCGCGTCCACAAGCTTTGGCAGGCCGAAGACAAGGACGCGCTGATATCAAGTCATGCGGATGCCATCCGCGCCATTGCGACGCGCGGCGAACTTGGCGCCAGTGCTGCGCTGATGGCAAAACTGCCGAAGCTCGAAATCGTCTCCTGCTACGGTATGGGCACCGACGCCATCGACCTGGCCTACGCCAGGGAAAACAGCATCCGCGTCACCAACACGCCTGATGTGTTGACCGAGGATGTGGCCGATATCGGCATCGGGCTGCTGCTCGCCGTGGCGCGCCAGATTCCGCAGGCCGACACCTATGTGCGCGACGGCAGCTGGCGCAAGGCCAACATGCCGCTGGTCACGCGCGTCTACGGAAAAAGGCTGGGCATTGTCGGCATGGGCCGCATCGGCAAGGCGGTGGCCCGGCGCACGGCTGCGTTCGACTGCGAGATCGCCTATTTCGGCACCCGCAAACACGACGAGCTGCCTTACGACTTCGTCGGCGATCTGGTCGAGCTGGCGCGTCGGAGCGAGTTCCTGATGGTGACGCTGGCTGGTGGCGAAGGCACCAAAAACATCGTCAATGCAGAGGTTCTGGCAGCGCTCGGGCCGGACGGCATCCTGATCAACATCGCGCGCGGCAGCACGGTCGACGAAACGGCGCTGCTCGCCGCGCTGGAATCCGGTGCGATCAAGGGCGCCGGGCTCGACGTGTTCTGGAACGAGCCGAGAATCGACGAGCGCTTCGGAAAACTTTCCAATGTCGTGCTGCAACCGCACCATGGCAGCGGCACGGTGGAGACGCGCAAGGCCATGGGTCAGCTGGTTCGCGACAACCTCGCGGCTCATTTCAGTGGACGGACCTTGCTGACGCCGGTCGCCTGAGAGAGGATCACATCATGAAGTCGATCGTCATCCACGCGGCAAAGGACCTGAGAATAGAGGAGACCGATCCGGGCGTCCTCGGCGATGGGCAGGTGGAGATATCAGTCGAAGCCGGCGGCATCTGCGGCTCGGATCTGCACTACTACAACCATGGCGGCTTCGGTACGATCCGCCTGCGCGAACCGATGATCCTCGGCCACGAGGTCGCCGGCACGGTGAAGGCCATCGGCGATGGCGTTTCGGCGCTTGCCATAGGCGACCGCGTCGCCATCTCGCCCAGCCGTCCCTGCAATGCCTGCCGCTACTGCCTGCAAGGCATGCAGAACCAGTGTCTGAACATGCGCTTCTACGGCAGCGCCATGCCAATGCCGCACATCCAGGGCGCGTTCCGCCAGCGCCTGGTCGCCGAAGCGTGGCAGTGCCACAGAATAGCCGACCACGTTTCCATCAACGAAGCCGCTTTCGCCGAGCCCTTTGCAGTGACGCTGCATGCCATGAACCGCGCCGGCTCGCTCCTCGGCAAGCGCGTTCTGGTCACCGGCTGCGGGCCGATCGGCGCGCTTTGCATCCTGGCAGCCAGAGCCCACGGCGCGCGCGAAATCGTCGCCACCGATGTCATGGACGGCGTGTTGGCAAAGGCCCTGGAGATCGGCGCCGACCGGACCATCAATGTCGCGACCAGCGGCGAAAAGCTCGCGGCCTACAATGTCGACAAGGGCAGTTTCGACGTCATGTTCGAAGCTTCCGGCAACGAACGCGCCGTGCGGGCCGGCCTCGATGTTCTGAAGCCGCGCGGCGTGCTGATGCAGCTCGGCCTCGGCGGCGACGTGTCGATCCCGCAGAACCTGATCGTCGCCAAGGAGATCGAGATGCGCGGCAGCTTCCGCTTCCACGACGAGTTCGCACTCGCCGTCGACCTGATCAATCACCGCCGGGTGGATGTCAAACCGCTACTATCAGGCATCTATCCGCTCGACGAGGCAGTTGCGGCTTTCGAGATCGCCGGCGACCGCAACAAATCGATGAAGGTCCAGATCGCGTTCTGAACCGACACCGCAATGTCAGGTGCTTTCGCGCTCGACGACGCGGTAGCCGGTCAGAACGATTTCCTGGCCGTGCCTTTTGCCGTCACCGCGGATCACCTGGATCAATCTTCGGGCAGCCTGTTGCCCGATGCCATAGCAGTCGACATTCACGGTGGTGATGCCGGGATGGCAGAAGGCGGCGACCTCATAGTCGCCAAAACCGGCAATGGCGATGTCCTGCGGCACCCGCATGCCACGGCGCTTGCATTCCATCAGCGCGCCAAAGGCCGAAAGATCCGAGACGCAAAGCACTGCCTCGGTGTCCGGCCAGCGTTCCAGCATACTGACGACGGCCTGGCCGCCCTGCTCGATGGAGATCGGCGGCACGCCGAAGGAAACGAGGCGGCCGGTCGGCAGGCCGAGTTCCTCGATTGCCCTGACGAAGCCTTCGCGCCGCTGGCTGCCGCGCGTGTCGCGCGAGGTCGTGCCGCCGATGTAACCGAACTTCCGGTAGCCCTTTTTGGCGAGCGTCTTGACCAGCAGCCCCATCGCCTCTTCGTTGGAAAACCCAACCACCTGATCGATCGGCTTGGCCGGCAGCTCCCAGGTTTCGACCACGGGAATGCCGGCGCTTTTCAGAAGGCGGCGGGCGCGATCAGTATGAGCGCCGCCGGTCAGGATGATGCCTTCCGGCCGCCGGCGCAGCATCGCCTCGATCAGCTGTTCTTCCTTCTCGACCGTGTAGTCGGTGTAGCCGAGCAGGAGCTGGAGCCCGGTGCTTTCAAGTTCGTCAGTGATGCCGCGCGCGGTATCGGCGAAGTTGGAATTGTTGATCGAGGGGACGATCGCCGCGACGAACCCCGTCTTGCGCGAGGACAGGCTGCCGGCCGATTGGTCGAGCACGTAGCCGAGATCGTTGACCGCTGTCATGATCTTTTCGCGCGTTGCCTTCGAAACCCGGCTGCCCTCTTTCAAGGCTCGCGACACCGTCATGGTCGACACACCGGCCCGCAGCGCCACGTCGACCATCGTCGGCGTGTGGCTTTCGCCCGGCCTCGATGCGGCTGCCTTGGCCATCATGCCGCTCCAGCGGCCGGCTGCGGTCTGCCCAAGGAAAGCCCTAGACGCTCGGGCACACGGTCTCTGCGGCGTCCAGCATCGCTCATGAACCACCCATTGGAATCAATTTCACGCAAAGGCATGTTATCGATACCAAATCGACAAGACAACAGCCACACACGAGGCCCAATTGTGTCATGATCATGAGCCTCGGTTGGGCCGCCACTAACCTACGGGAATGTCGACACTGTTCTGAGACAGTCAAAAAGGCGCCCAAACTGGCGGACTGAATGGTGGTTGCCAAGGGCGTTTTAGGAACATTGATTTTGTTGAGTTTTTCGTCGGCAAAAATCAGAAGTCTTCCCGTATCGTTCCGCATGGGTCCGTGACGCCATAAAGTCGACTTTAGCTAACCCTAATGCCTCCTTTGCGAACATACGCGGCCCTTCGGAGTCCTGTTCCAAGATGACCGCAATGGGCCCGGAAGCGGGCTGTCTGCTCTTGGGAGGAAGCGTGGCTAAGTGTGATCGACCTTCTTCATGAACAGCGCAAACTCGTCGGAGCCCATATGCACGACGTGCCTGTCCTCGGGATAAGCGCCGCTGTTGACGTCGGCGACATATTCGGAGAACGCCGCGATCCGCTCAGCCTGCAAACGATCATATTCGGCGGCGAAATTGCGATAGACCTTGGAGTGGCGAGGCATGTGCCCACGGTTCTGGCCGAGAATGTCGTCGGCGAACAGATATTGCGCGTCGCAGCCGGTCCCCGCCCCCATCGACAGCATGATCAGCGACGTCCGCTCCGAGATCGCCTTCGCCACCTCGACCGGCACCACTTCGATCTCCGC